>BJHF01000004.1 GCA_014191855.1 Deltaproteobacteria bacterium
CGAGGCGGCGGCGGGCCTCTGGTCGACGGCGGTGGTCATGGCGATGGTGGCGGCCATGGTGGATCTGCGCGGATTTCCCCTGGCTATGGTGCTCGGCGTCGGCGTCGTCAGCCTCGCAGCGCACGCCTGGGCCCTTTGGCGCGTTCATCGCGCGCCCGATCCGCTGCGTCCCTGGCCCGCTCGGGTCTGGCAGGTTGCCTTCCTTGCGGGTCTTGGGTGGTTCGCGTTCGTCTCGCCGTGGCGGGCGTGAACCGCTACGCTGCCGGGTGACTTCGCTCCTGCTCGTGTTCGGCTGCACGCCGGATCCCGCCGCCGTGGAATCCGGCGGCCCCTGCGCGGGCCCCGCTGCGCCCGCGATCGACATCGAAGGCGCCGTGGCTGGCACCCGCGAGTCCGCGACCTCCTACGCGATCCCGTGGTCGGGCGAAACGCGGGATCTGGCCCTTCACGCCTGGTACCCTACCAAGGACACCGAGGGCGAAGCGGCGCGTTGGCTCGACCTGTTCGACGATCCAAACTCGCTCGTGGATGCGTCGTTCGCGCCGATCAACGAGACCTGCCTCGCGCCGCTCGTGGTGTACTCGCACGGCTCGCAGGCGTGGGCCGGAAACGGGGCGCCGATCCTGCGTCAATTGGTGAACGCCGGCTGGGTGGCGGCCGCACCCGACCATACCGACAACCTGCTCACCCAGAACGAGGACCCCAAACCGGAGACCTTCCCACTGCTCCGCACGCTGGACGTGAAGGCCACGATCGACTGGATCGAGGGTTTGCCCGAGGATGATCCGCTGTACGGCCGCGTGGACACCTCCAAGGTATTCGTGTTCGGCCACAGCTACGGTGGGCAGACGTCCTGGCTGCTTGGTGGTCCGACCTTCGACGCTACGGCCATCGCGACCGCGTGCGCCTCCAGCGAATTGGGCTGCACGGAGGCTGAAGAGGCCGCGTTTGCCGAGCGCGCGGTTGATCCCCGCGTTGTCGCCGTTGCCCCGTTGGCCGGCACCGTCGGCACCAATCTGGTCGCCGACGCCGGCTGGGAAAGCCTCGACCGCCCTGTGCTTTTCATGACCGGCTCGGCGGATGGCGACGGGACCGAGGCGTTCACCCGCGCGGCCGCCGGCGATGTCACCTGGGTGGAGCTGGCCGGCGGCTGCCACGAGTCGTTCACCTCCACGGTCGTGCCGTGCGATCTGGACAAGACGCTCGGCCTCACCGTCGCCGCCACCTACATCGCGGACTTCGCCACCCGGGAAGTGCTCAACTCCGAGGACGCGACGGTGCTCGGTGTGCTGGACGGGAGCGTGGAGGTAGACGCAATCGCGACGCTCCAGCGGTAGGCTCAGCCGTCGCAAGACCCATGTGCTTCAACCCAGGACGTGATCTCGTCCGGGGTGTAGTAGTCCTTCTGCTTTTCGGCGAGCCTGTCTGCATCCACGTGGGCGTAGATCCAGGTTCGCATCGCGGAGAGCCCCTCGGCGCACCCGCGGGCCAAGGCTTTCTCGTCGGTAGCGCGCTCGTATTCGGCGAGCGACGCCGAGGTGGTCGGATCCTCGGTGCCGTACCACACGGCGAAGTCGAGGAGCGCGGCAGAGTCCATCTGCAGGTAATCGTCGATGTGCCCGAGCTCGTGCGCGAGGACGGCGGCCAGCGCCTCGGGTGAGGGTGGGTCGCTCAAAACGACTGGATCGTACTCGATTGTGTAGCTTCGTGCATAGGGCTCGTTGCCGACGGTATCGAGCTCGGTCCACGCCCGGAAGAACTGCAGATCGTCGTGAGCGGCCACGGCGATGCTCGCGCGATCCTGCTCGGGGTAGAGCGCTATTTGAACCTCGTGAAGGAGGGCTGCGAGGCCCGCTTCGGTGGTGATGGCCGCAGCGGGGAGGTTGAGCATGGGGCAGCCGCATAGCGGATCGAACGAGGCCTGGCTGTCCACCGAGGCGTCACAGGGGGTACACGCCCCGAGGGCGAGCGGCAGCAGAGCGAGGACGGGGCGCATACGGACGCTTGGCTCAAGGGAACCGCGCTATACTACCGGGCCATGGGCGAACCCGCAGTCCAACCGCTGACGTACGCCGAGTATCTCCAGCTTGAGCTGAACACGGGAATCAAACACGAATGGCGCAGCGGCGTCGCCGTCGCGATGGCGGGGGGCACGCTCCCGCATGCTCAGCTCTCCACGCGGCTGCTCGGGATCCTGTACGGCCGCCTCCTCAAAAAGCCTTGTCAACCCTGGAACTCCGACGCGAAGGTTCGCATCCCCACCGAGGACGTCTCGACCTACCCCGACATCTCGGTCGTTTGCGGGGATCCCGTGCGCGACGAGCTCGATCGCAACACGATCACGAACCCGACGGTGCTGTTCGAGGTGCTCTCGGAGTCCACGGAGAACTACGACCGCTCGGAGAAGTTCGCCTACTACCGGGCGTTACCGAGCCTGCGGGACTATGTGCTGGTGTCCTCCCACCGAATCGCGATCGAGCACTACGAGCGGCGCCCCGACGGTTCCTGGCTGTTTCGTGAGCTTGGGGCTGGAGAGGTGCTCAGCCTGCGGAGTCTTCGCGTGCGGCTACGCGTGAGCGAGGTGTACGCCGGCGTGGAGTTGGAGGCTCGGCGGGCGCGGCTGAAGGGGGGGTAGAACGGGGCGAAGCGCGCGGCCCGGTCCCAGTGTCAGGCGCGGGTAGGGGCGCTTCGCGGTGTGGATTGGGGGGGGACGAGCAAAGGTCGAGGGGTGAGCGGCCACCCTGGGGGGGAACGCGCGCTCGCGTTCACCCGACGCGCCCCCGCGGCCGCACGGGTGTCGCGACACTCGACTCCGCCGCGCGATTCACGGTGTTCGCCCGTATCGCACCCCGTCGGAGCGGGCGACGGGCGCGCAAATCTCCAGGGGTGAGCTCCCACCCTGGGGGGAACGCGCGCTCGCGTTCACCCGACGCGTCTCCCCGAGCGAGCTGGTGTCGCGACACTCGACTCCGCCGCGCGATTCGCGGCGTTCGTCCGTCCGGCACCCTGTCGAAGCGGGCGACGGGCGCGCAAAGGTCGAGGGGTGAGCGGCCACCCTGGGAGGAACGCGCGCTCGCGTTCACCCGACGCGCCCCCGCGGCCGCACGGGTGTCGCGACACCCGAACGAACTGCGAAAGTCACGGCGTTCGTCCGTCCGGCACCCTGTCGAAGCGGGCGACGGGCGCGCAAAGGTCGAGGGGTGAGCTCCCACCCTGGGGGGAACGCGCGCTCGCGTTCACCCGACGCGCCCCCGCGGCCGCACGGGTGTCGCGACACACGACTCCGCCGCGCGATTCGCGGCGTTCGTCCGTCCGGCACCCTGTCGAAGCGGGCGACGGGCGCGCAAAGGTCGAGGGGTGAGCGGCCACCCTGGGGGGGAACGCGCGCTCGCGTTCACCCGACGCGCCCCCGCGGCCGCACGGGTGTCGCGACACGCGACTCCGCCGCGCGATTCGCGGCGTTCGTCCGTCCGGCACCCTGTCGAAGCGGGCGACGGGCGCGCAAAGGTCGAGGGGTGAGCGGCCACCCTGGGAGGAACGCGCGCTCGCGTTCTCCCGACGCGCCTCCCCGGCCGCACGGATGTCGCGACACTCGACTCCGCCGCGCGATTGACGGCGTTCGTCCGTGCAGGGCTTCATCGCGGCGGGCTGGGTCTACTGCGATTGATCGGCGGAGGTCGAGCCCAACCCCGGGGCTGTGGTAACCTCCAAAAATGCTCGCCCTCCTCCTCGCCTGCGCCCGCCCGATGGCCGTCGGGGATTCGCCGGATTCGGATGAGCCGCCGGGGTTGGAGTGGACGGAGGACACGGGGCCGACGACGGCGACCGTGACCTTTGAGAACGCCACCGACTCCCACCTCAATGTATTCATGTCGACCGACACGATGTGGGTCCTGGACGGGGTAGGTCTCGACCCGGGCCAGTCGACCTCAAGCCAGCTCGATACTGGAATATGGACGTTCGTGCTGCACGACGACGCATCACACTGTTGGTCGGCAACCGGGGTCAACGTACGCGTCGGCGATGCGTTGGAGTACACCGTGACGAGCCTCCCCGGTGAGATCGTCGAGAACCTCAACTGCACCGGCAGCGGCTGACCGGCCCAGCCACGCGACCACGCTCGCCGACCGCACCGCGATGCAGGGCCACCACCGATGGAACCGGGTCTTGGCCTACTGCATCGCCCAAATCCGCCGCGCCGGCTCGGCCTCGGTGCTACCTTCGCAGCCGATGGACGCCGCTCAGCCGACCCCGGAGCAGACCCGCTTGCTCGCCAACGAGGCGGTCGCCAACGAGGCGAAGCACTGGGTGCGGCTCACCGCGGCGTGCAACAGCAAGTGCATCTTCTGCCTCGACGCGGAGGCGCAAGATGGGCGCTTCATGGCGTTCAACGACATTTGCACGGAGATCCGGCGGGGCCGCGAAGAGAAGGGGGCCACGCGCCTCGTCGTGAGCGGCGGGGAAGCGACGATCCACCCGCGCTTTCACGACGCCGTCGCCTACGCGAAGTCGCAGGGGTACCGCTGGGTGCAGACGGTTACCAACGGCGTTCGCATGGCGGATCGGGACTTTTTCCACGCGGCGGTCGCGTCGGGCCTCGATGAGATCACGTTCTCGCTCCACGGCCACACCCCCGAGCTGCACGACCGCCTCACGCAGACAAAACGCGGCTTCGAGAACCTCATGCGCGCGATGATCCGCGCGGTGCGGGATGGCCGGGTGATCGTGAACGTGGACGTGTGCATCAACAAGCAGAACGTCGATCATCTTGAAGCGATCGTGGCGCTGTGCTCGCGGGTGGGCGTGCGCGAGTTCGACCTCCTCCACGTGATTCCACAGGGAGAAGCGTTCGAAAATCGGAACGAGCTGTTCTACGATGTGGACGAGCACGCCGAGTCGTTGAGGAAGGTGTTCCGCCTCGCGCGGCACCCCGGCTTCCACATCTGGACCAACCGCTTCCCGGTTCAGCACCTCGAAGGCCTCGAAGAGCTGATCCAGGATCCGCACAAGATGCTCGACGAGGTGGGCGGCCGCCGCGTGCAGTTCCGACGTTACCTCGACGAAGGCGCGCCCATCGACTGTCGCGACGCGAAGCGCTGCCCGCACTGCTTCATCGAGCCGTTCTGCTCCGCCCTGGACCGGCAGGTGGCTCGCGCTCACGTCGGCGGCTTCGACACGTTTGACGTTGGTGATCGGTGGGACCTTGCGGCCGAAGCACCGAAAGGGATCCGTTGGATCTCCGCTTCCACCCTGCCGGACTCGCTGGAACGCCCAGTCCGGATCCCCGCGGAAGCACTCGATAGCCGCGCGCTCCCGGCCGGCTCGCGGGTCGTCGTCTCCCGCTGGGAAGAGCTCGCAGCGGCCGACGCCACCGGCCTCGAAGTGGAGCTGCGCCTCGACAAGGCGCTGTGTACCTGGCTTCTCGAGCACCCCGAGCGCCTGCAGGCGAACCACGTTCTCCATGCGCCGACCCGCCACTCCGCCGGCGAGTCGGCCGAGCTGGACCCCGCCTGGCGGGCGTTCTTCCTGGCTTTGGGCCGACGGGTGCGCGTCGAGAACCTCCCCGCCTGCCTGGCGCCCGGCACCGAGCTCGTGCCCGCCACCCGCCGTCTCGACGCGGCCTTGTTCCACGACGACGGCCGCTGGGGCATCGACGCCTTCGTTGACGAGTACATCGGTGAGCATTACCGGGCGAAGTCCCTGCGTTGTAAGGGCTGCCCCGTTTCTGCGCGCTGCGGCGGCCAACACCTTCAGTCGATCCGCGCCCACGGCTTCGCGCAGCTGGTCCCGCTGAGCGGCGCCTGGGCCGAAGATGCGGCGGCCCAGCTCGCGTCCTGGCCGACGACCGATCCCGATCCGCGCCTCGCCGCGGGCTCCCCCGTGCAAGCACCCCCGCCCCGCTTTCCGGTGCCGGGCGCCGCCCCCGTGCCATTCGTGGACACCGACGCGGGCCGGAGGAGCTGATGGCAAACCTCGGTTATCTCCAGCTCACCCGCGACTGCAAACAGGCTTGCCGCTTCTGCAGCAATCCGCCGAGCGGCGTGGATCTCGAGCTGGAGGAGATGCACGGCCTGATCGACGACCTTGTGGGCCGCGGGTACGACGGCGTGATCCTCACCGGGGGCGAGCCGACCATCGCGCCGCTGCTGTTACCGGCGGTGCACTACGCGAAGTCGCGGGGCCTGTTCATTCGGATGATCACCAACGGCCACCGGATCGCCGAGCGCGAGTTCCTTCGCGAGCTGGTTGAGGCCGGCCTCACCCACGTGCACCTGAGCCTGCACTCCAGCCGCGCGATCGTTCACGATTTTCTAACCCAAACGCCGGGAAGCCACGGGCACATCGATTCGGCGCTGGGCCATGTCGCCGCCCTCGGCATCACCGCCGACATCAACACGGTCATCAACGCCTTCAACAGCGATCACCTCGATGAAACGGTGCGCTGGGTCGTGGCCCAGCATCCCCATGTGCGCCACTTCGTGTGGAACAACATGGATCCGAACATGAACCGTGCGGAGAGGAATCCCGACGTGATTCCCCGGCTCGGGGAGTTCGAGCTGAGCCTGCGCAAGGCGATGCGGTTCCTGTCGAGCACCGGCCGGAGTTTTCGGGCCGAGCGCGTGCCGCTCTGCTTCATGGCGGAGTTCCCGGAAGCCAGCACCGAAACCCGAAAGATCGTCAAGGAAGAGGAGCGCTGCATCCGATTCTTGGATCGCAAGGGCTTTGTGCTGCAGAAGCAGTTCTTGCACGGCAAGACCGCCGCCTGCGACCGCTGTGCGATGGACCCGGTGTGCGCCGGCTTGTACAGCATGAACTACCACTATGACCCGGCGGAGCTGTTTCCGCTCACGGGCGACCCGGTGGCGGTGATGCGTGCGGTCCTGCGTCGCGAGCCGGAGCCGGAGCTGGTGGAGCGGGTCCTGGCGCGGCGCGGGATGAGAAGCGACGAACAACCGGACGATCATGGGCAACGCGCGGAGGGGGGCGGCACGGTGTCGCCTGACCATCGCGAAAGCGCCCGCGTGGTCGTCGGCAACCGAGGTTAGGCATGGCGAACGCGGCGAAGAAGCACCCGAAGAACGTGCCGGGCCCTTGGTACGTGGATCTCACATGCATCGCGTGCGATACCTGCACGGACATCTCGCCGGAGGTGTTTGGTCGCGATGGCGACCGCAAGGCGTTTGTACGGGAGCAGCGCACGGAAGATGCGGCGTTGTTCCTGTTTGCGATGGAGAGCTGCCCGGTGGAAGCGGTGGGGAGCGAGGAGTAGGGCTGGGCGCTGCGCGGCAACCGGTTGGAAACAGGCGGGGTTCGCGGCGCAGCGCGGCGCCGCCCCGGAGAGCGTTGCGGTGGCCGGATGAGGCCATGCTGTCGCGACACATTCTCACAGCGTCCGCGGCCGGAGTGGGCCATGCTGTCGCGACACATTCTCACGGCGTCCGCGGCCGGAGTAGGCCATTCTGTCGCGACACATTCTCACAAAGCCATTGGGGCCGGCTCGCCATCAACGATGTGAGAGTCGCTCCGGCCGATATGAGAGTCCCCCCCTGGGTTCTGAGAACGATTCGAGTGGTGTTTTCTCACAACGCGATCGGTGAGGCGCTCGCGTTGGTCGATCTGAGAAAAACGGTGTAAAAACGTTCTCACTTCTGGCAGGGGGGCCGGCCGCCCCTGCGGGTGTGAGAATCAGGGTCGAGCCGCCCGCCGCCCGCCGCGCCCCGCCGCCCGCCGCCCGCCGCGCCGCGCCGCGCCGCCCGCCGCGCCGCGCCGCCCGCCCCACTCGCCTCACTCCTCCGGCGGCCTCGGCGGCGCATCCATGTGGTAGGTGTGGGCGTCGTCGTCTACGGGATCGGCTGGTGGCGGGCCCAGATCCGCGGAGGAGCCGGCCAATGGGCCGAGTCCCTGAACGCGTGCGATGTGCTGGATCGCCCCGCCGATCGTCCGGCGCTGCTCTTCTTCTTCAGGCGACTTCGGCTGTTTCAACACAAAGAAAGCCGTGCGTGCCCACCAGCCCCAGATGAGCACCAGCATCGCGACCAGCGGAATCCACAGCGGCACGAATGGAGGATACCACGCCGCGCCAGCGTTACCCTCCGCCCCCATGCCCACCGTATTGAGCAGCGGCGTTCGCCTGCACTACGAGGTCGCCGGCCACGGTGATCCCGTCCTGCTGATCATGGGCTTCGCCGTGCCCGGTAGCGGGTGGCGGCTTCAGGTGGAGGCGCTCGCCGCGCACCACCGCGTGATCACGTTCGACAATCGTGGCGTTGGGCGGTCGGATGCCCCGACCGGTCTCTACTCCACCGACCAGATGGCGGCGGACGCCGTAGCGTTGCTCGACCACCTATCGGTCGAGCAGGCGCACGTGGTGGGCATCTCGATGGGCGGGATGATCGCCCAGAAGTTGGCGCTGCGCCATCGGGAGCGGGTGCGGACGCTCGCGCTGCTGGCGACGCACGGCGGCGGGCCGGCGGCGCTTCCGGCGTTGAGCACGCTACGCCGGTTCCTCACGCTCCAGCGCGCCACCGATCCCGCCCAACGCTTCCGCTTGTTCACCGAGATCCTGTTCACGCCGGCCTTCGTGGCCGAGCACGGCGATCGTTTACGCGCCGGTATGCAGACCGACCTCTTGGAGCAGGGGCAGAGCGCCGCCGGCTTTCGCGGCCAGATGTCGGCGATCATCGGGCATCGTACCGGTGCCCGCCTCGGTGAGCTCAAGGGGCTCCCCACCCTCCTGCTGCACGGCGAGGCCGACGCGATCGTGAACCCCGCGAACGCTCGCCTGCTGCACCAATGGATGCCGTGGGCGACATTGCGTACGCTTCCTGGCGTGGGCCACGGCATCAACGTCCAGGCGCGGGACACCGTCAATCAGGCGTTGTTGGCGCACTTCCGGTAGCCGGGGATGACTCCGTCGGCGTCACCCACTCGCCGGCCCGGATCATCGCCTCGCCGGTGGGGTCGATTCGACCCGATGGGGTTCCGAGCCCGGGAATCCGCGTGGACAGGCGCACGACGGCTTCGCCCTCCGCCCAGGGGTCGGCCGAGGCATCCCAAGTCAGGAGCTCCGGCAGGTCCGACCAGGCTCCGGCGAGGAGCATCGGCGCTCCTTAGCCTCCTTCCTTCACCTGGGTGAACTCGTCGTACTGGGCGTACTCGGCCGGGTAGACCGCGATCCCCTCCTGGGACCACACCTCGAGCCCATCGGGGTCCTCGATGAGGGTGTACACCATGACGTTGCGACCGTTCGAAGCTGCATCCAGCCCGGGGCAGGTGAACGTGACGACCGCCGCGAAGGGATCGTCGAAGAGCGCTTGCCCCTCGGCGTCATCGGTGCCCCACGTGAAGGCCAGCGCCTGCCCGTCGGCGTCGACCACGCGGGTTTCGATGCTCAGCGACTCGCCTTCGAGGCAGGCGCTCTGGCTTGGGCGTGGGTAGCCGATCACGAGCGGGACCGAATCGGTGCTCCCCCCGAGAGGCCGAGCCATCGCATGGAGGTAGACGATCTGGCGAGAGCGCACCGGATCGCGCACAACCGGCGGAAGCTCGTTGTTTTCCGCCTGCTCGGCCGTCTGCTCGGCTTGCACGCTCTCGACCGGCAGCGAGCCTCAGAGGTCGCCCCCGTACGCGCCGGTCGCAGTTACCGTCAGCGGGATCGAGCAGCCTGGGCCGAGCGTAAACAGGACGTCGGACTTGGATTCCTCTGCCTCGCCCGGAACCCCGGTGCCCGTTCCTCCGGAGCCGATGCCCGTGCCGCCGTGGTGGCCCCCCGTGTGCCACTTCGCCGTTGCCCGATTGGCGGTGACCACCGCCCCGGCCTCGGGATACAGAATTTCAGATTCGTATGCGGGCCCCATCCTCCACGTGGGAGCCCTCGTTGCTCAACATCACCGTGGCGGTGACCGCTCCGTCGAGCGCAACGTCGCCCAACTCAAGCATTTCTGCGTCAAACGTCATCGTTGGGTAAGTGGTGCTCCGATCGACGGCCCCGCCGCGCGGCGGCAGCGCGATCGGCCGCAAGCCAGCCTGACCACGCTACGGGTCCCGGCCGATCGCCCCCACCCCGTTTGCCCCAGCCTACCCGCCGCCCCCGCCGGCCACTGGCGCGACCACCGGGACCGCTCCCGGGAAACTGCCGCCGAGTGCGCCAGCCGGGCCCGTGACGGCCACCTGCTCGCGACCGGCACAGTCGATGAGCACGCGGGCGAGCGACTCGGCCCGGACTGCGGCCGCACGTTCAGCCAGGCCGCGGAACTCGGTGAGCACCGGAGCGCCGGCTTCGCCAGCGTGTACCGCGGCCGCACGCAGGGTGAGGCGGCTGAAGAGACCGTCCACCTCCTGCACGGCCATGCCCGTGTTGGATGCCCAGGTCCGCTTGGCCGCCGCAAGGTCCGCATCGTTCACCCCGACGGAAACCTCGGCGATCACGGATAGAATCTCGTCGAGCGCCTGGGCGGCACCGGAAGTCTCAACCTCGGTCACGACGCCCATCAGGCGCGTCCGACTGTCGATCTCGCTCACGCCCGCTCGAACGTCGTAAGTGAGGTGACGATCGGCGCGCAACGACCGCGTGAGTCGCTCCTGGATCAACGTCGCCGCAATCTCGCCGATCGCCGCATGGCCCTTCACCCGACACACGACGTCGAGGCGTGTCTGCGGGCGATCAGGATCGTCTGCAAGGTACACCGTGCGAGCCGCGACGGGCGGGAGCGCGGGGAGCGGCGCCGACGCGAGCGTGCCCATCGCCTCGCCCGATCGCGCGGGCCAGCCCTTCCAGTCCCCGAGCCAATCCTCCGCAGCGCGCGCCGCCAGTTCGGGTTCGATGCGCCCGACGACCAGGACCGTGGCGTACTCCGGCCGGTGCAGGGCCACCATCCAAGCCTGAGCCGCCTCGGCACCGGCGCGGGTACCGGCTCCGAAACGGGAGGCGGCGATGCGCCGGACGAGCCACTCAGGGTCTTCGTTGGCTCGCGCCGCGGATTCCCCGAGAAGCGCACCGGCTGCAGCCGCATGGGCTCGATGCTCCGGCTCCGACCCGAATTGACCCACCAGGGCGGACTGGACGTCGCGCTCCACACCGAGGTTGGCGATCTCGAAGTGGAGGCTGTCGAGCTGGCGACGAAGGAGGTAGAACGAGGGTTCAAGCGCCCCGGCGTCGGTCGCAAGGGCGTAGAGTTGCGAGGCACCGTGCCGTGTCGACAGCCACCTGCCGAACAAGCCGATCGGTGCGCGGAACAGGTCGAACGGGGCCGTGTGGTAGCGGTCGAGCCCCACATCGGCGAGCCAGAGCACCGCTGGGTCGGCCGCGGCCGCGTCAGCGTCGGCGAACACGACGCCGACCCGCGCGCGCGGTCCTCCGACCGTCGGGACGATGAGGAGGCGCATGCCGTTCGAAAGGGAGGTTTCTCGCGCCGAGCTCAGCGAGGGAAGCGCGAGCCGGCGCGCCAGCTCGGCACCCCCACTCGGGGCCGGGACTGACGCTGCCGACCCCATCGGCGCGGCGCCCGGAGCACCGGTCGACAACGCGCCTACGGCAGACACCGACTCCCGCCTTCCCGGCTCCACGATCACCCGAATCGCCCGCCGGGGGGGCAGCCAGCGCTCGGCGAACGCGCGCAGCTCCTGGATTCCAACGGCATTGATGGCTGCAAACGCCGAGCCTTCATCGTTCATCCAGCCCGTGTCATGGGCGTAGGACGCCAAATCGAGGGCTCTCTGCCAGCGCGTGAGATCGCCAAGGCGCTCATGGAGGCGCTCGGCGTTCAGCTCCCTGAGCCCCTGGAGCGGTAGCACATAGTGCGACAGAGCAGACCCCGCGACCTCCTCGGCGGCCACGAGCGCGAGTCGGAGGATCTCCGCCGGCTTTCGGCGCGAATAGACGCCAAGAAAGCACGTCGCGGACGACATCTCGGCGCCCGGCGAGTAGGTGCAGTCCACGGTTTCCACGGCGTCCCCTGCGCCGCGACCCACGTAGTGCCTGATCTCCGCCTCCAACAGCTCAACGGCGTCCAACGCCACGGCGCGTTCGCCTTGCTCGATCGCCCCGGGCAGCGTCCAGTAGATCACCACCGAAGGGCGGCGATCGTTCCCTTCTATCGTGCGGATCTCGCGCGACCGCGCTTCCAGAGGCGCCGGGAGCTTCGGTCTCGCATGCCCCACGCACGCGATCGGCCCAGTGGCCGGCGCCACCCGGACGGAGTCGGGAAGTGCCCCGCTGAGGAGTTGGCCGACCTTGGCGAGATCCACGTCGCCTGTAATGGCGAGCGTTGTGCGCGCGGGGAGCCAGTGGCTGGCCGTCCACGCTCCCACGCTGGCGAGATCGAGCCCGCCCAGCTCGTCCGCCCGCTTATCCCAGAGCTCGGGGGGGAGCAGGGCATCCAGCAACGTCGATTCGAGTCGCTCGGCCAGCGGGACACCCCGCCACGTGAGCTCGTTGGCGACGATCGCCACCTCGGCGTCCAGCTCGACGGTGGTCAGGCCCGCCATCGGCTCCGTGAGCCGCAGGCCCTCCAGCCGCAACAGATCCGCGAGCGCATCGGCGGGGGCGGTCGCGACGAATTCGGTACGATCGCGCAGCGTGAACGCGTTTGACGTGCCGCCGACCGCGTCGAGCCGCTCCATCACCTCCTCGCCACCGTGGCGCGTCCGAAACCAGAGGTGTTCCGCAACGTGGGGGGCCTGGGGGGCGCCGGGCTGCGCGTCGGCAAGGCCGCCATCCACCACCGAAGCCACCGTGACCAGCGGCCGCGCCGGATCCCGGCGTATCACCACCAGCATCCCCGAGGGGAGGCACGCCGAGGCGGACTCGCCGTCCCACGTGAGCATCGGGGCGTGCACCTCCGGTGCAGGACGGGCCCATGTCGCGGCCACGAGCAGGAGGAAACCGAGCATCGCGGCAAAGTAGCGCGTCGTGGGGCGCCCGGAGGCGCGCCCGGTCGTCGGGCTCGAAGCGCCTCGTTTCCCGATGGGAACGGCTCACGCGGCAACCATCGTTTCCAGCAGGGTCAATGATCGTTGACCCGCAGGGAGACGGCGATCAGAACAATCGGCGTTCAACCAATGGCATGAAACCTGCAAGGTGGGGCACGTTCCCCAAGCGAGGCTCCCATGACCCTTTCGTTGACCCTGTCCCTCCTCTCCGCCTGCGACCTGTCCGGCGCCCCCGTTTCGCCTGTGGACTCCGACACCCTCGAGGTTGTAGACCCCGCCGAGTTCGAACCCGCGGGCACCGACCTCGAGCGCTTCGATTTCACCGCTCGGGCCGAAGTGGCCGATGCGGTCTTCGTCGGCGAGGTCGAGCGCATCGACTACCGGCAGTCGAGCCCCGATTCCCGGGGCGGAACGCTGCCCTTCACCTTCGTCACGTGGCGAGCGGAGCGGGCCTGGAAGGGCGTCGCGCCCGGGCAGCGCGTCACCGCGCGCTTCGTGGGCGGCGTGACCCCTGAGGGCTACGCCAGCGTCGTCTCCGAGCTTCCGCTCTTCCAGGAGGGCGACCGCGACGTGATCTTTCTTGACCAGAATGGGCTGGCCGGCTGTCCCCTGCTGGGGTGCGCCGCCGGTCGCCTACGCCTCATCGACGGCCGCGTGTACGACGACGAAGGCGGTAGCCTCGTTGCCGACGAAGCGGGCGAGGTGGTCGTAGGCGGCTGGCGCAACCTGCCTGAGGTGAACGTCGTTACCGTCGGCACGGTGCTGGTCGACCGTCGGGTCGACCAGGACGGGCCTGGGGAGGGCGCGGACGGGATGCCGGAGCGCGCCTTCACCGGCCTGCTCGACTCCCGCCTCGTGAACCTCCGTTCGGCCCCCACCACCCGCTCCGTGAACCCCGACGCGCCGTTCGTCGTGCGCTTCCTCGATCGCGAGCCCTCTCGCTGATTCCAAAGCCTTTCCCCCCACGTTCGGAGACTCCCATGCACGCCCTTCGCCGCATCGCCGCCCTCGCATTCGCCGGCCTCGCCCTCGCCCCCGTGGCCTCGGCCTACAACATCGGTACCGCCAAGTGGGCGAGCAGTCCCAAGCTGCTCATCTACCCGAGCGACGTGACGGACAACGCCAAGGAGTGGGCGGTGCTGCAGTCCGTCGCAACCCGACTCCAACAGAACTCCTCGACTATCGGCTTCTCGGTTGGGGTGGACGACGCCGACGGCGTTTGGACCAGCAACGGAGAGAACGAGATTCTCTACACCGATTCCGCCACCTGGCTCTGCGGCTCGGACGCCTGCTGCTGGACCTCCGCCACAACGACTCAAATCGTCGAGGCGGACGTGTTCTTCAACAACGTCGACATGTGGGAAACGTCCTATGCCAAGACGGACAGTTGGGCCTACGGCGGCATGAAGCGCCCGATGGCGGCCACCGCGATGCACGAATTCGGGCACGCGCTGGGGCTCGGCCACGTGAGCAACCTGTACAACATCATGGGCGGGGATCACACCTTCCTCAACACCAATGGAAACACCTACTCGGTGCGGCTCGGCGAGGACGCTAGCTCCGGTCTGCGCGCCCTCTATGGGAGCACCACCGGTGGCTACGAGGATGTGACCGTTTCCCATTTCATGTACGACTCGTTCAGCGGCGAGTACAGCACGCACAAGCGTGTGCCCGTTTACGACAGCTCGGGCGGTGTGGCCGCCAACGCGGGCACCGCGCTGGAACCGGTGTACAAGCTCACCAAGGGGGGGAGGTTCTATTTCGTGGCGACGCTTGAGAACAACGGTGCGAAGTCGCAATCGCCGGGCCTCCGTGTTTACCTGTCTACCGACTCCACCATCACCACAGCCGACACGCTCCTCACGTCCACATCGCTCACGCTCACGCCCGACTCGCCGTACGCCTACGTGTACACCGGCACGCTCTCCAGCTCGTTGACTTCGGGGGCGACGTACTACCTCGGGGTCGTGCTTGATCCCACCAACGCAATCGCCGAGGTCGACGAGAACAACAACGCCGCCTACGTTTCGGCCATCCGCATCAACTGAGGTGCCGAGTCCGCCGGAGAACCGTTGGCCCGGGGGAGGATGCGGGATGTCGCACCGCCTTTCCACGCTTCCGGAGCTACTCCTCCGGCGTGACCGAACCCCAGTCGGACGCCACGAAGCCGCCGCTGGCGGGGAAAGTGAACTGGTACCAGGCGCTGCGGCGGCCGGCGCGCTGCTCCGGCACCTCCGGGGCGACGTCGCGACCCGCGTAGCTCTCGCGCAGCAGCAACACCGTTTGCCCGGCCGTCTGGCCGACGAAGCAACGATGGACGGGGAGCTCCTCGAAGTGTTCCCCACAGGTTCCGTGCGTGATCGACTCCCCGCCGGTCACGCCGGCCCACGGCTTGTCGAGCGCCGCCCCGCCGTCGAGGGAGACGGGAAGGGTAACGGGTTTGCCGCGCGAGAGGTGGACGGTGGGGATGTAACAACAGTGGGCACCAGCCGTGAATTCCCAGGTGATCGGGTCGGGGAGACCATCGCCGTCGAGGTCGGCGATGCTGGGGCGGAGCGCGGCGGCAACCGCGGCGAGATCAACGCCCTCCGAGGCCGAGACCTCCACCCACCGGGCGACGTTCGGATCGACGATCACGCGCCGGGGCTCAAGGAGTTGGAGGTCGATCTGGACGAAGCCGCCTTCGAGGCACTGCACATCGGAGATCGAGCGCCAACGCAGCTTCTGCGCGTCGCTCACCCCCGGAACGCCCGACACCCACACCCACGCGGAGCGGTCCGCGACAACGTCGTGAACGGAGACGCCGTGCGGCGACGTGTAGACTTGGCGATCGCCGCAGCGAACACCGGCTTCGAGGGGGCCCAGGCCGAGGTCGGAGATCGTGAGGAGGCCGAGTTCGGGGAGAGGGAACCCGGTCGCCGACGCGCGCAGGACGGAACGTTGATCCACGATCGCGAGGGTAAACGGGGGTGAGGTCGGCTTGCCGGGCGCCCAGGCTGGCGTCCAGGCGCCACCGCGGAGGGTGTCGGGAGCGTCGGGCAGGGGGGGAAGCGCCATCGCCTCCCACACCCACGAGACGGCGGGGTGCACCTCGGAGTGGCTTGCCGGCACGAGCGATAATGCACGTTGCGGCTCCAGCTCGGTGAACTCCATCCGACCAAAAAGCATCCAGGCCAGGTTCTGGAGCAGCTCCGGGGTGCCCCATGCGGCTGCGGGCACCAGACCGGTGCGAACGCCGAACGAACCACCCGAATCCGCGGTCAGGGTGCGACCATCGGCCAGTGTCAGCGTGAGGTGCGTGTAGGCAGCGCCGCTCCCTCCATCGTACGTCAGCGCGTAGTGATCCACGCGACCATCGCCGTCGTAATCGGCGTCTCCGGACTCGGGCACGTCGAGCACGTCCAGTGCGCCGTCGGCCACCGACGTCGCCGGAACGCCGCGATAAAAGCCGAATACAAAGGGGGGAGGCTGCTCGGTCGCATCCACGCTCAGTTCCTCGTCGAGCCTCCCCTCGAGGGCGATCTGGCCGCCGATGGGCGGGCTTCCCACCGGCCGGTACACGAGCGTCCCCGACCCCGACTCCGCCCAGCGCGCCGGCCCGAGCGTGCCCATCACCTGCGCGAACGCCGCCGCCTTCGGAACGCCGGGCGGAAGTACGACGCGCTCGTCGATCCCCAGGGTCGGCACCTTCTCCGCGAGGAACAGCCACTCCGCTCGGTGCGCCCACGCCGGTCCGCTGAAGGTCCCGCGGAAGTCTCGCGACAGACCGAACATCGCGATGCCGCCAAACAGTGCGGCTGATCCCCACCGCCCGCCGAGCCGCGCCGCCCCGATCCCGACGATCAACGCCAGCCCGCCCTGCGCGAACAACTGCAGTCGCATGGCATCGGGAAGGGGGGCCACCTTGAACACGAATGGCGCCGAAGCCACGAGCAGCCACGCGGCGGCCCGCCACCCTGCGCCCAGCCCCTTCTTGGCCCCGTGCAGCGCCAGCCCCCACCACAGAATCGGCGTGAAGCCGGCGTGCATCCACAAGAAAAAGCCCGAGCTGGGCCCCGGTTCTCCGAATCGCGGGAGCAGCGCCCCGAGGACTGACCGCGCGTCGAAGCCCTGGCCCGGCACCAACGCCCGCGCCCCCACGCCGCCGCCCAACTCGCCGCCTCCGACCACCAGCAAGCTCGCCCCGACCGCCACGGCCGCCCCCACCCCAAGCCATGCCCGCACCGCCCCCTTTTGCCAGGCGAACACCGCGATGAGCGGCGCCACCATGACCAGATCGGCCCGCGTAGCCACTGCGGCGATCCCGGCGCCCGCCGCGAGCAACGCCGATCCCCAGCGTCGATCCTCGCGATGCTCGCCGGCCGCGAACAGCGCCAACGTGGCCCAGGTGACACCGCTCACGTGCATCGCCTCCGACCACGAGAGCGCGGCGTGCGCGGGGAGCAGCGCCGCCGCGACGCCCGCGCCCCAGCCGAGGCGCGGCCCAGCCTCTCGGATGCCGATGGCGGCGATCAGCGCTGGCCACGCGCAGGAAAAAAGCAGGTTCGTCAAGAACACCGCCTCGGGGCGGCTCCCGAGGGCCCACACCCCCGGCCGCATCCACACCGCGTACCCTGGGCCCCAGGTCGAAATGTGCGAAAGCCCTATTCCAACGAGCAGCTTCTCGTACCCGGCCCCGCCGCCGTTGAACAGCGCTGGCTCCGTGAACCCGACGCGCACCGCGAACGCGATGAGGAACGTTCCCGCAACCAACCGGGGCCACGCGCGCAGCCGCCACGCGCCGCCGAGCGCGGCAGCGATCCCGATGAGGGCGAGGGAAAGGGTCCGCCAGCCCTCTGAAGGAGCCAGCGCCGCCGAGGCTGCGAGGCGTTCGCAAAGCGGCTCCAGATGGATCGCGCCCACGGGCCCCTCCACCAGCTCGGGCCGCGGAAAAAGCGCCAAGCCACCGCCCGCGCACTGTCCGTGGTGTAGCCCATCAAACGGCGCGATCTCCGCGACCATCTGGCCGCCCGCCTCGTCCTCCAGCCGGTACCGCTCAAACTCCGGATGGCTGAGCACCTCCACGACGCGCGCCGTGCCAAGCGCCTCGCCCACGCTGGCGAGCGTACCCGTTTCCACGGACACAGGATCGGCGGCGAACGCCACGGTCACCGCCAAAAGCCCGATCAATGCTCCCCCAAGTGAAACGGACGCTTGAGTGTAGCGCGCTTCTCTCCTATACTGCCGAATCCGGAGGTGTCTTATCCGACCCGCCCTCCTCACTTTGGCCGCGCTGTCGCTTCTCGTGGGCTGCGAGAACAACAACGGCGTCACGAAATTCACGAAGCCCCCCGTCGTCGTCATCGAAACGCCATCCGATGGCGCTTCGATCGACGAGGGCGTTCCCGTTTCCATGCGCGGCCGCGTGGTGGACGAGAACTTCGAAACGTCGCTGTCGAGCATCTCGGCCACCTGGGCCGTGAGCGGCGGAACCGTCTGCGAAGGCGCTGTATTCGACACGAACGGGCTCACGGAATGCGCCACGGTGTTCAGCCGGGGCACCGCGCAGATCACGCTCACGGCGATCAACCCCGATGGGGAGTCCGCCGTCGGTACGGTGGATGTGATCGTCAACAAAAACGAGGCCCCAACCGCCGAGATCATCACACCCGAGTTCGGCGGCGAGTACTACAGCAACGCGCTCACGTTGTTCGAAGGCAACGTGATCGACGGTGAGGATCTCCCTGAGGAGATGACGGTTGAATGGGAGTCTTCGCTGGATGGCGTGCTCGCCTTCTCCACGAGCCCCTCCAGCGACGGGAAGACGAACGGTACGGCCGTGCTCAGCGAAGGCCAGCACACGATCACGCTCACGGTCACGGACTCCACGGGCCGCACGGGCACCGACACGACGACCATCGAGGTCGCGAAGGGCAGCAAGCCGGACCTGACCTTGGTGGCGCCGATCTCGGGTGATCGGGTCAACATCGGGGACACGGTCTACTTCGAAGCCACCGTGTCCGACATCGAAGACGACGCAGACGAGCTCACCTTCTCCTGGGAGTCCGATCTCGACGGGGTGTTCTCCACGCAGGGCGCGGGCAGCGATGGTACGGCGAACTTCACCTACGATGGGCTCTCTCACGGCGTCCACACCGTCACCGTGTACGCCACGGATACCGACGGGTTGACCTCGCGTGACTCCGCGACGCTCTACGTGAACGAGGCGCCCGAAGCGCCGGTTGTGCACATCGATCCGGATCCCGCCGGCTCGGGCGATGCGCTCACGGTGATCATCGACACGGAGGCGTACGACGCGGACGGCGACACCATCACGTACACCTACTTCTGGTATCTCAATGGCGTAGATTCGGGGCGTACCTCGAACCCTTTGCCCGCAAGTGCCACCACGCGCGGCGACATCTGGACCGTGTACGTGGTCCCGAACGACGGCGAGGCCGAGGGCCCGTCCGGCGTCGATTCGGCGAGCATTGGCAACGGGCCGCCTTCGCTCACCAGCGCGACGATCACGCCTTCACCTGCGTACACCAACGACACGTTGACGGCGACGGCGACGGGCTTCAGCGACCCCGACGGCGATCCCGAGTCCGAGGCCTACCAGTGGTACCTCAATGGCACCGCGATCGTGGGCGCGACAGACGTGACGTTGGATGGGACCTACTTCGTGAAGGGCGACAGCGTCACGGTCGAGGTTTCCCCGTTCGACGGTTTCGACTACGGGAGCGCAGTCACGTCTGGCGCGCGCGTGATCCAGAACTCCACGCCTTCTGCGCCGGGGGTGGACGTCACGCCGAACTATCCGGAAGACGACGCGGAGCTGACCTGCACCGTGGCGGTGGCGAGCACCGATGCGGACGGGGACTCGCTCACCTACACCTACAGTTGGACCGTGAACGGCGTCGCGAGCGCGATCACCACGGCGACGGTGGACGCCGGCTACACTTCCGATGGAGAAACCTGGGCTTGCTCGGTGCTCGCGGACGACGGCTCGGTCACCAGCACCGCCGGCACGGACTCCGTGGTGGTGGGCGACTACACCGCGCCGGACGCACCTGTGCTCACCTCCCTGGTGGAGTACCGCAATGAAACATCGGCAACCGTGAGCGGGAGCAGCGAGGCGTTCGCCACGATCACCCTGTACATCTCCAGCTCGGCTGGAACGACGACCGACAGCGGATCGGCGAACGGCGCCGGCACCTTCAGCTTCAGTGAGGCGCTCACCGCGGGCCTTACCTACTCCTTCTACGCCACGGCGACCGACGCCTCAGGCAACACCAGCAGCGTGTCCAACGTCGTGACCACGGAAGTGTGCGACCCGACGGACGACTACGAGGACAGCACGACCTACGGGGATAGCTGCGCAGACCCGGTGGTGGACTGGTCCACGCTAGACGCCGATGGCACCACCACCATCGAGTTCAACGGGAACATCCTGGACAGCTCCGATGACGACTGGATCCTGGTGCAGACGGCCGACACCGTGAGCGGCTCCTACAACCCCTACCGTTTCCACGTTGAGATGACCGCCGGCACCAGCGAATACGCCTTTGTGGTGTACGAGGGTGGTTGTACCAGCGATTACCTCGAGTGTGGCTCGGGCTCCTCTACCGATCCGGAGGGCAACGGGTACAGCGAGTACGAGGTGTTCCAGGAGGATGTGGGGGAGGGATCGCACACCATCCCCGCCGATACCCGCACGTGCGGCGCGGCGGACGAGAACACCTGCGCCGACCTCAGCAGCGACTACTACATCCACGTATTCCGCACGACCACCGCCTACTCCTGCCAGGAGTACACCATCAAGGTCACCAACGGCGTCTGGTAGCGCAGATGCGGTGCAGAACGTCGCCAGTGGCGGCGGGTTGCGCTAACGGCGGCGGATGCGTTTGAGGGCTGGGCTTGGGCCGCTCGGGTGGGCGTTGGCGCTCGCGGCGGCAGCGTGCGCGCCGGAAACTGAGCTTGGGGGCCAGGGTTGGGCCGCTTCGGCGAAGTCGGTAGATGCAGACGCAGACGGCTACGCCGAGGATGTGGACTGCGATGACGCGGACGCCGCAGTGTATCCGGGAGCGGTCGAGGGTTGCGACGGCGCGGACCAGGACTGCGATGGGGTGGTTGACGAGGCGTGTGATTGCACGGCTACCACCGATGGAGCCCGAACCTGGTATTATTGCGCGACGTCGGCGACGTGGGCTGACGCGCAAGCGGAGTGTTCGGGGTGGGGCCTGCACCTGCTCGACGTGGACGACGCCACGGACGACGCCCAGTTCTTCGCCGAAGCGCAGGCGACTTCGGCGGGAAACTGGTGGTTTGGGCTGAATGATCGCGCTGCGGAGGGGGTGTACGCCTGGGACGGTGGGAGCGACAGCCCCTACACGAACTGGCGGGCCGGGGAGCCGAACGACTTCGGCGGCAGCGAGGACTGCGCGTGGTACGCGACGACTGGCGGCGGGGAGTGGAACGACAAGGACTGCTCGGCCATGGCCTACTTTGTATGCCAGGAAGGGTGTGAAACGGCCACGCGGTACGCGGATGCAGATGGCGACGGCTACGGCGATCCGGACACCTCCACCCGTGTCTGCGACGACGAGGCTGGCTGGGTGGACGACGCTTCGGATTGCGACGACGGCGACGCGGCGGTGAGCCCCGAGACGATCTGGTACGGCGACGCCGACGGGGACGGGTACGCGGGCGCGGCGCTGACGACGGCCGCATGCGAGCAGCCCGCGGGGTTCGCGGCGACGGCCGAGGACTGTGATGACGCGGATGCAAGCGCCTTTCCCGGCGCGGCGGAGCTGCCGGCAGACGGGGTGGACCAGGACTGCGATGGCGCCGACGCCTGCACCTGGTATGCGGACGCGGACGCGGACGGATGGGGCGACGCAACGGTGACGACGGAGGACTGCGCCGGGGTGCCGGGCGGCTTCGTTGCGGAGGCCGGAGACTGCGATGACACCGATGGGAGCGTGTTCCCCGGAGCGACCGACACGCCCTACGACGGCGTGGACAGCGACTGCAGCGGCGGCTCTGACGACGACGCGGACGGGGATGGGAGCGACGGCAACGGCGGCCCAGACTGCGACGACACCGACCCGAGCGTGGCGCCTGGGCTGATCGAGGTCTGCGACGGCGTGGACCAGGACTGCGACGCGGAGATCGACGCGGGCGGGGACTGCCCTGCGGAGGTGGTGACCTACGACGATCATGCCTACTTTTTCGTGACGGGCGCGGCCACCTGGACGGCGGCGCAGACGGGGTGCGACTCCGTTGGCTACCACCTCGTTGACGTGCGAGACGCGGCGGAAGAAGCGTGGATCTGGGGCGAGGCGGAGGCGGCTCTGCCGACCGCGGCGTGGTGGCAGGGGGCGAACGACCAGGCGGCGGAAGGGACGTTCGAGTGGGATGGGGGGAGCGCCTCGACCTACGCCAACTGGCGCGCCGGCGAACCAAACGACTTTGGTGGCAGCGAAGACTGCGCCGCGTTCGCCGACGATGGCGGCGGCGCGTGGAACGACCGGGACTGCGCGAACACCTACCCGTACATCTGCGAGGCCGGCTGCGAGCGCATCGACAGCTACGCGGATGCGGATGGGGACGGCGCCGGAAACGCAGCGGTGTCTGCCAGCGATTGCGAAGTCGCGACGGGGTACGTGGCGGATGCGACGGACTGCGACGACGCCGACGCGACGGTGTTCGTGGGCGCGGTCGAGGTGTGCAACGAGCACGACGACAACTGCGATGGCCTCGTGGACGACGCCGATCCGGGCGTCGATCCTATGACGTTCGCCATGTGGTACGCCGATTACGATGGCGACGGCGACGGCGTGCCGACCGAAACCTTGGTGGTCTGCGCGCCGCCCCCGGGCTGGGCGCTCACCGCGACCGACTGCGACGACGAGAACGCGTCGATCTACGCCGGCGCCCCCGATCCCGTAGACGGCGTGGACCAGGACTGCGCGGGCGATGACGAGGCCTGGGACGCGGACGCGGACGGCATTTGGGACACGGTCGAGCGGCGCCTGGGGCTCGACCCGGCCGACGCCGACAGCGACGACGACGGCCTACCGGACGGCGCCGAGCTGGACGACGCGGGCGCGCTCCGCGACTCGGATACCGACGGCCTCCCCGACGCGCTCGATCCCGACGACGACGGCGACTCCCTCCCGACCGCCGACGAGCTCGGCCCCGACGGCGCGGTGGACACCGACGGGGACGGCCAGCCCGACCACCTCGACCTCGACAGCGACAACGATGGTTCCCCCGATCAAGAGGAAGCCGGCCGCGACAGCGATCACGACGGCATCCCCAACGCCCAGGAGGCCGACGACGACGCCGATGGACTCGCCAGTTTTGACGAGGACGCAGGCGACTCCGATTTGGACGGGGACGGCGTCCCGAATTCTCTGGACCAGGACAGCGACGGGGACGGCTGCCGCGACGCTGAGGAGCCGGAGGGGGCCTGGGCGGACCCGTCGCTCGGCTGCGGCGAGGACAGCGGTGGGGACGACGCGGACGACACGGCAGCAGGGGGAACCTCGCCTCCGGGGGGGTGCGGGTGTGGGCACGCCGACGGGGTTGGCGGCGTGCTTGCGCTCACGATGGCGGGGGGAACCTTGCTGCGCCGCAGTGTTCCCAAGCGGGCATCGGCGCGATAGCCCCGGCGTTGAATGTCTCGAACGCTCCGGCCCGGCGACACGGTCGATCGGTACACCGTGGAAGCCCTCCTCGGTGAAGGCGGGATGGCGTCGGTCTACGCCGTGCGCCACAACACGCTCGGCAGCCAACACGCGTTGAAGCTGCTGAAAGTCGCGAATGACGCGATCCGGGACCGCCTCGTGAGCGAAGGCAAGGTGCAGGCCTCGCTCCGCCACCCGAACATCGTGGCGGTGACCGACGTGCTGATGGTGGACGGCCAGCCGGGCCTGCTGATGGAGCGGATCGACGGCCCGGGCCTCGATCAATGGCTGGGGGAGAACCGCCCAGACCTGGAAGATGCGCTGAAGCTCTTCCGGGGGATCCTCGCGGGCGTGTCCCGCGCCCACCGCGCCGGCCTCGTTCATCGCGATCTGAAGCCAGGGAATGTGCTGCTCGACAGTGCCGATGGCATGGTGATCCCGAAGGTCGCGGACTTCGGCCTCGCGAAGATCCTCGCCGACGATGGCGACCACTCCAAGACCCGGGCCGGCTCCGCCATGGGCACGCCCCAGTTCATGGCCCCCGAGCAGATCCGCAGCGCCAAGGACGTGGATCCGCGGGCCGACATCTTCGCGCTCGGCTGCATCCTCTACGTACTCGTGTGCGGCAGCCTCCCCTTCGACGACGCCGACCTGCTGGCGCTCTACAACAAGATCGCGTCTGGGCGATACCAGCCGCCCGAAGCTGTCGTGCCCGGCCTGGACCCTGCCGTGGCCGCCGCGATCCACGCCTGCCTCCAGGTGGATCGCGAAAACCGGCCTCGGGATTGCGATGCGCTGCGGGCGCTGCTCTACCACAGCGACGACACGCTGGCCGGAGGGGTGAAGCTCTCGCGCGGCGGAGACCTCCGCCCGCTCCCGCGGTTCATCCCGTTGGTGGCGGGCGAAACGCGGCTTCCTACGGCGATGGAGCGGAAGACGACGGTGCGCGGCGCCACCCGCACGCCGGCCCCGGTGAGCGCCGGACCATCCACGTTCACGCTGGGCGCCGTCGCCGTTGGCGGCGTGGGGGCGTTGGGGGCGCTGATCGTGCTGCTGGGCATCGGGGTCTGGTGGGTCGGGTTCCGCGAGCCGTCGGCGCAGTCGGCCGCGCCCGATGCGGCAGCAACGACGGAGCCGCCGGTCGCGGCTGCCGTGGAGATCGCCATCGCAACGGACCCGCCCGTCGCACCGGAGTCGCCGGGGGTCGAAGGTGCGAAACGGGAAGCCGCGACGAAGCCGCCGCCTGCTGAAAGGCCTCCGCCCGGGCCCAAGCCCGGCCCCGTTTCTAAGCCGAAGCCGGTTGCCGCGGAAACCGGCGAGCTGGTTGCCCGCGGCACCTTCGCGTCGCTCAAAGCGGAGCGCGGCGGCAAAAGTTGGCCTCCCGGCTCGCTCCCCGCCGGCAGCTACACCATCCGCTACCAGTTCGAGGGGCGCTCGGAACAAACGCTCCAGGATGTGGAGGTCACGGCCGGGCACACCACGGTCGTGAAGTGCGAGGCGAGCCTCTCCATGTGCGTGAAGCAGTAGGTTAGGCGCGGAACCATGTGGTTCTTCGCCATTGCGGTCGCCCACGCCCAGCCTACCTGCCCGGCCACCGTGGCGGAGTTCGCGGCCGCGATCGACGATGCCGAGAACGCCTTCGCCTCCCTCGATCTCGCCGGCCTCCGCACGTCGGTGGCCGACGCCACCGGCGAGATCGGCTGCCTCCCCGGGGCGATCCCCCCGATCCTGGCGGCGCGCCTGCACCGCGTCGAGGCGCTCCGTGCGTTCGCCGATGCCGACGAGGGCGCGGCCCGGCGCGCGCTGCTCGCGGCCCGCGTGCTCGATCCCACCGGGGAGCTCCCCCCCCGCGTGGTGCCGGCGGATCACCCGATTCGGAAGCTCGATCCCGGGCCGCAAAGCCAGGCTCCCGCCTCGGTCGTTGTCCCGGCGCCCACCGCGGGCCACGTCGTCTTCGATGGCAGCGTGCGCCTCGACCGCCCCTCCGACCGGCCCACGGTGCTCCAGCTCGTGGACAACCGCGGCGCCGTCACGCTCGGTGCCTACCTCTGGCCCGAGGCCTCGATGCCTCCGTACTCGATCGCGGTCGCGACAGCTTCGTCGGGCGGAACGTCCACGGCGACGGTCAGGCCTCGGTCGGGGCATGTGAGCGTGCCCCTCGCCATCGTCGGCGGTGTCGGCCTCGCCGCCGCTGGGGTCACCTACGCGCTGGCCGGGAGCTCGCACGCCGAGTTCATCGATCCGGCGACGCCGAATTCCGAGATTCCGGTGCTCTATGAAACGACGAACACCCTGGTGTATGCGTCGATCGCGTGCGCCGCGGTGGGCGTGGGAACGGGGGCTACGGCGGTGATCGTGGGGCAGTGGTAGGGGCTGCGGGCTAGCGGGGCCGCGCCGGCGGGATGGGGCGCCTGCGGCGGGGGAGTGCAGCGTCGCACAGGCGAACGCGGCGAATCGAGACGCGCGCGTCGCTATCGCGACACCCGTGCGATCGGGGAGGCGCGCATGCTGCACGCGAGCGCGCGTTGCTCAGGGCGTGAGCGCTCACCCCGGGACCAATGCGCGGCCGGGGCGCCCACTGCGCCGCCGGCGGGCCCCCGTCGCCCGCCGCGAGGTCGTCCCTTACGGGCGAACGCCGCGAATCGATACGCGCGCGCCGCTGTCGCGACACCCGTGCGATCGGCGCGGCGCGCATGGTGCACGCGAGCGCGCGTTGCTCGGGGGGTGAGCGCTCACCCCGGGACCAATGCGCGGCGGGGACGCGCGCTCGGCCCGGCCGCGCCGCCCGCGGGCGCCCGTAGTCCTCCCTCACGGCGTGATCTCCTCCGACTCCACCGCCGCCGGTTCCTCGATCCTCGCCCGCACCAGCGCGTACTCCGACTCCACGTCCCCGCGCTGTACGCGAAGTCGAACCTGCGTTCCCGGCGTGCCCGTGATGTTCTCCACGCCGTGGCTCACCGACCACCCCGCCGTCGACTCTCCGTCGGCTTCCACGATGACATCCCCAGCCTCGATCCCCGCGATCTCGCCTGGCCCGCCCGGGAGCACGTAGCTCACGCGCAAGCCTTCCGTCGCGCCCACCAACGCCAGTCCGACGCCGCCGATCTGCGCGGTGTCCAGCCGGAACGTGGGGCTGGCCGGCGGATCGAAGGGCGAGAAGTAAACAGGCTCTCCAGGCCGCTGCAGCGCACCGTCTGCGCTCCACGCCCGCACGAGGCAGTCCCCCCGCTGCAAAACGAGGGTGAACAAGCCATGTTCGTCGGTGCGCGTCTCCGTGCGGCAGCCCTCCACCCAGGCGCCCGACTGCGGCTCGCCGTGCAGGTCCACGACGTTGCCACTCAGCGTCCACCCCGCCTTGGGCAGCGTACACCGCTGCACTTCGCCAGCGTCAACCTCCACCATCCCCAACCGGCGCAGCTCGGAATTGCGGCTGTCGCCCCCACTGTGCCAGTTCACCGTCCACTCGCCCGGCGTCACGTTCAGCGTCAGCGCCCGCCCCTCCGCTGTCGAAACGGCGGTTTGATCCTCCGTGCTCCGCGCCACCAGCCGCCCGGGGTCGTCCCCGAGCGCTGCGTCGATCGTACAGGTGATCACGCCCCACTCCAGCGCCACCTCCGGATCCCCGGGCGATATCGGGGCCTGGCGCGCCCGGCCGACCGCCAGCTTGGGTGGGCGCCAACCGCCCGGGAGCGCGGCCTGGTCCCGAAAGCGCGCCCACAGCGCGATCCCGATGAGCGACAGGGCGACGACGAAGAGGATGGCGATGCGCCGGCGCACCCCGAGAGCATAGCCCGGGCTACAAGGGTTCAACCTCCAGCAGCTCCGTGCCGGGGTTCTCGCGGAGCGCATACTGCAGCGGCCAGGGGGACTCGGAGAGCACCACCGGGCGCCCATGGCGGTCCTCTACGATGGTGTAGTCGCGCCGTGCTTTCATCCAGGCCAGGCCCGAGTCTCCCCGGATCCAGCGCGCGAGGCGGAACGGGCAGTTGTCGAGCACCGCCTTGACGCCGTACTCGTGCTCGAGGCGGTGCAGGAGCACCTCGAACTGCATGGGGCCGACCGCGCCGAGGTACGGGTCCTGATCGCCGAGCTCCGGGCGGATGAAGAGCTGGATCGCGCCCTCGGCGCTGAGCTGCTGTAGCCCCGCCGAGAGGTGCTTACGACGCATCGGGTCCTTCAGCTTTACTCGGGCGAAGTGTTCGGGAGCGAAGCGGGGGATCCCCTGATACTCCACCTTGTCCTTCACAAACAACGTGTCTCCGATCCGCAGCTCACCGGGGTCGAACAACCCCACCACGTCGCCGGGCCACGCCTCGTCCAACAGCTCCCGCTCGCTGCCGAGAAAGGTGTGCGGCTTGCTCAGCTTGAGGATCGCGCCGGTGCGGTGCACCGTCACCTCCATGGCGCGCTCGAACTTGCCGCTCTGGATCCGGAGGAAGGCCACGCGGTCCCGGTGGCGCGGGTTCATGTTCGCCTGGATCTTGAAGATGAACCCGGAGAAGCGGGGATCTTCGGGCGGCCGCTCGATGCCGGTGCACGGCCGCATTCGGGGGCCGGGCGCCATGTCCACCATCGCTTCGAGGAAGGGCTGGACGCCGAAGTTGTTCATCGCCGACCCGAAGAACACAGGGGTTTGCTTGCCGGCGAGGAACTTCTCGGGATCGTAGGTATCGCCCGCAATATCGAGCAGCTCGACGTCGTCTGCCAGCTTCGTGCGGAGGTTCTCCGGCAGCGCGTCGGGCGCGAGCCGCTCGAATTCCACCAGGTCGGTGCCTTTACCTGCCCCGAAGCGCAATACTTCGCGCGTGGCGCGGTCATACACACCGACGAATTCACGGCCCGTTCCCACCGGCCAGTTCACCGGCGCGCACTCGATGCCCAACGCCCGCCCCACGTCGTCGAGCAGGGTGAGGGAATCGATGCCCTCGCGGTCGCACTTGTTCACCAACGTGAGCACGGGGATGCCGCGGAGCCGGCAGACCTCAAACAGCTTCTTGGTGCGTTCTTCCACGCCTTTGGCGTTGTCGATGAGCATCACGGCGCAGTCCACCGCGGCGAGCACCCGGTAGGTGTCTTCGGAGAAGTCGGCGTGCCCGGGCGTGTCCAACAGGTTGAGGCGCTTGCCCCGGTAGTCGAACTGCAGCACGGAGCTCGTAATGGAGATGCCGCGTTCCTGCTCCATCTTCATCCAGTCGCTCACCGCGTGCCGGCTTGCCTTTCGGGACTTCACGGCCCCCGCGATGTGGATCGCGCCGCCATAGAGCAGGAGCTTCTCGGTAAGCGTGGTTTTTCCCGCATCGGGATGCGAGATGATCGCGAAGGTGCGGCGCCGGCCGGCTTCGTACTGGAGCGTTTCGAGCGGTTCCATGGCGGGCGGCGGGTAACCCGGTCGATGTCGATTGGACTCAACCCGGGCGCCTCGGCGACCGATTGGCGCGACGAGCGGGAGCGCGGCATGGCGGACACACGACGGCTGGGAGACATCCTCATCGAGGAAGCGATCGTGAGTCGCGAGGCGGTGGCTGCGGCCATGGACCTGCAGCGCTCGGGGACGGAGCACCGCCTGGGCGAGCTGCTCTGCGATTCAGGGGCGCTCGATCCCGCCTGGCTCACCGCGGCCCTCGCGGAACAAGCGGGGCTTGATACGCTCGATCCGCTCACGCTGGCGGTGGACCCTCCGATGCTGTGGCGCGTACCGCCTGAGGTCGCGGAGCGGCTGGGAGCCTTTGTCGGTCGCGACGAGGAGGGCCCCATCGTGGTGCTGGCGGATCCTTCGAACCGCAACACGCCCAGGCAGATCGCAAATTTGTTAGGGATCCCCTCGATCCGCGCCGCAGCGGGGCTGCGCGAGCGGGTTTCGGCCGCGATTACCCGGCATTACGACACGGCTCCCGCGCGCGCGCGTCGGGTGCGGGGCGTGGTGGGGGAGGAGCGCCCGGCGACGACGAGCGTAACGGGGCAGCAGCTCGACCAGGCCCAGATGAACACGCGGCTGGCCCGTGGAGGCCTCCGGGCGTACCCCGACTTCGCCACGGCGCTCCTGGTATACGTGGAGGAAACCGGCGCGGAGCGCATCGTGTTCGACAAGGGGCGGGTGCGGCTTTGCCACGACGGCGTTGACGCGGAGGTGCTCCAGATCCCGGAGGCCCACGCAGCGGGGGTGGCGGCGGCGCTGCGTTCGCGGGTGCGCCTCGACACGACACTTTCGCGCACGACGGGCGGCGAAGCCAAGGTGCCGGTGGGGGACGCCACGCTTTCGGTGCGGGTGCGTGCGTCCAGCGGCGAGCTTGGCGGGCGCGTCGACATTCACCTGCTCAAGGACGCGGCGCCCGCGGAGCTGCCGCTTGTGCCGAAGGCGGCTGCGGCCTGGCGGGAGCTGAGCGCGGCGCCGGGCCTGGTCGTGATCGCCGTGTCGGAGGAGGGCGATGGGCAGGCGTTTGTGGACTCGGCCGCGCGCGCCGATGTGCGCACGCTGACCGACTGGGCGAGCGCGGAGTCCGCGGTGAAGGCGGCAGAGGCCGGGCGGGTGGTGTTCGTGCGGCTGGCCGCGGCTGGCATCCCGGAGGCCCTCGCCCGGTTCAACGACCTGGTCCCGAATCGGGCCGCGGGAGCGGCGGTGCTGCGTGGAGCGGTGACGCAGCGGCGCCTCCGCCGCGTGTGCTCGACGTGCGCGCTGCCGCCCGACCAGAACCCGGGGGTGGCCGATCGCCTTGGGGTGCTTCCGTTCGCCGCCCCACGCCCGGGGTACGGTTGCCCGAGCTGCGGCTACCGGGGATACGCGGGTTCGGCGGTCGCTTATGAGGTGGTCGTCGCCGAGCGGCCGCTGCTCGAGGCCTTCGGCTCCGGCGCCACGGTCGCGACGTTTGGCGCGCTGGCGCTCCCCGTCGCCGAGCGAACCCTCCAGGTCGACGCCGTGGCCCTGGCGATCGGCGGGATCACCACGGCGGACGAGCTTCTGCGGGTCATCCCGCCCCCCGCGGAGTGGGCGGCCCGCGCCCGCGAGGATCGCCACCGTGGGTTGTTCCGGGCGATCACCGCGGAGCCGGTGGTCGCGCCGCCACCCGCCGCCGCGGTCGAGGAGAATGAGGAACTACCGGTTGTCTTCGTGGTTCACCCGAACGACGCCGCCGTGAGCCAGCTCCGCGCCGCGCTGCGTGGGCGTGCTGCCGTGGTGGGGGCGCGCTCGGCCGCCGCCGCGCGCTCGATGTCGCACCCGGAACTACCGGTCATCGGCATCGTGGCGCAGTGGGCCGCCGGGGGCTGGGACCCGGACCTGCTGCGCGAGTGGGTGAGCTGCGGCACGCGCATCGTGCTCATGGGCCCGCCGAACGACCTCGCCCAGATGGAAACGGCGTTCTCGCTTGGCGCCGAGGATTACGCGGCGAGCCTCGACGAGGTGGCGGTGCGCCTGGCCCGCTGGTTGCCGTTCCGCGAAGTGCCGGATCTGCGCCTTCAAGCCTGGTAGCCGGCCGCGGCGCTACCGAATGGTGAAGTGGATCGTCTCGGTGTCTTCCTGGCTGCCGCTGTCTCGCGCGGTCACCGTGATGTCCTTCTTCCCCTTCGAAACCCCTTCGACGTAGAAGATCACCAAGCCGTTTTCGGGAGGTTTGGCGGGCGCATTCTCGGCACCTTCGGCCACCCCGCCCCAAACCAGATCGATCTCCGACATGTCATCGTCCTTGGGGTTCACCTCCACCTCAACGATCACGGGATCCCCGTAGTCGTAGGTTTGGTCTTCGTTCGGCTCCTTGATCGAAACGCGCGGGGGATCGTTCGGCGTGATGTCGAGCCGCACGCTGTCGGTGGCGGTGAGCCCGAACACGTCGGTCGCGGTCAGCGAGATCTGGTAGTCGTGCTGCGGGAGGCCAGCCTCGAGGTACAACGTGACCTCTCCGTCGGCCGTCAGCGGGTTTCCGGGGTCGTCCAGCTCCGGATCGAAGGTCCATTCCAACGCCAGGGCGTTCGGGCCATCGTCGTCGTCCACCTGCCCCGTGAGCGTGAACGGCTCGTTCGCGCGGAAGTCGGCGCCCTCCACGGGGGACACGATCGCCACCTCCGGGGCGACGTTATCGCTCCCGGGCGCATCGCACCCGACCAGGAAGAACGGAGTCACTGCCGCGCAGGATAGCGCGAAGGTCGAGCGGCAGCACCATCGCGGTTAGACGTTCCGCGTGAAGAACGACCTGCGGTTCGCGGTCAGCGTGGGCGCGGCCGCCGGGGCCGTGGAGGCCGCGCTGCGGAGCAGCAGCGCGCATGGATGGGGATTTGTCCAGTTAGGCGCCTTCATCGTACTCTCTGTCGCGCTTCCATCGCTGATCGCCGGGGCGTTGGCGCTGCTGGCCTCGCGTATGCAGTCGCCAGCCTCGCGCCGGGCCGTCGTGACCGCGATGCTCGGCGGGGTGATCGCCGCTGTGGCCTACCGCTACGACTTCGTCTTGAATGAGCGCTTTCGGGATCCGAGGGTGTGGGCGGGGGTGCCGGCTGCTTTTCTGGTCGGGGCTGGGATCGCGGGCGTTGCCGGTCGTTGGCTCACGGTGCGTGGCCTCACCCTGTTGGCTGGGAGCGCCCTCGTGGTGGCGGCCGGTCGCGCGTGGCCCATCTCGGGGGCGCTCGCCAGCGTAGAGCGTCCCAACATCCTCGTGATTTCCATGGACACCACCCGCGCCGATCACGTCGCCGGCATGCCCACCTGGGATCGGCTCGCCGCCGAGGGCACGACGTTCACCCAGGCCATCGCAGCCGCGCCGATCACCGAGCCCTCCCACCTCGCGATGTTTACGGGCATCGCGCCCTTCCGCTCGGGCATCGTGAGCAACGGCACCGAGCTCGGCGAGCGCCCCCTGGTGTGGAAGGAGTTTGCGGCAGCGGGATACCTGACGGCTGGCTTTGTAGCTGGCTTTCCCCTCCACAGCAAGTACGGCTGGGACCAGGGCATGCACGTGTGGGACGACGACTTCGGCCTCTGGCCCGGCGCAGAGACCCTCACCTGGGTGAAGGCCTGGAACCAGGTTGCGCTCAAGGAGCACGCGCTCCGGGAGCGAACGGCAGACCGCGTAGTGGATCACGCGGCCACATGGTTGAGCGCCCACCGCAACGAGCAGTTCTTCGCCTTCGTCCACTTCTACGACGCGCATGGGCCCTACGTGTCGCCCCACAACGCCAGCCTGGGCCCCGCGCCGACGGAAGGCGAGCCGTTGGCGCTGCCGCCCTACTGGCCCCCGGCGGCGCGGGCGATCACCAGCGCGGAGTGGCTGAAGCGGGCGTATGAGGCCGAGGTCACGACGGTTGACGAGGCCGTCGCGCAGGTGTTGGCGTCCCTCGGGGAGCGCCTGGACAACACCATCGTCGTGGTCACGGCGGACCACGGCGAGAGTCTCGGCGAACACGGCGTGCTCTTCGACCATGGAGACGATCTCTACGACCCCTCCCTCCGCGTTCCGCTTGTCGTGCGCTGGCCCGGGCATGTGCGCGCGGGTGTTTCGCTGGACTGCCAGGTTGGCGGCGTCGATCTGGCCCCCACGCTGCGCGCGTTGGCGGGGCTGCCTGCACCCCCTGGGGAACACATCGACGGCGTTTCGCGCGCCGCGGAGCTGACCTCGGGAGGCTGTCGCCCCACGCCGGTCGTGTCGTCCACCACAGCCGGCCGCTTCGTGGAGCGCCCCCCCGTCGACCACGCCCTGCGAAACGAGGGATCGAAGCTCATTCTGAAGGAGGTCGGCCCCGTGGAGTCGTACGACCTGCTGGCCGACCCCGGCGAACTGCACAACCTCGCGCCCATCCTTGAGCCTGTCGAGGTGATCGCAGCGTTCCGCACCCTCCTCGGCACCGGCACCGCTGGGCTCAGCCCGACCCTCGACGCGGAGACGCGCAATGCGCTGGAGCTGCTCGGCTACATCGATCCGGTGGAGGCGCCATGAGCGAGGAAGAACCCCTCGATGTGCCGCCGGTGGCGACGCGCTGGATCGCGCTGCGGATCGCGAGCCAGGTCGCCGCGGCCGGCGCGCTGCTCGGGGGCGTGGAAGGGTTGGCCGTCGCGAGCCGCTCCCGCCTGTGGCTCGATCCGTCCGAGCGGATCCAGCTCACCTTCGGCGCCGTCGTGGCCGACGCGAGCGTGGCCTTCGTGGCTGGGCTGGTCGGCGGCGCGATCGCGCAGATGGCCCGATCCTGGGAGCCGCACGGCAAGCGGTATCAGCGCGGCTTCAGCCTCGGGTTTGGCCTGGTCGCTGCGTTCTACCTGGTGCCGATGGCGCTGGAGCTGTGGCGCCGGGGGGACCCGAAAAACACGGCTGGCGTGCTCGCCGTGTGCTGCAGCGTCACGTTGTTTGGGTACCTCACCGCCGGCTACGCCTATCGCCGCGAGATGATCGGGCTGATGCCGCGCCTCGGGTGGCGGATCCCGGCGTTTAGCCTTGCGTTCTTCCTCGCGCTCCTCAGCGGCCTCATCCCTCAACGGGAGCGGCCACCGGCGATCGCCGCGCCCCCCGGGGCTGCGAACGTGATCCTCATCACCGTGGATACCCTTCGCGCCGATCGCCTCGGTGTGTACGGCGGCCCGGTGCTTACGCCCAACGTGGACCGTCTCGGCCTCGAAGGGGCGATCTTCGAGGGCGCCATCACCCCGCTCCCCGAAACGGCGCCCTCCCACTCCGCGATGCTTACGGGCCGCCACCCGAGCGAAACCAAGGTCGTCCAGAACGGCCGCACGTTGGCGAGCAACGAGCTGACGGTCACGGAACAGCTCAGCCTCGCCGGTTGGCGCACCGGTGCCTTCGTCTCGTCCTTCGCCGTGGACTCGTCGGTGGGGCTCGACCAGGGCTTCGAGGTGTACGACGACGACTTCGCGCCCGCACTGCGCGGCGTCAGTGAGTTCCGCACGGGCTGGATGGCGCTCCGCCTCTTGCTCCGCTTCGGCGACCCGGCGGACTGGCCCTCGCTGCTGGAGCGCCGCGGGGACGCGACGGTCTCACGCGCGCTGACCTGGATCGACACGCTGCGCCCCGAGCAGCCCGTGTTCTTGTGGGTTCACCTGTTCGATCCTCACTCTCCGTACGACGTGCATGAGGACACGGGGGACTTCACGGTGGATCACCGCGAGATCCTCGCCCAGGAGCCCGGCTACGCCTACAGCGATACCGAGATCACGGCCTTGCGCCGGCAATACGACGCCGAGGTGAAGTTCATGGATGCCCAGGTGGGCGCGCTGGTGGAGGGTCTGCGCGCGCGGCATCGGCTCGACGATGCGGTGGTGCTCCTCGTTGGCGATCACGGCGAGAGCCTCGGGGAGCACGAGATCTACTTCACGCACCACGGGCTGTACGACGAAGTGCTGCGCGTGCCGATGTTGCTGTGGGAGGCGCGCCCGGGGGATTGGGAGCCCGGAACCCGGGTATCGCAGCAGGTGAGCGTGCAGGACGTGCCGAACACCTTGCTTGACTATGCCGGGGTGCCGCGGCTCACGAAGACCGACTCCACGCCGCTCCAGCTACGCCTCGACGGGAGTCAGGTGCGCTCGGAGCCGCTCCTGTTGCTTGGCCGCGCCGAAACCGACTGGTTGTACGGCGTGCGCGCACCGGGCGGCGTGAAGTACATCCAGTCCGCCGCGGGGAAGGAGGAATTGTACGACCTCAACACCGATCCGGCGGAGGCACGGAACCTCGCTGAGAACCCGGGCGCGGTAGACGCCGTCCGCAACGGCCGCACCAACGTGCAGCGTCTGAAAACCACGGTTGAGCGGGGCGGAAGCACCGACAAGGGCACGACCGAGCTGCTGGAGGCGCTGGGGTACCAGGATCCGGCAGCCGCCCCGTCGGCACCGGCGCCAGCTCCGACCCCGGCCCCCGCGCCCACGCCCGAGCCGGTGGTCCCGTCGCCCGTCGCCCCCCCCACGGCGCCTCGCCCATGAAGTCGCGCCCCTGGCTCGCTCCGCTCCTGTTCTTCGTGATCGTGGCGTTCTTATTGGCGCCCTCGGCGGCGGTCGGCCAGGGCGTCTTCGGGCACCACGATCTTCGCCACCACCACCTGCCGTGGCGGGCGTGGGCGGCGCAGCGCTGGGGTGCGGGGGAGGTGCCGTGGTGGGCGAGCGGTGCGGCCAATGGGTTCCCGCTGCTCGCCGAGGGAGAAGGCGGGCTTTTGTACCTGCCCACGATGCTCTTGTTCGTGCTGCTGCCGGATGGCCTGGCGCTCAACTGGAGCGTGCTCGGGCACCACGTGCTCGCCGCTATGGGGATGTGGGCGTTCGCCCGCGCGATCGGGCTTCGCCAAGCGGCCCCGGTGCTCGTCGGCCTCGCTTGGGGGTTCAGCGGTTTCCTGGTGTCGCACGCCCTCTACCTGGGGATGCAGAACGGCCTCGCCTGGATGGGCTGGCTGCTGTTCGCGACGGTCACGCGCCGAACCTGGCTCACCGCGCTCGGCATCGGGATGCTCGGCCTGGCCGGGCACCCCCAGGCTGCGGCGTTCGCGGGGTTGCTCGTGGGGGTTCATGCCTTGGTGAGCCTACGCGGTCGCGATCTCGGGCGGTGGTTCGGCGGCGCGGCGGCCGGCGGGCTGATCGCTGCTCCGCAGGTGCTTGCGAGCCTGGAGTTGGGTCGGTTCTCCATGCGCGAGGGCGGTGTCAGCGCGGTATTTGCCAACATCGGCGCCATGCCGATCCAGGAGATGGTCGGCTTCGTGCTGCCGTATGCGTTCGGCTTCGATCGCCCCGCCGACATTCCCGAAACCTACTACCACCGCGCCACCGGGTACTGGGGCGCCGGCGTGAACAGTTGGGAGACGTGTGTTTACGTGGGCGTGCCGCTCGCGGTGCTGGCGGTCCTCGGCCTCCGTCGCAGCAAGTTTTGGGGCGGCGTGCTCGCCGTCTCCCTGCTCTTGATGCTCGGCGGCCCTACGTGGGCGCTCATCCGCCACCTCCCCGGCTTCGAGTTCTTCCGCTTCCCCGGGCGCTTCGCCCTGGTGGCGGTCGCTGCGCTCTCCGTGCTGGCCGGCTATGGCCTCGACGAAGTTCGACGTCATTTGCGGCCCCGAACCGTCGCCCTGGGCTGCCTATGGGTTGCCGCGCTGTTCACGCTGAGCACCGGCTTCGCCCAGCTCGGCCTGCACACGAGGCGCACCGAGCTCTCCGGCTGGTTGGACGGTCACTTTCGCGCCCAGCTCGACCTGCCGCCCCCACCGCCGGGGCTCTCCTTGCTGGCCGCCGCCGCCCTCCCGTCTCCCGAGCCCGAAGAGGCCTCCGCGATCCGCGGGAAGGTGCTCCGCATCCTCGCGGACCTCGACCGCAGCACGAACCCCCGTTCGCCCAGGGTGTTTGTGCCGCTCGCGATGCTCCTCCTCACGGCCGCGTGCGTGCGCCGTCCCCGCCTGCTCGTGGCCCTGGTCGCGCTCGATCTGCTGGGCTTCGGTCGCGACTACCACCCGACGGTTCCCCCCGAGACCATCGAAGCGCACCCGCCCTGGCTCGCCCCGGTGATGACGACGCCGGGCGGCTACCGCACGACCGTGCTCGACCGTCGTATCAACAGCACGCTCGACGGCACGTTGCTCTCCGCCAGCCTCGGCCTCCCGCTCGGCACGAACGACGTCATCGTGCCTTCACCGCTGCTCCTCGTCCGCAACGACGCCCTCCTCGCCGCAGCCGGCCTCGACGTCGGGGACAAGGGCGCCGCCAAGGTGCAACGACTGCTCGCCCACCTCAACGTGGCTCGACGTTTGTCCGTGCGCTGGATCGCGTCGATCCACGAGCTACCAGGGTTGATCCCGCGTGTTCGCGGCGAGTATTTTGTGTTTGAGGATCCGCAGACGCTACCTCGGGCCCGGGTGGTGCCGTGTGTGCGCGGCGTCGCCAGCGCGGACGAGGCTTATGTTGCGACGCTCGAAGAAGATCCCCGAGGCACGGTGGTGATCGAAGGCGCGGTGACCACGTGCGCGGAGGGTGCGGTCGCGACGGCGGTGTCGGCCGAGATCACGGAATACCTGGACACCGTGGTGACGATCCTGGCAACAGGCCCCGGCACCCTGGTTTTGGCAGACACGAACTACCCGGGGTGGACGGCCACTGTGGATGGACTGCCCGCCGAGATCGGGCAGGCGGATCTCGTGATGCGGGCGGTTGCGCTCGGGCCGGGCGAGCATGAGGTGAAGTTCAGGTTTGATCCTGGATTGGCGGGAGTAGCGCTTTGGGTTGGCGCTAGCGTTTTGGCGTTGGTCGTTGGAGGCGGAATTTGGGTGGAGCGGGGGAGGGCGGTGAGGGGGAGGGGATAGCGTCTGGGCGGTGCTCAGTCCCGGTCCCCTTCCTCAGGCGTGGGTAGGGGAGCACCGCGGCGCCCCCCTGGCCGTCACGCTGTCGCGATACGACCTCACCATCGCACGGACGGCACCTCGGCGCCGCGCCTGGCGCTGCCTCGCCGCCCCATCGGGCGGCATCGTCGCCACTGTCGCGACACACTCTCACATCCGCGGGGGCGGCGCTTCGCTCCCCCCGATGTGAGACCCCCCCGGGGCGATGTGAGAGTCGCCTCCTACGTTATGAGCGCGTTTGGGTCCGAATTTCTCACCCCGCGCCGAGCGAGGCGCTCGCCCTCGCCGATCTGAGAACTTCCGTCGAAAAACCTTCTCACTTCGCGCGGAGGGGCCGGCCGCTCCTCGCGATGTGAGAATCGGAGGCGCACACGGCCGAACGGACGCTACGCCGCGCCCCCCTACAAAAACACGCACCCCTCCGCGTTGCACCACCCCGTCACGCCGTCCTCGATGGCGTAGTCGCCGGGGATCGTGCTCACGTCGATCGGGGAGTTGTCGCGCTCCGAGCCGGTGATGCCGAGGTCGAGGGTGATGAACTCCACGAGGGAGCGCGCGTCGGTCGTGATGACGCCGCCGGTCACGGAGGTGTTTCTGAACACCCCCGACGTTGCGTCGCCGAAGATCTGCATCTCCGCCGGACCGCGCAGCGCGATCGCGCCGCCCGCCGGCGCCGTGTTTGCCTCGATCAGCACCGTATGAACGCCCACGAACGCGCCGGACGCCCCCGCATCCGCGGCGATGGCGCCGCCTTCCTCGGTGGCTTCGTTGTCCTCGAACGTTGTGTTGTTGAACTCGGTGTAGCCGCCGCCCACCCAAGCCGCGCCGCCCACCGTGGCCGTGTTCGAGGAGAACGAGCCTCGGAACTGGTAGAGCGTGCAGCCGTCGTTGGCCAGCGCGCCCCCGCGCTCCGCGGTGTTGCCGACGAAAACATCGTCATCGAGGCTCAAGATGTGGTCACCGTCGCAGCTCAGTCCGCCGCCGTTCTCGCCCGCGCCCCCGGTGATCGTGAAGCCTCGCAGCGCCACCGAGCGCCCCCGAGCGCCCTGCACGGTCACGACGGTGCCGGACCCCGCCCCGTCCAGCGTCGTGAGGAAGGCCCCCGCAGGTGCCTCCACCGCTACGTCGTTCGACACGATCAACCGGACGTACCACGTCCCCGCGCACACGTTGAGCGTGCCGGGCTCGTCGAGCGTCAGCTCCGCGGGCACCTCCGCCGCGCCCGTCAGCGCCGACGTTTTATCGCTCGCGCCGCTCTCGCCGATGAACGTGGCGAGGCCGTCTTCGCCCGTCGCCGTATCGCAGTCGTTGTCGAGCCCGTCGCACTGCTCCGGAGCACCGGGATTGACGTTGGGATCCTCGTCGTCACAGTCCGTCGACGAAGCCGAGTATTTCCACGTCGGGCACCCCTCACCGACCACGAAGCCAGACCCGTACCCGTCCACATCCTCGTCTTCGTAAAGCGGGCCCGGGCCGCCCTGCGCCGGATCGGAGTCGTCGCAGTCTTTCTGGTTGGCCACCCCCCCCGCGGCGCAGACGGGCACCGACTCGTACCCGAGCCCGTCCCCGTCGGCGTCCTCGAACCTCGGCTCCCAGTCGGGGCAAGGATTCGCCTTCTCGGACGTGTCGCCCTCGCAATCGCAGCATGCGGAGAGGAACCAGAGCGGCAGCAGGAGAGCGCGCATCGGTCATCAGCGTAGCCCCCAGTGCTATCCTGCGCCGCATGGCCTCCCAGAACCCCTTCGACGCCCTCCCGACCGGCACCTCCGACCCCGCCGCGCCCACCGGAGCCCGGGTCTACTCCCCGGCGCAGGTGCTCGGCGCGACGTTCTTTGGAGGCGTGCTGGCCGGCTCCATCTTGATCGGCTTGAACCACCGGAGTCATGGTCAATCCGAGCGCGCGATGTGGACGGTGGCGGCGGGCGTGGCCGGCACCGCGGTGCTCCTCGGGATCGGCATGATGCTCCCGGAGAACTTCCCCAGCATGGGCATCCCGATCGGCTCGATGTTCGCGATGCGCGGCTACGCGCAGACCCTGCAGGCGGCGGGCTACGGGCGCGACGTCCGGGAGGCGCCATCGGGTCCACTCGGCGTTGTTGTTGCGGTGGGCATCGGCTGCTTCGTGCTGATGATGATCGCGGTCGTTGCGCTGGTTCTGGCGGCGGAGGCGGCAGGCGTCTGAGCTTCACACAACTTCACATCCCCGCAAACCCCGCGAAACGGTCGGTGCCGAGACTGTGTGGGCGGACGATTCCCGCCCGCATCCAGGAGCAACGACCATGTCGGAAACCGAAACCACCCCCACCCCCGAAACCCCCAACACCAACGGCCGCTGCGGCAAGGGCGAGGGCAACTGCCGCGGCGGACACCGTCGCGGCCGCGGCTTCCGCCGCTTCTTCGGCGCGGCCCTCTTCATCGGCTGCCTCGTCGGCGTGCCGTGGGCGGTCGCGCACGCGGCGGGCGGCCACGGCTTTGGCGGCGGCTGCCACGGCAACGGGGCGCCGAAGACCGCCGAGGAGCTGCGCGAGCACATGGGCAAGGGCGCGGGCTTCATGCTCAACAAGGTCGACGCAACCCCCGAACAGGAGGCGCAGGTCGATGCCGTACTCGACCGCGTGGCCCCCGAGCTGTTCGCCCTGAAGGACGACAAGGAGGCGCTGCACCAGGACATCCGCGCCGCCCTCACTGCGCCCGAAGTGAACGCCGACGAGGTGGAGTTGCTGCGCAAGGAGGGGCTGCAGTTGGCGGACGACGCCAGCAAGATCGTGATCGGGGGCATCCTGGAGATCGCCCGCGCGCTCACGCCTGAGCAGCGGATCGAGCTCGCCGACGCCGCAGCCAAGTTCCACCGGGAATAAGGGGCGGCGATGGCCGACCGCGTGCTCCTCGTGGACGACGACGACCGCCTCGCGTCCATGCTCGCGACCTGGCTCGGCCAGCGCGGCGTGGGGGTGGAGCGGGCGCCGGATGGTCGCTCGGGCCTCGTCCGGGCGCGCGCCGGGGGGTTCGACGCGGTCGTGCTCGACGTGATGCTGCCCGACATGGAGGGGTTCGAGGTGCTACGCCAGCTTCGGGCCACCTCCTCCGTCCCGGTGCTCATGCTCACGGCCCGCGGCGATGAGCTGGATCGAATCGTGGGCTTGGAGCTGGGCGCGGACGACTACCTGCCCAAACCCTTCAATCCCCGGGAATTGCTTGCCCGGCTCCGGGCGATCCTGCGGCGGGGCGCGCCGGTCGGCCCCACCGAGCCGGTGCTCCGCTTCGACGATCTCGAGATCGACCGCGACGCGCGACAGGTGCGGGTGCGCGGCGAGGTGCGCCCGCTCACCGGCCACCAATGGGAGATCCTCCGGGTGTTGGCCGAGAACGCCGGTCGGGTGCTCACCCGGGCGCAGCTCATGGACAAGGTGCGCGGCGAGGAGCTGGAGGCCTTCGACCGCAGCATCGACGTACACATCTCGCGGATCCGCTCCGCCATTGAAGACGACGCCAAGGCCCCGCGCCGGATCGTGACGCTCCGCGGCGCCGGGTACGTGTTCACCCGATGAGCCGGGCGAGCCGATGATGCGACGCCACCTCTACCTCCAGATCTACGCGGCGTTCGTGCTGATCGGCGTGATGTCGGTGTGCGCGGCGGGGTTCGTGGCGCAGACCCTCTTTGACGGGCGCAAGCTCCCCGATCCCCTCGGGCCTGTCGCAGCGCTGGTGGCGGAGCAGATCGACCCGGCCGACCCGAAGGCGAGCACCGCAGCCGTGGGCGAGCGCCTGCACCTGCGGCTCACGCTGTGGGACGAGGGCTTGCACCCGCTCGGGTGGAACGGCGAATTGCTCAAGCAGCCCGACCCCCGAGAGGGCGAGGTCCAGTGGCTCAAGTGGGAGCAAGGCCCGGCGGCGGCCGTACGCCTCGCCGACGGGCGTTGGCTGGGGCTCAGCTATTCCTGGGCGTTCGACCATCGCCATTTTCTGATCGGGCTTGGTGTGCTGATCGCGGTGACCTCCGCGCTCACCCTCCCCCTCGCGCGACGCATCACCCGCCGATTGGAGCGCTTGCGCGCGGTCGTGGATCGATGGGGCGCCGGCGAGCTGGGCGCGCGGTTCCCGGTGCACGGTCGCGACGAGGTTGCCGAGCTTGGTCGTGGCTTCAACCTCGCCGCCGACAAGGTGCAGGGCCTGCTCGACAGCCAGCGAAAGATGCTCGCGAGCGCCTCGCACGAGCTGCGGAGCCCCCTGGCGCGGGTCCGGATGGCCGTGGAGTTGTTGGACGATGGCACGCCCGAACAAACGGCGCTCGTTGCCGGTGTGGGTCGCGACATAGAGGAGCTGGACGAGCTGGTAGGCGACCTGCTACTGGCCAGCCGGCTGCAGGCGCGGCCGGAGCCGGGCCCCCGGGAGCGCGTCGATCTCCTGGCGTTGGCGGTGGAAGAAGGCGCGCGCGTGGGGGCGGAGGTTCGGGGCGTCGCGGCCTCGGTTTCAGCCGATCCTCGGATGCTGCGTCGGGCGGTGCGGAACCTGCTGGAGAACGCCCGCCGTTACGGCGGGAGCGCGTCGGTGGAGGTGGAGATCTCCGCGGCGGGTGCGCGCGTGCTGTTGTCTGTCCTCGATCGCGGCCCCGGTGTGCCCGAGGCCGATCGGGCCCGCATCTTCGAGCCCTTCTTCCGGGTCGGTGGCCACGCGGAGGGGCGCGACGGCGGCGTGGGGTTGGGCCTCGCGCTCGTACGGGACATCGCGCAGCACCACGGGGGCGAGGTGCGCTATTCGCCGCGTGAAGGCGGCGGGAGCCGCTTCGAGGTGGAGCTTGCGGCGGGGTAAGCGCTCAGGCTTCCAGCGCTTCCAGCGCTTCCAGCGCGAACGTGAGGTTCGCGACGAGGCGGCCCAGGTTGTCCATCGTTTCGCCTTCGGTGTCCCCCCAGGCCCAGAACGAGATCATCAACTGGGTTCCCAGCGTTCCACCGGCTGAAGCGGCCAGCGCGAGGTAGCGCACCGGCACAATCGTCGTGCCGATCATCCCCCAGAGGAACCCAGGATCCCGGGAGTACAGGGCTCGGTGGAGCCCATCTTTGAGTCGCTCGATCCCGGCGCTCGGGATGTTGCGCTCAAGCTGCCGAAAAAGCACCATCACGCGCCCCGAGCAGCGCAGCTTCTTCGGGAAGGCCGCCGTGTCATTGGGCTGCGGCCCGGTGAACTCGCAGTCGTTCGATTCCAGGCTGCAGTCGGCGCGATTGACCTGCTCCAGCAGCCGATACATGCCTTCCATCGAAGCGTATCGCCGCCACGGGCGCAGATCCTCCAGGGCGGTGCGGATATGCTCCGGGGCCGCGGTGAGGTCGTAATACTGCCACTCGGGGTGGCCAACCGTCGTGAGCCAGGGATGCGAGCGCGGCTCGGTGAACGGCGCACCGTCGTACTCGCAGGTGTTCATTGGGGGCCCCTATCGGTTCGCCGCGATCCACGTCTCCAAAAACGCACGTCGATCCGCGAACAGCGCCGACAGCTCGGCGTTGCTCTCGACGAACCGCGCGTAGTCCACCTTGGGATCGAGCTGGTTCCACGGCTCGAGCTGGGCGAAGCGCTCGGCGTGGCGCGCTTCGAGCGTGGCCGGGTCGTAGGCGGTGTCAAGAACCACGGCGAGGTCGTCGACGAATTGGCTGCGACGGTCTGGCACCTCCATGAGCAGGTCGAACAGCCGCCATTTGCGCGCCGGACCCCGACCGCTGATAAACGTGATCGGATCGGCCTCCTCGGTTTCGGGCGAAGAGCCACAAGCCGGGCAGAGGTCGAGGGGAGGGGCCACAAACGCCGAGTCCATGTCCCAGGGTAGATACTCGAAGCACCCGGTGCCGCCACAACCCAGCGGATTGTCATAAACGTAGCAGTTGGCCGAGCCCGCCCACACGCCATCCACCTGTGGCACCACCGCCTCGGTCGCGAGCGCAAGGAGCAGCTCGTCCACGTCGATCAGCGTCGGAATTCGAGCTTCGAATTCCGCCCAGCTCACCGAGTCCGGCGTGGCGCTTACGAGGGACTCCAGCTCCGTCCACCGTGAAACGTCGCCGATCTCCTCGTTGGTGCGCAGCTCTCCGTAGTGGCCGTCCCAGATGAAGAAATAGAGGTTCCCAGTGTCGTCTTCGTAGTGGCGATCGAGGAAGTGCCCGTTGATCTGCTCGATGTTCTCGTAGGCCGCGTAGAAGTCGCCGTTCACGTAGAGGGTCGCGAAGTTGGCTTCCGGGGACACAATCCCCACCTCGCGAAACACCGAATACGCGAGCCCGTTCTTCTGCCCTGTGGGGTCGTAATTTGCCGCCTCCAGGTTGATCGACGTAACCCCGTGGAAGGTGGCCTCGGGGTTCACCCAGTCAACGTCGATTCGGAATTGTAGCTTTCCGCCGGGAAGGAACGTACAGGCATTTCCCTTGAGGCGAATTCCAACGTCGATGGATTCCGCGCCGTACGTCAACGTCGCCGGGTATTTGTCCCGCACATGCGCCGTGTCCCAACAGTTGGCCACGGCCTTGTCGTAGGCGGTTTGCATCGCGGCCCAGTCCGCTTCGGCCACCGCGATGTCGTAGCGGACGACACAGGTGGGATCGTAGAGGTTGGCGGGATGCGGGCAGGCGGGGCCGGGTGCCAGCTCGGCGGGGTCGGCCAAGGTGCCGGAGTCGGGGATCTCCGCAGTGTCCGCGCTCGACGGGGCGGGGGCGGTTTCGGTGCAGGCGAGAAGGAGAAAGGCGAGCATCGGGTGGGGTGGGAGCACACGATGTAGCATGGTAGGCTGGGTCTACCGGGGTCGCCCATGGTTTTCTTGCTCCTGGCTTCCGTCGCCGCCGCCCAATCGGAGGCCGACGCCATGCTCGGCTACTGGTCGAGCATGACCAAGATCGACGTGGAGATCACGAGGGGCGCGGCCGGTGGCCTCCGCGTCGAATTTCAGTCCCCCAGCGGCCCGCAGCCGTGCGAAGCCCCAACCGAGGCGGGCGGGACCGTCAGTTGCTCCACGCCTGGCGGCGGGGGCAGGTTCATCCACACCTTTCGGATCGTCGATGGGGACATCCTGCTCGATCGGTTGAGCGGAAGCGTTCCCGCAGACGGTGTCCCGGTCGTCGCGTTCGTCAGGCGGGACGCAGCGGCTGTCGCGCGCATCCGCATGTTGGTCAAGGAGTCGGCACTCACGAACAACCTTGACTCTCTGGTGATGAGTGAGCTGGCCTATGAGGCCGCTTTTGACGATTACGTGGCCTGCGCGGTGTGGCCGCGGGATCTGGCCCGGCTCGATGCGGAGCCGGTCACGTTCGAGGGCCCAGGTGCGCCTCCAGGCTTCGCCCGGTTGGGCTTCACACCGTACGGGGGCACGAGCGAAGGCAGCTTCAGCGTGGAGATTTCGCCTGACAGGGCGGGGTTCACCGCCCACGCCTGGGCCGACCTGGACGGGGACGGGAAACCTCAGCACTGGACCGCGACGAACGCGGCGCCCGAGCCCCGCCGCGTAACCACGGAGCTGGTTCGTTGACCGGTCGGGTGTAGCCCCCGGGAGTACAGTTCGCGGGCGCTTCACGCCGGGTTGACGCCAGCCGGGTGGTTCGGCGGTGCCCCTTCGTTAGGCGCGGCCCGCACTGAGGTTCCCATGTCGAATGCCGTTCGCTGTTGCTCCCTGCTCGCCACCCTTGCCCTGCTGGGGTGCCCGCCGGTCGGGGAAAAAGCAACGGAAACAGGCGCTAGCGAGCACACCGGCAACCCCGACGCATCGTGCCCGAGCGCGAAGTGGGATCCCGCGTCGCTCACGTGGACGAACCTTGCCTATGGCGTGGCGGAGTCGAAATCGCTCACGTTGCTCAACGACTGCGACGCCGGGGATGACCTCGAGCTCACCCTGAGCATCGATGCGGCCGAGTTCACCGCCTCGCCCACCCTCGCGCGCCTGGGCGCGGGCGAAGCGGCGACGATCACGGTCACCGCCGAAATCGACTCTTCCGGGCCCATCGAGGGAATCCTCCGCATCGAAACAAACGATCTCGCCAATGCCGTGATCGAGATTCCGCTCACGGCCTCCGGCATTGGGGACAACGACGAGGACGGCTACGTCGCCGCCGACGACTGCAATGATGACGATGCGACCGTGAACCCCGGGGCGGAGGAGCAGTGGTACGATGGGATCGACCAGGATTGTGACGGGAACGACGACGACCAGGATGGCGACGGCTATGTGCTCGCCGAGGACTGCGACGACACCGACGCGAGCATCAACCCGGGCGCGACGGAGACCTGGTACGACGGCGTGGATCAGGACTGCGATGGCGCCTCCGACTACGACCAGGATCGTGATGGGCACGACTCCGAGCTGTGGGGCGGCGACGACTGCAACGATCGGGCGGAGGCCGTGCACCCGGGCACGACGGAGACCTGGTACGACGGCGTCGATCAGGATTGCGACGGCGCTTCCGACTACGATCAGGACGGGGACGGGCAAGAGGCTGAGGCGTACGGCGGCGAAGATTGCGACGACACCAACGCGAGCGCGTACGCGGGCGCGGATGAGATCTACTACGACGGCGTGGACGAGGCGTGCGACGGCGGCTCGGACTACGACCAGGACGGCGACGGCGAGGACAACAACGCCTTCGGTGGGGAGGATTGCGACGACGCGGACGCGACGATCCTCAGCACGGCGACCGAAATCTGGTACGACGGCACCGATCAGGATTGCGACGGCGCCTCCGACTACGATCAGGATGGCGATGGGGCCGACGCGATCGCCTACGGTGGCACGGACTGCGACGACACCGACCCCACCTCGGCCACGGGCGGCGCGGAGGAGCCAAACGGGCTCGACGACGACTGCGACGGCGAGATCGACGAGGGCCTGTACACGGGCGGCGAGGTGCTCGTCGTCGAGGTGCTCAGCAACCCAGCGCTGGTCTCCGACTCCTACGGCGAGTGGTTCGAGGTCTACAACACCACCGGGGTCGAGATCGATCTCTACAATTGGGTGGTGTTGGCGGATGACGGTGGCACGTTCACGATCACCAGCTCAACCCCGGTGGCGGCCTATGGTTACGCGCTTTTGGGTGTAGACGCGGACAGCACCCGAAACGGCGGTGTCACGCTCGACTACGCCTATTCCCGAGCGGACTTCTCGATGGTGGACACCGACTCCATCGAGCTGAGCATCGGCAGCACGGTCGTCGACAGCTTGAGCTGGACGACGGCCTGGCCGTACGCCGCGGGGGTGTCCATGATCCTCGACCCCGACCACTTTGCCAGCGGCTCCACGGTCGACGAGTGGTGCGAATCGACCACGCCGTTCGGCATCGGCGACCTCGGAACGCCCACCGACGAAAATGACCTCTGCCCACAATTCGATCACGACGGCGATGGGTATTCGGGCGACGACGGGGACTGCGATGACGACGACGCGGGCGTGTATCCCGGCGCCTTCGAGGCCGACGACGGCCTGGACACGGACTGCGACGGCGTGGAGGAGAGCGGCCCAACCGCGGTGGCGGACTATGCGGCCGCCGCCGGGCTCACCACCTGCTCCCCGATCCAGCTCGACGGCTCGGCGTCCACCGATCCGGAGGGCACGGTGCTCACCTTCAGTTGGGAGCTCACCGGGGCCCCGGCCACTTCGGCGCTCACGACCGCGGACATCGTCGACCCCACCGACGAGTCGCCGTACTTCTACGCCGACGTACCGGGCACCTACACGTTCAGCCTCGTGGTGAGCGACGGCGGCGCCGATTCGCTGGTCGACAGCGTGTCGTTCACGGTGACTTCCCGCTCCACGAACGCCACCCCCGCGGCGGACGCCGGCGCCGATCAAACGCTCACCGCTTCGGCTGTGTGCACGCCGATCAGCTACGGCGCCGGCGGCTACGATTGCGATGTGTGCTCGACGCAGGTTGCGACGCTGAGCGCGGCGGGCAGCAGCGACGCGGATGGTGATCAGCTCAGCTACACCTGGACGGTGACCTCCGGGTCCACCTACGGTACGCTCTCGGCCGCCTCGGGGGACTCGGTGATGCTGAGCTTCGCCGACGCGCCTTCCGCCGACAGTGTCACCACCACGACCACGGTCACGGTGGAGCTGGAAGTGACCGATTGCATGGGCGCAACGGACACGGACACCATGGATGTGAAGTACGAATGTACGGGCACCTGAGGCGTTGGCTCGGGTGCGCCGTGCGGGGCTGATTCCCGTGCCCGCCTTGCCTCACTCCCCCAGGACCACGCTCGTCGTCCGCGCCTCCCAACGCCCGCCGACAAAATACCCCGGCTCCATCGTCACGGGTGTCGGCGCCACCTTCTCGCCTTCCGAGTCCCAGATCTCCACCGTGGCCGGGCCGGCATAGTCGAGCGAGAGCAGCGCGGTTCCATCAGCGTCGGCGGCGGCCGCAACGGGGGGATGACCGGGAGCACGCAGGATCACCACGGCGCCGGCGCCTGGCGCGTCACCGCGCCGCACCTGCACCTGCACGCTCCCGATCCCGCGCCGCAAACCTGTGCCCAGGCGCGGCACCTTCAGCGCCGCAAGCTCCGGTGCGAGGGCGCTTGAATACTCGGCGGCGTAGGTTGGGGTCACGTCGCCACCGCGCGAGTGCAGCACGTGGGGGAGCGTGAGGCCGATCCCGAAGGTCCGGTGCTTTTTCAACAGCGGTGCCAAGCGCTCGACCAAATCCGTGCCCGTGGCACCGAGGTGAAACGCCAGCTCCCCGATGAACGGCGTGAGCGGCCTGCCCGCGCGGATCCTGTCGTAGGTGAGATCGCCGTACCCGGCGCTCTCGCGCTGATCCACGAAGGGGGCCGTTGTGCCCCGAAACGCCGAGTAGAGTTCGGGAAAACCGGGCTCCTCGTTGGCCTCCAGGTTCCAGAGCACCACCGAGGGGTGGTCGTCCCACTCCGCGACCATCCGGGCGTTTCCCTCTGCGATGAACTCGGCCCACGCGGCGTTGGGCTCGATCACTCCATCGTCACGCCGCCTTCCGTCGCATCGCGGTGTGAGCACCGCCGGAAAACCGAGCTCATCCGCGGCATCGAGCAGCGTGTGCCCGAACGGTGCGCCGTGTAGCTCGAAGGCGTTCAGGCCCGAAGCGGCGTAGACCGCCGCCGCGGTGGCGAGGTCGCCGCGCATGTCAACCCGGCCAGGAGTGTGGCGTTGAACGCCGAGGTACGTCGGCTCGCCGTTCAGGGCCAGGCCGCGCTCCTGCCGCGCGGCCGAGCGGGCGCCGAAGCGGAGCTGTCGCGACGTGCCGTCGGGGAGGGTCGCGACAAGGTACTCCAGGAACGGCTCGGCGGAGCCGCCGAGCGTCCACAGCGGGCCATGCCAGGCCGCGGCAACCCGAGCAACGCCGTCCACCACCGTGTCGGCGCCCAACGGGGCGAGCACCCGCCCGTCCCGCACCACCCGGAACTGCACCGCCTCCCCCTCGGCCCCGCTCACGCGAGCAAGCGCGTACAACCGGCCTTTGTCGTAAACCACGTTGAGGTCGTCGATGTGGCGGGGGCCCGAGAATTCGAGCCACGTCTCCCCGCGCACGAGCACATGGCCGCGCCCGGGCACCGAGTAGGTATAGGCGGAGGTTTCACCCCGTGAAGCTTCGATCTGGAGCGTCAGCGTGTTGGGCCCGGGCGCCAACTTGCCCGTCAGGTCAATCACGATGGGGCGCGTGCCGCCCACGTCCGTTCCTACCTCGGCTCCGGCCACGCGGGCGCGCACCCGCCAACCGAGCCCGGTGGCGCGGAGGATCACCCGGGTCGACGGGTCGAAATCCTTGGGGAGGCGCAGCTCGTGGCTCGCAGTGAGGCCGGGTGGGGAGTCCTGCATCGGAAACGTCCGGGCGCCGAGGTCCGTTGTCCACGCGCCATCCAACGCCACGTTGAACGCTGGGCTCTCAACGGGGACCAGTGGCGTGGAGCAGGCAAGGAGCAACAGCAGCGGGAACCCTGTGCTGGAGCCTCAGGCTACACCGCGCGGGGATGGCGGTCTACTCCAGCCCGTTCGCGCGGCAGACATCGCTGCGGTAAACGCCCCGGATCGTCGCATCGTCCAACACCGAACCCCAAACGCGCAGCTCGTCGAGATCGCCCACGAAGCGGCGCTTTGGGTAGTACGGGTCGGCGCCGAGGATGGCGGGGTTGGTGCCGTAGAGCAGCCGCCCGCCGGTGTCGGGGGCCACGGTGGCGCGCCGACCGTCGACATACACGGCCGTACCGGTGGGCCCTTGCGACACAGTGAGCTGCGTCCATCGGCTTGCGCACAGCCGTTCGGGCGTGGTGGGTGCCACGTTCCCCGCCTCGGAGCCGTCGGCGGTGCGCGCCACCACCTGGCCTAGCCAATTCACGCCCAGCGTGAACCCGGTGTACGCCCCCACGCCGAGGCCGTCGGAATATAGCGTTACTTGGTCGTAGATAATGTTCGGATCCACGCGGGCCCACATCGTCACGGTGAACGCCTTGAGGTGCAGCGCGGCCGGATCCTTCGTGCTGAGGAAGCCGTGCTGCTCCGCGAACCGCACCGCGGTGCCGAACGGGCCGGGCACCTGGGAGAACCCGCCCCCTTCGTCGTCGAAGCCGACGTCGCCCCAGGAGCTGAGCTCACCTTCGAAGTCCACGGTGAGCTTGGGGGTCGGAGGCGCCGCGCTCGCGACGGCGCAATCCGGTACTGGCGCCGCGCGAGGGCAGGCCTGATTGGGCAGCAGGTAGTGGCCTGGCGGGCGGTTCGTTGAGCCGTCATCTGCCTCTGCGGCCCCCTGCCATTCGGACGCAATCACCCCCACCGTGATCCCGACCGCCAACATCCCAACCATCGCGGCCAACATTCCGCGCCGGCTCGGGGCGGCGGCTTGCGGGAGCGCGGCGGGGAGCTCGGGAGGCGGTCGCGCGGGTGGGGGCGCGGGCAGGGGTGTTGGCTCGGCCAATTCGAGGCCGTCATCGGGAAACATCGTGGGGCCCGCGGGCGCTACCGGCTCGCGGATGGGGTGCGGCGCCGGGCGCGGCGGGCTGGTGATCAGCGCTTCGGCGGCTGCGCGCAGCAGCCCGGCTGCCTCCGACGCCGCCGGTCGGTCCGCCGGCTCGGCGGAGAGCATCCGCGCGAGGATGCTGCGAATGCTTCGGGGCGCGTCGATCGCGGCTTCGTACGCGAAACGACCTCGGGAGTCGTGGAGCGCGCCCACATCGCAACGCGAGAGCATCCAGACAGCCATGACGCCGGCCACGTACACGTCGGAGGCGGGCGACGTTTCGCCCGAGAGCTGCTCCGGCGCCTGCCAGCCAAAACTACCGACGAAGGTAGACCACCCCACGTCGCCGCCGCCGGATTCGCTGGCGCGCCCAAGTCCGATGAGATGAATGGAGTCCCCGGCCACGAGCACATGCGCCGGGTGCAGATCGGCGTGGGCCACCGGCGGCGCGGCGGAGTGCAGCGCGCTCAGCACATCCAGGAGGCTGGAGATGCGCTTTACGACCTCGGAGACGGAGTAGCGTAAGAATCTGGCTTGTTCCTCCAGGGTTACCGCGGGCACCCATTCCCGGACGGAGGCCAGCACCTCCTGGTCGTGGAGGGTCTCCACGCTCACGGCGAGCGTGGGAACAATCCCGGGTGCAACAATGGTTTGCCCCAGCCGCGCCTCCCGCTCCACCCGAGCCACCGAGTCGGCCGCGCCGCGCGTCGGCACCAACTTGATGAACACGCTCGCTCCGCCCGGCCCCGTGGCGCGCCACGCCTGCACGTCGTCCGAGCCGCCCAGCCGCACGTCGAGCAGGTAGGCGCCGATGCGGTGAACCGAGGTGCCCCCCCGCGAAACGGACGCCACCGCCATCGCCACGCCGCCGATCCCTCCTTCCAGGGGGGCGAGCAGTGCCTCCACGCTCGAGGCGCGAGCCTCCACATCGAAGCGGAGCGCCGACTCCACCACCCGCGCCAGCGCCGGCGGTGCTTCGGGCGCCACGACGGAGAGCGGCTCCCACTTGCCAGCCTTCAACCGCTCATACAGTGAAACGAGGTCGGCATCTGGGAGCAGGCTGCGCCGGGAGAGGAGCTCGTAGAGAATGCACCCCAGCGCCCATACGTCGGCGCGAGCGTCCACGCGCGAGGCATCCCGGAGCTGCTCGGGCGCCATGTAGCGGAGGGTGCCAAGCAGCGCGCCCGTGCGCGTGCCCTGTCCGGACTGAAGCGCACGCGCGATGCCGAAATCGCTCACCTTGGGGAGCAACGCCCCGTCCACCGTCTCCAAAAGCACGTTCGCCGGCTTCAAGTCGCGATGGATGAGCCCGCGGTCATGTGCGGCCCGAACCCCGGCGCAGATGCCGAGAAACACACTTTCTACCGCGTCTGCGCGCCAGCTTCCGGCGATCCAGCGGTCGAGCGTCGGGCCGTCCACGAACTCCAGCACGAGCCCGATTCGAGGGCCATCCACCACGAGGTCGGTGACGCGCACGACGTTGGGGTGGTTGAGCATCGCCTGCACCCGACCTTCGAGCATCAGGCGACCGTGCAAGGAGTCCGAGTGCACCGCGAGGAATTTGATGGCGTGTTGGCTCCCGAGCGCCCGGTGCTCCGCACGCCACACCTCGGCCACGCCCCCCCGGCCGAGCAGGGCGACGAGGCGGAAGGAGCCGACAATCTGGCCTGGAACGTACATCCCGGAGTCAGCCCCCTGCCGGAAGCCCGATCGGGTGGGCTCCGGCGCGGCAGGAATCTTGGCGGTGCAAGCTCCACACCTCGTCGGCGCCGAGCGCCGAGGCGTACACCCGAACCTCGTCGATGTCGCCGCTCAGTTGCCTGCGCGTGGTGAGCGGGCTGCCGCCGAGGGTGATGGGGTGGCTCCCGTGCAGCACGCGCGACCACGCCGTCTCGGTTTCGATGCTCAGCCGGCCGTCGTCATAGAGCGCCGTTTTGCCCTGGTCGAACGTGAGCACGACGTGGCTCCATGTGTTCATGCACCGGCGCGAGGGGGAGGTCGGGTAGACGGTTTCATTGACGTTTCCCGATGCAAGCTCGGCGAACGACATCCCCTGCCACATCACCCCGAGGAGGGTGCCGGTGGCGGCCGGGGGGCCGTTTCCGTTGGTGAACAAGGTCACGTAGTCGTTGGTGCAGGGATCCCGCAGCCGGAACCACAACGACACCGTGAACGCCGGGAAGTACCCCTTCAGGGGGTCCAACCGCGCGGTCGCCGGTGCGTGGTCGCCCTCGAAGCGGAGGCCCGAGCCGATGAAGCCTTCACCCTGTGTGATGCCGGCGGACAACACCGGGGCGCTGTCCGGCCAGGCGGCGGGGTTCCCGTCGAAGCTCCAGTTCAGGGCGGGCTCGGGCGCCTCCACGAGCGGCTCTGCGCAGAGCGTGTCGAGGTCGGGTGCTTCACAAACTTGAGGGTTGAGCAACCAGAACCCGTAAGGGCGATCGCCGCGAGGCTCCGCGCCGGCGGCCGCACTGTCGCCCCGCGCGGCGAGCCACATCCCGCCCACGCCGAAGAGCGCCCCGAGGCCGAGGGCGGCGACCAGGGCGCTGCGGCGCGTAACCGGGGGGCTGGCGGGCGACGCCGCGACCAGCGGCGCTGCAGCGCGGAGTTCATCTGGTTCAAGAGGATTTTTTGATCGCTGCGCTTCCAGAACGGGCGGAGCCCCCGTCGGCGCGACCGGGGCCGCGGGCGGCGCGGCGGCGGGAGCCGGAGCGCGCGCCGCTGCGAGGGCTTGGTGCGCTTCCAGTGCGGTTGGGCGGCGCGCCGGATCGGTCTCCAACATGCGTGCGAGCACGGGGGCGATGCGCGGGTCGATCCCCGGGAGGGTGCGCCACGCCAGCGTGCCGCTCACGTCGAGCAGCGTGGCCGGATCGCGGCCGGAGAGAAGGTAGATCGCGAGGATTGCGGCGGTGTACACGTCCGTCTTCGGGGAGGCATCGCCCCCGTACTGCTCCGGCGCCTGCCAGCCGAAGGTCCCGACGAAGGTGGCACCGCCCAGCGCCGGATCCGGCAAGCGGTCTTGCGCGCGGCCCAGACCGACGAGCGCGAGCCCCGTTGCGGCGCGGACGAGATGCTGCGGGCACAGGTCGCGGTGAACCACGGGCGGGCCGTAGGCGTGGAGATCTCCCAGGATGCCCAGCAGCTCCTCCACGATGGCGAGCGCGCCGCGCTGGTCGAGGCCACGCCGCGCCGCGGGTTCGTCGACGCTCGGTCCGGGCACCCAGGGCCGCCGCAGCCCGACGACGGCGACGCCGCGAAACGACGCTTCGAACCAGGCTGCGCCGGAGGGCAGGCCGCGAACGTGCAGCTCCGTTCCGAGGCGCGCCTCGCGCTGGAGGCGGGCGCGCACGGGCGCCGCCACGTCGGCCGCGGCGAACTTGACGAAGACAGAGGTTCCATCTGCCTCCTCGGCGCGCCACGCCTCGGTGCCTTCGGTGCCGCCGATTCGGGCTACCAGGCGAAGTCCGAGGAGATCCCTCGACTCTCCGCTCTCGGAATCCGTCGTGCCCCTCGCGATGTGCATCAGCGTGTTCACGGACTCCGGGCGGTCCGCGGGGTCGTATCGGAGCGCGGCCACCACCGCGCGGCGCAGGCCGACTGGCGCGCCGGGGGCCGCCTCGTCGATCGGCAGCCAACCGGCTTGTCGGAGCCGCTCATAGAGCGTCACCACGTCCACATCCGGCACCAGCGCCCGTCGCGACAACATCTCGTAAAGGATGCAGCCGAGCGCCCAAACATCGGCGCGTTCGTCCACACGTGAGGAGTCGCGAAGCTGCTCGGGTGCCGCGAAGCGAAGCGTGCCCATCAAGGCGCCGGTGCGTGTGCCCTGGTTCGCATCGAGCACGCGGGCGATCCCGAAGTCGCTCACCTTCGGGATCCACACCCCACCCACTCGGCACAACAGTACGTTCGCCGGCTTCAAGTCGCGATGGACGATGCCGCGCGCGTGCGCCGCGCGCACCCCGGCGCAGATCGCGAGAAACAGGCCTTCCAGTGCCTCTGGCTCGTAGTGGGCGTTGAGCCAGCGCTCGAGGGTGGGGCCTTCCACGAGCTCCATCACGAGGCCCACGCCGGCGGCGTCGCGAACCACCTCCGTTACGCGCACGACGTTTGGGTGGGCCAGGCCCGCCTGCGTTCTCCCCTCCAGCAAAAGGCGCTCCTCCAGCGATTCCGTCGTCACGCTCAGGAACTTGATGGCGTGGGCGCTGCCGAGCGCGGTGTGTTCGGCTCGCCACACCTCCGCCACCCCTCCGCGACCGAGCAGGGCGATGAGTCGGAACGAGCCGAGGATGTCGCCGGGGGAGCGCATGGCGGCGCAGCCTAACGCCGAACACCCCTCGAAGCGTGATACGAGCAGCGCATGGAGTATCCCGAGATCGCCGCCCTTCGCGCCGTGGATGCGCTCGCGGCCATGCGGCTTGCCGCTGCAATTCGAAACCTGGAGGAGCAGCTCGCGGCCACCGGGTGGGCAGCCCGCCAGCTTCCGAGCTTGTTCGCCAGTGACAACGAAACGGAGCGCCTGGATCGCGTTGTGGCGCTCGCGCAGGAGGCCTGCCCGGATGCGGAGGTGTGGGCCGTGCGGTGGTCGGGCGACTTCGTGGCGGGAACGGCGAGCTTTCAGGCGCTGGCTGGAGCAAAGCGGGAGATCCCGCCCCCGGGCGTCATCTCCCGCTCCCTCGTCGGTCGAGCCATCGCGAGCGGCAAGCCGCTGTGGATGGACGATCCAACGCGGCGCGCGCCGGAGTCCGCCGCGTCGATCGTCGTGAGCCTCGTGGGCTGGGTTGGCTGTGCGCCGCTTGGAAACAACGGGGTGCTCTACTTGTCCGGTCCCCCGGGCACACGGGTACCCAGCGCGGCGATTCGCGCCCGGGTGGACACGCTGGCGCAGCTCGCTGCCGCGATCCTGGACGCGGCCGCGGTTGCGCCCGCCGCCGGCGCGGCCACGCCTGGCCGACGCCCCTCCGCCTCAACGGAGCTCCCGGGCATCGTGGGGTCCTCCTCGCCGATGCGGGAGCTTGCCCGCACGGTTCGCGCCTTCGCGCCAATGCCGTGGCCTGCGCTTGTGCGTGGCGAAACCGGCACCGGCAAGGAGGCCGTAGCCCGCGCCTTCCATGCGCTCTCGGCTCGTAAGGATGGCCCGTTCATCGCGGTGAACTGCGCAACGATCCCCGAGGAGCTGGCCGAGAGCATGATCTTCGGCCACGAGAAGGGCGCGTTCACCGGCGCCGATCGGGCGCGGGTGGGGCTCGCCGAAGAATCGGCGGGCGGTACGCTGTTTTTGGACGAGATCGGGGAGCTGCCCGCCCGGGTGCAGCCAAAGCTCCTCCGGCTGTTGCAGGAGGGCACGTTCACGCGGGTCGGCTCATCCAAAGAGCTTCAATTCACCGGACGAATCGTCGGCGCCACGCTGCGCCCGCTGGAGGATGCCAACAGCTTCCGGGGCGATCTCTACCATCGCCTCGCGGCCTGCGTGGTGCACACCCCGCCGCTGCGGGCGCGCCGCGAGGACATCCCCGATCTCGCCCGGCACCTCCTCGCGAAAGCGGCGAAGCAGGCGGGTTGTGGCGGGGTGGAGCTGGAGGAGGATGCGGTGGCGGTGCTCGCGCGGCGCGAGTGGCCGGGAAACGTGCGGGAGCTGGAGAACGTGCTCCGAAGCGGTTTGGCGCGGGCGGTCGCGACCGGTGCGCGCACGGTCGGGCTGGAGCATCTGGATGCGGCTGCGCCCGCCTCCGCCGGGCAAGCGCGCGGAGCGGAGCCCGTGGACGTCGGGAGCGGCGGCCTGTTGGAGGCCACCGAGCGCTTCCAGCGGCGGATGCTTCGGGATTCCCTGGCGGCCAACGGCGGAAATGTCACCCGCGCCGCCGAGAGCCTCGGCGTGAGCAAGCAGTGGTTGCACCGGCTCATCTCGCGCTGGGGCGGCGCGCCTTAGCCCCGCCGCCGCCGCGTCAGCGTCGCGGCGAACACCACCGCCCAGGCCCCGGCCACCGCCGCGCCGGAGTCGCATCCGCAGCCCGCGTCTTCAACGGTGAACGCCCCGGCAAGCGTAGACGAGTCCCCGCCCGGGTTCGTGACCATCACGTCGTGCGTGCCCGCGGGAAGGGCGCTCGGCGTGGTGGCCGAGAGCGCCGTGCTGCCGGAGAGGGAAACGCCCGAGGCTGCCATGCCGCCGACGTAGACTTGCGCCCCCGTTTCGAAACCCTGCCCGAGCACGGCGATGGTCACCGTCTCGCCCAGCATCCCGCTGTTCGGCGTCACCGACTGCACGCTGAGAATTCCCTCGTTCTCGCCGGAGTCCTCGCCGCTGTCGGTCTCCGCGGTGTCGTTCACGCCGGTATCGGTGTCGCCCGTGTCGGTCCCTGTGTCGCCGCCGCCGCCCTCGCCGCTCCCCGCGTGAACAACCCAGCTCCCCTGGATGAAGTCGCCGAGCTCGGTCATCTTGTTGTTATAGAAAATGTAGCTTCCATCGGGTGAAGCGCTGGTGTCGATCACGATCCCAGACTCGTCGCGGTCGTTCACGCGGGGCCAGGACTCTCCGGTCGTCGGGTCAGGCGGGCAGATCCACACGGCGATCTGGCCGGAGCTGTACGGCAGCGCCGTCCAACCTGCGGTTTCGTCCACGAGCGTGAGGCGGTTGATGCTGGTGCTCGACACGGTCACGGTGAACTCCTCCGGGCCCCAGTCCATCGGCCCGTTCACGGGCTCGGCCCCGTCGGCCAGGAGCTGGATGCCCATCTCCGCGAGCGTGGTCTCCCCATCGTCATTCCCGGTGTTGCTGGCCAGCATGAACTCGACGTACGAGATCTCCAGCGGGAGATCGGCCGCGTTGGCCTTCAGCACGGACACCGCGCATTCGGGGAACTCCAACCACGCCAATTGGTCGCCGCTGTCGTAGCTGTCCGACAGGTCGTTGCGGAGCACCACGTCGCCGGCAAGCGCGGCGCTGAACGCGAAGAGCAGCATCAGGGGCCTCAGTCGAAGGCGTGTAGGCTACCACAGCGGTACAGGCCCCCTCGCCGTTCCTGTCGTTCGGCGCTACACCGTCGCCCCGAGCCCGGAGCGAGCGTGACCCCCTGGACCCCCGATAGCTGGCGTACCCGCCCCGCGGCGCAACAGGTGGACTACGACGACCCGGCTGAATTGGCAGGGGCGCTCGCCCGGTTACGGCGTTTGCCACCCCTCGTCACGAGCTGGGAGGTGGAGAAGCTCAAGGCGCAGCTCGCGGCGGCCGGGCGAGGGGAGCGGTTCCTCCTGCAGGGGGGCGACTGCAACGAGCGCTTCGTGGACTGCGAATCTTCGGTGATCGACGCGAAGCTCAAGGTGATGCTGATGATGAGCGCGGTGCTCACCTACGGCGGGGGTCGGCCCGTCGTTCGGGTCGGGCGCATCGCCGGCCAGTATGCGAAGCCCCGGTCGGAAGGGTTGGAAACGCGGGATGGCACCACGCTGCCGGTGTACCGCGGCGACCTCGTGAACCGCATCGAGTTCACGCCGGAAGCGCGCCGCCCCAACCCGGCGAATTTGCTCGAAGCCTACACCCGCTCCGCCATGACGCTCAACTTCATCCGTGGGCTGCTCGCGGGTGGCTTCGGCGATGTTCACCACTCCGAGGTGTGGGACCTCGCCTGGGCCGACAACTCCGCTCGCTCGGCCGAGTACCATGCCTTGTTGGCCAATATGCGCGCGTCCGTGCGGTTCCTCGAAGCCACGTTGGGGCGCCCGCTTGCCGAGCTTGCGAACGTCGACTTCTACTCCAGCCACGAGGGGCTGCACCTCGAATACGAGGCGGCCGTCAGCGAAAAACCGCCGTTCCGCGATGGTTGGTACGACCTCTCCACCCACCTGCCCTGGATTGGCGAGCGCACCCGGCAGCTTGATGGCGCGCACGTCGAGTTCTTCCGCGGCATCAAGAACCCCATCGGCGTGAAGGTCGGGCCCTCGATGGAGCCCGCGGAGCTGTTGGAGCTCATCCGGGTGCTCAACCCGCTCGACGAGCCGGGCCGCCTCACCCTCATCGTGCGAATGGGCGCGAAGAAGGTGGCGGAACGCCTACCTCGCCTCGTGAACGCGGTGAAAGCTGCGGGCCGCACCGTCACTTGGTGCTGCGACCCGATGCACGGCAACACCTTCAAGACGGCCGACGGCACGAAGACCCGCCATTTCGACGACATCCTCGCCGAGCTCGACTCCAACTTCGCCATCCACGCCGACGCCGGAAGCGTGCTTGGCGGCGTACACTTCGAGATGACGGGCAAGAACGTCACCGAGATCGTGGGCGGGGCGTGCGGGCTCACGGAGGCCGACCTCGCCCAGAACTATGAGAGCGATGTCGACCCCCGGCTCAACTACGGTCAGGCGTTGGAGATGGCTTTTCTCATCGCGCAGCGGCTCCGCGGGGAGCGGTAGGGGCGAGTCGCGCCGCCAGGTCCCATTTTCCAGGCGGGCGCGGCGGCGACTCGCGGCGCGGTCAGGCCTAGATTGATCGCGGGGAACCATCGCAACGGCTACGCTGTCTCGGCGCCTCATGATCCTCCCCCTGCTCTTCGCCGTCGGCTTCGCCGAAACCCCAGCCCCGGTTTCCGCGGCATCGGCCCCCGCCGCGAGCGCCGCCGGCCACCCAGAGCTCGTCGACGCTGCTCGAAAATACCTCGGTCGCCCCTACTCCTTCGGCGGGCGCGACGCGAACCTCGACTGCATGGGCCTCGTGTTTCGCGCTTGGCAGGACGCCGGCCGCGGCGCCTGGGACGATCTCTCCGTGAACCCCACCGAGATCGTGGAGAAACGCCAGCTCGGCGCGCCGGTGCCCGGCCTCGACGGTGTGCTCAACGCGAACGTGCGCCTCAGCAACTTCGCGGCCGGAGACGTGATCTTTTTCCTCGGGTACGCCATGAACCCCGCCGAGCCCGCGATGGCCACGCTCGACGGCGTTCCCGCCTGGGTGTGGCACATGGGCATGTACGCCGGCGGTGGCAACTTCGTGGTGGGCGACCATTATGCGGGGAAGGTCGTGGAGATCCCGCTGCTCACCTACCTCGCGAGGCACGACAACTATGTAGGGGTGTTCGTGGTGCGGCCGGGCGCGTAGAGGCCGCGCCTACCCATCCTCCGCGTCCCGCCACTCCCCCGCGCGCTTGAGCCGCACCTCCGCCTCCGCCGGATCGAGCTGGATCGCGGCCGGCGGGTAGTCCTGAAAATACGGCTGGACGTCGCTCCCACGCACGCGGCGACGCATCGTCAAGAAGTGCAGGTACTGCTCGGGCCAACGCCACACCCAGGCTTCGAAGCGGCGCACAAACGCCTGGAAGCTCGCCGAAACCGACCCCTGCCACTCCAGCGGCTCCGTGATCACCACGCGATGTTTCGCTTCGCCCGGGTGACGGATCACGTAGGTTGGCAGGAGCACCGCCCCCGACTTCTTCCAGATCTGCGCCGGCTGCTCCGAGAGGTTGGCGCGCCGCCCGAGGAAGTCGACCTGCGCCCACTTCTTGCCGCCGCCGCCGTCAAAGGCGAGGCCGAGCACGCCGTTCTGCTGCAGCACCTCGAAGGCCGGGCGCAAGAAACGAAACACATTCACGTGGCGCACCGGCAGGCGCTTCTCGAGCTGCCACCGGCGCGCGAGCACCCGCTCCCAGAGCGGCGTCGTCCGCGTTTCGTGCAGGATCTCGCCCCAAACGGGCGGCGGCGCGCTGAGCTGCGCCATCTGGTAGCCGACGTGCCCCAGCGCGGGCATGATCATCTGGTTGGCGCCGAAGTGCCCGATCAGCACGATGGCGCCTTTGCCCCGAGCTCTTGCGGCGTCCAGGTGCTCGCGGCCCTCGATCTCGCAGACCTCCCCGATGGTGGCAGGCGACAAGCTGGGGTATCGAAGCACCTCCAACTCGTTGTAGAGCGTGAGCGCGTAGGCGTCGCGGAGAATATCGGCTTCGGGGCGAGGCATTGTGCGACCCTCGAAGATGGCACGCAGCTCGGCGCGCATGTCTGCATCGCCGAGGCGTTGTACGACCCCGCCGCCGATTCGCGACAGTCGATCGAGCACCGGTGCCGGAACGCGGCTCACGGCGGCCTGACCGGGATAGTACATCGCGAGCCCACCAAGATCCTTCACCAGGAAGGTGGGTTTGAAGCCGCGACGTAGCTCGGCGCGGCGGTCGCGATCAGCCACGGTCGCCCTGCGCGCCGCCTGGCGCAGCGCTCCCTTCGCCTGGGTCGCGGCGGTCGTCTCGCGAGGGGTTCTCCGCGGTGGCAACCACGGCTTTCTTGTCGATCTTTCCGTTCGGCAGCTTCGGGATGTCGGCCCAGAACTCCACGATGCGCGGCACCTTGTAGTTTGCCATTCGGTCGCGACAGTACGCCTGCAGCTTGCGGATATCCAGCTTCGACTCGGGCACCGTCTGCACGATGGCCCGCGCGATCTCGCCGCGCAGGCGCTCCTCGGCGCGCACCACCACCACGTTGCGCACATCCGGGTGCTGCGCGATCACCTGTTCGATCTCGAGCGGAAACACGCGAATGCCGCCGATCTTCAGCATCTCCGAGTGGCGCCCGGTGAAGAACACAAATCCGTCGGCGTCCACCCGTACGAGATCCCGCGTCTGGTACCAGCCGCCCTGGAATTGCTGAGCGGTCTCCTCGGGTTGGTTCACATAGCCTTCGACCACTGCCGGACCGCGCACCCAGAGCTCGCCCACCTCGCCGGCCAGCGCTTCGCTTCCATCCTCCCGCACCACCCGGATCTTGTAGCCGGGGATTGGCTTGCCGGTGCTCCCCGGCCGCCGGGGGCCGTCGGCCAACATCCCCAGGCCTACGCCGGTGGTCTCGGTGCTGCCCCACACAGGCAGGAACCGGGCCCCGAAGGCAGACTCCATCCGTTCCAGTGTTTCGCTGGACACGTATGCGCCGCCCGCTTCCAGCACGCGCAAGGACGAATAGTCGCCGCCGTGCGCGTCGCGAAAATCGAGCAGCATCTCGTAGAAGCTGGGCACGCCCATCGTCCAGGAGATCCGGTACCGCGCGATCAGCTCGGCCGCCACGCGAGGGTTTAGCGTCTCCGCCACCACGAACGCGCCGCCCACGAGAACGCTGCGATGAAACAGCTCATGCGGGTGCGCGAACACCGAGAACATCCCCAGGTACACGTCGTTGGTTTGGAAGCCGAGGCCATCCGCCGTCGCCACCGCGTTTGCGTTGATCTGCCGGTGCGTCGTGAGCGCGCCCTTGGGCCGGCCCGTCGAACCCGAAGTGTAGTTGTAATACACGACGTCTGTCGCTTTTGCGACGTGGTGGCCGGTCCAGCCGGGCGAGGTCGCGTCCCACACGCCTTCGCCGTGTCGGCCGGGACCATCTACGTAGAAGATGCGACGCGGGTCGGGGAGCAGCGGCAGCAGGTGCTTGAGCAGTCCCTCCAGCTCGTGATCCACCACGACGGCGCGCACGCCGGCTGTTCGGAACTGGTCGGCCACCTGCTCGGGGTGGAGCTTGAAGTTCACCGGCACGTGGATGGCGCCGATGCGCGCGCAGGCGAAGAACGCCACCACCACCTCGGGGCGCTTGCTCATCATCACGCCAAGCGCATCCCCAGGGCCAACGCCGGCTTCAGACAGAACGGCCGCGGCGCGATCCACCTCAGCGTCGAGCTCGGCCCAGGTCCATGTGCGGTGCGCGCCGAGCAGCGCCGGTTGCTCCGGCCACATCGTCGCGGCGCGGCGGAGCAAGGTCCCGAGCGGAAGATCGACGAGGTCGGCGAGAGGGGAGAGCAGGGCGAGTCCGGGCGCGCGGCGCGCTAACCGGTTGGGGGGGGGAGGGCTACGGGCTTGGGCGGCCTGCCGCCCGGGCTACGGGCCACGGGCTCGGGGGCTTTTGGCCAAGGGCGGCGAGCCTCCGGCGCTGGGCCGGCGCGGGGCGGTTCGCGACCCGGGGGTGCCGCCCAGCCCCGTAGCCCCCCGTTACACAAAAAACCCCGCCCGCGAAGTCGAGTCGCCCTCGTTGGCCGGGCGGGCGAGTCGAGTCGGTCTGTTCAGCCGTTTGGGGGTGCCGTGGGCGGCCGCAGCCCTCGTACCTGGGCACGCGGCGTTGTCAAAAGGGTGGAGGTACGGATAAACACGGATTATCGCGAGGTGTCCCCGATGCCCTGTCGCGCCGCGGCAAGACAGCCTGGCTCGACGTTGTGGTGCGGCCAAGGAGGTGGACTCGACTCTTCGGCGGCGAGTCACCATGGGGCGTAGCCGCGGAAGCGGCCCCTCTCGCGGCCTGGGCCGCTACCCGGCCGAACCGCTCACCCCCCGGGCAAAACCTTGTCCAAAACCCCTGCCGAGCTCGCGCCGTCTGTGGTGCGGATGCGCAGGGTAACCGAGCGCCGCTCTGGATTTTCGGCGTGTACCAGCTCGGCCGCTGAGGACAGGTGCTCCAAATCCACGCCGCGGCTGCTGAGGAACCGTACGGTCGCGACCGAGCGTGCGCTCGCGAGGCCCCAGTTGTCGCCGAACGGCGCGGCGGAGATCGGCGTTCCATCCGCGTGACCGACGACGTCCACAATTACGGGCTCCCCTTCCACGGCTTCGGCCAACGCGGTGAGGGATGGAAATGCGCTGGGGTGGATGGTCGCCGAGCCTGACTCGAAGAGGACCTGCTCGGGGAGCACCAGGGTGAGCGTGTTGTCCACGAGACCGATCTGGACGACGTTGTCGGAGAGGCTGCCCTGCAGACGGGTGCGGACTGCCTGAAGCGTGGGGTTGGTCGAGGAATTGAAGGAGATCGGGGCGTCTTCGAGCGGGGTGGACGGCAGGCCCGAGGCGTTCTCGGCGTCGCCCTGTTGAAGCGGCGTTGCGTCGCCGATCCAGGAGAGCGCGCCGCCGTTGAAGGCGGCTTGCATGCCGTCGATCACCGCGTCGAGCTTGTGTTTGTCGGTCTTGGACTGCGACCAGAGCACGACGAAGAACGCGAACAGGAGCGTCATGAAGTCGGCGTAAGACACCAACCACCGCTCGTGATTCTCGTGATCTTCGTGCTTCTTCTTCCGCATCAGGCTGCCTTCTTCGCGCCGTGGGCGTGGGCGAAGGGCGAGAGCATCTCCTCGATCTGGCGGGCGTTTACGCCTGCCGCGATACCGACGACGCCCATCAGCACCATGTTGCGAGTCTCGGCGTCGTGACCCACGATCTTCTTCAGGCGATTTCCGAGCGGCATGAAGAGCAGGTTTGCGAAACCGACACCGTACACCGTGCCGATGAACGCAACCGCGATACCGGCGCCGAGTAGTTCGGGCTTGTCGAGGTTGCTCATGACGTGGATGAGGCCCAGAACGGCGCCGAGGATGCCGACCGTCGGGCAGTAGCCGCCCGCGGTTTCCCACACCTTCGCCGCTGCGCCGCCGTGGTGCTCCTCCAGCTCCATCTCGGGCTCCAGTACCCGGCGCACGTCCTCTGCGGAGCTGCCGTCCACCAACATACGCAGCCCGCGCTTGAGGAATTCGTCCTCGATGCCATCGAGCAGGCCCTCGACGGCGAGCATGCCGTCGCGCCGGGCAACGTTCGATACCTTCACCATGTCTTCGAGCAGCTTGCCGCGATCGGCGTGGCCGAGGAACACGGCGCGCTTCGTGAGCTTCGCGCAGGCTTTCAGCTCGGCGTTGGTGCAGGCGAGCCAGGTGGCGCCCACCGTGCCACCCACGACGATCATGAAGGCGGTGGGGACGATAAGGGAGCTTACATGGCCACCTTCCAGCGCATTGCCGCCGAGGATGGCGCCCATCGCGAAGAGGATGGCCAGGATCGGTGAGGGGTCCATGCTGGAACGACGCTCCGGGCCGCGCTTCGGTCTGGCCGGCCCCGACTTGAGGGAACCTGCGCCCCTCGACCGATCAGGCGGGAACGGCCCGCAACAGTGCGTGGTGCAGCGCGTGACCGCCGCGGCGGGCCACCAGCCTCACGCAGGGACGACCGGGGAGCAGCGCGAGATCGCCAAGCGCATCCAGCGCTTTGTGGCGAACCACCTCGTCGATGGCGCGGACGCCGCCCGGGTTCATGGGTCCATCCTCGTCGAAGACGACGGTGTTCTCCAGGGTGGCCCCCTGCGCGATGCCCAGGGCGAGGAGGCGCTCCGCATCGCGGCGGAAGCCAAAGGTTCGCGCCCACGCGAGCTCCGCGCCGAACGCGGCAAGGGGGCGACCGCGCCAGCGTTGCAGGCCGATGGAGGGGTGCGCGAAGTCGACCTCGATGTCCAGCTCCAGCTCCTCGGCGGGGTACAGGGTGGCCTCGCTGCCGTTGTTTGATACATGGATCGGTTCGCGTACAGTCCAGGTATGAGCGGATATGTTCTGACACATCCGCCCCGCTTTGGCGAGAGCGCCGAGCCAGCCCAGCGCGGCACCGTCGAGGATCGGCACCTCATCGCCGCTCACCTCGATCCACAGGTTGTCGATCCGGGTGGCAAGCACGGCCGCGAGCAGGTGCTCCACGAGCGCAACCCGCGCGCTGCCGTGGCCGAGCACCGTGGCCAGGGTCGCGTCGACCACCGCGTTCACATGGGCCGCCACAACCACCCCGCCCACCCGGAAGCGCACGCCCGAATCGGCCTCCGCAGGGCACAACCACACCGAGCAGGCTGCGCCCGAGCGAAGGCCTACGCCGGAAACCTCCACCCGCCGGGCGATCGTCGCTTGTCGGTTCATCGCTTCGAGGGCCCGGGCAGGCCCACGATCGTGTCGCCCACATGTACTTCGTGTGCTGCGAACCAGCCTTTGTTCGCCTCCACCGCGTAGACGACGGGCGCGCCGGAGGGCGTGAGCGTGGTGTTGAGCGGCGCCATGTCCGCGAGGGTTACCACCTTGCCGGTAGCATCGCAGAAGGCGATGGAGAGCGGGAGGGGGGTGTCCTTCATCCAAAAATAGCGGGCGGAAGGAGCGGGATATACGAAGACCATGCCCTCGTCAGGGCCAAGCTCCGTCACGCCCATGAGCCCCTGCTCGCGCTCCGCCGGGTCGTCGGCCACGTAGGCGCGGAGCGTGGCGCCATTCATGCGCAGGGGCAGCACTTCGGCGGGGAGCGCGGGGTTCGGAGCGGCGCGCGCACACGCCGCGAGCAAGATCCAGCTCATCGGCCGAACAACCCCGCGCCGCGGAAGTCCACGATGGCGGCGCCGGTGCTGGTGAGCGCGCGGCCTTGGGGGGTGCGCTGCATCAAGCCTTCGCGGATCAGGTACGGTTCGTACACTTCTTCGATCGTGTCCTGCTCTTCACCGATCGCGGCGGCGAGGTTGCTGAGGCCGACCGGCCCTCCATCGAAGCGGAAGCCGATGGTGTGGAGGATCTTGCGATCCATCGCGTCCAACCCCCGTTGATCGACTTCGAGGCGCTCCAGGGCGCGGCGGGTGAGCGCGAGGGTGATGCGCCCGTCTCCTTCGATCTGGGCGAAGTCGCGCAGGCGGCGCAGGAGGCGATTCGCGATGCGGGGGGTGCCGCGAGCACGGGAAGAGAGCTCGTTCGCGGCGTCATCTTCCAGCTCAAGGCGCATGCGCTCGGCGCTTCGTACGAGGATCTGCTTCAGCTCGGCGGGCGAGTAGAAGTCGAGCGCCGCGTGGATGCCGAAGCGCGCGCGCAGCGGGCTCGTGAGCATACCGGAGCGCGTCGTAGCGCCGATGAGGGTGAATCGCTTGAGCGGAATGCGCACGCTGGAGGCGCCTGGGCCGGAGCCCATCACGATGTCGAGATGGAAGTCCTCCATCGCGGGGTAGAGGATCTCCTCGACTGCCCGGTTCAACCGATGGATCTCATCGATGAACAACACTTCGCGCTCGCCGAGGCTGGTGAGGATCGCGGCGAGATCGCCCCCGCGCTCCAGGGTGGGACCGGCGGCCGTGCGCATCGTGACGCCGAGCTCCTCGGCGAGGATGTTCGCGAGGGAAGTCTTCCCCAGGCCGGGAGGGCCGCTCAGCAACACATGGTCGAGCGGATCGCCGCGCTGAATCGCCGCGCGCACGTACACCCGCATGTTCTCTTTCACCCGATCCTGGCCGATGTACTCGTCCAACCGACGCGGGCGCAGCGCCGGGTCTACGGGTTCGGTTTCGGCGGGATCGACGAAGCGCGTCACGGTCGCGCGCATATCCTGCGCGGTCAGTCCCCGCCTTCGTGCGCGACCGGGCGCACACCACGTTCATCTCGTACGAAGCTCGATTGTGGCTCAATCGCGGCGTCGGCGGTCGTCGGCACCATCCCGCCCCGGTGCTCAGCCCGCTCCTCGCTGGCCGACGGGTGCTGCTCGGCGCGCGGCTGGCTGCGTCCCGGTGGGGGGGGCGGGGCCGGCTCGGCGAGGTACGTCGCGGGGGTCGTCGCCGCCGCCTCAAGCGGTTTGCGGCCTCCGAAGTAGATGATCTGCTTCCAGCAGCGGCTCACCTCATCGCCGAACACCAGCACGATATCGCCCGGCTTCGCTTGTTTGAGGGCGAAATCGATGCCTTCCACCTCGGACTCGATGCGCGCGATGGCGCTCGGGCTCACCCCCGCCGCCTCCAGCTCCGCGGCGAGGATCCCCGTCACTTCGCCCTCGGCGCGCCCGCGACGGTTGTCGTCGGGCTTGCACACGAAGCGGTCGAAGCTCGCGGCGGCTCGCCGCGCGATCGCGCGCATGTCTTCATCGCGACGGTCGCCAGGCGCGGAGAGCACCACGATGCGTTGGCCACGCACGCCGTTATCAGCCGCCAACCGGTCGACCAGGGAGCACATCGCCTCCACGGCGGCGGGGTTGTGGCCGTAGTCGAGGATGACCTTGAAGCCGAGCTGGTCGTACACGTTTCCGCGGCCGGGAGCCTGAAAGTACGACGTATCGAACGTGCGGAGCCCCTGGCGGATGTCTTCGAGGCGCACACCCATCGCCCAGGCCATCGCGGCCGCAAACATGGCGTTCTGCACGTTGTGGAGCGCCTTGCCCTCGAGCGTGGCGGGGATGAGGTGCGTCCACACCAACGGCATGTGCGCACCGTTGTCGTACACCGTGATCATCTGGCCGTTCAAGCCGGCTTCCAACGCGACGGCGCGCCCACCGGCCCGCACGTGCTCACGCACCAGCGCGTTGTCGGCCCGCATCGTTACCCAGCAGATGTGTCGGGCGACCGACTGGTCGGCCATGTGCAGGCAGAGCGGATCGTCGGCGTTGAGCACGATCGTGTCGCGCGCCACTTCGATGGGAATGCGCTTGACTGCGGCCAATTGTTCGAGGGTGTGCACCCCTCCTAGCCCGAGGTGGTCGGCGGCGACGTTGAGGCAGCAGGCGACGTCGGGATGGCGATAGCCCAGCCCCGCGCGAAGCAGGCCGCCGCGGGCCGTCTCGAGCACGGCAACGGTGACATGCGGATCGGTCAGCACCATGCGCGCCGCCACGGGTCCGGTCATGTCCCCCGACACCGTTGCCCGGCCGTCGATGTAAACGCCATCCGTGGTCGTCATCCCGACAACCTGGCCACAGAGCTTGTGAATGTGGGCCAGCATGCGGGTGGTGGTCGTCTTGCCGTTGGTGCCCGTGATCGCCGCGATGGGAATGCGGGGAGGGGTCCCGGCTGGAAACAGCATGTCCAGCACCTTCCCCGATACGTCCCTGGCTTTTCCTTCGCTCGGCGCGACGTGCATCCGGAAGCCCGGCGCCGCGTTCAGCTCACAGATGCCGCCGCCCACCTCCTTCCAGCTCCGGGCGATGTCGGGCGTGAGAAAATCGACGCCGCACACGTCGAGCCCGACCGCCGCTGCGGCGCGGATCGCCATCTCGCGATTATCGGCGTGACACACATCGGTCTGGTCGATGGCGGTACCGCCGGTGGAGAGGTTGGCGGTCGAGCGGAGGTACAGCCTTTGTCCGGGCGCAAGCACGCTCTGTGCCGTCAGCCCCGCCTTCGCCATCAGCCCCTCGGCCTGCGGATCCAGCTCGATGCGGGTGAGCATCTTCTCGTGGCCGATACCGCGGCGCGGATCGGCGTTCACGCGGTCCACCAGCTCGATGATCGTGTGCGCGCCGTCCCCCACGACGTGCCCGGGAACGCGCTTCGCAACAGCGACCAGCTCGCCGTTCACCACCAACATCCGATGGTCGAAGCCCTGGATAAACGACTCCACCAGCACGCTGTCGGAGTGAACCTCCGCGAGCGCGTAGGCCGCGCGCACCTGGTCGGGCGTCGTGAGGCCGATGGACACGCCACGCCCGTGGTTTGCATCCAGCGGCTTGACGACGACGGGGAAACCGATGCTGACGGCCTCCTCGATGGCCTCCTCCACGTCGCTCACCTGGGCCTGTTTGGGCACCGGGAGGCCGAGATCTCCGAGGATCCGGTTGGTCAGCTCCTTGTCGCCTGCGATCTCCACGGCGATGTGTCGCGTTTCGCTGGTCACCGTGGCCTGGATCCGGCGCTGCCGGCAGCCGTGACCGAATTGCACCAGCGAACCTTCGGAGAGCCGCACCCAGGGGATGTCGCGCGCTTCGGCGGCGCGCACCAGGGAAGCCGTGGAGGGGCCGAACGCACGCTTCTCGGCGCCGCGGATGAGCGCATGCAGCTCCGTCGTGAAGTCGAACAGCAGATCGGGCTCAGCATCCCCCCGCAGCTCTGCCGGCATGAGCGAATGGAGCAGGCGTAACGCCAGTAAGCCGGCCTTCTCGCCCACCCAGCCATCCTCGTACTCGTAGACCATGTGGTACTGGCCCGGCGTTCCGGTGCCGCGGGTTTTGCCGAAGGTGACCTTGGCGCCCGCCAAGTTCTGCAGCTCGATCGCCACGTGTTCCATGACGTGGCCCATCCACGTGCCCTCGTGCTCCCGGAGGCGCCGCACGAACCCGCCCGCTTCCCCGAACGAGCAGCCGTGCTCGTGCAGCGTGGGCACCTTGGTGAGCAAACCGTCTACGAAGCCGGGGATCGTCGCGCTCGGGGCCTCCTCGAGCGGCCCGAGGTCGAGGGTCATGCGGATGACCTTGAAGTTCGCGTAGAGGTTGGGACCGACGTACACGCGCTTGTCCAGAATCCGCACACGGCACCCAGGGAGGGGAGGAGGGCGGATCTTAGCGGATCGGGTACACTTTGGGGGTGATACATCTGATACACGCTTGATGTATCAGAACGAATCGGGTAGCCTTTGGGCTCTCAGAGCGCCTCATGCGATTGGTTCTTCTTGCGCCCCTCAGCCTACTTCTCGCATGTGCCGACTCCGCCACGGTGGATGGAAACAAGCACGGCGGCGGGCGCGACAGCGGTGGCGACGACACGGGTGAGGACTTCAGCTCCCCGTTCACTGGCGCGTGGACAGGCACGGCGGGCGGCTACGCGCAGTTCTACGATGACTGGGAAACCGCGCCGTACTGCGAGGGCGCGGTAACGGCGACCGTTGCGGCGACGGGCGCCATCACCGGCTCGGGCGAGTGCGAGATCATCGCGGAAAGCCCCTACCAGGGCGAGCTGTTCGACGTCACCCTCTCGGGCCAGGTAACCGCAACGGGTGAGCTGGCGTTGGATGTGACGATCTCCGAAGAAACGGAGAGCCACGGCTTTGGTGACACGGCTGCGGTTGGCACAGGGGATGCGACGGCGAAAACCCTGAGCGCCGAGGGCGACACGATGTATTACCCCACGGGGCTGGACGCGATCCTGGCGTTTGTGCGGGTGGAGCTGGCGGGGTCGTAGCGCGGTTGCGGCTGGTTCCGCACGAGTCACCGGAGCGATCTCCGATCGCGTTGCGATGGGTCGGAGCTTACCAGCCGGAAGATCGTTTCCGCTGTCGGTCGGGGTCGGCCCTTCCTCCCTCCGGGCGGGCCAACCCCGACCTCGAGGGTCGGCACCCTTGTCGCGAAGCGCGCAACGGGTGCCTCGCGGCCGCGCTCATCGCGCTGACCCTTCCGGCGCTGCCTTCCCCTGCTTTGCCCAGATCCAGTACGCGCCGAGCCCAAGCACCGGATCGAGCACGCAGAACGTCAAGCCCAGCGGCGCTTGGAGCTGGCCGGTGAGGACGAGCGGGAGCAGGAAGACCGGCACCAGAAGCCGATCGAGCACGGTGGCCAGGCCGAAGCGCTCGGAGTTTGTGCGCCCGCCGATGAAGTAGAACCACCCGATGAACACCACGACCATCCCCAGCGCCCGCATCATGCCTTCCTCGAAGCCGACGAACGGCGCCATCCCGGGGACGAAGCTGAGCAGTCCCGGGGCGAGGTAGAACACCGCCCCGGTGGCGATGTAAAACAGCCCGTTGGCCTGGGTGTAGCGCGCGAGCGGTGAGAGGGGTGTTTCGGGAGGGGCGAACAGGAGGGTGAGCCAGTGGGGCATCGGTGGCGCTCAAGGGGTGTGGGTGATGCTACACGGGTTCGCCGCCCAGGTGGGCGGGGAGGGGCGCCGCCGCCGGGGCGTCGCTGCCTCGGTTCACGCGAGAGTGGGGCGCGGATGCCCCGCTCGCTGCGCAGTTTTGTCCCAACCTCGTTGGCACGCGGCTTGCTGTCGTGCGGGCGAACCGCGAGCGCCGATGTTGTTCTTCCTGCTGGCCTGCGCCGATGTGCCCGATGGTGCCCCCGAGCTCGTGGACACCGAGCCCTACCTCGACGGCGAGGTGCTGGTTCGTGTCACGGGCGACGCCGTGACGCAGATGCACGTGGAGGAGGATCACGACGTGGCGGAGGTGGAGCGGATGGACGGGATCGCCGTGGTGCGGCTGGCGTTCGACGCCGAGCGGCCTGTCCGTGGTGTGCTGGCCGACCTCGGCGACGACTACCGCGTGGAATTCGTGGAGCCCAACCACCTCGTCCGCACGTACGCGGGCGCGGTGAACGACAGCTACGCCGGGTACCAGTGGAATTTGGACGCCGTGGCGGCGCCCGCGGCCTGGGCGACGACGACGGGCCAAGGGGTGACGGTGGCGGTGCTGGACACGGGCGTTCGCACGGGCGGCCCCGACGGAATTACCAAGTTGCTGGGCGGCTACGATTATTACAGCGGGGACAACAACCCTTCGGATGGCAATGGCCACGGCACCTTTGTGGCGGGCACCATCGGGCAGAAGACGAACAATGGCGAGGGTGTGGCAGGGGTCGCTTACAACGCCACGATCCTGCCGGTGAAGGTGATGGGCGACGACGGCACGGGCGACATCGGCGCCATCGCGAACGGGCTCGTTTATGCCACCGACAGTGGCGCCAAGGTGGTGAACTTGTCACTGGGATCGGCCTACCCAAGCTCGACGCTGGAGTCGGCCTGCAAGTACGCGCATGATCGGGGCGTGACGGTGGTGGCGGCTTCCGGGAACGAGTACGCGACCGACCTCAGCTACCCGGCCCGGTACGAGTCGGTGATCGCGGTCGGGGCGGTCGGGTTTTCGGGTGGGCGCGCCGGCTACAGCAACCGGGGAACGGGGCTGGACCTGGTGGCGCCGGGGGGAGACCTCTCGAAGGACGAGAACGGCGACGGCTACGCCGACGGAATCCTGCAGGAGACCATCGAGAGCGGCGCTTGGACATACACCTTCTGGGAGGGGACGTCGATGGCGGCGCCGCACGTGAGCGCGGTCGCGGCGCTGCTCTACGCGGCGGGGGCGAACGGCCCGGACCAGGTGTACGGCCTGCTCACGGCGAGCGCGAGGGACCGGGGGAGCGCGGGGTACGACACATCCTATGGGTATGGCTCGGTGGACGCGGCGGCGGCGCTTGCGGCGTTGAAGGCGGGGGGATCGACGGGAGGGTCGGGCGGAGAGGCGTGGGTGGACGAGGGTGAGGAGGCCCCGCCAGCGCCGGCGGGCGACACGCTTGCGCCCGCCATTCGCGACGTGAGCGGCTACACCCAGGGCAAGAAGTTCACCCTGCAGTGGACGACCGATGAACCCGCCACGACCTACGCCAACTTCACATCGTACGGGCTCTACGGCGACGACACGCTGACGACCGTTCACGCGCTCTCCCTCAACGGAAGTGTGGGCTCCACGTACACCTTCACCCTGGTCAGCGCCGACGCGGCGGGTAACACCGCCGAATCCACGCCCTACTCGATCAAGCTCTGAGGTTCGCGATGACTCCAATTCGTAGCTTCACCCTGCTTCTTTCCCTCTCCGGATGCGCCTTCGGCCTTGAGACGGGGCTCTCGGCCACCCCGATCCCCGCGCGCGCGGGCGGGGGCGTCGTTCATGATGGAGGCGCGGCCGCGGAGGACGAAGGACTGCCGCTCACGTCGGTGGATCTGACCGGGCGCTTGTACGCGATGTCCGCGGAGGACATGACGGTGACGGAGCCGCCGGGGCTCGCGGGCTTGTGGGACAAGGTGCTGACGACGCCGCTTTTGGTCTACGTCGAGAAGGAGACAGAAGACGAGCTGCGGCTGGACACGGCGCTCGCCAACGCCGACGGCACCCAGAACCTCTGTGAGAAGGTGCGTCAGTTCCCTGATGCAAGCTGGCAGGAGAACCCGGTGTTCGCCGCCGGCCCCGGCGCGTTCGACACCAGCTTCGCCGGAAGCGCGGCCACCGTGCGCGACGTGGAGCTGTCGGGCGTGATCGACGAGTACGGCTTCGGTTGGCGCGATGGCACGCTCGATGCGACGCTGGACACCCGCGAGTTGAAGCCGGCGCTCGGCGGGCTCGACGATGTGTGTGCGCTGGTGTCGGATCTCGGCGGGGAGTGTTTCGCGTGTACCGACGGGGAGATCGCGTGTTTCACGCTCTCGATCGAGGATGTGACGGCGCGGTTCGTGGATGCTGAATTCGACGTGACGCCGGAGTGTGAGGGGTAGGACGGGCTACGGACTACGGGGGAGAGGGCGCCTGACGGCGCGGGGCGTGGAGGGCCACCGGGAGGTATCCCGCCCGATTTGCGACAGCCCTCGGGGCATCCTAGGCCATTTGTGACAGCGCGGCGTCGGCGAGCGCGCGACCGGGATGCGCGGAATCGACGAACGCCGGGAATTCCGGGGACGGACGCCTCCCTGTCCCCTCGAAAGGTCGATCCCATCGCAATTGCATGGGGATACCTCCCCGGACTGTCGCATTCTTGGGGGGATAGGGTGGCACCCACCCCGGGGACGTTCACGGCGGGCACGGGGACCCGCCCCTACCCGGGCGGCGTTACGTCCCCCCCGTGCTCCTCCCGCTGTTCTTCGCCTGCGCGGCCGACCCGGCCGTTGCGCCCTCTCCGCCCACGCCCGTGCCTGCGCCATCCGAGCCCGCGCCGACCTGGTTCATCGAACGAAAGCAGGTTTCTCCCGAGTCGGTGGCCTGGCTCAAGGCGCAGGGCTGGTGGCCGCTGAAGGTGGGGTACTTCGCCGATGTGCCTGCGTTCTCCGTGCACTGGGCGGTGATGCGGGCCGACGGGATGCTGGAGAAGCGCGGGTTGGAGGTGGAGTACCAGACGTTCAATTCCGGTCCGCCGATCCTTGAGGCGTTCATGGCCGGGCAGACCCAGGTGACCCATTACGGCGACTTCCCGTTCTGGAACACGGTGGACAAGGGCGTGCCGGCGATGGCCTTCGCGGTGACGGGCGTGAACAACGAGGTCGCGCTCGTCGTGCCGGGCGACTCGCCGTTCCACACGCTCGACGAGCTCCGGGCAGCCGATCACGAGCTGGTGATCGGCACAACACTGGGGAGCTACGCCGAGTTCTACCTGCGATCCATCCCCGACCTCCACTACCGCATCGCGGGAATGGGCATGCGCGACGCGCAGGGGGTACCGAAGGGCGTGGACGCCGTGGCGATCTGGGACCCGCACTTGTCGTTCGCGCTGGGGAAGGGGCTCGGTCGCAAGATCGACAATGTCTACCCGTGGTATTTTCCCACCGGCTATGAGTTTGCCCGGGGGGAGATTGATGAGCACGCGCCCGACGTGATGCAAGCCCTCGCCGACGCAACCGTGGAGGCGCTGGTCGCAGTGCGGGCCGACCCTGACCGAGCGGCCACGATCTACACCGAGGATCCGCGGGCGAAGGCGTGGTCGAAGGTCGACATCCGCGCCCAGATCGACCGATACATCACCGTGTATCAACCCACCTACAAGTACCTGCATGCGGACTTCTGGGCTACGGAGGATGCAAGGGTCGTCGCGGCACAATTTGCGGCAGGCCGCCTGACCCGGGATCGCACGGCCGAGGAGCTCAAGTCGAACTTCGCGCCGCGATACATCGCTGATACATTTTCGCGGCTCGCGTGGGAAGTGCCCAAACAACCGGTGTTCATCCCCGAAGGCTGGGCGGGCACCGTGGGGCAGCCGCCCTATCCGCCGACGCTGCACGAAAGCAGCGCCCCGCCCCGGTGAAGCGGCTCGCTGCGCTTGGGTGGCCGGCTCTCGGCGTCGTGACACTTGTATTGCTCTGGGTAGGCGCGGCGTTGTACATGGGGAAGCCGCATGTGTTGCCAGGACCGTGGGCGGTCGCGGAGACCATGTTTTCGATGCGCGGTCCGCTCGTGGTGGCGGCCGCGAAGTCGCTCTCGCGAGTCGGCGTGGGGTGGCTGGCGGCGGCGGCGGTGGCGCTGCCCGCGGGGTGGGCGATGGGCGCGGTGCCGGCGCTGGATCGGGAGCTTCGGGCACTCCTGAGCCTGTTGCGGCCGATCCCGCCATTCGTCTGGTTGCCGCTGTTGCTGCTTTGGGTCGGGATCGGGGAGCCGAGCTCGTGGATGGTGTGCTTCGTGGCGGCGCTCTTCCCGATCCTCGCGCATGCGCGGCAGGGCGTGGCCGAAACACCGGTGGCGCTCGCGGCGGCAGCGGAGAACCTCGGCGCGACGGGTCTCCACCTGTGGGCGCGGGTCCGTGTGCCGGCGGCGCTACCGCTGACGTTCACCGGCTTGAAGGCGGGTTGGTCGCTGGCGTGGATGAGCGTGGTGGCCGCCGAGCTCGTCGGCGCCGACGGGGGACTCGGGCAGTTGATCCTCGACTCGCGCAACCTGGCGCGCCCCGACCTGGCGATGTCGGGCATGGCGGTGCTGGGGGCGGTGGCGGCCGTTACGGGCGGCCTTTTGGGCTGGGCGGAACGTCGGGTGGCGGAGTGAGCCCTTCATGCGACTGACGGTGCTCCTGGTGGCGGCGTGGGAGCTGCTCGGGCGGCTGCTCCTCGACGCGCATGACGCGAACTTCGTGCCGATGCCGTCGGGAGTGGCGGTCGAGCTGTTCGCCGTCGCCGGGAGCGGCGAGCTCTGGGCGGCGCTCTGGCGATCGGCGCTGCGCGTGGCGGTTGGAGGCTCGGTCGGCGCGGCGCTCGGCGTGCTGGCGGGGGCCTTGGGCGCGAGCGGGCGCGCCGGGGCCGTACTGCGGGCGCCGCTTGCGTTGTTGAGGCCGATCCCTCCGATCGCATGGATCCCCCTTACGTTGTTGTGGTTTGGCGTGAGCGAGCTGCAGCAGGTCGTGATCCTTGCTGGCGCGACGTTTCACGTGGTGGCGTTGGGCGTGGGAGACGCGGCGCGGCGGGTGCCGGAGGGGCTGGTGGCCGCGGCGCGGAACCTGGGCGCGGGGGTGGGCTTGACCACGGAGGTACGCGTGCGCGCCGCGCTCCCCGGGGTACTCACCGCGGTGCGTGAAGGCTTCGCGGTAGCGTGGTTTGTCTTGGTGGCGGCGGAGTTCGTTTCGGCAGCGCAGGGCGTGGGCGTGCTTGTGTTGGAGGGGCGAGACCTGCTGCTGCCCGCGCGTACGTTCGTCGGAATGGGGGCGCTGGCCGCCGCAGGAGCGCTCACCGACTGGGCGGTTCGCGGCGCGTCGGGGTGGCTCGTGAGGTGGACATGATCCGATTGCGTAGCGTGAACAAGGCCTTTGCTCCAGCGGCGGGCGGGCCGGCGGTGGACGCGCTCGTGGGCTTCGACCTTGAGGTGGGTGGCGGGGAGATCGTCGCGATCCTGGGGCCAAGCGGCTCGGGGAAGACGACGGTGCTCAAGCTGGTGGCCGGCTTCGAGCGGGCGGACGCGGGCGTGGTGGAGGTGAACGGCGCACCGGTGACGACGATCTCGCCCCAGCGGGTGCTCGTTCAGCAAGACAGCGCGCTCTTTCCCTGGCTCAACGTGGAGGACAATATTGGCTTCGGGCTCCGCGCGCAGGGGCGAGCGGACGGCACGGCGGTTGGCCAGTGGGTACGCCGTCTGGGTCTGGTTGGCGCCGAGCGCCGCTATCCAAAGGAGCTGTCGGGTGGGATGCGGCAGCGCGTCGCGCTGGCACGGGCGCTCGCAGTGCGCCCAGAGGTGCTGTTGTTGGACGAGCCATTCGGCGCGTTGGACGCGATCTCCCGTGATACAATGCAGGATGTGTTGGAGGAGGCGTGGTCGATCACGCGCCCGAGCGTGATCCTGGTGACGCACTCCGTGGACGAGGCGCTGCGGCTGGCGGATCGGGTGGTGGTCGTGTCGGAGCGCCCCGCCAGAGTTCGCGCGACCGTGGAGGTGCCGGCGGGGCGCCCGCGGGACGTCGCCGCGATGGGCGAGCTGCGCCGAGCGCTGCGGGAGGTGATTCGGGGGGGCGATGCGATGCCGGGCGAGGGGGCCTGACGACCCCATCGGGCCGCTGGCATCGCCCTGCTCAGTCCTCGGGTTTTTCGGGATCGACCATCGCTCGGGCCAGCATGTCGTCGAAGAGCTGTGCCACCTCCTCGGGAACCTCTTCGTTGGCGAGGTCGGCGCCGATCGCGACCGTTTCGTCGTAGGTGGAGAGCAGGTTTCGGCAACAAGAGCAGATGGCGGCGTGGAATTGGAGGGAGAGGCGCACGTGGAGGGGCAGCTCGCGGTCGCGATACGCCATCACGCGTTCGGTGAGCTCCTTGCAGGTCATGGGCGGGCTCCGAGCTCGAGGGCGAGCCACTCGCGGAGCTGGAGTCGGGCTCGGTGCAAGCGAGTTTTGACGTTCGCCACCTGGAGGCCGGTGAGCTCGGCGATCTCTTCCATCGAGAGGTGTTGCGTATCGGCGAGCGCCCACAGCTCCCGATGATCGTCCGGTAGGCGGTCCGCGAGGCGGGCGAGGCGGCGAGCGAGGCGGGCGCGATCGAGGGCATCGTCGGGGCGCTCGGGCCAGGCGGAGATGTCGTCGCGACGGTGACCGTCGGCTTCGAAGAGGGCGTCCAGATCATCCATGGGTTCAACCGGTTTGCGGCGGCGGGTTCTGAGCCGCATCCGCGCGTGGTTGAGCGCGATCTGGCCCATCCAGGCGTGGAGCGCCGTGTCGTCGCGCAGGGTGGAGAGGCTGCGCCAGGCGCTGGTGAGCGTGTCCTGAAGGACGTCGAGGGCATCTTGCCGGTCGCGCGTCACCGACCACGCGATCCCGTAGAGGCGATCCCGCTGGGCCACGCACAGCTCGGTGAACGCGCTGCGATCACGGGCGCGCAAACGGTCGAGCAGCGGGTTGGCGGACACGGCACGCGGCGTAGCATCCCCCCAGGATGCCGGCGAGCCGCGCCGCGATTCCGGGAAAGTGAAAAATAGTTTGGCTCTTGCCTTGTCAAGAGGTGCAACATCCAGTATCCAATCAGTTCAAGCCCCGACTCCCCATGCTCCGCGCCCTTCGCCTCGCCCTGTACCCCACCCTCGCGCTCGCCCTCGCGGGCGGGGCGGCGTGGTTGCTGTGCGCTTCGCCGTGGCTGCGGTACCAGAGCCTGGAGGTGGTCGGCAATGATCGGGCGTCTGTGGCGCATCTTCGCCATCTCGCGAACCTCCAGCAGGGGGAGCCGCTGGTGCTCCTGGATCTCGACGAGGCCGTGGCGGGTGTGCGTCGGCACCCATGGGTGCGCGATGCCTCGGCAACGCGCCTGTTCCCGACTGGCGTGCGGCTGGCCATTGAGGAGCGGGTGCCGGTGGCCCTCGTGCAGCTCGATGGGTTGTTCCTCGTGGATGCTGAGGGGGTGGTGTTCACCCGCGCCCAGGCGGGGGACTTTGACTACCCCGTGCTCACGGGCTTCGACGCGGGCCTGGTTGCGACGCAGCCCGAGGTGGGGCGTCGGCTGGTTCGCGAGGGGCTCGATTGGCTCGCCGCAGCCCAGGCGCAGGGCGGCCTTCGGGAAGACGAGCTCTCCGAGCTTCGCTTCGACATGAAGACGGGTTATACCCTCACCCTTCGTAACGGCGGACAAGTGCTCCTCGGCTTCGCCGACAAGGAGCGCGTAGCCCGCCTCGCGATGCTCACCGCCCAGGGTCTCGACCTCTCGGCCCCCCAACGCGTCGATCTCGCCTCCGAGCGCCTCGCCGTCGTCACCCCGCTCTGACCCTCCCCGCCACGTCCCTCCCCCCACCGTCTCTCCCCGCTCCATCCCGCCCCGGCACCCCAGGCCGGACAAGCCCCCCGCAGAGGTTGTCATGATTGATATCGTAGAAAATGAACTGGTCGGCGCACGCATCAAGGTTGTTGGCGTCGGCGGCGGCGGCGGAAACGCCGTGAACCACATGGTCCGCTCCGGGCTTCACGGCGTTGAATTCATCGCCATGAACACCGATGCCCAGGATCTCAAGCGCTCGCTCGCGCCCCGCCGCTTCCAGCTCGGCGCGCAGCTCACCAAGGGCCTCGGCGCCGGCGCCGACCCCGAAGTGGGTCGCGAAGCTGCGCTTGAAGACCGTGACCGGGTGGCTGAGCTGCTCGCCGGTGCCGACATGGTGTTCGTCACCGCCGGCATGGGCGGCGGCACGGGCACCGGCGCTGCGCCCGTCGTGTGCGAGGTCGCTCGCGAGATCGGCGCGCTCACCGTCGCCGTCATCACCCGCCCCTTCGCCTTCGAGGGCCGGCGTCGCCGTCGCCAGGCCGAAGAAGGCATGGAAGCGATGATGCAGAACGTGGACACGCTCATCACCATCCCGAACCAGCGCCTGCTCGCGATGAGCACCGAGCGCACGCTCATGACCGAAGCCTTCGGCATGGCGGACGACGTGTTGTTCCAGGCCGTGAAGGGCATCAGCGACCTGATCAATGATCAGGGCGTGATCAACGTGGACTTCGCGGACGTTCGCACGATCATGGCCAACAAGGGCCGCGCGCTCATGGGCGTGGGCAAGGGCTCGGGCCAGCACCGCGCGGTGGATGCCGCCCAGCGCGCGATCTCCTCGCCGCTGCTCGACGATCTCAGCATCTCCGGCGCCACGAGCGTGCTCCTGAACTTCACCGGCGGGCCGAGCCTCTCGCTGTACGAAGTGAACGAAGCCGCGCAGATGGTCGCCGAGGAGACCGCTGAAGACGAGAACGTCATCTTCGGCCTCGTGATCGACGAGACCATGGGCGACGAGGTGCGGGTGACCGTGGTGGCCACCGGCTTCCAGGAAGCACGTCAGCGCGGCACGCCTTCGGTGCCGGCCGAGATGCGGATCGCGCGCGCCGTGAACGCGAACATGCAGGGCGGCAGCGGCGGTCGCAAGGGCGGCATGGCCACCGGCTTCGATACGCTGCGCACGGAAGACTACGACATTCCGACGTTTTTCCGCGGTCGCGACTAAGCGCGCGACGTCTGGCGCGTGAGGGGGCGGTCCGTAGGGGCCGCCCTTTTGCGTTTGGGATACACGCGGGCGATGACCCCGCTCCTCGTGCTCACCGGCTGTGCCGCCCTGATCCAGGGGGGCGTGGGTGCAACCATGAGCACCGCGTTGCCGGTTCAGGGAAATGTGAACCTGCAAGCCGACGCGGGGTTCAGCCCGGTTGAAAAGGGCGACATCATCGAGAATGGCGCCGTTGGCTTTGGGCTCTCGGCCCGCTCGCGGGTGGATGAGCGCGGGCAGATGAACGACGTGGGCGTGCACCTGTTCCTCGTGTTGTCCGACGAGGCGCTGCGGCCCTACGTGCGAACCACCCTGTTCTCGGTGGCCCAGTACGACACCAAGGCGAACCTGCTCGCGCCGGGGCTCGGGGTGCGGCTGGAATCCGGCGTGCTGTTGTGTCCCGGTGACGACGAGGCGATGTATTGCGTCGCCGCGCAGGGGAACGTGGAGTACGAGGGCTGGTTCGGCGGAGACCGGCCGCCGTTCTGGGTTGGGGGAACGCTGGGGATCGCGGTGAATTGGAACGAGGAGCTGTAGTCGGCGCAGAGCAAGGTTGACCGGATGGACTCGGTGACTAACTTGCTTTTCTGGAGCCACAATGCCGACTCTAGACGAGGAAATCGGCGCGTTGTCGGAGCTCGACGCGCTGCGCATGGAGGCGCGGGGGTTCATCGAAAGGGGGGCGCGCGGGCTTTTGGGCTCGACCTACGCCGCGCACCCCGGCTGGGAAGGACCCCGCGTGGGCAGCGCGCGGGATGAGTACACGCTGCTCCTGCGTGCCTTGCATGTGGCGCGTGCCCAGGGGGTCCTGACAGACGAGCTTTCCTGCGAAGCGTTCGAAGCCGTAGCTCGGGACTTCGTCGGCGACAGCTCCGCCTGGAGCGGGAATTCCTACGACGGCGGGCAAACACCTATTCTAAGCGCCGGTCGCGCCTTGGAGGTGTTGGCGGCGACTCCGGGCCTCGCCTTGTCCAAGGCGGCCGTCTATTGTTTTTATCGCGTGCTCAGAGAGCTGTTCTCAAGCGAGCCGCCATTGTGGGTGATGGGCGCTGCTCGGGCCGGAGCCGGCTGCAAGCCAACGGCGTTTGTGACAGGCGAGTGCTGCCGAGGGGTCGTGGCGCTCGTCCATGCGCTCCAGGGCTCGGCCGAGCTGTGCGTACGCCTGCGCGGCGTTCACCTCCGGCGCGCCCGGATCGCTGCAATCCCCCGGCTGCCGCGCCAGTGGGTGCATGTTGAGCGTGAACGACTCAACATGTCGCTCGATATTGGCCTTTCCTGGATGAGATGTCGAACCATCTTCATCGTGCGCGATGTCGTGGTGAACGACATCGACACGACGGCCGCGTGCCTCGGAGCGCAGCTAGGCGGGGCGGTGGCTTCGGTTCGCGCGGCGCGCGGCGACATCCAGGCCGCGCGCGCGGCCGAGAACGACGGGGTGCACAGGGATTCCGCTCATCTTGAGGCGCTTGACGCGGTTGACCTGCTCGCCTCATCCTTGGAGGAGGCTGCGGTGTGCCTGCGCGCCGCAGACTGGGAAGGGGCCGCGTTGCACCTTCGGGAGGCCGCAGAGGGCGTGAACCGGCATCTCGAACCCTCTCGGAACTTCATTGGCGGGATCCTCGATCATGAGCTGGCGGCGGCGGCCGGGCCTGATCGCGACCTCCCCGAGATGGTGTTTGCCGCGGTTGCCTTTGGTCTGTTGCACGGTGCCTGGGACGACCCGCGCCTCGCCATGACGGCCGGAGTCGTGGTCGCCAACCTCAGCGAAGGCGGGCGACTGCCGGCCGGGCGGCCGTTCCAGGTACAAGGGGATGGTTTTGAGCTTCACCCGGTCGGCGCGGAGGTGGTTCGGGGGCTGGCCGCGCTCTTGCGTCGCACGCACCGCGAGATCACGCCAGGCGTGGTGAGGAGCCTTCTCCGGCTGTTTCGCACGCACCAGCGGGACGTGCCGGGGGGCCTCGGCTGGTCGAGCGAAGCCCCGGTGGACCCGAGGAAGGCCTCGTGGTGGAGCAGCGCCCTGTCGGTCATCGCGCTCGAACGCGTGGTTCGAATGCTCGATGGCTGCATCAACGAGCGCATCGCCGCGCACTTCTCGACCACCCACCCCGCGAGGCTGGAGGTGGACCTGGATGATGCTTTTTATCCGGACTACGACCTCGTTCGCGCTGATCGATCCTCCATCGCCATCCACCTCCAGAGAATGCGGGCTCATGTCCTCGGGATTTCGCGAGGCGAGTTCCGAGATCCGCTTAACTCCCTGGTGCTGTACGGGCCGCCGGGCACGGGCAAGACGACCTTTGCCGAGGCCCTGGCGCGAAGCTGCTCCTCGCGCTTCATCCACGTCACACCGAGCGACATTGTGCTCGGGGGGGCCGAACACGCAGAGTACCGCGCACGCATGGTCTTTTCGGCCCTCGCCATGCTCACCGACAGCGTGATCCTGTTCGACGAGTTCGATCCCCTGCTGCGGCGTCGCCTGGCGGACGACGGGGTGCCGAGCAACATCTTCGAGCTGCTGACGCCCGGCATGTTGCCAAAGCTTGAGCGGCTTCACGATGCAGCGCGGGATCAGCGCGTTGCGTATTTCCTGGCCACCAACCTCGTGGGGGCGCTCGACAACGCCGCGATTCGCGACGGTCGATTCGACCAGAAGTTGGGGACATATCCCCCGGATCTGATCTCGCGGCTTGGGCGCCTGCTCATCGAGAAGCAAACCGCAACGGCGAGGCAGGAAGGCCGGCTCCTGCGTGTGTGTGCCTTGACTCACGATGCTCCGATGAGCACGTTGGGCAGGAAGGGTTGGTTTACGGCGGATGCACATCCGAAAGATGGCTGCGCCCAGGCGTACATCGACAACGCGCGGAAGGCGCCGCGCTGGCCCACGCCAGAATTCAGCGAGATCGGGACCTCCGGCGAGGGTAAACACGCCGAGTTCGAGCTCGCCGAGTGGCTTTGGAGCCGGACATTGGATTGGCAGCTCGTCGGGGGTCCCGCGCCGGGAGGGAACCTGCAGGTCTATCTGAAGGCGAGCGGGTGGGGTGAGCTCCGCGGCCAACTCAAGCGAGGGACGGTGTCCTGGGCCGCCGTCACGGATGCACTGGCCTCCCGCCCGGAGTGGGAGCCGTTCTTCGAGTGGGTCACGGCCGAGCTGCGTCGTAAGCAGGACGCAACGACATCGACGGAAACGAGGTCGCTCGCTGCGCTGCTTGCCCGGTCGTCCAACCACGCCGGCGGTGCGCATGCGTGATCATCCGGGCCCACCCCCGAGCCCAGGTTTGAGGGTTCGTTACCAGGAGCCGCCGGGGCCGCCATAAGCCCCCATGTCGTTGTTCGTCCCGTCCACATCGTCGTACACGGCCGCGGGGCTCCCGGCGTCGATCGCGGTCGAGGTCGCGTCCAGGGTCCAATCGTCGTTGTAGGCGTTTCCATCGCAGCGCGCGTCGATGAAGTTGCCGCCTGTGCTGATGCTACCGGCGCCGGCGGACCAGGAACCGCCGTAGGTGCTACCGGCGGCGTTGTCATTGTACACGTTGTTGTATTGAAGGATGGCTGAGCCATCGCCATACACCAGCGCGGTAGCGATATCATTTTCGACGATCGTGTTGATGACGTTCACGGTAGAGGTTGACGGAGCCCAGATGTCTGCGCCGCGGGCGCTGCCGCTGGTGCTCGATTCGTTGCCGTAGAATGCAAGGTTCTCACCTGCGAAGCTGGAGGCCCCCTCACCGAAGAAGCCGCCACCGTCGGTCGTGGCGGTGTTGCACGCGAAAATCGAGTTGTTGGTGGTGAGCGTTGCGTCGCTCACCATCACGCCGCCGCCATCGCTCGCGTCATTCTCGCCGATGAGGCTGTGTTCGAGGGAAACGAGCGCGGCCTCCGCGGCGTAGATGCCACCGCCGACGTCGGCCTGGTTGTTGATCACCCACACGTCGTCGGCCGTTACGTTGCCATCGACGACGCACAGGCCGCCGCCGTAGCTGTAGAGCCAGGTCTGGGTGTAGTCGCCGGTCGCGACCTGATCGATGTCGGGGAGCTGATTGTCGTAGACAATCAAGTCGCTCAGCGTGGGGTCGTCCCCCTCCACGTGCACGCCGCCGCCACAGTAGCTGTAGGTGGTGACGGTGCACGTGTCGGAGCCGGCGTGGGAAGCGCTGGAGTCGGCGCAGGTTTCGCTCGTGGTGGTGGCCGACACGGAGCCCGTGCCTCCCGAGATCGTGAAGCCGTGCAGGTTGGGGGTGGCGCCGCCGTTGGAGTCGATTTCCACGGCCGCCGCGCAGTCGGTCGGGTTGCTGTAGTCGCAGGTGGAGAGCGAGGGGTTGATGATCGTCGTTTCGGAGCCTTCCACGCCCCACACGTCGAGGCTCTTGCCGCTCAGGTCGATGGATTCGGCGTAGGTGCCCGGGTAGGCGACGACGCACTCGGTGGCCGCGTCGATCGCATCCTGGATGCTGTCGAAGGGGCTCGTGAGCGAGCCGCTGCCCGAAGCGGAGCCGGAGTACACATCGGCGACCATCGGCTCGGTCGGCGCGGTGTCGTTGCAGTCGTAGTTGTTCTCGGCGTACCCCGCGGGGAGCGCGCACTCCGACACGGTATCCGCCGGATCACCGAACCCGTCCGCATCGTCGTCTGCGTAGTAGGTCGTGCCATCCGTCGGGGCGTCGTCCACGAGGCCGTTGCAGTCGTTGTCGGCGCCGTCGCAGACCTCGATGCCGCCCGGGAAGCTCGTTGCGTCTGCGTCGTCACAGTCGGTGCTGTCGGCGACGTACCCGGTGGGCTGGTAACATTCGACGTCGCTCACGCCGGCGTCGCCATAGGCGTCGGAGTCGGAGTCGGCGTACCAGGCCGAGGCATCTGCGGCGGTGTCTTCGTCGATCACGCCGTCGCAGTTGTCGTCGTAGCCGTTGCAGTATTCGGTCGCGCCGGGGTTGGTTTCGTAGCGGCCGTCGTCGCAATCGGTGTTGTCCAGCACGTAGCCCGCGGGCTGGTAGCAGGCGGGCATCGATACGGCGGCATTGCCATAGCTGTCGGCGTCGGTATCTTCGTACCAAACGAGGCTATCGGAGGCGTCGGACTCGTCCACGCCGCCATCGCAGTCGTCGTCGATGCCATTGCAGAGCTCGATGGCGGCGGGGTTCACGGCCGCATCTCCGTCGTCGCAATCGTCAGAGTTGCGGCTGTACCCGGTGGGCAGGGCGCAGGCGTCGTCCGGCGCCAGGACGTCGCCGTAGCCGTCGCTGTCCACGTCGGCGTAGTAGGTGGTGGTCACCCCCTCGTCAACGAGGCCGTCGCAGTCGTTGTCGGCCGAGTCGCACACCTCAAGGTTTCCGGGGTACGACTTGTTCGTGCTGTCGTCGCAATCGGTGTTGTCGAGGACGTAGCCGGAGGGCGCCTCGCATGCATCGGTAGGCCCGCCGGCGTCGCCGTAGCCGTCGTTGTCGGAGTCCGCGTAGTAGGTCGTGGTCACCCCATTGTCCACCACGCCGTCGCAGTCGTTGTCGATCGTGTCGCACACTTCCGGGTTCCCAGGGAAGGAACGCGGCTGTTCGTCGTCGCAATCGTCGCCGTTGTTCACGTAGCCGGCGGGCGGCTCGCAGGCGGTGGTGCTGCTCCCGATGTCGCCGAAGCCATCCTCGTCGTAGTCCTTGTACCAGGTTGAGCCAACGCCTTCGTCGATGGTCCCATCGCAATTGTCGTCGCGACCGTTGCACGTCTCCACTTCGCCGGGGTTTACGGAGCTGTCCGCGTCGTCGCAGTCGCCCTCGGAGGGCTTGAAGCCGTCGCCATCCTCGTCGCAAGCGGCGGGCGAGATGTCGCACGCGTCATCGCCGCTGTTGATGCCGCCGGTTTCTTTGTTCGAGTTGCTCGAATCCGGGCACGCAGCCAGGAACAACAGCAGGGAGCTCAGACCGACGATACGCATGGGCACACGCCTCAGAGGAGGCGTGGACTATACCGCGAGAATGGGTGAGAGGCCTACTGAAGTGGGCGTCTAGACTCGCCCTCGACCGACTCCCTGGTGCCTTCGGGGCCGCCGTGCGCGCGCTGGTCGCTTCGGCTACCGTCGCCACCGGGGATCGAGTGCCTTCGTCCACGGTACTGGGGCGGTTGTCGTTGATCGGGGATGTCCCATATGCCAGGTCTCCGGGACGTGTAGAGCCGGTACTCCGCAACGTCGCTGCCAACGAAAGAGGCCCACCGAAGTGGGCCTCTTGGCACAGTCAGCCTGGGATTACCAGGTGCCTTCCGGTCCGCCGTAGGCGCCCAGATCGCTGCGGCTGCCGTCCGCGTCGAGGATCGACGGGTCGCCCGCGTTGATCGAAGCGGCGCCGGCCACGAGGGAGGCGTCGTCGTTCTGCCAGTTGCCGTCGCACGAGATGTTCGTGTACTGGCTGCCGCTGCTGGTCACGCTCATCGCCGACCACGTGCCGCTCGTCGTGCCGCCACCACCCGCGTTGTACGAGTCGGCGTAGCCGATCGACGCCGTGCCGAGGTTGTAGAACATCGGCGAGGTGGTGTTGGCCTGGGCCACCATGTTCCACAACATGAGGGTTACCGAGCTGCCGGAGTAGGTCTGCGAGCCGTTCGTGGTCGCGGTGCCGGAGGTGTTCATCGCGAACAGGATGTTCGTGAAGTTCACCGAGCCCGACGTGTCCGAGAACGAGCCGCCGCCATCGACCGTGGCCGAGTTGCAGGCAATGACCGTGTTCGACACGTTGAGGTCCGACGTGTCGGTCGCGATGCCGCCGCCGTCCGACGCGCTGTTGTCGTCGAACCAGCCGTGCACCACTTCCACCGTGGAGCTCGCACCGACGTACAAGCCGCCGCCGGAGTCCGCGAAGTTGCTGGAGAACACCACGTTGTCGAAGGTGGCCGCCGAGTTGAGCGCGCAGACACCGCCGCCCGCCGAGGACACCCAGGCCTGCGACCAGGAACCGGTGGGCTCCTGGGCGAACTCGGGGAGGTCGCCAGCTTCGAACACCATGTCGGAGAACTGCGGGTCGTCACCGCTCACGTAGGCGCCACCACCACAGAAGTCGTCCTGGGTAACAGTGCAGGTGTCGGCCGAGGCGTGCGACGGATCAGAGTCCGCGCAGGTTTCGGTCGTCGTCGTCTCGGTGAGGTACCCCGTGCCGCCGGTGACCCAGAAGCCGTGGATGGTCGGCGCCGCCCCGGTGCCGGAGTTCAGCAAGAACACCGGGTGACAGTCGGTCGGGTTGGTGTAGTCGCACACCGTGAGGCCCGGGTCGATCGTCGTGACATCGCGACCGTCGACGCCCCAGACGTCCAGGGTCTTGCCGCCAAAGTCGATGTCGTACTCGTTGTAGTGGCCTTCGGTGACGACCACGCAGGAGTCGGCGAGGTCGATACCGGCCTGGATGGTGTCCAGGGGGTCGGCCGAGGTGCCGGCGCCGGAGGGGCTGCCGCTGTCATCCACCGCTACCGGCTCGGACGGGTCGGTGTCGTCGCAGTCGTAGTAGTTCTCGACGTACCCGGATGGCAAGGAGCAGGCTTCGATGGTGGTCGACTCGTCGCCGTAGGTGTCGGAGTCGGCGTCCATGTAGTAGGTGTCGCCATCGCTGACGCCGCCGTCCTCGTCGATGTCGCCGTCACAGTCGTTGTCGATGCCGTCGCACACTTCATCCGCGCCCGGGTAGGCCGCGGCGGTCGTGTCGTTGCAATCGGTGCTGTCCACGACATAGCCAGCGGGCTGGAGGCAATCCACCTGCGACACGGAGGCGTTTCCGTAGGTGTCGGAGTCGGAATCCGCGTACCAGGTGGTCGCGTCGGTGGCGTAGTCGTCGTCGACGGTGCCGTTGCAGTCGTCGTCCACGCCGTTGCAGACCTCGGTGCCGCCGGGGTTCGTGGTGGAGACCGTGTCGTCGCAATCCGTGTTGTCGGTGACATAGCCGGCCGGCTGGTCGCACTGCACCGTGCTCACGGACGGGTTGCCGTAAAGGTCGGAGTCGGCGTCCGCGTACCAGGTCTGCGAGTCGACCGCGTCGGCTTCGTCGACCACGCCGTCGCAATCGTCGTCGTAGCCGTTGCAGTATTCGGTCGCGCCGGGGTTGGTTTCGTAGCGGGCGTCGTCGCAATCCGTGGCGTCCGCGACGTAGCCGGCGGGCTGCGTACACGCGGGCTGGCTCACCGAGGCATCGCCGTAGTTGTCCGAGTCGGCGTCGGCGTACCAGGTGGAGGCATCGATCGCGTCCGGCTCGTCGGAAGTGCCGTCGCAATCGTTGTCGATGCCGTCGCACACTTCGAGCTGGCCGGGGTTGGCGAGCGAGGTGCCGTCGTTGCAGTCGGTGTTGTCGGCGACGTACCCGGCCGGGGCCGAGCAGGCGACGGTCGACACCGAGGGGTTGCCGTAGGCGTCGGAGTCGGCGTCGTAGTACCAGGTCGACGCATCGACCGCCGTGGCTTCGTCCACCGTGCCGTCGCAGTTGTCGTCGTAGCCGTTGCAGAGCTCGATGCCGGCCGGGTTGCTGCGGGCGCGGGTGTCGTCGCAATCCGTGTTGTCGGAGACGTAGCCCGGGGGCGCAGAGCAGGAGACAACGCCCGTGGAGGGATCGCCGTAGCCGTCGGTGTCGTTGTCCGCGTACCAGGTCATCGCGTCGTCGGCGGTGTCCTCGTCGATCACGCCATCGCAGTTGTCGTCGTAGCCGTTGCAGTATTCAATCGCGCCGGGGTTCGTTTCGTAGCGCGCGTCGTCGCAATCGGTGTTGTCGGCGGAATAGCCGGCCGGGAGGGAGCAGGCCATGAGGATCAGGCTGGGGTCGCCGTAGCCGTCGCTATCCACGTCCGCGTAGTACGTCGTCTCCACGCCTTCATCGACCACGCCATCGCAGTTGTTGTCGATGGTGTCGCAAACCTCGGTGTTGCCGGGGAAGGCCTTGTTCGTGGTGTCGTCGCAATCGGTGTTGTCGAGCACCATGCCGGCCGGCTGCGAGCAGGCCTGCTGGGGGGCGCCGGCATCGCCGTAGCCGTCTTCGTCCCCGTCTGCGTAGTAGACGTCGCCCACGCCGTTGTCGATCACGCCATCGCAGTCGTTGTCGATCTCGTCGCAAACTTCGACGTTGCCGGGGAAGCTGAGCGCCTGGGCGTCGTCGCAGTCTTCCGAGTTCGTGACGTAGCCAGCGGGGGCTTCGCACGCTTCCATCGGCACATCGAGGTCGCCGAAGCCGTCCCCGTCGGCGTCGGCGTAGAACGTGCCCATGACACCTTCGTCGATGATGCCGTCGCAGTTGTTGTCCAGGCCGTCGCAGATCTCTGGGGCGCCGGGGTTGATGTCGGGGTTGGTTTCGTCGCAGTCCCCTTCGGTGGGCTTGTAGCCGTCACCGTCTTCGTCGCCGCCGCCGCCGCCGTTTACGACGCTGGTGTCCTTCGTGCCGGTATCCGAGCTGGGGCAACCGAGGAGCAGAACGAGGGAGAGGCCGAGGAAGCTGCGGATCATGGGAAACCTCATTCGATGGGAGCGAGGGTTGATTCTCGACTAAGTACTAAGCGGCTTTGGGCGACGGCACAGTGGGTGTGTGCGATGACCACGGGTCGACACGAAATGTAGCCTGAGGCACTCCAGATGTAAAGAGGCTGTCGCGGAATGTCTCGACGATCTTTAGACCGAGACAATTCCATAGCGAAGGCCGCGGTCGGACACGCGCCACGCTTGACGGCGCGTGGCCTCGAGCCCGCGGAGCAGGATGCAGGCTCCGATCAGGAGGGTGTCGGCGCGATCTGTACTCACGCCGACTACACGTCGGCGTTCCTCCGGATCGGCGGCCAACAAGCGGTCGATCCAGGTGCGGAGCGCGCCCGCGCTCAACACACTGTTGTGGATCGCGAGCGGATCATAGGCGGCGAGTCCCAGGGAGTTCGCGGCGAGCGTGGTGGCCGTGCCCGCGACCGCGATGGCGGTGCGCGGAGAGACGTCCAGCCGAAGCGTGGCGAACGCGGCGTCGATCTCGGCACGGGCGCGGGCAAGGGCCGCGGGATCGACGTTGCCATACCCGATGTGCTTCTCCGTGAGGCGGACCGTGCCGATCTCCAGAGACACCCGCTGGTGAATGTGTCCGCCTTCGCCGAGGATCACCTCCGTCGAGCCGCCTCCCGGATCGATGAGCAGCACCGGTCCCGGCGCCACGTCCATCCCCGAGATGCCGCCCTTCCACGTGAGCCGCGCCTCTTCGTCGCCGGAGATCACCTGCACCCGCAGGCCCGTCGCTTTCAAGACGTTCGCGTAGAAGGTCGTCGCGTTCAGCGCCCGCCGCGAGGCCGACGTGGCCACCGCCCGAACCTCGGCGGCGGGCACCCCGAGCTCCTGGGCCTTCGCTGCGTAGTCCCGAAGGGTCGCCAGCGCGGCCTCCATGCGGTCCGGGCGAAAAACGCCACGATCGCCCATGCCTTTTCCGAGGCCGATCACTCGCGCTTCGTCGTGCACCACCCGTTCCCCGTCGACGATGAGCAGGAGAATCGAGTTGCTGCCGATGTCGATGGCGGCGTTCAATGCGCTCATTCGCGCTCCGGGGGTCACCAAGAGAGGTGGTTGGACCAGTGAGGGTTGGTGTACCCGCCCGCGCCCTGCGAGAGCTGCACCTGGTGGCGCCCGTCGGCGCTCGACAACCAGATGTGGGCGCTTCCGGTGCGGGTCGACGAGAACACGAGGTAGTCGCCATCGGGGGACCAGCTCGGATCCTCGTTGTCGCCGGCCCCCTGGGTGACCCGGGTCATGCCCGAGCCATCGAGGTTGACGGTGAAGACGTCGAACCCGCCATCCCGCCCGACGAACGCGATCTTGTCGCCCTTCGGCGACCAGCTTGGCGAGGTGTTCTGCGCCCCCTGGAAGCTCACGCGGTGCACGTTGCTGCCATCGGCGTTCATCACGTAGATCTGCGCGCCGCCGCCGCGCTCGGACACGAACGCCAGCTTCGACCCATCTGGCGACCACGACGGCGACACGTCGATGCCGGGGCTGGAAGTCAGCCTCGCGATCTGGGTTCCGGCGAGCGGGTCGATCGTGAAGATATCGCTGTCGCTTCCAGGCGAAAGCGTGAGCGCGATGCTCTCCCCGGAGGGCGACCAGGAGCACCCGGTGTTGATTCCGGTGCGCGCCGACACCCGCCGGATCGCCGACTTCAGCAGATCCGCCACGTACAGGTCGGGGTTGCCGTTGAAGTAGCTGGTGAAGCAGAGCGCGGTGCCGCTGTGGTTCCAGCGCGGCGCCAGGTTGATCGACTTGTTCTTGGTGATCTGCCGCTTGCCGCCGCCGTCTACGTCCATGACGTAGACCTCCTTGTTGCCCGAGCCGTTCGCGACGAAGGCCACGCGGGTGTCGAAGAAGCTGCGGTTGCCCGTGACGAGGGAGATGATCGCATCCGCCGTGCGATGCGCGAGGGTGCGACCGGCGGTTTTCGGCCCGGAGAACGCCTTTGCTCCCAGCTTCGTGCCGCCCGCGACGTCGTAAACCCACACCTCGGCCCGCAGGCCCTCGCCGCTCGCTCCGAGGCTGGTCTTCGCGAGCGCCGCCGCGCCGGGGGTGCGCCAGGAAGCGAAGTCGAACTCGCCGAGGTGGATGCCGGCCGACGCGGGCTCCACGTACGCCTTCGGGTCGATGATCTTGAAGTAGCCGCTGATCTCCAGGTCCCGCTTGAGGGTGGCGTAGTACTCGTCGGCGCCGCTGCCATCGCCCTTGGGGAGCGGCAGTGCGATGGGGATGTCGTTGCTGCCGGCGCCCTGGGTGGTCAGGCCGACGCTCACGGTTTCTCCGGCGGTGGCGGGCTGGGTGGCGGCGACCGCGAGGAGCAGCCCGCAGAGCGTAAGGAGCGCTCGGTTCATCGAGGCAGAGTTCAGTTGCACACGCACTCCAGCACGCCGCGAATGCCGCCAGCGTACTTCGTTGGCAAGGGGGGGAGCTGGCCGGTCGTCGAGAAGGCTCGCAGGCAAGCGGCGTCGTACGAGGCATTGTGGCTGGAGTCGACCATCACGGCGTCGTCGGTGATCGCGCCGCTTCCGGCTACGGGCGCCGCGGCGCTGGCTCGAATGGAGTTGCTCGCGGCGCACCACGCCGGCAGCGGGTGGAAGTTCTTGGCGAGCGCCGCCTGCGCGTCCTTTACCCACTTCGCCAGCTCGGGATCACGGACGCCGGCCTGAGCCGTCGCGCCCCCCCCCTCGCTGGAGTCGGCGCTCGTGGCGATCCGATCGACCGTGCCTTCCGGCGCGCTGAGATCCTTGAGCAGCTGCTGCTTTCGAAGCTCCGCCACGAGGTCCTCCCGCGCGGTGCTCTTCTCGTCGCCCTTCTGCTTTTCGTCGGTGGGCAACGCAAGCTCGCTCGGGTTCGGTGGGGGCTGAACGGCGTCTGGCTCCGGATTCCCACTTGCGACATCCGGCGCGCGCTCGGCTTTTTGGGGCATACGCGAGGCCTCCGTGGGCGGCCCCATCATCTCGACGATGATCGTGTCTTCCGGCTTGAACAGCGGCTCGGCCTGGCTGCCGCACTGCGCGAACGCGACCACCGTGAACATCGCCAGGTGGGCGATCCCGGCGGCAGGCCACTCCCACGAGGGCAACTGGTGGCGGGAGCGGCTCATTTCTTGGCCCCGGCCGGCTGGGTGACGAGGCCGACCTTCGGAATGCCAGACTGCTTCGCGAGCTCCAGCAGCGTCATCACGTCTTGATAAGGCAAGGTACCATCCGCCTGTACGAAGACGGCCTGACCCGGGTGTTGTTTACCTTCTTCCAGCAGGTTCGCCTCAAGCTGCTCCCGCGTGAGCGGCTGCGCCGGGTCGCTCCCCCGCCCAAGCGACAGCGAGCCATCCTTGGCCATGCTGATCACCAATTGATCGCCGCTCACCTCGGCGGGCGGCGTGTTGGCGCTCGGCAGGTCGATGTCCACGCCCGTCGTCATCATCGGGGTGGTGACCATGAAGATGATGAGCAAGACGAGCATGACGTCCACGAAGGGCGTCACGTTGATCTCGGCCATCATCCCGCCGTCTCGCGACGGCCCGCTCATGCCCATCAGCGGCCCCGATAGTGGCGTTTGACGATGTTGAGGAAGTCGGACGAGAACGCGTCGATCTCGCCGTGCACGCTCTTCAGCCGCGTGTTGAAGTAGTTGTAAGCCATGACCGCCGGGATCGCCGCCAACAGCCCCACCGCGGTGGCGACGAGCGCGTGCGCGATGTCTGGGCCGACCGTCTGGATGCTCGCCTGGCCCGTGGCGCCGATCTTCTGGAACGCCCGCAGGATGCCCCAGACGGTGCCGAAGAGGCCGATGAACGGGGCGGTGGAGCCGGTGGTGGCGAGGAAGGGAATGAGCCGTTCGAGCTGCGCAAGCTCGGTGTTGGTGGCCCGGCGCAACGCGCGCTCGATGTTCTCCGTGAGGCCGAGATCCATCGCACCCGCGGTGCCGCCCGTCGTGAGGCGGCTCAGCTCGTCGTAGGCGGCCCGGAACACCTGTGCGGTGGGCGCGTTCGGGAAGCGGCCGGTGCGCTGGTATACCTGGTCGAGGTCGGGAGACTTCCAGAACCCATCGACGAAGGCGGCGGATTGAGCCTCGGCGCGCCGCACCACCTGCCACTTGTTGAGGATGATGCCCCAGCACACGATCGACATGCCGATGAGCACGAGGAGCACCATCTGCACCACGAAATCGGCCTGCAACACGAGCTGCACGATCGAGAAGCCTTCGTCGGGGGACGCGCTCACGGTCGAGACCATGATGACGTTGGAGAGATCCATGGGGAGCGTCTATCGCGTTTGGCGAAGGGGTCAGGACGTTACCATTGCGTTTCGACGCGGATGTGCTCGGTTGGGCCTCTGTGCTCGTCGGGAGAGAGAACACCACGGAGTCACGGAGACACGGAGGAGAATGGGGCGATCCGCGATTCCCCGTTGCCGATGGTCGGGCGGGCTTCGCTGCGGATCGCGGCGCGGGCGGGGTGCAGCTCCCGTTGCCGGGGGCGCGCTGCAGTTGGTCCGTGCTTGAATGACCTCCAGTCCGTGATCTCGGTGCCGATAGGCCCGTGGATCTGTGAGTGTTCAGTTGTCCCGACCAAAGTGGTTCGCCGTCGGACTGCTGCTCTGGGTGTTGTTGGCCTGCAACGCTTGGGTGCGCCCGTCCGCTCCCCCAGGCGTCGGCGCGACTGCGAGTCAGCCGCTCGGAGTGCTTTCGCGCGCGCCGTCCGCTTCTGACCAGGCCGTGAGGCGCCTGAACGAGGGGCGAACGGCGCTGCGGTTCGTGGACGAGGGGGGAAACCCCGTGGCCGGCGTGCCGGTGTATGAGCACGAGGATCCTCAAGGTGCCGTTTACCCGTGGCAGGTTGGCGCGGCGGACTCCGACGGCATCTACCACCCCGAACACTTCCCGATCACGCTCGGCGTCAACGGATGGCCGGCAACGCCTGAATCCCTCCGCGTCGAAGACGATGGGCGCGAGCACGTGATGACGGTCGCCCGAGCGTGCGACGTCGCGCTGTCGTGGGACCTCCCGCCGGGGCCCAACCCTTATGCGTTCGACATGCCCGGTGCGGAATCTGTGCCCGTGGCGCAGGGGAGCGCGCACCTCCACGTTCCTTGCGGGGTGCTTTCTGTGGAGCTCCGCGAGCGCACCGACGAGCCGGCCCGCGCGGTGGAGCTCGTGGAGGCCCACTTCGACAGTCGTGAGCCCACCGCCCACCTTGAATGGAAGTCACGAAGCGGCATCACCGTGTGTGTGGAAGATGAGGAAGGAGTACGCATTCCTGACGCGAAGGTGCAGGGGATGCTCGACGCGTGGCCGCGCGGCGATTGCTGGGGCGTGGATCCATTCCCGGCTTGCGTGGACTTCGAGGCCGGCGGCTTCCTGACTGGCGAACTCTGCCCCGAGGACGGGTTCACCTGGCAACGGACGCGCTACGACATCGCGCTCGAACGGGCTCGGGAGGTGCACTTTACCTGCGACGTCGGCGGGGAGAGCGCGGCCTGTACGGAAGAGCAGGTGCGCGGCGCGCGATGCGTGAGCGCGGCGACGCCCGACTTTGGCGCGTGCGATCTCGAAGCACAGACCTGTGCGTGTCCCGACGCACCCGACGCTCAACTCCTGTGCGCCGACTGGGGAGTTCGCGGGGGAGCGGGCAGCGATCCGCGGTGGAAAGGCTGAGTTTTCCCAGCTCGGCACCGCCTCCATCACCATTCCCGGCGCGGACCTTTGCGGCGCCCGGTTGTCGCGGAGGGAGGAGCGGGTTGAGGTGCGTTTCGGCAAAGCGCGCTGCGAGTCCGGCGGGGTGGTGTGGAGCGGGCTGGTGGCGGGCTCCTACCAGATCGAGCTGCCGCAGGGCACTTCGGGGGCGAAGTGGCGGCACCTCGCCGTCGCGGAAGGGGAGCAGAAGGTGCTCCCTCTCCACCTTCCCGCCGGCCCGAAGCTGGCGATCGAGTGGGTCGGCGACCAGCCCACAACGCAGTTCGCGATGGTGCGCCTGGGGAACATGGAGATGACCGCGATAACGATGCCCGGCCTGTTCATGGGAGGCTCTCCCGCCGTGGCCGACCTGGTGATTCCGCCCGGCGCGGAGGTGTGGGTGTGCGGCGGGGCGGGCTGCTGTTACGACGGGGATGGTGGATCGCCGTTGCGATGCGAGCCGGACGCTTCGATCAGGCCCCCGTCGCAGGAGGACTGAGTGGGGAAGCCCAGAAGCCGGTGGCCCTACGTTGCGGGCACCGTTGTCGTGGTCGCAGTCCTCTGTGCGGGCCTTGGGGGCTGGAGGGGCGGCGGTAACGGCGTTGGGGCCGACCAAGGCTACGGCACGGGGACGGGATCGTGGTCGGCTGGGCTCGCGCCGACCCAGCACGCCGCCGGTCCGCTGGTCGCCGAGGCTCAAACCACGCTCCGCCTCGTGGACGCGGCTGGGGCGCCCGTTGCGGGGCTGCCCATCTACGCCGCCGAGGCTTCGCAGGGAATGGGGGGCCCGGAACCCTTGGGGCTCTCCGACTTCGACGGGCGCTTCATTCCCGAACAGCTCCCCATCGAGGTTGATCTCGGCGAGTGGCCGGCGTTGCCGACCTCGCTTTTGCTCGTCGACGATCATCGCGAACACGTGATGACGGTGGTTCCGGCGTGTGACGTGGTCTACACGTGGGAGCCGCCGCCGGCGCCCGCGCCTCTCGCGATCATGTTCCACCCTGGGTGGGGCGTTGACGTTGCAGATGGGAAAGCAGAGTTTCGCCTTCCATGTGTGGAAAAGCGAGTCACTCTTCACAATGAGCCCGGCAGCGTGGGCGGCGCCGTGGCGTTGGCCCGAGACCACTTCGGTCCGGAGGAAACCTCGATCCACCTCGAATGGACGCCGCGCGATGCGGTCGAGGTGTGCGTTGTGGACGAGGCGGGCCGCCCCATCCCCGAAGCGCGACTGGAGATGGGGCCTTGGGGTGACGATGCCTGGCAGCTCGGGGCCTGTTGGGCCATGGAGCCGAACGGCGGGTGTCAAACCGTCAGCGCGGCAGGGTACCTCCGAAGCCGCATCTGTCCCGAGGAAGGTGGAACCTGGCTACTCCCGCGCTACGAGGTGGTGTTGGAACAGGGTGTCACCGCCCACTATGCTTGCCAAAACGACGACGGCACCCTCGGCTGCACCTCAGGGGAGGTCAAGGCTGCGAGCTGCCTCAGTCGGAAGACGCCCGACATCGGATCGTGCGATGCTTCTACGCAAACCTGCAGTTGCCCCGAGGCCGACGATGCCTACGTCGTGTGTACGCAGGGCGACTACCAAGGGGAGGATGCCGCCGTTTCCAGTGGTGAAGCCGTGTTCGCCTACACGGGCACCGCCTCGCTCACCATCCCGGGGGCCACCTTTTGTGGTGGTCGGCTCACCCGGCACGATCAGGATGCCAAAGGAAACGCCGGGGTGATGGCCTGCGAAGGCGGGAACGCGGTTCGCCGCGGGCTGCGTGGCGGCACCTACAGCGTGCGCCGAGGTCTCCACGTTTACGCATGGATCGCCGTCGGGAACATCATGCTCAAGGACGGCGAACAGAAGGTATTCCCAATCGATCCGCCCCAGGGCCATCGCCTCGACGTCCAGTTTGCGGGCGGCGATCCCGCAGAGCCGATGGCCTGGACCCAGGGCGGCTCGCTTGAGCAGGAGTACATTCCCCTGGCTGAGCTGGTCGTTCCGCCCGGCGCCCAGGTGTGGGTGCACGTCGCAGGGGGGTGGTGTCATTACGTCGACCCGCCGGCCCGCGTCGCGTGCGAGCCCGATGGAACGATTTCCCAACCGGAGCGCATGTTCTGATCGGTGCGACCTACCGAGTTCGCATATACCCTTCGATCGCTTCGGCGTTGCCGGGCGCGAGCTCGGTAGCCTTCTTGAACGCCTCCGCCGCGAGGCCCTTCTGGCCGAACGTCTCGTAGGCTTTACCCATCATCAACCAGCCGCCTGGATGGGTGGGGAGCAGGCGCGTGGTGTTGCGGAGGGCGCGGATGGCGAGGTCGGTGCGGCCCTGATCGATCGTGACCTGGGCGATGGACATCCAGGCGTACCCGTTGCACTTATCCATCGTGAGCGCAGCGCGATAGTCTTTGAGCGCTTCGGCGATTCGCCCTGCGATCCGGAAGTCGTCCCCTGAGCCAACGCGCTTGCGGGACTCGGCGCGAACGGCGTCGGGAGCCGGAGTACAAGGATCCGGCGGGTCGGCAGGCAGTTCGAGGGCGACGGGGCCGGCGGGGAGCGGCGCAGGTTCGGGCGGGCGAGGCGTAGGGACGACGGCCGGCGGCGTGTCGTAGTACGGGGAAGCGACGGCGGGAGGAGACGCGGGTGAAGCCGAGGTCGACGGCGGCTCCGCTACGATCGGTCGCCCGTCGATCACCACGACCATCGCCGTGTTTCCCGGCGCGTGTCCGCCGCCCCCCGCAAGCTCCCGCTGATCCACCGGCAAGGTGTCGTCGCAGCCGATGAGGCCGACGTTCCCATCGCCGCTGGCGGGTCCGATGCACACGCCACGCGGGAGCGCGCAGGCCTGGGTGAAGCAGTGCACCGCAAGCGGGTTGGCGCTGCTGTTGAGCACTTCGCCGTACTCGGGCTCATGGTCCGTTTGGAGGTTCACGCTGGGATCGAAGCGGCCCGAACCGTCGCAGGCCACCACCCACGCGCCCTGCAGCTCCCAGCCCATCCCCAAGGGCTCCGTGGCGGACTTCTCGGTTCGAACCTGGAGCGTTGTCGGGCAACCCGCCAGGCCGCCCGCCTTGCAGCACGCGACGCACGTGGTGTCGTTGGCGAGCGCGACGGCGAGGAGGAGGAGCACGGGCGGAGGGTAACCGGGCGGGAGGGGGTGCGGCCTTTGGCGGTGATGTCCCGCGCCGGCAGGCAGGCAGCCCCGCGCCACCCGGCTCCCTACCCTGGCGTTCCGCCTAAAATGGCACGATACCGCCCCACCATCTCCGCCGCGTGCTCCGCCATCGACGCGCGCCCGATCACCGGATCGCGCCCCCGCCCCCGGCGAACCTCCTCGATCATCGCGCGGCGCCATGCCGGCGCGGAACCTGGCTCCACGAGGCGAGCCGTCGGCGCCACCTCGGCGAGGCCGCCGAGATCGCTCACCAGGACACGGAGCCCCGCCGCCTGCGCCTCGTTTGCGACCAACGAGCCCGTTTCCTCCCAGGTGCTCGGCACCAGCAACACGTCGGCATCGTGAAGCTCGGCGATCACCGCGGCGTGCGGAACCGCGCCCGGTGCGCTGACGCCAGGCGTGGTTTGCGCCCGCTGGCGCAGCGCGTCGGCCCACTGGGTGGAGCCTTGCCAGGAAGGCGAGGGGCCGACCATCCGGAGGGTGGCCGCGCCGGCGGGGAGGGAGGCGAAGGCCTCCAGCGCAACGTCGGGCCCCTTCGTGGGAATCCAGCTTCCGAGGAACAAGAACCGCACGGGGCCGCGCGGCGGCTCGGGGGCGGGCGGCACCGGGCGCAGGAGCGGCAGCGGCGTGACCTCGGCGGGAACGCCCATCCGCCGGGCGGCATGGGCGCTCGGAGCGAAGAACCGGTGCGTGGCCGCGACGATGGAGGTCCAGGCCAGCTCCCGTGCGGCCACGGGCGCGGCGCGGGAGGGCAGCCGCTCGGCGAGCGCGGCTGGAAGCGGTGCCCAGAGGTGGGGCGAGAGGCACGCCGCACAGCGGCGTTCGCTCGGGCCGGGACAACGCTCGTCGTCGAGGTTCACGAGCTGACCCCGCGCGCAGCGCAGCCAGTAGTCGTGGAGCGTGACCACGACGGCTGCGCCGGCCGCCCGAGCGAGCGCCGGCAGCGCCATGGACAAGCCGCTGAGGTGGTGGATGTGTACGACGTCCACGCCCCGGAGGCGGGCCGTGAACGCCCTTTCCGCCGCGGCATTCGCGAAGCTAGCGGTGAAGCCGCGCCCGTGCGCGGCCGGAACGTCCGCCGGCCCGAAGCCCTCGGCCGCCAAGCCCTGTCGACGGTGCTCCGTTAGCAGCGCGTTCGCATAAAGCCCGCTTCCCCCCTCGCTCCAGGCGTGCGAAACGTGCAGGACCCGCATCAACCCACCGGCTTGATAGTGTCCATCGTGGGCTGGCCGATCGCATCCTCGGCACGTTCGCCGCCGGCGAGGGCCTGCAGGTCCTCGTCGTGATCGTCTCCGACACGCGCGACGTAGCGGAGGGCCGCCTCAAAGGGTTCGAACTCCAGCTTGTCGCCCGGGAGGGTATGGGTGAAGGCGACGGTCTGGTCGTCGAAGAGCTGGAACGCGCCGAAGATGGCTTCGTTGTTCAGACGCAGGATTCGCGTGAGGAGATCCAGCGTCGTCTGCGCGCCGATGAGCACGATGGAGGCGATGCGGACGTACACATGACCTTCGTGTTCGAACGTGGCAACCATGACGACGGTTGAGCCGAAGCGCAGGGACCAAAAGCCGTCGGGCGTAACCTCGCCGTCGATACCCAGGCGCAGCAGGTACCCGTCCACACGTTCTGCGAGGCCATCGAGCGGAGTCGTCATCGCACGGCATCGTATACACGGATGAGCCCCTCGACGTGGTCCTCGATCGAAGGAGGCGGTCGGATCGGCAGGGGCGCCGAGTCCTCTGCTGCGGCGATGCACCGCGCGAGCGCATCCGCGTCCCCCGCCGGGTACAACCAGCCGTCAACACCGGGCTCCACCAGCTCCGGGAGTCCGCCGACCGCGGGGGCGATCACCGGGCAGCCGGCGGCGCGGGCTTCCAGAACGACCAACGGGGCATTTTCGGGCCAACGTGAACCGAGCACGAGCGCGCGCGCTGTCGCCAGCAGGGGGCGGACATCCTCGACGGGAGGGTCGTGCGGGATCCGGGCGGTGAACATGGCATCTGGCCCTCGCGGGCCGACAATTCGGAGCGGCGTGCTTACGCCGGAGCGGCGGTGCCCCTCCATCACCAGATCGGGGCCTTTATGGGGGGCGATGGTCCCTAGGAACAGGAACGGGCCCCCGCCCCGCCGGGGGAGGCCGCGGGGAACGCCGTTGGGCACGACGGAAACCCGGCCCAGGCCCCTTCGCTCGGCCTCCTCAGCCAGTGCCAAGCTCGGTGCCGTCAACGCCGCACAGCGGTGGGCGAAGGCGACATAAGCGGCGGCGCGCTCGTCGATGTGCGCGGGCGTTACCGTGCCGGCGCCCCTGCCAGCCGCAGCGCGGATGCCAGCAGGGAGTCGCTGCCAGATCCGGTGCAGTCGGGCGGGGGAGGCGACGGTGGAAAATGCCCCAGCAACGCGGAGGGCCGCCGACACCCCGGGGCCATCCTTCACCCAGGCGGTCGCGCACGCGGCGCAGGCCGGCCCGGGCCCCACGCACGCGGCACCGTCGCAAAAGAGCTGTCCTCCCGAGGCGCACCACGCCCAGGCGTCGTGGAGCGTCCACACCATCGGTGCGTCCGAGCGAAAACCGTTGTCGAGGTAGGCGAGGTGTTGCACCTGCACCACGTCGGGCCGCAGCTCCCGTAGCTTGCGCTCCAGCCAGGTTCGCACGGCAAGATCCGCGCCGGCTCCTCGAACACCGGCGTAGGGGGCGTTGTTGACGAGCCGGCTCACGCCTTCGGATTCCCGCTCGCTGTACATCGGCGCGCCGGGCTCGCGCGTGGCGGCGAGCGTGTGAACGAACCAACCCCGAGCCTGGAGCGACTGCGCCACGGCCGCCGCTACCCGCTCCGTCCCCGCGTTCTCGCGGGGAGGGAAGCCGTGCACGACCTGGACGAGCCGACGCATACGCTACCCTGGGCCCGGGTAGGGTATCCTCGCAGCGTGGCTGACTCTCGACTTCGTGTGCTCGTCGTGGACGACGAGGAGAACCTCCGGCACCTGCTGGAGCTGATCCTGGCCCGTGCCGGGTACGCGGTGGTCACCGCCCGCAACGGCGTGGAGGCGCTCAGCCGCCTGGGCGAGGCCGACATCGTGCTTTGCGATATTCGCATGCCGGACATGGATGGGCTGGCGTTCCTCGACGCCCGCCCGGCCGGCTCGCCGCCCGTCGTGATGATGAGCGCGTACGGCACGGTGGACACCGCGCTGGAGGCCATGCGGCGGGGCGCCTACGACTACGTGTCCAAGCCGTTCAAGGCGGATGAGATCGTGCTGACGCTCCGCAAGCTGGAGGAGCGGGAGCAGCTCGCGGCCGAGCGGAGCCGGCTGGCCGTGGAGAACGCGCGGCTCGCGGAGCGAACGGGCGAGCCGGTGGAGGGCTTCGTGGGGCGCTCCCCCGCCGTCGTGGAGGTGCTTCGCGTATTATCGAGGGCTGCCGCGCATGATTCGTCGGTGCTGCTCACGGGCGAGAGCGGCACGGGGAAGGAGTTGTTGGCCCGCGCGCTACACAAACTTTCGCGCCGTCGGGAGGGCCCGTGGGTGGCGGTGAACTGCGCAGCGATCCCGGAAACGCTGCTGGAGAGCGAACTCTTTGGGTACCGACGCGGGGCGTTCACCGGCGCGGTGCGCGACCACACCGGCTTCTTCGAGCAGGCCGACAAGGGTACGTTGTTCCTCGATGAGATCGGGGAGCTCCCACTGCCCCTCCAGTCCAAGTTGCTGCGCACGCTGCAGGAGGGCACCGTACGGCGCCTCGGCGCAACCTCCGACAGCACGGTGGATGTTCGTATCGTGGCCGCCACGGCGTCCTCGCTCGCTTCGCCGCGGTTCCGCGAGGACTTGTTCTACCGGATTGCGGTGGTTCATCTTCATATCCCGCCGCTTCGTGAGCGCCCCGACGACGTGCCGTTGCTGGTCGATCACTTGCTGCACGCCCTGTCCTCGCGCATGCGGTTGCCGCGCCCGCAAGTCACGGACGCAGCGATGCGACTCTTGCTCGGCCACCCCTGGCCCGGAAACGTGCGCCAGCTTGAAAACGCGCTCGAACGTGCGTTGCTGGTTTCCGATGCGGAAACGCTCGACGCCGACGCGCTGCCGGCCGATCTGCGCGCCGCCCCCCCAGCAGCGATCGCGACCGATTCGCTCTCGATCCCCGAGCACACGGCGGAGCTCGAGCGAAACCTGATCCGGGAGGCGCTACGCCGCCACGAGGGGAACAAAGCCGCGGCGGCCCGCGCGCTGGATCTCTCTTACAAGGCGCTGTTGTACAAGATCCGCGACTACGGGCTGGACGCTCCATGATGCTGCTCTGGCTGGGGTTGAGCGTGGGGTGCGCGTCCCCGGTTGAGCGCGGAGAGGCGGCGTTGAGCCGCGATGATCTGCTCAGCGCCGAGCGGGAATTCCGACTTGCGCTGGACGACGAACCCGACGATCCGGAGGCGCTGTATGGGCTCGGGTGGACGTTTCACCAGGCGGGCGAGGAGGGCCCTGCGCGCGATGCGTTCATGCGCTTGATCAAGGTACACCCGGATCTACCCCAGGGGTACCGGGGCCTCGGGAGCATCTTCGCATCCGAAGGGAACCTGCCGGCGGCGCGCGCGCAGTTGGAGCTGGCCCTCAAGGCGGCGCCGGACGACCCCGCGGCGAACCAGACCTTGGCGCTCGTGGAGCTCGGGGAGGGGAAGCCGGCGGAGGCCCTGGCGCGGCTTGACCGGCTGGTTGGCCTTCATCCGGAGCGGAGCGAGCTGGGACAAACGCGGGCGGTGGCGTTGTTGAGGTTGGAGCGGCCGGAGGAGGCGCTCGCGGCGGCAGCCGTTGCGGTGCAGGGCGCGGCGAGTCCGCGGAGCCTCACGGCAGCCCGGATCACCTGGGTAGATGCGGCGCTGCAGAGCTGCGACGACAGGGTCGACCCCGACAATTGCGCCGCGACGGCGCCGCCGGTGCGGGCATGGCTGGACGCGGCGGACCACGTTCTCGACGAAGCCGAGGCTTCGGGAGCGCTGCGGGAGGTCACCTCTGACATGCGCCGGCAGGTGCGGCGCCGGCGCGCCTTCGTGGAAGACACGTGCCCGCCGGGCGGTGGGCAGTGAGTGCCCAGGTGGGTAAAGAATTCCCAGATCGCAACGCCGAGTCACGGACAAAACGGCACAACTGTTGCGGCACGTTTCTTGCAGTCCAACGGCAGGGCCACACCCTCCTGGAGCTCGCCATCGCCCTCGCGGTGGTGGCGATCCTGGCCGGGATCGGGATCGGGGTCTTCCAGGATCGCGTCACCACTTACCGGATGTTCAGCGTCGCACGAATGCTCCAGTCCGACCTCGTCACCCTCCGCGCCCTCGCGATCGATACGAATCGGGAGACTCGCGTGCACTTCGTGGAGGCGGATCTGGCGATGGACGCGGAAGATGCGCAGCACGGCGCCTGGGATCTTCAGGTCGGGAACCGGGCATCCAACAGCACGCAATGGGACACTCTGCCCATCGACGAAGACGGGGTGGTGGACGTGAGCGAGGGCGAACGAAGCCTCGAAACGGGCGGGCACAACGAGGCAAAATGGATCAGCCTCGCCACCTGGGGCACGCTTGAAGACGACGCGATCGTGTTCACGCCGCGCGGCTGGCTCGGCAATCCGGCCACCGACTATGTCGACGGGATGATCTCCGTGCAGGTCGTGAACAAGCGGGCGTTGCTCAACGGACAAGACGAGCACGTGGCGCTATCCGTCGCGCGCACGGGCATGGTTCGGATGCAGGCGGTGGCCCAGTGAAGCGGAGCTCGTTGGTCTCCGAAGCGGGGTTCACGCTTGTGGAGGTCATGGTGGCGTCGGCCATCCTTGGGGCCGGGCTGATCGTGATGTTCGGCTTCCACAGCCAGGCGGTGCGCTCCAACATGAACGCACGCCGCCTCACGGACTGCACGTACCTGGCGCAAACGCAGATGGAACGCCTGCTTGCAATGGATTGGACGAACACCGCTCGCCCCACCGACATGACCGCCGCCGCGCGCGACGACTCCTAGATGGAGGCGATGGGCTACGCGATGGATCCGCTCTCCTGGCCGTTGCCCGATCCGGTGAACGCGGCGTTTGAAACCACGGACTCGCTTGGCCCCGCGCTCTACTCCCTGTCGTGGGACGTGGAGGACATGGACGTAGACGGCACGTGGACCCGCATCCGTGTCCGCTGCACCTACGACGACGCGGCGTTCGACACCAAGCACGGCACGACGATCTCGTCGTTCCGCTTCAGGGACTCGTGATGCTCAAGAAAGCCCTGCTGCGCCGCGGCTTTACGCTCATCGAGCTCTTGATTGCGCTGGCGATCGGCACCTTCGTGGTGGGCGCCCTCTACGCGCTGTTCACGGTGCAGCTCAAGCAGTTCGTGTACCAGGATCTCCAGATGGAGATGCACCAGAACATCCGCTTGGCGATGGATATCCTCACGCGCTCCGGTCGCACGGCCGGGCTTGGAACTGTCGGTCGCGTGTCCGGCGTGCTCGGGTACACCTCCGGCGCAGCGAGCGATGCGGTGAGCCTGCCCGCCGTCATCTCTTACGATGGCACCGGGCCCAACGGGTCGGATGCGATCACCATCGTTTCGCAGGATCCGAACCTGATCATGTTCGCAGATCCGGACGAGCTCCGGCTCTGCAACGACGCAACGATCATGTTCGACCTTGAGCGTCCTGGCAATCCCGACAAGGTCGGTGAGCTCGCCGCCAACGAGTTCCTGCTCTGCAGCGACCTTTCGAACCCGACGCAGAAGCGCTCGTTCATGTGGCCGCTGCAAGCGGATGGAGACGCATCGAGCGGCCAGGCCACGGTGAACGACGGCACCTCGAACTACGCCGACTTTCTCGATGCCTGCCCGGTGGGAGAGAACCTCCCGGTGGCGATGCAGTGCTCGCGCGCCGAGGTGGTCACCTACTACATCGACGCGGACGACACCGATGGCTTCGGCTCCGGGTCGGCCGAGCACCCGGTGTTGATGATGGACCTCGACTTTGAGTCGCCGGACGACGACGACGTGCCGGTGGTCGACAACGTAGAGGACATGCAGATCGAGTACTGCTTCGCCGGGGCGGACTGCTCGAGCACCGACAGCGCGGGATGGACGAGCACGGTGGACAGCTACGCGAACACCGACGACAGTGACGACCCGGACGACCTCTACATGATGCGGTTCACCCTCGTGATCCGCTCCTCTCGTGAAGACCTGAACCAGAGCTACAGCGGCGCTCCGCTCTCGATCGCCAACAACACCGCCGCCTCCACCACCGATCACTATTATCGGCAGGTGCTTTCGGCGGAAGTCACCGTACGGAACATGCGGGTGATGACATGGCTGTGATCTCCGTCCGTCGCGCGCGCCGAGGCTACGCGATGTTGGTCGCGTTGATCCTCATCGCGATCATCACCATCATCGGCGCCACTTCGCTGAGCATCGCCGGCGTGGACCAGCGCGTCGCGAACTACACGCGTCGGCACTCTGCGATCACGACGGCGGCCGATGCGGGCGGGGAGCACGCCCGCTACCAGCTCATGTACACCCTCCCGGAAAACGAGGGGTGGGACACGGGGGCGCCGCTTGTGTTTGTGGAAGAGACGGAGAGCGAAGACTGGTTCGAGGGAGAGAACACGGCGTTGCCCTTGGGTACCTACGATGTCACGGCCTCGTTCGCGAAGTGCGGTTCGCCCCCGAAGGGGTACAGCACGGAAGAGGGCAATCAGGGCTTCCGGTCGGACTACTGGGAGATGGAAACGCACTCTTGGTTCGAGTCGGCATCCTCGGCGGATGCGCAGGTAAACCCCTCAGAAGCTCGTGTCGCGACCATGCTCCGAAAGGTCATGCGCGGCTCGTGCAAGGTTCGGTGATCCCATGAGCCCACGCATTCTGCCGACCGCGGCCCTCCTCTTGCTGGCGCTTCCGGGCACCGCGTTTGCGGGCAGCTCGGCTTCGGTCGCGGAGGCGCTGTCGACCAAACAGGCCGTTCCGCCGTCGGTGATCTTTGTCATTGATCGCTCCGCCGACATGAGCTCGCCGTGCTTCTCCGGCAGCACCACGACCTGCCTCGAAGACGCGCTGGACATCGTGAAGCAGATGTCGCGCCACTATGACGACGTGAAGTTCGGCGTGGTCGGCACGGCCGACGATTCCTCGACGGCCGACTACTACCCGATTGCGCCGGTTGGCAGCAGCTATTCCCAGATCGCGAGCGCGATCTCCGGCGTCACCGCATCGTCGGGGACCACCCGGAACCTCAGCGAAACCCTCGACAGCGTGAGCCGCACGTACCTCGAGCTCACGACGGCCGAAAACTGGACCGATGACGACGGCGACGGCTTTGACGGCGACTGGGGGGAGACGCCCTTCGCGTACTACTGCTCGAACGTGTACATCGTGGTGCTCACCTCCGGCCGACCGGTGGACGACGACACGGCCGACTCTGGCGCGGCCTCCGCGGCCCCGCTGGTCGACATTCAGTGCGATGCCTCGGGCTACGTCGGTACCACGGTGCTGGATACCGAGTGCCGCTACGACAACGTCGTTACCCACATGTACAACCACGATCATTCCTCGCTCACCGACACGCAGCGGGTGCCGGTTTCCACGATCGCGCTGGGGTTGGACACGGCGAGCAGCACCGACGACTCCATCGGCGACGCCGTGTTCCAGAGCGCCGCGGACAACACCGACAGCGACGGGATCTACACCAACGCCTCCACGAAGGAAGAAGCGGTCAGCGGGATGTTGACCGTCATGGCGGATCTGATGTCGGGCATCTACGCCCGTTCCAACCCGGTGATCGCCCAGAACGGCGAATACCTGCTCTACACCTACTACGAGATGACCGGCGACAACCCGCTCGCGGAAGGCCACGTGCTGGCCTACGAGATCGACAGCGATCCCGCGAGCTCGACTTACGGAGAGATCGTTTACTACGCCGGGGATCCGTACGACGACTACCTCGGCGCCGTTTGGGATGGCGGCTGGTTGTTGTACTCCCGCGTGGCCGATCACGCGGAGCTCAACAACGACGACATGGACGGGTTCAACCAGCGGGACATCTACTTCTACGACACCACCTACGCCAAGTGGATGTCGGGGGACGCCGCCGATCGCCGCCTGAGCTTCGACCAGGAGATGGTGGATGTGACCGGCTCGCAATCGCTCGTGAGCCTCGTGCTCGACGACTCGGTGGACGGATCGACCGGCTTGCCCGCGGCCCCCGAGTACGATCTGAATCGCGACGACGTGGTGAACGCCGACGACGTGCAGTCCCTGGTGGACTTCACCCGCGGCGTGGCCGAGACCGAATTCCGCTACCTCGACCTTGAGCGTGGTCGGTGGAAGCTGCAGGACTCCCCGTACAGCACCCCCACGGTGGTGACCAAGCGCAGCGAAACCTACTCGAACAGCACCTCCTACCGCACCTTCCTCGACCTCATCGAGGCGGAGGAGATGCCGGACGTCGTGCTCATCGCGGCCAACGATGGCCTGCTCCATGCCTTCGCGCTCACCGACGACGAAAACACGCCGACGGACGACGAGTCCGGCGAAGAAATGTGGGCTTGGGTGCCCGACACCCTCATCTTGCGGGATCGTGGCAACGAGTGGGCCAACGGGCTCGTGGACTCGATGCTCTACGGGCGCACCTACCTGTTCGACGGCACGCCCGTCGTGGAAGACGTGTGGATTGACGCTGACGATGACCAGGTGAAAGACTGCGGCGTAGATCTTGACGATTGCGAGTGGCGTCGTGTGGTGGTGGTGCAGCAGAGCTTCGGCGGCTCCCGCACCCTTGCGCTCGACATCACCTACACGGACTCGCCGACGTTCCTCTGGGAGCAGACGAACACCAGCGACTACAGCGCGATGGGCTACACGACGAGCCGGCCGAGCATCTTCAACGTGTTCGACTACTCTGACTCGTCGAACCCCACGGATCGCTGGGTGGCGATGTGGGGCGGCGGTCGCGCCGCCGAGTACTCCGAGGGATCCACCAACTACTACAACTCGGTGGAAGCCAACCTCTATATGTGGGCGATGCAGGATTCTGCGTTCTCCACGAGCTCCACGCTGTTCTCGGTGGCCGGCGACAACATCGGCTCCGAGCACCCCGACTACGCGGCCGCAAGCTCCTCGCTCGACCTCGATGCGGACGGTCGGCTCGAGTACACCTACATCTCCGCGCCTCCCGCGGTCGTGGACGTGGACTCCGACGGCGACGCCGATGTGGCCTACTTCCCGGTTACCCTCGCCTACGATCCGGACTATGGCCCGGGCAGCACCAGCGGCACGCAGGGGCAGTCGTACATCTACAAGGCGCTGATCAGCCAGACCGATCCGGACGACCTTGAATGGTGCGAATTCTACGATCCCGTGGATGGCGCGGAGCCGACGGCCGACACGGGATCTAGCACCGCGATTGCCTACGGCAGCCGTCCCGAGATCTACTACTCGATCACGACGTCGTGGATGGGGGATGGGCACCTGGGCGTGTACTGGGGCAGCGGCTCGCCGTTCGAGGGCAACACCGACAGCACACCGGGCGTGTTCTTCTTCATGACGGACACCTCGCCGGCCACCTGCAGCACCGCGAAGGCGCTTCCGTGCGGCTCGGAAGAGGGCGGGTTCTACCAGTTGGCTTCCGGCGAGCGGCTCACCAGCGATCCGCTGGTGTACGGCGGGGTGGTGTACTTCGCGACCTACACCCCCGACGCTGACGTGTGCACCCAGGGGGAGGGCCGGATCTACGGCTTGAACTACGAGGATTGCGGGCAGGGGCTCGACACGACGGGAGACGGCGAAGCCTCAACGGCAGACGATGACTACATCTCGGCGACGGGCTTTGTGTCGAACGTCGCCGTGGGCAGCAACGGGAAGCTGTACTACTCGGCGGGCACGGAGATCCTGGCGATCGACTCGGTCAGCGACCCATTTGCGGGAACCGCGCTCGTGGGCTGGATGGAGATGTACTGAGCGAAGAGCCGGTTCTACCGGCCTTCGTCCTCGGGCAGGTAGGGGTAGGGGTCCACCTTCTCCCCGTCGATGTCCAGCTCATAGTGGCAATGCGGCCCCGTGGAGTTGCCGGAGCTGCCGACGAGCGCCACGGTTTCGCCGGCCAGCACCTCATCGCCTACCGCCACGAGCAGGTGCGATGCGTGGCAGTACCGGGTGGTAATGCCCTCGCCGTGATCGATCTCCACCATGCGGCCGCAGCCGTGGGACCAATCCGCCCACACCACCACGCCCGCGCCAGTAGCCAGGATCGGGCTCCCGTATTCCGCAGCGATGTCCAGCCCGCCGTGGAACTTCCAGCGGCTCCGGCCGAAGGGGTTGCGCCGCCAGCCGAAGCTGCTGGAAACGGGGCCATCGGCCGGCCAGAGCTGGGGCATCGCCTCGCTCGCGGCTTGCACCCGCGCCAGATTCAGATCAAGCTCGTCGAGATCGATCGCTCGGAGCTCCGCAAAGAGCTGCTCTGCCGTAATCGAAGGAGCGCCGGCCGCTCCTGCGCCGACAACCCCCCGGATCCAGTCCTCGCGGGCGGCCATCGCGTCTTCGTCGAGCGGGCCGAACCCGGGGAGCGCGCCGCGCGCCGCCAGCCCGCGCAGCGTTTCGTCATAGGCGCGCACCCGACGAATGAGCGGCTCAAGCTCCGCAAGCTGCGCGCGATCCGCTTCCACTTGCGAGCGTAGGGAGAGGTTCTCCGCAACGAGATCATCGTGACCGAGCACGCGCGAGAGCGTGGAGGCCTGCACCACCGCCGCGAGCAGCAGGCCGGCGATCACGACGCCCGCTCCGGTGGCGGCGAGCCGCGCGTGACGCAGCGAAAATGAGCGTTCGACCACGTTCCCACGCCCGCCGTCCGGAACGACCATCACCGTGAAGCGTGGCTCGGGCGGCGGGGCCTCGGGGCGCCCAGCCATCAGCCGACCTCGTCGACCCGGGCGATCACGGTGGTGATGTTGTCGTCGCCGCCCCGATCGCAGGCGAGCTGCACGAGGTGCCGGCATGCGTCCTGGGGCGACATGGCGCGCACGGTTTCCCCCATGTCGGCCGGCTCCACGAGGTTCGAGAGGCCATCGCTGCACAGCACGAACTTGTCGCCGCGGCGGGTGGCGCGAACCTGAATGTCTACCTCGACATCTTCGAGGTACCCCAGGGAGCGGGTGATCACGTTCTTGAGCTTGTGGGTGCGCGCCTGGTCGGGCGTGAGGAGCCCCGCCCGGATGCGCTCGTTCACGAGGGAGTGATCCTCGGTGAGCTGCTCGATGCGCCCATCGCGCACGAGGTAGCCGCGGCTATCGCCCACGTGCGCCAGGTACGCATTGTTGCGATCGAACAACAACACGAGGCAGGTTGTGCCCATGCCGTGGTACTCGGGCTCCGCCGCAGCTTTTTCGAAGATCCGCTTTCCGGCGAGGCGCACCGCGTACCGCAGGCGTTCGCGGGCGAATTCCACGTCGCCCTCCTCCCGGGCCGCGTCGATCTCCGGGGTGATCGTGGATCCCTGCAGCACTTCTTCGACCGTGTTCACGGCGATGGCGCTCGCAAACTCGCCGCCCGCGTGTCCGCCCATGCCATCGCAGACCACAAACAACGACAGCTCGTCGTTGATGAGGTAATTATCCTCATTGTTCGTGCGTTTTACGCCGACGTCGGTGATGCCGCAGGAGGTGATACGCATGAGCTAAGTCTCGCGTAGCGCGGTGGCCGCCGATCCGCCAAAGGTGCCGCGCGACATTGTGTCATCTGAGGCGGCTTGACGGGATCGCCGTGCAGGACGCGGCGCCTCGGGGCGGGCGTCTCGGGGGGTGGACCCTGGGCTCGCGCGGGCGGAGGCAGAAGAACACAGGTTAATGCTGGGGCCTGCCGGTGTAGACCGGCGCCACGCTCGCAGCGCAGCGCCGCTCGGAGGCGACGGCCTACACCGTCACCCGGCCCAGCAGCGCCCTTGACCACCGGCTACCGACCCGCTGAGACGAGAGCGAGAACCCCGAGAATCCCGCGAGGTCTGGCTGCAACGGCGGCGTTGCGTTGGTGCAGTGCCCAGCCCTTCCCCTCGGGCCCCCGCCGCGGGAACGTGGCCCGATGGTGGATGGGGGCGGGCGACGATGCGGCGATGCGCCGCCTACGGCAGTGTCGCTGCCGCTGCCGCTGCCGCGATCCGCCGCCAGCCCGCAAGATCGATCTGTTCGGCGCGGGAGCCAGGATCGATGTTCGCGGCGGCGCAAAGCGCGATTGCGCCCTCTCGGCCGAGGCTGGAGCCGAAGGCGTTGGTCAGGGTCTTGCGGCGTGCGGAGAAGCCGAGGCGTACGATTCGGTCGAACAGCTCGGCGGTGGACGCACCGAAGTCCGGCGTTGGGTGCGGCGTGAAGCCGACCACCGCGCTGTGCACCTTCGGAGCGGGATGGAAGGCCTCGGGAGGAAGGGAAACGAGGCGTTCCACGCGGGCACGCGCCTGGATCTGCACCGATAGCGACCCGTAGACCTTCGAGCCGCTGGCCGACTCGATCCGGTCGGCCACCTCGCGTTGGAACATCAGCGCCATCGGAACGCGGAGGGTGAGCAGCCGCAGGCAGAGGGGCGTTGCGACGTTGTACGGCAGGTTCGCGACGACACGGTCGACCGCTGGGAGCGGCAGCCGGAGCGCGTCCCCCTCCATGAGCTCCACCGTGGGCACAATCTCGGGCAGCGCGGCGGCAAGATCGCGATCCAGCTCCATCGCAACGACATGCGCGCCGGCGCGCGCGAGCGAGGCCGTGAGCACGCCCAGGCCGGGCCCGATTTCCAGCACCCGCTCGCCGGGACGTACGCCGGCCCGAAGCACGATGGTGTCGGCCAGCGCGTCGGAAACGAGGAAGTTCTGCCCGAAGCGCCGGCGCGCCCGTCCCTCCAACTCGCGGAGCCGCTGTGCGGGGTGCACGGTGAATGTCATGGTCCAACCTCCCATCGGGCGCGTGCGGTGCAGTCCAGAGTCCAGGGGGGCGCGCCGGCGGCGAGCCGCAGGGCCGCTACATTGCCGATCATCGCCGCGTTGTCGGTACAACGCCGCTTCGGGGGGAGGTATACGTCGAGCCCGGTCGCGACGAGCGCCTCGCGGAGCCGGGTGTTGGCGGCGGCGCCCCCGCCGATGGCGATCCGGCGGCACCCGGTGAGGGCCACGCCCTGCTCCACCCGATCCACGAGGTACCGCGCCACCGTGTCCTGGAACGACGCGGCGACATCCTCGGGTGGCGTTTCGGGATGGCGCTCGATCCAGGTGCGAACGGCTGTTTTGAGGCCGGAGAAGCTCAGGTCCATGGGGCGCCCGGCGGGGCGGGGGTGCGGGAACACCACCGCCTTTGGATTGCCCGCCCGCGCCAGCGCTTCGACGCGCGGACCGCCTGGGTAGCCGAGGCCCAGCATGCGGGCGACCTTGTCGAAGGCCTCGCCGACCGCGTCGTCGGTGGTTTGGCAGAGCGCCCGATAGTCGCCCACGGCTCGTGCTTCGTAAAGCGTGGTGTGCCCTCCCGAAACGACGAGCGATAGGAACGGGAAGGCCGGCGCGGGATCCTCCAGCAACGCGCTCAACAGGTGACCTTCGAGGTGATTGACGCCGTAAAACGGCACACCCCAGCCCAGCGCCGCCGACTTCCCGAAGGAGAGGCCCACGAGCACGGCGCCGATCAAGCCCGGGCCGGCGGTGGTCGCTACGACGTCTGGGCGCTCCAGCCCGGCCTCCGCGAGCGCCGCGCGCACCGTCGGCACCATCTGCTCGGCGTGGGCGCGGGACGCGAGCTCGGGGACTACGCCGCCAAAGCGGGCGTGCATCGCCTGCGAATGTACGATATCCACCAGAACGCGATTGCGACCCTGCTCGCGGCGCACCACGGCAACGGCGGTCTCGTCGCAGCTGGTTTCAATCGCGAGTACGTTCACCGGGGAGGCGGCTAACGCGCCACCTAGTGCTCGTCGTCGTCCTCGCCGTACGGGCAGGCGGTGTCGTCGCCGTCGCCGTCGGTATCCTCGCCGTCGTCCCCGTCGCCCGTGCCGATCACGTCGTCGGCCGCGCTGGCCTGGAGCCAGGCCCCATCCGCTCGCTCGGACGCGGAGAGTTGACCGTCCTCATCGAGGTCGGCGAAGAGGCTGCTGCCGGAGCGCAGGGCGGCGACGATGAGCCCGTAGGCTTCGGAGCCCGGCGCCAGTGGAGAGGGGCCATCGAGCATGCCTTCACCGAGCCAGCCCGGCGTGCCAAGCTCGAACACCCAGCTTCCGGTCAGCGCAACGGGCTCTTCGGCCATGAGCGAGAGCGTGCCCACGTCGATCGCGCCCTGGATCTGGGCGCCGTCGTCGCGCAGGAACGATAGCTCCAACGCCGAAGATGCGCCGATAGACATCACGCATGCGTCGGAGCTGGGCACCGGGAGCGCATTCTCGGCGAGCAGGTCGACGGCGCCGACGTCGGTGACCATCTCAAGCTGCGCGCCGCATCCGGCTGTCACCTCGCTCACGTGCATCCGGGCGGTCGTGACTTGCGCACCATCCACGGGCGCCAACCGCGCAGCCACGCTCGGGGGATTGCCGATGGCGATGCCGTCGTGATCGGGCGCCTCGATGCAGGCGAGCAGCAGGATGAACATCATCGTCCCTCTTTGGTAATGGTAGCGGAAAGCGGGAAGAGCTGCAGGTTCACCTGCATCACCCGCGAGCGTGGCGCGTCGGCGCCATCGCAAAGATCGAGCAGCCGCTCCTGGAAGCGGTCGAGCTCGCGCTTGAGCGTAGGCAGGAGCGATGCGGGGATCGCGACGGTGACGGCGCAAAAGTGGCGTTCCGCCTGGGGCGTTGAGTCGAGCGAGGCCCGTGCGCGCTCGATCATACCCAGGTGGTAGCTTCGCCCCGCCAGCCCGCGCACCTCGTGCGGCGTGACCAGCGTGGCGTCCGTCGGCGTCACTTTACCGTCTTCTGACTTGAGAAGTCCCAAGCTGAGGAGGCCTTCGAGCGCGTCGCGCGCCTCCGCCTCGCTGATCGGTGGGCGCACCGTGCGCGCGATCCACGCCGGATCAGCGATGAAACCCGGGCACGCCGCAAGCTCCCGCACGGCGGCGAACGACCAGCGGGCGATCGCATCGAACGCGGCGCCCTCGAGCTGGCGCGCCTCGCGGAATCGTTTGGTCGCCCGAACCTTCTCCCACGCGGCCGCGCGCTCGGCCGGCGTCTCGCACTGGTCGAGGTCGACCAGGGCCTCGAAGAACGTCGCGTCGTCCGCCCCGAGCCCCATCGCCTTCACAAACGCGGCGCAGGTGGTGGCCGTCAGGTTGCGCTGCCTGGCCACGATCGCGATCAGGAGGCTGGGCGAGGAGAGGCCCGCCTTGCGCGCGAACGCGCGATACGAAAAGCGAGGATTT
>BJHF01000005.1:0-22034 GCA_014191855.1 Deltaproteobacteria bacterium
GAACCTCGGGTTCGGCGCCCTCGCACAGGCTCCGCTGGGCCTCGCCTTCGTGCAATGGGTCGTCGCCTGGGAAGGCCCGTACACCGACCAGTACCTCGACGTGGAGCTGATGTCGTACGAGTTCGAGACGAACCCCACCTACGAGCCCGGGAGCTGTTCCGACACGAGCTGCCCGTTCACGACGGAGCCCGAACGAATCATGTTCGATCCGGACGCGGCGAGCTTCACGGAGGAGCCGCTCGGGGCGGGACGAATCGACCTTGAAGGTGTCCTCTACGTGGACGAGGATGGGGATGGCCACTACACCCCGGGTGATTTCTACTACCACATGCTGGCCGCGCCCGGTCCCGACGGGGAGCTGGCCTGCCACCCCTCGGTGGAGCTCTCCGAGGTGCTGGACGCACAATCGGAGCGCCTGTTCGGGGAGGCCGGCCGGCCGAGCTGGCTCCCGCCGACCGAGTGGCTCCGCGCTTATTGGCTTGAGCGCGATTCCTCCGTGGTGCTCCCCACACTCGCTGCCGCGCGCCCCGACTTGCGAATCATCGTGGCCGGCTCAGAGGAAGACCACATCTATCGGTCGATCCCCGATCATCCGCACGTGCTCGGGCTCAACCATTACCTCCAGGCGCTGGGCTTCGAGTTCGTGCGCCTCAACCCCGACTCGTCGTACCTCACCGCGACGATCGGCCTCGATCCGGGCTCCTTGCCGGACAACGACGCGGGCACATCTCCCGACTGGACCGAGGCGCTGGAATGGTTGGAGCCGGAGGGCGGCCGCGTGCCGTTCGACCATTTCGTGCCGATCGCGGCGGTTTTGGAGCTGGCGGATCGGGTTCACCAAGACGCGTGGATCGCGAACGTGCCGGAGCCGCTGCTCCCAGTGAAGCCGCTGATTTGAGCCTGGTCGCTACGGTCAACGGTCGCCGCCGGTCTACAGAATCGACCGCCAAACCTCGCACGCCGCCCGACACGTGGGCACGTCCGGCACCAACGCGAGCCGCACGTAGTCGTCGCCCGACGACGTGACCGCGAAGGCGCTACCCGGGTTGGTTACAATCCCGATGTCCAGCAGCTTCTCCGCGTAGCTCTGACCGGTGTGCCCCTTCGGAGCACGCACCCAGAGATAGAAGCTGGCCTCGCTGGCCACCACCTCCAGGCCGGCTTCGGCCAGGAAGGCGCGGAGCACCTCCCGTTTGGCCGCGAAGATGTGCCGGCGCTCGTCGGCATGGGCGTCGTCGCCCCACGCGGCGGCCGCGGCGGCGTTCACGAAGTCCTGCGGCGCGAGCCCCGGGTTGGTGCGCAGCTCCCGGAGCTTCTGCATCCACGCCCGATCCCCGGCGATCATCCCGGTTCGGTAGCCGGTCATCCCGCTCCGCTTCGACAGCGAGAAGATCGCGATCACCCCCTCTTGTGCGACCTCGAGGATGCTCGGCGGCGGCTCGCTGAACCACGTGTCGGCGTAGCACTCGTCGGAGGCGAGCAGGATGTCGTACTCCCGGCACACTTCCCAGGTTCGGCGGAGATCCTCGCGCGAAAGGACGGCACCGGTCGGGTTGTGCGGCGAGTTGATCCAGATCATCCGCGTTCGGCGCAACAGCTCGGGGGGCAGCTCCCAAACCCGCTGCTTGAAGTCGCCCGAGAGGCGCTGGGGAACCGGCTCGCCGCCCGCGAGTACGGTGCCCCGGTAGTACACGCTGTAGCCGGGGTCGGGGAACACCACGGCGCGATCGGCCGCTTCGGGGTCGATCACCAACAGTGGCAGGTGAAAAACGGCTTCCTTGCTACCGGAGCTCGGGAGCACCTGGGTGGCCGGATCGAGCGCTACCCCGAACCGACGCTCCGCCCAGCCCGCGAACGCGCGCCGCACGTCGGCGCCGCCCAGAACGGTCGGGTAGCGGCAGTTCTCGGGGATGGCGGGCTCCACCTTCGCCCGGATGAACGCCGGCGTGGGCTCCGTGGGGTCCCCCGTGCCGAAGTCGTACACCGGCTTTCCGGCGGCGAGGAGCGCGTCGCGTTTTCGGTCGAGAACGACCGTGGGGTAGATAGGCAACGCGGCGAGGCGGGGGTTGAGGCGCACGTCGCGAGCGTAGCCGGGCCAACCGCCGCGACCAACCCGAGCCCGCCAAGGCGGTAGGGAGGACCACGGCGGATTAGTGTACAGCGATGCGCGTATTCGTGGCCGGAGCGACCGGGGCGACTGGGGCGGTGTTCGTTCCGTTGGCGGCGGCCCGAGGGCACGAGCTGCGGCTTCACGTGCGGCCGCAGACGGCGGCTCGTCACGCGTTTGGGCAGGATCCACGCGCCCAAGTGCTCGACCTGGCAGACCACGATGCGCTCGATGCGGCGGTACGTGGGTGTGACGCGGTGGTTTCCCTGGTGGGCACCATGCGGGCGCGTTTCGGCGCGGGCGATACCTACGAGAGCGCCGACATCGGCAGCACGAGGCAGTTGGTGGAGGCGGCCAAACGGGAGGGCGTTTCAAGGTTCTTGCTACTCTCGAGCTTCGGCGCGGGTGGGATGGGTGCCTACCTGAAGATGAAAGGCGAGTGCGAGCGGATCGTGCGGGAGGCGCCGGGTTTGCGCTGGACGATCTTCCGGCCGGCCGCGTTGGTATCCCCCGAAGGCGAGGCCGGGGGCGCGCACGGCAAGCGCGAGGTGCCCGCCGTCGCGGTCGCCGCGGGGGCACTGATGCGGAGGCTCCCCGGCCTGCGGGACATGGCGGACGACTGGCGGCCGATCCCATTGGAGGTGCTCGCCACCGCGATGGTCGCGGTGCTCGAAACGCCGCGAGACAACTGTATTCTCTCGGGCCGCGACCTCTGGCCGCTCGGTGGTGCGTAGATGTGGTTCTTCGCGCTTTTGGGGTGCAACTTCGAGGCGGCCCCGGCGCCGGGCGACACGGCGGAGGTTGTGTTCGACGTGCCCAGCGGGAGCACCGCCCGCGGCTTGGCGGACGAGCTCGAGGACGACGGGCTGGTCACCTCAGCCGACAACTGGGGGTGGTTTCTCCGGCTCGGGGCGGACGGTTCGTGCCTGAAGGCCGGGAAACATCGGGTGAACCGAGGAATGACCGCGCCAGAGCTTCTGGCGGCGCTCTGTGGCGTGCCCGTGGCCGACGACATCCCCTTCACCGTTGTCGAGGGCTGGCGGCGTCGCGACATCGACGCGGCGCTTGCGGCACAGAAGCTGATCGAGCCGGGCGAATTCGTCGCGGCCACCGAGAAGGGGAGCGACTATTCGCCCGGCTTCCCGATCCCTGCGGGCTCGCTGGAAGGCTACCTGTTCCCGGATACCTACAAGGTGGAGCCGGATCGCTTCGACGTACACACCTTCGTCGAGCGCCAGCTTCACGCGTTCGGGCAGCGCTTCGCCGTGGCGGCCGAGGGCGAACACGGCACGCGCCCCGTCGCAGACGTCGTCATCGTTGCGAGCATGATTGAGCGCGAGGAGCCGAGCAAGGCCAACCGCCCGCTCGTGGCGGGGATCATGTGGAAGCGGCTGGACGCGAACTGGAACCTGGGGATCGACGCAACGTCGCGCTACACCCTGGAGGACTGGAACAACGAGCCGGCGTTCCTCCACCAGTTGTTCGACGCGACGGACCGCTACAACACCCGCGTTCGCGGCGGCCTCCCGCCGACTCCGATCGGCAACCCGGGCATCGAATCGCTCAACGCGGCGATGCACCCGGAAGCGACGGAATACTGGTACTACCTACACGATGCTTCGGGCATGATTCACCCGTCCAGGACGGTGAAAGAGCACGACGCGCTCAAACGGAAGTGGCTGCATTGATGAACTACTGGATCGCGAAGTCGGAGCCGAGCGTGTACAGCTGGGACACGTTCGTGGCGGAGGGGCGCTCGGCGTGGACTGGCGTTCGCAGCGCTGAAGCGCGGAACAACCTCCAGGCGATGAAGCTCGGGGACCGGGTGGGCTACTACCATTCGAACGAGGGCAAAGCCGTCGTTGGGCTGGCGGTGGTGGTGCGGGAAGCCTACCCCGACCCCACGGCCGAGGGCGATCCCCGCTGGGTCGTGGTGGATCTCGCGCCGTTGGCGCCGCTCCCTCGGTCGGTATCGCTCGCCCAATTCAAGGCCGACGAAGCGCTGAAAGAGTCGAAGCTGGTGAAGCAGGGGCGCCTGAGCGTCACGCCGCTCACCGGAGCCCAGTTCGCGAGGATGTGCGAGCTGGGCGGCTACGCCGAGCCGTAGGGGCGGACTCCGGTGTGCGCCTGGGCGCGGCCGCCCGATACGCGCGTCCACGCTTCCCATTCAAGTTCCGGGAACCCTCCGCGTCTCCTCCTGTCAGGTCGGCGCGGAGAGTCCCCATGTTCACGCTTCTTCTGCTTGGCACCGCCTTCGCCCAGGACAACGACACGCTTACCGACGCCGCCGCGCCGCGCGTCCAGTACAAGACCGTCACCGAGATCGTCTTCGACAAGCTGAAGATCGAAGGCAAGCTCGACGGGCCCGAGGGAATTCTCACGCTTGAGACTGTGCGCGCGGAGCACCCGTCGCTCATTCGCCTGCGCGTGAGCTTCGACGAGGAGCTTGGTCAGAGCACCAACGAGATCCGCTGAGGCCTAATGCGGGTGGTGCAGCTCGTCTGGTGGTTGACTCCGTAGGATCATCCTCACGATGAAGCCGAGCAGGGCCAGGGCGAGCACACCAGGGATCAGCACGGTGGGGTGCGTCTTCTGGTAGGCCAGTCGGTGTGCCATCAGCGCGCCAAAGCTGGGATTGGGCGTGGCTTCCGGCGAGAGCACGTAGGTGCGGAGCGTGGTGCGGGCCGCCTCACCGAGCGCCTCGTCGTTCGCCTCGTCCCCGCTCGCCCATACCACCTGCGTTCCGCCTTCGGTCTGGAGCGCGCCGACCCACAGCCCGGCGTTCGCATGGTACAGGATACCCACGCTCTCGCCGTGGGGCACTCGCTCCGGGGGTGGCAGTTTGCTGGCGAGTTTCCCGAAGGTGCGCTGTGCGAAAAGCGCGGCCTCATCGTCGAAGCTGCTCTCGTCCAGGATCCCCCCAGAGGCGGCTTCGGCGCAGGTCAACAACACGTCCGCTTCGCCGCCCACCCGGGGGTTGATGGCGGCGGTGCACAAGTCGGCGTCCTTCGCGCCGGTCTTCCCGTACAGAGCGGCGACGCTGGCTCCCTCCGAGGGGAGGGGGTTCCGCCAACCGGGAAGCAAGGCCACCTTTCCGCGTGGGGTGGCCAGCTCTTCGGCGGCGCCGATCGCGGCGGCCGGCCGGGTGATCGTGGCGCGCTCCAGCAGGCTGTCGAGGGCGGCCGCCGCGCGGGCGCTGTTGGTGGCCGCGGCGAGCGTGGCGACCTGTGCAGTGAGGCCTCCCGTGGAGAAGGCGGCGGCGTGGTACACCCCCTTCACCCCACCCGAGGTCGTGAAGTCGAGCCGGGCGCGCACGCGCTTCTGTCCGGCGGCGTCTTCGACATTCGCGCTTGCGATGGTCACCTCCGTCGCATGCTCCTCACCTGTCAACCGTTCCTTCCAGGCGTCGGCCAAGGCCTTCGCCGTCGCGTCGTCCAGCACCAACTGGTAGCTGGTGGACCACGCCGAAGCAAAAATGCTCTTGTCGGCGTTGTGCCCTCTGAAGTCCCAGTCGCTCCAGCGTGACATATGCCAGGTGGGCGCATTGAGCGTGAAACCGGACTCCGGGAGCGCGAACACTCCGTCTGGGGGATCGTCCCCCGCGAAGGCGAGCGCGGCCACGAGCAAGAGGAACATAGGGTTCTCCGGAAAGGCGCACCCTCCTACGTTGCGGGCCCCAGCGCTGCATCTGGCTTGACGGTTTTTTGGGTTATCGGTACCGATGCTCCGGCGCGGTGCCCTGGTCCTCGTGGCTTCCTCGTGGCTCGCCGGGTGTGCGGCTGTGCCCGCGCCGGCCGGTGGAAGTCGCGTCGTGGTGCTCGGCATCGACGGGTTGGAGGCCAACGCCCTGCGACGGTACGCGCACAGCCTCCCGAATTTGACGCGCCTGCTCGACGAGGGCGTGTACGCCGAGATGACGGTTACGACGCCGATCATGTCGCCCATCCTCTGGACGACGATGGCCTCCGGCTATCCGGTGGAGGCGCACGGCATCGGGGGGTGGACCAATGGGCAAGGACGCTCGTTTACGGGAGCGGACGTGCGCGTGGCGCGGGTGTGGGACGCCCTCTCGGCGGAGGGGCGTCGAAGCCTGGTTTCGGGTTGGCTCATGACGTGGCCGGCCTCGATCGTCCGCGGCTCGCTCTTGTCCGACCGCTTCGTGTGGGCGCAGCCGATGTCGCGCGAAGGCGAGGCCGAGCAAACGGAAGAAGCGCTGGAAGGAACGGCCTATCCGGACTCGCTGGCGACACGGGCGCGGGCCTGGGTTCCCGACGAAGCCTGGCTGGCCGCCAGTCCCCTCGCGTACCAGGTGGAGGCGTACGGCGCCCCTTCCCACCCCCTCCGTCGCGATGAGCTCCATGTTCGCGTGTTCGAGGCGCTCTGGCCGGAGGCGGATGCAGACTTCGGGGCGTTGTACGTGAATGGTGCGGATCAGGTCAGCCACCTGTACTGGCCCTTCTGCGACCCCGACTCCCAGAAGCAGATTCGCGCCGACACGGGCGCGCACAAGCGGCAGGTCGAGGCCTTTCTCCTCGCGCACCCGGGCCGCGCCGCACCACCCTGGGGCGTGGAGGGGCTCACCGCTGTGGACCTGGCTGAGGCTTCGCGGTGGGTGCCCGACTACTACGCCTACCTCGACGACGTCGTGGGGCGCGTTCGCCGGGTCGTCGGTGCGGACGCGACGCTGATCGTCGTGAGCGACCACGGATTCCAGAGCTCAACCACGTGGCCGCTCATCGAGGGACAACATCGCGGTACCGCCGTTTTTGCTGCCGTTGGCCCGCGGGTGATCCCCGGCGAAGGTGCTCGCATGCATGTGTTCGACGTCGCGCCGACGGTGTACGCGCTCCTGGGGTTGCCCGCCGCCGAGGACATGCCGGGGGAGGTGCGTACGGACATGTTCGAGGTCGTGGAGCTGCCACGGGTGGCTACGCGCACGCTCGGACGGGGCGACATCGCGGTGGGCAGCGGCGCCGGCGCGGGAGATCAGGCGCTCAAGGGGCAGCTTCAGGCGCTCGGATACCTCGACGAAGATGGGCGTCCAAAGACGGCGATCGGGCAGAGTCGCTCGGAGGGCGGGGCGACGCCGCCTTAGCGCCGGGGTAAGCACGGGGTGTGCAGCAGCTTGATCCGCGCGTCGTCACCCTCTGGCGCCTCCAGGGCGTCGTTTCCGTGTTCACGTCGTGGGTGCCGATCTACCTGGGGCTCGGGTGGTTCCTGGCCGGTCGCTTCGGGTTCGTCGTAACGGTAGCGGCGCTTGGGACCCTCTTCGCCCTCTTGCTCCTGCGTGCGCTGGTTTGGCCCGCTCTGCAGTTTCGTGCGTTTCGGTATGCGATTCGCCCGCACGATCTGGTGGTGGAGCAGGGGGTGATCTTCCGGCAAACGATCTGCGTGCCGCGTGATCGAATCCAACACGTCGATACCCGCCAGGGCTGGATCGAGCGCGCGCTGGCACTGTCGCGACTGCTGGTGTATACCGGTGCAGGCCTCTCGGCCGACGGTTCGTTGCCAGGGCTGGATGCCGACGAGGCGGTGCGGCTGCGCGATGAGCTCGCCCGCGGGGCTCGCGGTCTTGACGATGGGGTCTGAGTCGACGTCGTCTGAGCCGGCCGTTCCGTGGCGGCATCTCCACCCGGCTTCCCTGGTGGTGAACCTGATCCCGATGACGTGGCGCACCTTCTTGCGCTTTTGGCCATTGCTCGTCGCGAGCTTCTGGGGGCGCTCGGCTGAAGGGGCCGTGAACCTGCTGTTCGTCGCGTTGTTCTTTGCGCTGGCGGTGTTCCGCACCGTGCTGCACTTCGCCACCGTGCGGTATCGCATGGCCAACGGCCGCCTCGAGATCCAGGAGGGGCTGATCGCCCGCGTTGAACGTGCGCTCGATCCTGCGCGCATCCAGAACGTGTCGATCGTACAGAACGTGTTCCACAAGGTGGCGGGGCTGGTGGAGCTGCGTGTGGAGATGGCGGGGGCCACAGGAATGGCGGCATCGGATGGGCTTTTGAGCGCCCTGTCGGTGGCGGAAGCCGAGGCGCTCCGGAGCCAGTTGGGCCGGCCTGGGGCGCACGTCGCCGCAGCTGCTGCCCCTGAAGAGGCGATTGACAACGCCGGCATCCTTGAGATTGTGGCCTACGGGGTGAGCGAGGGGCGCGTGGGGGCGGCGGCGGTGGCGATCGGACTCTTCCTCGACGCCGCCAACCAACTCTCACCATCCCTGGTACCGAAGTCTGCGCAGGGGATGGGGCCGTTCGCCGTCGTTGGCGTGGTGTTGCTGGCGCTCGCGGGAGGCTACGCCTTGAGCGTTGGCACAGCGGTGCTCCGCTGGTACGGGGCCAGGTGGTGGCGCGTGGGAGATCATCTCCACTTTGAAGCTGGACTGTTCACCCGGCGGCGCATGGACATCCCGCTCAAGAAGCTGCAGATGGTGCAGATCGCGGAGCCGATCCTGCGGCGGGCGATGGGGTTTGCCACGTTGTTGTTCGATACCGCGGCCTCGAACGCGCCGGGTTCTCCAGGCGAAGTCGCGACTGAGGCGTGTGTGCCGATGGTGGGCGCGGAGGATGTTCCCGATCGCGTACGCGCGGCGTTTCCGTCGCTGGATACGACGATCGACGGGGATCTTTTGCCCTGTGCCCCCTGGGCCGTCGCGCGGGCGATCGGGGTCGGCACGCTCCAATGGCTCGCGCTCGCGGCGCTCGTGCACCTCGCGGTACCCCAGCCGACGGTATGGGCCCTCGCCGTGGTGGGGGGCCTGCTGGGCTTCCTGGACGCCCGCCGTCAGGGCTGGCGGGTGACCGAGCGATTCATCGTCGTCCGTCGTGGCTTTCTGGCCCGAAACACCTGGGTCCTCCCCCGGGAGAAGGTGCAGTCGGTGCGGTGGACCCAGGGGCCGCTGCTGCGCCTCAACCGGCTCGGTCGGGTCGTGATCTGGTTTCCGGGCGGCCGCCTGGCGCTGCCGGACGTTGCCGAGGCGGAAGCGGCCGCGGTGTTCGGATCGCTCAGGGACCGCCGATGAGCCAACGAACGAAGAATACGGCGGCGAGGATGCCGAAGAACTCGCTGAGCAGCCCGACGACCACCGCGTGCCGGTACTTCTTCACGCCCACCGAGCCGAAGTACACCGCCAGCACGTAGAACGTGGTCTCGGTGGTTCCCTGCATCGTTCCAGCGAGATTGCCGATGTAGCTGTCGGGGCCGTAGGTGCGGGTCAGGTCGCTCGCGAGGGCGAAGGCGCCGGAGCCCGAGAGCGGCCGCAGGATCGCCAGGGGCAGGACTTCAGGCGGAATCGCGAGCAGCTTGGCGGGGATGGCAAGCGCGGAAACGAGGACGCTCATCGCGCCGCTCGCGCGGAACATCCCGACGGCCACGAGGATCGCGACGACGTAGGGGATGATCTTCGTGGCCGAAGCGAAGCCGTCGCGGGCCCCCTCAACCAACGATTCATACACCTTCACCTTGCGGATCAGGCCGAACGCGATCATTCCGCCGATCAGCAGCGGCATGATGTAGAAGGTCGCCTGCTCGTACACGCCGACGATGGCGCACACCCCCAACAGACCGGTCGTGAACAAGGAGAACGGCACGAAGTCCGCCCAGGTGAGCGGCTCTCGCTCCACCGGCTCGCTGGCACCGCCTGGAAACAGCCGCGAGAGGCCCTTGGCGATCAGCACCGCGACCAGGGTGGTTACGTGAGAAGCCGCGATCGTCGTGGGAAAGATGGAAGCAGGGTTGTGGCTGCCCAACGCAGCGCGCACGGCCATCATCCCGGTCGGGAGCACCGCGAGGCCGGTGGTGTTGATGGCAAGGAACAGGACCATGGCGTTGGTGGCCGTGCCTTTGTCCCGGTTGAGCGTGTCCAATTCCTGCATCGCCTTGATGCCGAAGGGGGTGGCGGCGTTGCCCAGTCCGAGCATGTTCGCCGCGATGTTCATGACCATGGCGCCCATCGCCGGGTGCTTCGACGGCACATCGGGGAACAACCACACCATGAACGGACGGATGGCGGTCGCGATGAGGTCGAGGCCGCCGCCGGCTTCGATCACCTTCATGAGTCCGAGGAAAAGGGTCATCATTCCGATCAGGCCGATGGCCAATTCGACGGACTTTTTCGCCTGATCCATCGCGGCGTCGCCCACGAGCTTCATCCGGTGCTCCTCGTCGAAGCGCACCGAAACCGGGCCGTCCGGGCTCATCGACACTACGCGCGCAGTCGGCTGCGCGTCGCCCACCGCCGCAGTCACGGCGACCACCACCCCGGGGTACTCCACCCCGCGCGCGTCCACGCGTACCTTGCCGCCCACCTTCACCGGAGACCCGGCTTCGAGCTCCACCCCTACTTCTGTGCCCTCCTGCCTCGCGAGATGAGCAGGGGACCCGACCCAGCCCGCCACGAGCACGCTGATGAGCACGAGGAGCGTGAATACGACGTTCATGGGGGTAACCTGAGGGGTGTGAGAATCTACCGCCTGGACACGTCAAGAGCGAGCACGATTCGTCGCTTCTCGGCCGCGCCCGGTGGCGCGGACGCACCGGGCGCATAGGTTGCACCCGTGAAGCGACTGTTGCAGGACTGGGCCATCGCCATCGGCGTGGCATTGGCGCTCATCGCGGGGGCCTCGCTGCTCGATCGTGCGAACCGGCCCACGGGTTCCGCGCCGCCCATGGAGCTGGTGAATATTGCGGGGGGAACCACCTCTTTGGCCAGCCTGCGGGGCAAGGTTGTGGTCGTGAACTTTTGGGGGAGCTGGTGTGGCCCGTGTCGAGCGGAGATCCCAGAGATCAGCACGTGGGCCGCACAGCATCCGGACATCGCCGTTCTCGGCGTAGCGGTGAACAGCGGCACCGGGAAGGCCCTGGCGAAGGATGCGGCGGACCTGGGCATCACCTACGACGTGCTGGAGGGCACGAACCAGGTGGTCGCCGACTGGAAGGTCAACTCCTTCCCCACCACCTTCGTGATCGGGGTCGACGGGCAGATCAAGGCCGCCCAGACGGGGCGGTTGACGAAGGGGCAGCTCCAGGGGCTGGTCGACGAGGCCGGTTAGCGGGGAGCAACACCTGGAATCGCCCACCATGCCGCGACTGCGTTCTGCGCCATGGGCGCGCCGAGCACGGCGGTCAGGCGCGCCTCCAGTTGGCTTGTTTCGGCGTCGTGCTGTCTTGAGCCCGGCGCAGCGTCGCGGAAAAAGAGCAGCACGTAAGCGAAGCCTTGGGTCTGCTCGGAGGTCCAGCGCGCGGGGACGGGTCGCGTTGGGTCGGTCAGTGTCTTGCCCAGCTCGCTAGAACCCATCACGTCCACGATGCCGCAGGGGATGACGCCGGGGAGGTGCTGGGCCAGCCCAATGTCCACCGGTTGCCGAAACCAGGCTTGCCACCCAATGAAGATTGCGTTCGTGTCTCCGCGTGGCAGGACCAGCACGGGGGCTTCGGCGGGCAACGCCGCGATGAGGCCCATCGCCGGCGGGAGGCGCACACCTTGCCGGGGAAGCCGGGCCGTGGGTGCACCGCCCCGTAGCACGCAGGCAGTTTCCCCGATCGACGCCGCCGCGAGCAGCGCGAGGGCCACGCGACGCTCGCGAAACACCCACGCGAGGCCGAGGATCGCGGCCGGGATCGCTAGCGTGAGCCACCGGTAGCACCACCAGAAGCGGGCCATCCCGGGTAGGACGTTGAGCGCGGCCTGGGGCAGCCAGAGGCGAACGCCGCCGAGCGGCGCGCCTCCGTCGAGCGCGAGGAATGGTCCCATCGCCAGGATCGTGGTCGCCAGCGCAACCGCGCCCAGGCCACGAAGCGGACCTCGGCCTCGGATCAGCGCGTACGCCGAGAAAGGGAGCACCAGCAAGGGCACGGACATGGCGGCAAACGCAGGTTCTACACCGAGCGGCCACCAAAGCCCGCTGGTGGCGGAGACGCTGGCGATGGCCTGGGAGGCGAGCGTGTCGCCGCCCATGTACGCGGTGGCCCGCCCGCTTACGTCGAGCAGCACGGGCAGCAGAAACGGCAGCGCCGTGAGGGCGGAAACCGCGCCCAACTTCACCACGGTTCCGAGCGCGGCCCGGCTGTGACGGAGCGCGAGCCACGCCAGCACCACTAGCAGGAGAAAGTACCCGTAGAACCAGTATACTGCGGCCGCGAGCCCGAGCCAGATGCCCGCGCGGACGGGCCGGGGGTCGGGCGACAACAGCTCGGCCAGAAACACCGCCACGGGCGCCCAGAGCGCCTGCTCGATCCGGCCGTTCACCATCTCGATGAAGGCGAAGTGGCTGCCGCCAGCCATGACCGCTGCCCCGAGGGCCGCGGCCGCGCCGCCGCCGAGCCGTCGCACCCCCCAGGCGCACGCCGCCGCGTTCAAGCCGGAAACGAGGAACGCCGCCAGGTTCAACGCGGCGAGCGGGGTGGTGAGCTGCCAGAGCGGAAACAGCACCAGCTCCGCAAGCACGTTCCACACGAGCCGAGTGACATCCTGCCCCACAGGCCAGAATAGTGATTCGGCATAGAACGGGTTCTTTCCCTGCAGAAGGGCGTCGCCGACCTGCCGCGGCCACCACATCCCCGCCTGAACGTCCGCGTACCCCACCGGAACGAGGCTGTGGGTGCGGAAGGTCGTCGCGGCAGGCCAGGTTGCCGCAACGCTCGCCGCCACGCCGATCGGGAAGGCTGCGACGGGAGCCCAGCGCGCGTTCACATCGTTACCATCGCGAGCGGGTTCCACCAGCGGCGCACGAGCGTCGGCGTCAGCTCGCCGTTTCGCGCCATTCGCGCGGCCACGCGCGCCGTTTTTGCCAGGGTGGCGGCGTGCGCGGCGAGCACGATCGGGCGCGTTGCGGTTCGGCCGACGCCGGCGCGAACGAGGGCGCTGAGCAAGGACCGAGGAACGAGTCCGCTGGCTTGCATGACGTACATCGCAATCCACCAGGTGTCCGCGTCGTCGCGGGGCCAGCTCAGCTCGACGCGGTACTGGGAGAAGGTCTTGTGGGCGGCGCCCTCCACCTCGCTCGGATCGAGCACGCCATCGCGGAGGAGCCCCTCGACCATCTGGCTCCCCGGGAAGTGGGTGAGCGAGAAGAGGTAAAGATCCCACGGGCGGGGGAGGGACTGGAAGAACTCGAACAAGGCGCGCTTCTGCTCGTCGGTAACGCCGGGAATGTCCACCATCGTGAGGTAGCGGATGCGGATCCCATGGCGGGTGAGGCGCTCCACCGCGGCGAGCGTGGTTTCGCGGTTCGCGCGCCGCGAGAGCTTGTCCCGATTCACCTCTTCCGTGCTTTGGATGCCCATGTGCACCCACTCGGCGCCGGCGCTCGCCAGCAGCGTGGCGTATTCCTCGCTTACGACGGTGGGCTCCGTGAGGAAATCGAACGGGAGCCCAACCTCCTTGGGATAGCGCTCGGCGAACTCCCGTAACCACCGGCGATCGATGCCGAAGATCTCGTCATCGAAGCGCACGCGGCGGATGGAGGCGTTGGCGATGCGGCGCGCTGCGAGCTCGTCGAGCACGGAGGACACCGAGCGGAAGCGCAGGCGGGCCCCGGGCGAGCCATCATCGAAACTATTGTGGCAGAAGCTGCACTCCTGGATGCAGCCCAGGCTGCACAACACCTGGTGCAACGGATCGCCGGCCATGGGATCGCCGCGACGCACGGTGTGGCGGTCGATCACCCATTTGTCGGCGTGGGTGTAGTCGCGCCAGGGGAGGCGGTCGAGCACGGCCGGCCGGGCGGCGGGGGCGTTCTGCTCCACGTCCGCTCCGTGCCGCACCCAGGTTCCCGGTGAGCGGGCCAGCTCCGGGTCATGGGAGAAGAAGCGTTGCACAAACACTGGAAATGTCTCGTCTGCCTCGCCACGCACGATCGCGTCCGCAAACGCGATGACCGACTCCGGCCGCACCGTGGCGTGCCAGCCGCCCACCACGACCGGCAGGCCCGTGTGTGCCCGGATGTAGGCGGCGAGCTGCCGAGCCACACCCTCGTAGGCGCTGGCGCGGAGGCTGATCGCCACCAACCCGGCACCCTGCTCCGCCAGCACCCGAGTGAGCGCCTTGAGCTCGGCGTCGATCGGCTCCTCAAACCGGTTGTTTCGCCAGTCCTTGAAGTACACCTCGAGGACGCGACGGCCTGCTGCCCGGAGCCCGGCCGCGAGCTGGCGCACGGCGTTGTTCTCGATGTCGTACACAGACACAAGCGCAACCGCCTGTCCCCGCGGCGGTTGTGTCCAGTCGTAGGCCATCGTGTGGCTCCCGCCTAACGGCCTTTGCTCCACCGGCTCCACGCTTCGATCGCCTCGGCGCGCGTTCGCCCCTGCGCGTAGGAGAAGCCGGCCGCCTTCTCCAAGCCGTTCATGGCCGCGGTAACCACGTCGGCGTCGGGATCCGTAAGCGCGCCGGCAAGGTGCACAATGGCGGCGTCCGTCCCGATCTTGCCCATGGCCTCGACGTAGTGCCGCCGTACCCACATCGAGGTGCCGCGGTAGGTGCCGGTCGGGTCTTGAAGCGCGCGAGAAAGGTCCGGGAGCGTTGCGGGATCGCCGATCTGGCCCAGCGCGTCGGCGGCGGCCTGCCGCACGAGCAGCGCCTTGTCTTCGAGTCGCGCCGCCACCCGGCCGGAGAAGGCGCGGTCCTTTCGTTCGCCGAGGGCGGCCAGGGCGGCGATGCGAGTCGGGGCGTTCTCGGAGGCGAGGAACTCGACGAGGGCGGCGCTCGCTTCGGGCGCGGGGTTCAGGCCCAGCGCGCGGACCGAAACCCACCGCCGCTGCGGCGAAGTGTCCTTGTCCTTCGCGATCTTCAGCAGCGTGGGCACCGCCGCTTCTGCGTGCAGCCGGGCAAACGCGGCCTGACGGAGATCGAGGGGCTTGTCGGCGTCGGCGGCGAATTCCACGTCTTCGGGCACTCCCGCCGCGGCGAACGCCAGCCAGAAGAGCGCGGCGAACAACCTAGAACTCGTACGCGATGCGGGACTGGACGGTCCAGAAGTCGCCGTAGGTGTGGCCTTCGTCGTCGGTTTCGTACTGCATGCCCGTGCTCTTGAGCGGGATGCGGTCGGTGACGTGGGCAAACCCGCCTTCAACGCTGAAGTTCACGTGTTCGGCCCAGCGGTGCTTCACCGCGAGATCCACCTCGTACGCGAGGTAGTCGGAGGTGGCGCTGTACACGGTGCAGTCCACCGCATCGCCTTCGGCGCAGAGGATCTTGCTGCCGTCCGGCTTGTCTGGCCACGCCATCATGTAGGCGGCCGAGAGCTCCCAGTTGGGCAGGGGGCGGTAGCGGACATTCGGGAAGATGTACCGGCTGTTGTACACGCCGCCGTTACTCCAGAGCCCCTTCGCCCCGTCCCCCCAGGCTTCGGCCGTTACGCGAGACATGATCTCTTCGTAGAACAAGAGCCCCACATTGTGGTCGGGGTGCAGCGGGCGGCCGGTGAAGTCGGCGTCCGTCGGCTGGTCGTCGCCCGAGGCGTACCCGTGCTCCATCAACGCGGTCCACTTCGGGTCCTGGTAGCCCGCGCGGAGCACGTAGCCCCAGATGTTGGCGGTCTTTCCGAGCGGATCCTCGACGCTCTCGCTCGCGAGGGTGATCGCTCGGGTGTCGCCCTGGATGGTGAGCACCTCCGCCTCGGCGTAGGTGTTGGCGATCTCTTCCTTGATGTAGCCGTCGACGATCAGCACGTTGCTGTCGGTCTCGGCCTGCACCCGGTTGACGATGTAGAAGCCCGCGGTGAGGTCGCCCGTCACCTTCGGAGAGAACTTGATGTCCTCTCCCCGGTACACCAGCACGTACACCATCTCGTAGACGTCGTCTTCGGTGTCCACCCACCAGGTGGTCGGTCGGCGTTCCGCCTCGCGTTCATCCGTCCAGCTGTGCTCGTCGGTGGGGCCGCATGCGGCGTTGTCCGTCGTCTCATCCGGATCGCAGCTATAGCCGTAGTATTGGATGAGCGGGTCTTCCACGAGGCGATCCACGCCGAACGCCGCGATCAGCGGGATGTCCCGCACCTTGGCCTGGGGGTTCACCATGTTCGCCACGGTCGTCGCGACGGTGATCGGACGGGTGGCGAACAAGATCCGGTCGTACGTGCTACCGAACTTGTTCTCGCCGAAGCTGTCGTCGAAGCCGTTGCCGTCGTTCGCCAACAGGCCCATGCCCCACTGGCTCGCCTGGCGGCCGACGCGGAACAAGCCGACTGGAACCTTGAATTCCATCCAGGCGCGGCGCACCTTCACCGGGCTACCCTCCACGCCCTCGATGGTGGTCTCCGAAGGATCCCCCGCGAACAACGCCGTGGAAGCCTGGGACATGTTGTCGCCCCACACCACGCCGTCGAGCGCATCCACCTGCATCATGAACTTCGCCCGATCTTCGAAGTTCAACATCGGCTGCAGGCGAATGCGGTGGGTCATGTAGGTGCCGGCCGCGGCCTGCCCCTCATAGAGGTCCCAGAACGCGTGCCCGCGGACGCGGTAATACCCGTCCAAGGTGAACTTCCAGTTGTCGGGGGCGTCCGCGTGCGCGGGCGCCGCGGCCAGGGCCAGCCAGAGCGCCCCGAGCATCACTGCACCAACAGGCAGCTTTCCGGGTACGCGATCCCGTCGTCGTGACCGGTGTAGATGTTCGAGATGTTGACGGAGCCCGCCTTGATGTTCAGCACGGTGCTGCCGAGCAACACGTAGTCTGTTCCATCGAAGCCCCACATCTCCGCCGTCCACGTGCCCACGGGGATGTTGACCGCGACCCACAACCCGTTGTCGACGCTTGCGTCGGATGCGATGTCGTGGTTCGTCGGCAGGCCATTGTCGCCGTCGGTGAAGTAGAAGATCTCACCGGTGGCCGGGATGTTGCCAGAACCGTCGTGAATGTACACCTGCGCGTTGCCGATCGGGTTCTCAAAGCAGTCGTACGCCGTGCCCGCGATGATCCCGGTCGTCGTGTCCCACTCGATGCCGATGATGCCGGGGATGAGCTTGGAGGTGGTCTGGCTCACGGAGTTGATCCACTCGCCGTCGATCACACCGTCCTCTTCGTAGCCGTACACCTGGTGAACCTCGTAGGTGTCCACGGTCTGGTCCCAGTCTGCAGGGGTGAACGTACCGTACGCGACGGGCGTGCACGTCGGCACCTCCGTCGTGAACGCGCCGCTCGTATCCGCCTTCAGGGTCGAATCGGCGGCCGCGGTGATGTCGTCGCCCAGCCAGAACATGATGTCGGCTTCGGGCACCTCGTCTTCCGACTGGAAGTCGTGCACTTCGCCGTTGTAGGAGGTCATCACCTGTTTCGCCGGATCAACCTGGCCCATGTCGGTGCCGTTGCAGGTCGTGTCGCCCGTGTAGACATCCGTCGTGTTGATGAAGTATTCGAAGGTGCGGGTGGTTGCGCCGCCGCCGGTGTCGCTGGTGTCGGTGCCATCGCCCCCACCGTCACATGCAGCCAGAATCAGGAGAAGAGCAGTGGAGCGAAGGGTCATCATGGGCCTCGGAAGTCCACGCGCTTATACAGATGCGGCGCGCGTGAGTCAAGGGATTGGACGTGGCGGGCTCGCTTGTGGTAGCGTGCGCCGGTCGGGACCGCGCCCGGAGGACCTCGCATGCATCGTCATCTACTCCCCGTGACTCTGCTCCTGCTCGTCGGCTGCGTGGTTGACCCGCCTGACTTTGGAAAAGAGACAGGCGGAAGCTCCACACCAGACAGTGGGGACACCGAGAGCGGGGATACGGACACCGACACGGATGCCGACTCCGATTCAGACGCGGACACGGATTCGGGCGACCCGAAGGACTACAACTTCGACGAGGCGGGCGATCTCGCGGAGCTGGAATCCGGCGAATCCCCGCGTTCACTCTCGCTGGCTGACGAGTCGGGGGATTCGAACAAGGATCAGGAATTCTACCTGATCCTCGTCAACCCCGCGACGAGCGACCAGACCTACGGGCTGCGCTACATCCTCGACAGCGCGGTTTCGGCCCGCGCCCGCGAAGACCGGCCTGCCAGGGAGCGCAGCGCCTACAACCCGCGAAAGATGGAGCCGATCGACTTCGACCCCACGGGCGGCGCCATCGTGCCCCGCCGTGATGTGCTGGACACCGACGACATCGGCACCACGACCGACACGTTCAACGTGCGCATCGATATGGACGACGACGACTGGAGGACCAAGGACGCGACGCTGTGGGCGCTCGGCGAGCACATCGCGATCTGGGTGGACAATGAAGTGGCCATCGACTGGGACTTCGAGTGCGATGGGGTGATCGACCAGCCCCACGTACGGCTGGCGTACGGCTTTGATAATTGCGATCTGAACACCGTCGCCGACATCTTTGACTACAACATCTACCCGAACGTCACCGAGCTCGTCGGCGAGCCCTCGGATATCGACGGGGACGGTCGCATCGACCTCTTCATCACCCCGGAGCTGAACAACATCACGTTCAGCGCCACCGATGAAGAGGATCAGGACTCCTTGCTGCCATCGTACGCAGAGCCGGCGGTGGACCTGGAGGATTACGACCTCAAGACCAACGTGGGGAGCGACGAGCGCGAGGTGATCTACGCCTACGCTCCCGACCCCGTCGGCTTCTTTCACCTGGGCCAGCAGGTGCCGGTCTCGGAGTACACCAGCTACGCCCTCTCGGCGGAGGTTGCGCGTTCGCTCGTCGCGCTCGTCGCCTACAACCAGCACAACATCGTGTTGGAGGGCTCGGAGGTGGAGGAGGACTGGCAGAACGACGTGCTCGGCACCCTCGCCGCGGATCGCTGTGGCTTCGGCGCGCCCTTCCACAAGGATGCTTGGGACTATCTTGACTCGCCCTACAACTACCCGCTGCTGGCGGAGGGTACCAAGGGCAGCCTCGACGCGAGCGCGAAAGGGGCGCAGTACCTGTTCGGCCTCTGGTTGTGGGACTGGGCAGCCACCAACACCTCGGATCGCGCCGGCTTCTTCAAGGCGCTGCTGGCCACGGAACAAGTGGGCCTGGATGCTTACGAAGAGGCTCTGGACACCTACGCCACCGACACCGACATGGACTTCGACACGCTCGTGGCCCAGTGGCAGCTCTCGCTCGTCGCGACCGGGGCCACGGATTCGAGCGGCGCTGTGCTGGTTACCGACGCGATGTTCACCGCCTACTCCGCGGCGGAAACGCTGGTGTCGATCCCAGCAGACCGGGACAGCCTGTTCGGCGCGAACGGCTACCAGCGCGGCGTGAACATCAACGGCCTGAACTACGCCTGGGTGGATGGCGACACGCTCACGCCGGAGCTCGAAGAGGGCTCTGATGTACGCCTCGGCAACACCGACGTGTTCCACTTCGACCCCGCCTTCGAGTTCAGCGGGTGGATCGACGGAAACTACGGCGCGCAGGTCGTGCGGCTCAACGGGGTGCCGTATGACGCAGCCGGCATCGAGCTGCAGTACGCGGGGGATGGGTTCCTGGGCACGGTCGTGCGCTGGAACGATCCCACCGCGGACGACTACGCGGTGGAGAACATCTACGGCGCCACGGACGCGCAGTCGGTCGCGCTCCCGTCACTTCCCGTGGATGGAACGACGATCTATGGCCTTGGGCAGATCGCCGGGGCCGACACCGTCATCGTCAAGCTCGCGGACGGGGACACCGAGTCCCTCGACGTGGTGGACACCGACCGCTGGCTGCTCGACCTTCGGGACCACGTGGCCGGCGAGTCTGTGCGCGTGGAGATCTGGCTGGACCGGCGCTTCGACGCCGATGGGGACAGCGAGCCGAGCAATCCCTGGATCGCGGTGGCGCCGCTGGAATATGTCCCCGAGCCGACGGTAGCGGGAACACACTCGAACGCACTGTGTACGGACGCAATTTCGTTCGAATTTCCCGAAAGCGTGATCGAACACCTGTACTATCAGGTATTCTTGTCCGGCACGATGGGCAGTGAGCAGGAAGTGGAGGACGCCTGCGGCGTTCCGGAAGGCACCCTGCCCACGTGCGACCTGGATTTCGACCGGGACGGCGTGCTGGACGAGAGCGAGCCGATGCCGGAGACCTTCTACGATCAGGTCCTTGTGCAACAGTGCACCTCCTTCGGCGGCAGCCTGCCGTCCGGAACGGCGCCCTACAGCACCACCTGGCTCGATACCGACGAGCTCGACGAGGACGAGGACTTCACGTTCGACCGTTCGCTCAACACCGGCGGCCTCGCCGGCGTGGAGGGCGAAGAGGGCTTCCTGGACGTGACCCTTGTCGGCGGGGAGCAGTACCTCGTGGTGGTCGGGGCCGGGGAAGACGAAGGCGTCTACGAGCTCTCGCTTCGTCAGATCAACGAATAGATTAGGTAGCCCCTGATGCTCTTGTTGATCCTGGCGATGGCGCGCGCCGTGGCGGCCACGGGCGCGTGGTGGTTGGAGAGCCCGGAGATGCTGGAGCGGGCCAGCGCGGCCACCGTGGAGTCCGCAGCCGCGAAGGCGGGGTACAGCGTGAGGGTGGTGAAGCGCTTCCACCTCGGCGAGGGCTGGGAGTTCGTGGCGCTGGTGGAGGGATTCGCCGACGAAGCGGCCGCCACTGCGGCGGCGCGCAGCCTCAACAAGGACACGGGCGTCGTGATGACCCTCGTGCACGATCCCGCGAAGGGGCCGCCGGTGCGCACGTCGGTGGACGATGCGAAGAAGGCTGCGGTGGTGCCAGTGAGCGATGCCGCGGGCGTGATCGCGGGCTGCATCGCCGCCCATGGCGGGGCTACCGGCGGGGCCGCAGCGCTGGCCCGAGCGCCGGCCGTACGCTTCGAGTTCGAGCGTGAGTTCGACCTCGACAGCCGCCACCTCGTGGTGGGACACGAATATTGGCGCGATGCGACCTCGCGGCGGCTGGAAGTGAGGGCCAAGGGCGGGGGAGCCAGCAGCTTGTCCGTGGCCACCGCGAACGGGGCGTGGATCCGGGTGGGCGACCAGGTGGAGAAGCGCGACATCGGTGTGCTCATCAGCCAGGCCGACACGTTTGCACCGGAGGTGGTGCTCGGCGTGGCGCTCGATGTTCAAACGCTTCTCGGCGGCCCGGGGTCGGAGGAACTTCTGCTGTTGGAGGGGGCGGAATCTGGAGTGCGCGTGGGGCGGGGCGAGGATCCGAGCGAGCCGGGGCTGGCGTTCGCCGACATCGACCCCGGGAGCGGGCACCTCGACCGCGTGCGCTACGTCACGGAGGGCGGCGCGGTGCTGTTCGAGATGCGAGACTGGAAGCTGCTCGCGCCGGGCGTACTTGTTCCGGGCACGATGACGCTGGAGCGGGCCGACGGCCGACGCGAGACGATCCACGTCAAACGGTTGGAGATGGCCGATACGGCCCCCGCTGGCACCTTCAACGCGCCCGAGAAGGACACACCTTCTCCTTGACAGCGCGCCCGCCGCGAATAAAACGCGGCGCGACCGAGCGGCCTCGTCGCTGGCGTGGCTCAATTGGCAGAGCAGCAGTTTTGTAAACTGCAGGTTGCGGGTTCGAGTCCCGCCGCTAGCTTTCCCAGATCGTGTCGTTTCTTAGAGTGTTGTTTCTTCGGGGGCAGATGCCCGAGCGGCTAAAGGGGGTGGGCTGTAAACCCACTGGCGTAATGTCTACAGTGGTTCGAATCCACTTCTGCCCACCATACCCTGCGGGAGTAGCTCAGTGGTAGAGCATCAGCCTTCCAAGCTGAGGGTCGCGGGTTCGAGCCCCGTCTCCCGCTCCACCGTGAGCTTCGTTCCGTTCTTCTCAACCCCGCCCATGTAGCTCAGTGGCAGAGCACTTCCTTGGTAAGGAAGAGGTCACCGGTTCAATCCCGGTCATGGGCTCCACCTTCTCTCAATCAACGAGGAAACCCCCATGGCCAAGGCAAAGTTCGAGCGCAACAAGCCGCATTGCAACATCGGCACGATCGGTCACGTTGACCATGGGAAGACGTCGCTGACGGCGGCGATCACCAAGATCCTGGCGGAGTCGGGCGGCGCGA
>BJHF01000005.1:22134-112940 GCA_014191855.1 Deltaproteobacteria bacterium
ATGGCCAAGGCAAAGTTCGAGCGCAACAAGCCGCATTGCAACATCGGCACGATCGGTCACGTTGACCATGGGAAGACGTCGCTGACGGCGGCGATCACCAAGATCCTGGCGGAGTCGGGCGGCGCGAAGTTCATGGCGTACGCGGACATCGACAAGGCACCGGAAGAGAAGGCCCGCGGCATCACGATCAACACGGCGCACGTGGAATACGAGACGGCGAACCGTCACTACGCGCACGTGGATTGCCCTGGGCACGCGGACTACATCAAGAACATGATCACCGGCGCGGCGCAGATGGACGGGGCGATCCTCGTCGTGAGCGCGGCGGACGGCCCGATGCCGCAGACGAAGGAGCACGTGCTGCTCGCTCGTCAGGTGAACGTGCCCTCGATCGTGGTGTTCCTGAACAAGTGCGACATGCTGGACGACCCCGAGCTGCTCGAGCTGGTGGAGATGGAAGTGCGCGAGCTCCTGTCGAGCTACGACTTCCCTGGGGATACGACCCCGATCATCCGCGGCTCGGCGACGAAGGCGCTGGACGGGGACACGTCGGACATCGGTCGTCCCGCGATCCTGAAGCTGATGGAAGCGGTGGACGCGTTCATCCCGCAGCCGATCCGTGACATCGAGAAGCCGTTCCTGATGCCGGTGGAAGATGTGTTCACGATCACGGGCCGCGGCACGGTGGCCACGGGCCGCGTGGAGCGCGGGATCGTGAAGGTCGGGGAGACCATCGAGATCGTGGGGTTCAAGGACACCATGACGACGACGGTGACCGGCGTCGAGATGTTCCGCAAGCTCCTGGACCAGGGGCAGGCTGGCGACAACGTGGGTCTGCTGCTTCGCGGCGTGGACCGTACGAACATCGAGCGCGGGCAGGTGCTGGCGAAGCCGAAGAGCATCACGCCGCACAAGAAGTTCAAGGCGGAAGCGTACATCCTGAAGAAGGACGAAGGCGGCCGTCACAAGCCGTTCTTCAACGGGTACCGCCCGCAGTTCTACTTCCGCACCACGGACGTGACCGGCGTCATCGAACTCAAAGATGGGGTCGAGATGGTCATGCCGGGGGACCGCGTGGAGATGACGATCGAGCTCATCACGCCCATCGCGATGGAGAAGCAGCTCCGCTTCGCCATCCGCGAAGGTGGCAAGACTGTCGGCGCCGGTGTGGTTGCCGAGATCATCGCCTGATCCTGCGGGCCCGGGGGGCCACGGCGTGAGGGCTCGGGAGAAACCCGAGCCCTTGTTGTCTGTTGCCCTTGCACGATTCGTGCCAGCGCATTAACCCGCCGGGGCTTCCGTCCGACCGTCCCCCGCACACTGCGGGCTTCGAGTGTGGGCAGGAAAAAAAGATAGCAACAACGTTCGCTAATCGCGAATTGAACCAAGGCCAACGTGGAAAACCAACGCTCCGTGACGCTCCTGTACGTCCTCGCCGGCATCGCCGCCGGGGTGTTCGTGCGTAGCGCCGCGCTGCAGGTTGCCGCGTTCCAGAGCATCGAGGATCCGATCCTCGCCGGCTTCGTTTCGGCCACGACGCTGCTCGGAGTCGCGTCGGCCGCGATCACCTTTGCGGTGCTGCGGCGGCACGCGGCCGCCACGGCCTACGTCGAGAGCGCGGTGAGCGAGCTCGACCGTGTCACCTGGCCAACGCGGGAAGAAACGGTGGACAACACCACCGTCGTCGTCATCGCGGCGCTCGGCTTCGGCCTCCTGATGTTTGTCTACGACTTCTCGTGGAGCCACATCACCACGTACGCCCTCTACACGGGCGTCGGTAAGTAACCGGTATTCTTCGGGGTTTATCTCCTCATGGCAATGGCGTGGTACGTAGTACATACCTACTCTGGCTTCGAGAACAAGGCGAAGCAGGCGCTCGAAGAGCGGGTGAAGCTCTACGGGCTCAGCCCGCGCTTCGGCCAGGTGCTCGTGCCCACCGAAGAGGTCGTCGAGGTCAAGAATGGCCAGAAGAAGACGACAACCCGTAAGTTCTTCCCGGGGTACATCCTCGTGGAAATGGAAATGGACAATCAGACCTGGCACGTCGTCAAAGAGACGCCGAAGGTCACCGGCTTCGTGGGGGCCGGCCGTCGGCCGCCGCCGATGCCGGACGAAGAGGTTCGTCGCATCACCAACCGCCTCGGCGGTGAGGAGCAGAAGCCGAAGCTCGCGGTGAGCTTCGAGCGCGGCGAAGGAGTGCGCGTGGTCGATGGCCCGCTCGCGCCTGTCGTCGGCAAGGTGGAGGAGGTCAACGCCACGCGTGGCCGCCTCCGCGTCACAGTCACCATTTTCGGCCGGCCAACGTCGGTCGAGCTGGACTTCACTCAGGTCGAGAAAGTCGGGTAACCCCCGCAACAGGGAACGAACATGGCGAAGAAGATCGTCAATCAAATCAAGTTGCAGATCACCGCTGGCAAGGCAACCCCTTCGCCGCCGGTAGGCCCCGCCCTCGGCCAGGCCGGCGTGAACATCCCGATGTTCGTGAAGGACTTCAACGCCCGTACGGCCGCCATGGCCAGCGAGAACGTTGTCGTCCCCGTCATCATCACGGTGTTCAGCGACCGTAGCTTCACCTTCGTGGTGAAGCCGCCGCCGGTGGCCGTATTGCTCACCAAGGCCGCCAAGGCCGAGAAGGGCTCAGCCGAGCCCAACAAAAAGAAAGTTGGCTCCGTCACCCATGCCCAGGTGATGGAGATCGCGAAGACGAAGTTGGCAGACATGAACACGACCAATCTGGAGGCGGCATGCCGGACGGTCGAGGGAACAGCACGTTCCATGGGTGTCGACGTCGTCTGAAACTACAACCCCGCACCGTTGGCCTGAGGGAGGAGCGCCGCCGCTCCGTGGACCTAACCAATAAAGGGCGGCAGAAGCGAACGGGGGCGCCTTTTTGGTCCGTTCAACGCTGTCGTTCGCAGGAGAATCAACCGAAACATGGCAACTAGCGGAAAACGGTACTCTGCGGCCCGAAAGGCCGTCGACCCGAACAACAAATACTCGCTCGACCAGGCGGTCGTGCTTCTGAAGCAGACTGCATCTGCGAAGTTCGATGAGACCATCGACATCGCAGTGCGGCTCGGCGTCGATCCGAAGCATGCCGACCAGATGGTCCGTGGCGCCGTCGCCCTCCCTCACGGGACTGGGAAGACGGTCCGCGTCCTCGTCTTCGCCCAGGGCGAAGCGGCGAAAGCAGCCAGGGAAGCCGGGGCCGACTTTGTCGGCGCCGACGACCTGATCCTCAAAATCGAGAGCGAAGGGTGGACCGACTTCGACAAGGCCGTGGCGACACGCGACTTGATGGGCAAGGTCGGTAAGCTCGGGCGGGTCCTCGGACCCCGCGGGCTCATGCCGAACCCGAAGATCGGCACAGTGGTCGGTCCGGATGCGATCGCGCAGACGGTTCGCGAGCTCAAGGGCGGCAAGATCGACTTCCGGGTCGAGAAGGCTGGCATTGTGCACGCGAACGTCGGCCGGGCGTCGATGGAGGGCCAGCAGCTCAAGGAGAACATCGAGGCGTTGGTGAACACGCTGATGAAGCTCAAGCCGGCTTCCGCGAAGGGCACGTACCTGCGCGGCGCGGCGGTGAGCACCACGATGGGGCCGGGAATCCGGCTCGATCCAGGCGATCTCATCCGCACGGGCGAGGCTTAGGAGACACCATGAACCGGACTCAAAAAGCCGACCAGATCTCTACCTTCTCGACCTTCGCGAAGGGCGCGCCGTTCATCGTGCTCGCGCACTTCAAAGGCACCAAGGTGTCCGACATCAACTCGTTCCGTCGTGAGCTCGAGAAGAGCGGCATGCGGTACAAGGTGATCAAGAACACCCTTGCGCGTCGGGCCTTCGCCGAAGCGGGTGTCGCGGGGCTCGACCGCACCTTCACGGGGATGACCGGCGTGGTCTTCTCCGGGCCGGATGCGATTGGCTCCGCCAAGATCCTCAAGGACGTGTTGAAGGGCCTCCCCACCATTCAGGTGCGGGCGGGTTTCTTCGACGGGTCCACGATGGATGCGAAGTGCATCGACACGGTGGCCTCCCTCCCGAGTCGGGAAGACATCCTGGCCCAGTTGCTCGCAACCCTCCAAGAGGGTCCGCGGCTCCTGGTCAGCGTCATCCAGGCCCCGGGGCGCGACCTCGTGCAGCTCCTCAAGAACTACGAAGACAAGCTCGCGGACGCCCAGTAGTCCGCGCTCCCCCCTCGTCCCCCTCTCTCTCAAAGAAACATCGGAGAAAATACCATGTCCCTTTCCCAGAACGAAGTCGTCGACTACATCAAGAACCTCAAGCTCGCCGAGGTCAAGGCCCTCGTTGAGACCCTCGAAGCGGAGCTCGGCGTGAAGGCCGGCGCGCCCGCGGCGGCGGCGGCCCCGGCTGCAGCGGCTCCGGCCGCGGTGGTCGAGGAGAAGACCGAGTTCGACGTCATGCTGCTCGAAGCCGGCGCGAACAAGATCGGCGTCATCAAGGCGGTTCGCGAGCTCGTCTCCGGCCTGGGCCTCGCGGAAGCGAAGGCGTTGGTCGAGAGCGCGCCCAAGGCCATCAAGAGCGCCGTCTCCAAGGACGACGCGGCCGCCGCGAAGAAGAAGCTCGAAGACGCCGGCGCGAAGGTCGAGGTCAAGTAGTTCAAGGGCATGCTCCTCCGAGCATCCCTCCAGCGCCGGGGCACATCCGTGCCCCGGCGTCTGTCCCTCCGGGGCGCGCGTCCAAGGACGTGGGTCTCGCAACAGGTAGGTCCTGTGTTTTCGCCCATCGCGACCGCGAGTCCCAAGTGTGGCTGCGCGGTTCACCGTCACGGAGTCGCATATGGCTGACCTGCTCGCGAACAACTACAAGTTCCGTCGCTCGTACAGCAAGACGCCGGCTGTCCCGATCACCAACCTGATCTCGGTACAGAAGGAGTCCTACGAGCAGTTCTTGCAGGCCAATGTGGCGCTTCCGGACCGGAAGAACATGGGCCTTCAGGCGGTGTTCAAAAGCGTCTTCCCGATCAAGGACTTCTCGAACAAGGCCGAGCTGCAGTTCGTGTCCTTCGAGTTGGAGCACCCCAAGTACGATGTCGACGAGTGTCGCGAGCGTGGAATGACCTTCCAGGCCCCGCTCAAGGTCACGGTGCGCCTCGTCGTGTGGGAAGTGGATCCCGACACCGGCAAGCGCAAGCCCTACGACATGAAGGAGTCGGACGTCTACTTCGGCGAAATCCCGCTGATGACCGAGAACGGCACGTTCATCGTGAACGGCACCGAGCGCGTCATCGTGAGCCAGCTTCACCGTAGCCCCGGCATCTTCTTCGACGAAACGCCGTCGAAGACCGGCGGCAGCGGCAAGATGATCTTCTCCGCGCGCATCATCCCGAACCGCGGCTCCTGGATCGATTTTGAGTTCGATACCAAGGACATCCTCTACGTCCGCATCGATCGTCGTCGCAAGCTGCCCGCGACCACCCTGCTGCGCGCTCTCGGCTACAGCACGGAAGACCTGCTCAACCACTTCTACCAGCGCGAGCGCTACTTCCGCGACGCGGATGGCTCCTGGAAGAAGGAGTCGAGCGTTGACCTGCTGAACATCCAGCCCGCCACTCGCGACATTTTCGCGCCGAACGGCGATTTGATCATCAAGCACAACGCCAAGTTCAACAAGCCGACCCAGAAGAAGATGAAGCAGGCCGGCATGATGCGCCAGGCGATGCAGATCATCGACGGTCGCGAGCAGGAAGTCGAAGTCGGCGTGCTGCCGGTCGAGTTCTCGGCCCTCGAAGGCAAGGTGAGCGCGTACGACGTTGTGGACATGAACACTGGCGAGATCGTTGTCGAGTGCAACGACGAGATCACCGCGGCGCACCTGAAGGAGATCGAGGCTCGCGGCATCGAGGAGCTCGAGGCGCTGTACATCGACGGCAAGTTCGTCGGCAGCTTCCTGCGCGACACGCTGCTCGTGGACAAGATCACCACCAAGGAAGAGGCGGTCATCGAGATCTACCGTCGTCTCCGTCCGGGCGATCCCCCGACGTACGACGCGGCCGATGCCCACTTCCACAACCTGTTCTTCAACGCCGAGCGCTACGACCTGAGCAAGGTGGGCCGCAAGAAGCTCAACCACAAGCTCAACGTCGATCTGCCGCTTGAGCAGGTCACGCTCACCCGCGAAGACATCCTGAAGGTTGTTCAGTACCTGATCAACCTGAAGAACAAGAAGGGCGAGGTGGATGACATCGATCACCTCGGCAACCGGCGCGTGCGCGCGGTCGGCGAGCTGCTTGAGAACCAGTACCGTGTCGGCCTCGTCCGCATGGAGAAGGCGATCAAGGAGCGCATGAGCCTCTCGGAGATCGAGGCGCTCACCCCGGCGGATCTCATCAACGCCAAGCCGGTCTCGGCGGTGGTCAAGGAGTTCTTCGGGTCGAGCCAGCTGAGCCAGTTCATGGATCAGAACAACCCGCTCTCGGAAGTCACCCACAAGCGCCGTCTCTCGGCGCTTGGGCCTGGCGGTTTGAACCGCGAGCGCGCGGGCTTCGACGTTCGCGACGTGCACCCGACCCACTACGGTCGGATCTGCCCGATTGAAACCCCGGAAGGCCCGAACATCGGCCTCATCGCCTCGCTCTCCACTTACGCTCGGGTGGACGAGTACGGCTTCATCGAGACGCCGTACCGCGCCGTCCGGGATGGCAAGCCCACCCAGGAGATCAGCTACTTCACCGCCCTTGATGAAGAGTTCTTCATGAAGGACGGCAAGAAGGAGGAGCACTGCATCGCACAGGCTACGGAGCTCGCGGGTGCCGGTGGCCACTTCGAGGATGAGATCGTGTCTGCCCGCCGCGCGGGTGAGTTCGCGGTTGTTCCTCGTGATCAGGTCACCCTCCAGGACGTGTCGCCGAACCAGTTGGTGTCCGTCGCCGCATCGCTCATCCCGTTCCTCGAGAACGACGACGCGAACCGCGCGCTCATGGGCAGCAACATGCAGCGCCAGGCGGTGCCGCTCGTCCGCACCGAGGCGCCGCTCGTCGGCACCGGCATGGAAGACATCGTCGCTCGCGACTCGGGCGTAACCACCACCGCGCGCCGCGCCGGCCTCGTCGAGTACGTCGATGGCAGCCGCGTCGTCGTGAAGTGTGATGACGAAACGGCCGAGGGCATCGGCGACGACGTCGATATCTACAACCTCACGAAGTTCACCCGCAGCAACCAGAACACCTGCATCAACCAGCGCGCCGTGGTGCGCGTAGGCGATCGGGTGAACAAGGGCGAGGTGGTCGCCGACGGTCCCGCAACGGACACCGGCGAGCTCGCGCTCGGCCAGAACGCGGTCGTCGCGTTCATGCCGTGGCAGGGCTACAACTTCGAGGACTCGATCCTCATCTCTGAGCGGTTGGTGGCGGAAGATTACTTCACCAGCATCCACATCGAAGAGTTCGAGGTTTCCGCGCGGGACACCAAGCTCGGCAAGGAAGAGATCACGCGGGACATCCCGAACGTTGGCGAGGAGGCTCTGGCCAACCTCGACGACGCGGGTATCGTGCGGATCGGCGCCGACGTGAAGTCGGGCGACATCCTCGTGGGCAAGATCACCCCGAAGGGCGAAACGCAGCTCTCTCCTGAAGAGAAGCTGCTGCGCGCCATCTTCGGCGAGAAGGCCGGCGACGTGAAGGACACCTCGCTCCGCGTCCCCCCGGGCGTGGAGGGAACGGTCATCTCCGCGCAGGTCTTCGCCCGCGAAGGCGTGGACAAAGACACCCGCGCGCTCGAGATCGAGGCATACCAGATCGCCCGGATCAACCGGGATCGTGACGAGAAGCTCAAGACCGTCCGCGAGTCGGCGGCCCGGAGCCTCTCGCGCATCCTGCGCGGCACCAAGTCGGCGAGCCGCATCCTCGACGACAACACGGGCGCCGAGATCGTGTCGCGTGGCGATGCCTTCGTGCCCGAGCTGGTGAAGCGCTTGAGCCTCGACCAGTACGAGCGCATCCAGGTGGACGGGGACCACGCGATCCAGGACGCGATCTTCGCGCTGGTGGACAAGGTTCGCGAGAAGGAAGACGAGCTTCGTGCCCGCTTCTCCGCCAAGGTCGAGCGCCTCCAGAAGGGCGACGAGCTGCCGCCGGGCGTGATCAAGATGGTCAAGGTCTACGTCGCGATCAAGCGCAAGCTGAGCGTCGGTGACAAGATGGCCGGTCGTCACGGCAACAAGGGCGTCATCTCCAAGGTGCTGCCGATCGAGGACATGCCGTACCTGGAAGACGGCACCCCCGTCGACCTCGTGCTCAACCCCCTCGGCGTCCCCAGCCGTATGAACGTCGGCCAGATCCTCGAAACCCACCTCGGGTGGGCCTCGAAGGGTATGGGCGAGCACATCGGCCGGTTGCTCGACGAGAAGTATGGCGTGGAGTCGCTCCGTGAGTACCTCACCGGCTGCTTCGCGGACCAGACCGATGTCCTGGCGTTCATCGCCGGCGGCACCGAGGAGGAGCTCCGGATCTTCGCGGGCAAGTACCGGAAGGGGATCACGGTTTCCACGCCGGTGTTCTCCGGCGCGGACGAAGCGGAGATCAAGGTCGCGCTCAACACGGGCGGTCGCAATCACAACGGGCAAACGCTGCTCTACGATGGGCGCACGGGCGAAGCCTTCGCGAACAACGTCACGGTCGGCGTCATGTACGTCTTGAAGCTCCATCACCTTGTCGACGACAAGATCCACGCGCGGAGCATCGGGCCCTACAGCCTCGTTACCCAGCAGCCGCTGGGTGGAAAGGCGCAGTTCGGCGGGCAGCGCCTCGGTGAGATGGAAGTGTGGGCGCTTGAGGCCTACGGTGCGGCGTACGCGCTGCAGGAGTTCCTCACCGTGAAGTCCGACGACGTGCTGGGCCGCACCCGGATGTACGAGTCGATCGTGAAGGGCGAGAACGTGTTGGAGGCGGGCCTGCCCGAGTCCTTCAACGTGCTCGTCAAGGAGCTCCAGTCGCTGGCGCTCGACGTCGAGCTTGTTGAGGACAAGGACGTCCTCCGTCAGGGCTAAGCGCCCGCTCGGGGCGCCCGACGTGGCGCCCCGCTCCCTTTTTCCTGCATCTTCGTACAGAACACCGTCGAAAGCCTACAGCCTGGAGGCCCCATGAAGGACGTCTACAACCTCTTCGAGAAGCCGAAGAACCCCCTGCAGTACGTCGCGGTGAAGATCTCTCTGGCGTCGCCTGAGAAGATCCGTTCCTGGTCGCACGGCGAGGTGAAGAAGCCGGAGACCATCAACTATCGCACCTTCAAGCCGGAAAAAGACGGCCTGTTCTGCGCCAAGATCTTCGGGCCCGTGAAGGACTACGAGTGCATCTGCGGCAAGTACAAGCGCATGAAGCACCGCGGGATCACCTGCGAGAAGTGCGGCGTGGAGGTCATCCAGGCCAAGGTTCGCCGGGAGCGCCTCGGCCACATTGAACTCGCGACGCCGGTCGCCCACATCTGGTTCCTCAAGAGCCTCCCCAGCCGCATCGGCAACCTGCTCGACGTGTCCCTGAAGGACCTGGAGAAGGTGCTGTACTGCGAGTCCTACATGGTCACGAGCCCCGGGGAGTCCACCCTCAAGGAGGGCGAGATCCTCTCCGAGGAAGACTACCAGGAAGCGATCCGCACCTACGGCTACGGCAGCTTCGACGTGGGTATGGGCGGTGAGGTCGTGCGCGATGCGCTCGGCAAGCTCGATATCGATGGCCTCGCGGAGTCCATCCGCGCGCTGATGCGCGACACCTCGAGCGAAGCCCAGCGTCGTAAGCACGCGAAGCGCCTCAAGATCATCGAGGCCTTCCACGGCTCAGGCAACCGTCCCGAGTGGATGATGCTCGAAGTGGTGCCGGTCATCCCGCCGGATCTCCGCCCGCTCGTTCCCCTCGACGGCGGCCGCTTCGCTACGTCGGACCTCAACGATCTCTACCGCCGCGTGATCAACCGCAACAACCGCCTCAAGCGGCTGCACGATCTGAACGCGCCGGAGATCATCATCCGCAACGAGAAGCGGATGCTCCAGGAGGCGGTGGACGCGCTCTTCGACAATGGTCGTCGCGGCAAGGTCTTCACCGGCCCGAACAAGCGGGCGCTCCGCTCGCTGTCCGACATGCTCAAGGGCAAGCACGGTCGCTTCCGGCAGAACCTGCTCGGCAAGCGCGTCGACTACTCGGGCCGTTCGGTCATCGTCGTCGGTCCCGAGCTGCGCCTGCACCAGTGCGGCCTGCCGAAGAAGATGGCGTTGGAGCTGTTCAAGCCCTTCATCTTCGCCAAGCTCGAAGAGCGTGGCGTGGTCACGACGATCAAGGCCGCCAAGAAGATGGTGGAGCGCGAAGAGAACGAGGTGTGGGACGTGCTGGACGAGGTGATCAAGGAGCACCCCGTGATGCTCAACCGCGCCCCGACCCTGCACCGCCTCGGCATCCAGGCGTTCGAGCCGGTGCTCATCGAAGGCAAGGCCATCCAGCTCCATCCGCTCGTGTGTACCGCCTTCAACGCGGACTTCGACGGTGACCAGATGGCGGTTCACGTACCGCTCAGCATCGAGGCGCAGATCGAAGCGCGCGTGCTGATGATGTCCACCAACAACATCCTCAGCCCCGCGTCGGGTCGCCCCATCATCCAGCCGAGCCAGGACGTCGTTCTGGGCTGCTACTACATGACGCGCGAGCGGAAGTATGCGAAGGGCCACGAGCGGGTGTTCAGCAACCCGAGCGAAGTGGAGAGCGCCTACGACGCCGAAGAAGTTCACCTTCAGGCGCCGATCTTCGTCCGCCTCAGCGCGCCCACCCTTGAGAGCCGTATCCACGAGCGCATCCCCGAGCTCCAGGACGCCCACCTCTTCGTCGGCGTCGATACGGGCACGGATGTGCGCGAAGTCTGGCACGTTCACCGCGGCACCACCACGCGTCACGCCGAGAACAGCATCGTCCGCGATGTGGCGAGCGTCGGCGGCGACGTCGGGCTGAGCGTGGATGGTGGCAAGGTTGAAGGCGACGTGTTCGCGACGGTCGGCCTCTTCCACCAGGGCGGCAAGCTCCCCGGCGGCAAGGGTCTGCGCTTCGTCGCGGGCTCCGGCGTCGGCAAGACCAAGGCGGTGGCGGATGGCGCCGGCGACATCGAGTCGGCGGTGGACATCGAGTCCCCCCCGGGCCTGATGCTCCGCGCGTACCGCCTGCCGAAGCTGCGTGGCAACGCCCGCGTCGTCGGCGTCATCGCGCCGGCGCTCCCGTCCGATGGCCAGAACGTGCTCATCGACGCCCGTATGAACTCGGCGTCGCGCCTCGCGGTGCTGCGCCAGGGCATCGCCGCGCTCCGCGCCAAGTTCGAGGACGACCTCGTGCTCGTCGTCGCTCCGGCCGGGTTCTTCGGCTACGAAGGCAAGGTTCCCTTGCACTCCGAGGACGGCGGGCGCGTGCTCGAAGCCCGCGGCGAGCTGGTGAAGACCACCGTCGGTCGCGTGCTCTTCTACGCCAACGTGGTGCCGGCGGAGCTGCCCTTCAGCCTCGTCAACCGCGCGCTCGGCAAGAAGCAGCTCGGCGAGCTGATCGACCGCTGCTACCGCCTCGCGGGCGCCAAGAAGACCGTGCTGCTGGCGGATGCGCTCATGCAGATGGGCTTCCGCATGTCCACCGCGGCGGGCATCTCGGTGTGTATCGACGATATGCGCATCCCGGCCTCCAAGCCGGCCGCGATCGAGGAAGCCACCAAGGAAGCTCGTGAAACCGAGAACCAGTACAACGATGGACTGATCACGGTCAAGGAGCGGTACAACAAGGTGGTCGACCTCTGGTCCGATGTCACCGACAAGATCTCCAAGTCCCTGATCGCCGAGATCAAGGTGGACAAGATCGTGAACCCGGCCGGCAAGACCGAGGACCACGACTCGTTCAACGCGATCTGGATGATGGTGGACTCCGGAGCGCGCGGTTCGACCACGCAGATCCGGCAGCTCGCCGGCATGCGAGGCCTGATGGCCAAGCCGAGCGGCGAGATCATCGAGAACCCGATCACCTCGAACTTCCGCGAGGGGCTCACGGTGCTCGAGTACTTCATCTCGACCCACGGCGCTCGAAAGGGCCTCGCGGATACCGCGCTGAAGACCGCCAACTCTGGCTACCTCACCCGCCGCCTCGTGGACGTCGTGCAGGACACGATCATCACCGCGAAGGACTGCGGCACGCGCGTCGGCATGGAGATCCAGTCGCTCATCGAAGGCGGCGAGATCATCGAGCACGTCGGCGAGCGCGTGCTCGGTCGTGTAGCCTCCGAGGACATCCTCGATCCCTACAGCGACGAGATCCTCGTTCCCCGGAACGGGCTCATCGACGAGCAGGCGGTGGACAACGTGGTGGCGGCGGGCGTGGATCGCATCCGCATCCGCTCGGTGCTGAGCTGCGACATGCGCTGGGGCGTTTGCGCCTCCTGCTACGGTCGCGACCTGGCGCGCGGCACCCTGGTGAACATCGGGGAAGCCATCGGCGTCATCGCGGCGCAGTCCATCGGCGAGCCGGGCACCCAGCTCACCATGCGTACGTTCCACATCGGCGGCGCGGCGAACAAAGAAGTCACGCAGTCCTACCTCGAGCTCAAAACCTCGGGTTCGATCCGCTTCTCCGACGCGCTGCTCACCGTCACCAACCGCGACGGCAAGCTCATCGCGACCTCGCGTAACGGCGAGCTCAAGGTGGTGGACGACAAGGGGCGCGAGCGTGAGAAGTACGGCATCCCGTACGGCGCGACGATCCTCGTGCAGAACGGCGAGCGCGTCGTCGCGAAGACCCGCGTGGCCGAGTGGGACGGCTTCAACACCCCGGTTCTCGCCAACGACAGCGGCGTGGTCGTCTTCGAAGACTTCGACAACGTGAAGGAGACGACCGACGTGCTCACGGGCCGCAAGTCCCGCGAGGTCGAGAACTTCTCCGACAGCGACAAGCGCCCGCGCATCGTCGTGAAGGAGCCGGGCGCGAAGGGCAAGCAGAAGATCCGTGTGTTCTTGTCGGCCGGCACGAAGGTTGAATGCGAAGAAGGTCAGGAAGTCCAGCACGGCGACGTGCTCGCGCGGATCCCCCGCGAGAGCATGAAGACGAAGGACATCACCGGCGGTCTGCCCCGCGTCGCCGAGCTCTTCGAGGCGCGCAAGCCGAAAGAAGTGGCGATCATCACCGAAACCGACGGCGTCGTGTCGTTCGGCAAGGAGACCAAGGGCAAGCGCCGCGTGGTCGTGTCGCCGGAGACCGGCGAGGCGCAGGAGTACCTGATCCCGAAGGGCAAGAACATCACCGTGAACGAGGGCGACTTCGTTCGCGCCGGCGACCCGCTGATGGACGGTGCGGCCAACCCGCACGACATCCTGAAGATCAAGGGCGAAGCCGAGCTTGCCAACTACCTGGTCGACGAGATCCAGGAGGTTTACCGCCTCCAGGGTGTGAAGATCAACGACAAGCACATCGAAGTGATCGTACGGGCGATGCTCCGCCGCGTGAAGGTGCGCCACCCCGGCGACACCAGCTTCCTCGCCGACGAGGCGGTGGAGAAGTGGCGCTATGACGAAGAGAACGACCGCGTGGTCAGCGGTGGCGGGCGGCCGGCGGTCAACGAGCCGCTGCTCCTCGGCATCACCAAGGCTTCGCTCTCGACCGACAGCTTCCTCAGCGCGGCCTCCTTCCAGGAGACCACCCGGGTGCTCACCGAGGCCGCCATCAACGGCCGCACCGACCGCCTCCGTGGCCTCAAGGAGAACATCCTCATGGGCCGGCTCATCCCCGCAGGCACCGGCTTCGCCGCGTACCAGAAGCTGGGCATGATGATCGCCGACAAGGCCGTTCCGACGGGCGAGAGCGACGAGGAAGCGATCTAGCGACCGTGCGCGAGCCGGCGGGAACGACCCATTTTGGATCGTCCATCGCCGGGTATCGCTTGACACCCCGAGGGCGACGGGTAATAAGCCGCCGCTCTCGAACACCTACTCCCGCAAGGAACACGATGCCGACGATCAACCAGCTGGTACGGCAAGGCCGCCAGAAGGTCATCCGCAAGAGTGCGTCGCCCGCGCTCAAAGAATGCCCGCAAAAGCGCGGGGTTTGCACGCGCGTGTACACCACGACGCCGAAGAAGCCGAACTCCGCGCTCCGCAAGGTTGCGCGCGTCCGCCTCACCAACGGGATCGAGGTTACCTCGTACATCCCCGGCGAAGGGCACAATCTCCAAGAGCACAGCAGCGTGCTCATTCGTGGTGGCCGCGTAAAGGACCTTCCTGGCGTTCGCTACCACATCATCCGCGGCACTGGCGACACTCAGGGTGTCTCCAACCGTAAGCAGGGTCGTTCCAAGTACGGCGCCAAGCGCCCGAAGAAGTAGGTGAGTCATGCCTCGTCGTCGTGAAGTACCCAAACGTCCTGTCCTCCCCGACCCCGTATACGGCGATCAGACCGTCACGCGGTTCACCAATGTGGTGATGAAGGAGGGCAAGAAAGCCGTCGCCGAATCTGTCGTTTACGGCGCGTTCGACATCATCAAAGATCGTCTCAAGGAAGATCCCTTGCCGATCTTCATCCGGGCGCTGGAGAACTGCCAGCCCGCCGTGGAAGTGAAGTCGCGTCGCGTCGGCGGTGCGAACTATCAGGTTCCGGTCGAGGTCCGCTCCGAACGCCGCATGGCGCTCGCGATGCGCTGGATCGCCGACTATGCGCGTGAGCGCTCCGGCAAGTCCATGCGCGACAAGCTGGCGAACGAGATCATCGAAGCCTCCCACGGTCGCGGCAACGCGGTCAAGAAGCGCGACGATGTGCATCGTATGGCCGAAGCCAACAAGGCGTTCAGCCACTACCGCTGGTAGGTTCAATCGGGGCGGCCTCTGGCCGCCCCTTTCGTTGATCCCCCCCTTTTCTGCCGTAAGGCCAGGAGCAGTCCTCAGCACATCGCCGTTGTTGGCTTCCGTTGATTCTTCCCTCGCAGACAGGCGCCATGACATGCGCCCGGGTCATTGAAGGATCGGCCGTAGACAATGACTACGACGTCTGATGGCGACATCCGCCATGCAGCACGATCTGTCCAACGTCCGTAACATCGGCATCATGGCGCACATTGATGCCGGTAAGACCACGCTTACCGAGCGGATCCTGTTTTATACGGGGGTCAGCCATCGGATGGGCGAGGTGCACGATGGCGCCGCCACCATGGATTGGATGGTGCAGGAGCAGGAGCGTGGAATCACGATCACCTCCGCCGCGACCACCTGCTTCTGGCGCGACTGTCGGGTCAACATCATCGATACGCCGGGGCATGTGGACTTCACCATCGAGGTGGAGCGCAGCCTGCGGGTGCTCGACGGCGCGATCGCGGTGTTTACGGCGGTGGAAGGCGTGGAGCCGCAGAGCGAAACCGTCTGGAAGCAGGCGGAGAAGTACCACGTGCCGCGCATCGCGTTCATCAACAAGATGGATCGCGTAGGGGCCGACTTCGACGCCGCCGTGAAGTCCATCCGAGAGAAGCTTGGGGCGAACGCCGTGCCGTTCCAGCTCCCGATCGGCAGCCAGGACACCTTCGTCGGGATGGTGGATCTGGTTCGGATGGTCGCGTTGCGTTGGCCGGACACCAGCCTTGGTGCGGAATTCATTGAGGAGCCCATCCCCGCGGAGCTCGAAGATGAGGCCGCGATGGCGCGTGAAACCTTGATTGATGCGTTGGCCAACGAGGACGACCGCATCACCGAGGCGTTCCTCGCCGGTTCGCCCGTAGAAGAAGAATGGCTCCGGGCGGCTGGGCGCAAGGCCTCGATCGCTCAGCGTGTCGTGCCGGTGTTCTGCGGCGCCGCCTTCAAGAACAAGGGCGTTCAACCGCTCCTCGACGCGGTGGCCGACTACCTGCCGTCGCCGGCGGAGCTGCCGCCGACCGAGGGCAAGGATCCGGAGAACACCGCCAAGGCGCTGCACCGGAAGCCTGGGATCGCGGACCCGTTTTGCGCGCTTGCGTTCAAGGTGCAGAGCGATCCGTTCCTCGGCACGCTCACCTACTTGCGCGTGTACTCAGGCTCCATCGGCTCCGGCGAGGTGGCGCTCAACCCCCGCACCGGCAAGCGTGAGCGCATCGGGCGCCTGCTCCAGATGCACGCGAACAAGCGGGAAGATCTGGAGCGCGCAACGGAGGGGCTCATCGTCGCCGCTGCGGGCCTCCGAAACGTCGCCACGGGCGACACGCTTTGTGACCAGAAGCACCCCATCGTGCTCGAAGCGATGACCTTCCCTGAGCCGGTGATCTGGCTGTCGATCGAGCCCGCCACCAAGGTGGATGAGGACAAGCTCACGGCCGCTCTCACGCGCCTCCAGGAGGAGGACCCGACGTTCAAGGTACGCTTGGACAAGGAGAGCGGCCAAATCGTCATGGCGGGCATGGGCGAGCTGCACCTGGACATCATCCGGGACCGGCTCCAGCGCGAGTTCAAGGTGGGTTGCAACGTCGGCCGCCCGCAAGTGGCCTACCGCGAAACCATCTCGCGGAGTGCGGAGGGCGAGGGCCTGGTGAAGCGCCAGACCGGCGGTCGTGGCCAGTACGGCCACGTGAAGCTCGTGCTCACGCCCGGCGCTCGCGGCGAGGGGCTGATCGTCCGCGACGAGGTCGTCGGCGGCACCATCCCACGCGAGTTCGTGAAGCCCGCGATGGACGGCGCTCGGGAGGCGCTCGACGTGGGCGCGTTGGCTGGCTTCCCGATGGTCGATGCGATCTGCACGTTGATCGGTGGCTCTTTCCACGACGTGGACTCCAGCGACATCGCGTTTCGCATCGCCGCGTCGATGGCCGTGCAGGACGCGGCGGCAAAAGCGACACCAATTTTGCTAGAACCGATCATGAAACTTGAAATTTCCTCCCCAGAGGAGTATACGGGCGGCGTCATCGGGGACCTGTCGGGTCGCCGTGGCTCGGTGAACCGCATGGACGCCCGCTCAGGGGTCCAGGTCATCGGCGCGGAAGCGCCGCTGGCGTCTATGTTCGGCTACGCGACGGACCTTCGGTCCGCGACCCAAGGCCGCGCATCGTTCACCATGCAATTTCATCAATATGCGGAAGTGCCCCCAGTGATCTCGCAAGAGATCGTGGCCAGGTTCCGCGGCTACTGACAGCACTCTTGAGGATTCACCAATGGCCAAGGCAAAGTTCGAGCGCAACAAGCCGCATTGCAACATCGGCACGATCGGTCACGTTGACCATGGGAAGACGTCGCTGACGGCGGCGATCACCAAGATCCTGGCGGAGTCGGGCGGCGCGAAGTTCATGGCGTACGCGGACATCGACAAGGCACCGGAAGAGAAGGCCCGCGGCATCACGATCAACACGGCGCACGTGGAATACGAGACGGCGAACCGTCACTACGCGCACGTGGATTGCCCTGGGCACGCGGACTACATCAAGAACATGATCACCGGCGCGGCGCAGATGGACGGGGCGATCCTCGTCGTGAGCGCGGCGGACGGCCCGATGCCGCAGACGAAGGAGCACGTGCTGCTCGCTCGTCAGGTGAACGTGCCCTCGATCGTGGTGTTCCTGAACAAGTGCGACATGCTGGACGACCCCGAGCTGCTCGAGCTGGTGGAGATGGAAGTGCGCGAGCTCCTGTCGAGCTACGACTTCCCTGGGGATACGACCCCGATCATCCGCGGCTCGGCGACGAAGGCGCTGGACGGGGACACGTCGGACATCGGTCGTCCCGCGATCCTGAAGCTGATGGAAGCGGTGGACGCGTTCATCCCGCAGCCGATCCGTGACATCGAGAAGCCGTTCCTGATGCCGGTGGAAGATGTGTTCACGATCACGGGCCGCGGCACGGTGGCCACGGGCCGCGTGGAGCGCGGGATCGTGAAGGTCGGGGAGACCATCGAGATCGTGGGGTTCAAGGACACCATGACGACGACGGTGACCGGCGTCGAGATGTTCCGCAAGCTCCTGGACCAGGGGCAGGCTGGCGACAACGTGGGTCTGCTGCTTCGCGGCGTGGACCGTACGAACATCGAGCGCGGGCAGGTGCTGGCGAAGCCGAAGAGCATCACGCCGCACAAGAAGTTCAAGGCGGAAGCGTACATCCTGAAGAAGGACGAAGGCGGCCGTCACAAGCCGTTCTTCAACGGGTACCGCCCGCAGTTCTACTTCCGCACCACGGACGTGACCGGCGTCATCGAACTCAAAGATGGGGTCGAGATGGTCATGCCGGGGGACCGCGTGGAGATGACGATCGAGCTCATCACGCCCATCGCGATGGAGAAGCAGCTCCGCTTCGCCATCCGCGAAGGTGGCAAGACTGTCGGCGCCGGTGTGGTTGCCGAGATCATCGCGTAGGAGCTGAAGATGGCCTCCGCCAATCGTATTCGCATCCGCCTCAAGGCGTACGACCACAAGCTGCTGGACAAGTCCGCACGTGAGATCGTCGACACGGCCAAGCGCACGGGAGTCGCCATTCGCGGCCCCCTTCCGCTGCCGACGACCATCTCCCGTTGGACGGTGCTTCGCAGCCCGCACGTCGACAAGAAGTCGCGCGAGCAGTTCGAACGCCGCACTCACCACCGCATGCTCGATATCCTCGAGCCGACGCAGGCCGCTGTAGACGCGCTCATGAAGCTCGATCTCAGCGCCGGCGTGCACGTCGAGATCAAGCTTTCGTAGGCCCGAGAGGAACGTCATGGCCAAGGTCGATGTCTACAATCTCGCGAAGGAAAAGGTCGGTACCGCCGACCTTTCTGACGCGGTCTTTGGCGCCGAGGTAAAGGAACACCTGTTCCACCTCGTCGTCCGCGCGCAGCTCGCTGCTCGCCGCCAGGGCACGCATGCTACCAAGCAGCGGGCGATGGTGGCCGGTGGTGGCCGCAAGCCGTGGAAGCAGAAGGGAACGGGTCGGGCTCGCGCAGGGTCCACCCGGTCGCCTCAGTTCCGCGGTGGCGGCTCGGTCTTCGGGCCTCAGCCCCGAAGCCACGCGTTCGCCGTCAACAAGAAGGTCCGTCGGGCAGCGCTGCGTTGCGCGCTGAGCCGTCGCAGCGGTGAAGCGGCCCTGGTGGTCGTGGATCGGTTCAGCCTCCCCGAGGCGAAAACCCGTCACTTCCGCACCTTCATGAAGGCCTTCGGCTTCGAGAGCCTGCTCGTCGTCCTGCCCACGCTGGACGAGGCGGTTTCCCTCGCGGCCCGGAACATCCCGGGCGTGACCGTGCTGCCGGTGGAGGGGCTCAACGTCTACGACGTGCTCCGCCACAAGAACATGGTCGTTGCACAGGATGCGATCGGCGCCATCGTCGAGCGTTTGGAGGTGGCCAATGGCTGAAATCCACGAGATCATCCTCCGCCCGCTCGTGACCGAGCGTTCCGCGCAGGCTGAAGCCACCGAGAACACCTACGTGTTCCAGGTCGGCGACAACGCCAACAAGCACGAGATCAAGGCGGCGGTCGAGTCGTTCTTCTCCGTGAAGGTGGAAGATGTCCGTACCGTCCGCGTTCGCGGCAAGTACCGGCGCTTCGGCCGCTTCTACGGTAAGCGGTCCAACTGGAAGAAGGCCTATGTGAAGCTCGCTTCCGGCCACTCCATCAACTTCTTCGAGGCCTGAGATGGGAACCCGTCGCTTCCGTCCGGTAACCCCGGGCACGCGCTTCCTGGTGTCGGCGGACTTCGCAGACATCACCACTGATCGGCCTGAGCCGTCGCTGACCGTGCCGCTGAAGCGGACCGGCGGCCGGAACAACACCGGTCGGATGACGCAGCGCCGCATGGGCGGGGGCCACAAGCGCTCCTACCGCCTCATCGACTTCCGCCGCAACAAGCTTGATGTTCCCGCAAATGTGGCGACGATCGAATACGATCCGAACCGCACCGCGCGCATCGCGCTCTTGCACTACACCGACGGCGAGAAGCGCTACATCCTGGCCCCCGTGGGCCTGGGCGTGGGCGATACCGTGGTGGCCTCCGACACCGCAGACATCAAGCCGGGGAACGCGATGCGTCTCACCTCGGTTCCGCTCGGCACCTTCGTCCACAATGTGGAATTGAAGATTGGCCGCGGTGGGCAGATGTGTCGCAGCGCCGGCAGCTACGCCCAGGTGATGGCGAAGGAAGGCAAGTACGTCCTCCTGCGCCTTCCCAGCGGCGAGCTCCGTCAGGTCCTCGGCGAATGCCGGGTTACCATCGGGCAGGTTGGCAATCTCGACCACGAGAACGAGCGCCTCGGCAAAGCCGGTCGCGCCCGTTGGCTCGGTTGGCGTCCGTTCGTTCGTGGCACCGCCATGAATCCCATCGACCACCCGCATGGCGGTGGTGAGGGCCGCACAAAAGGCGGTCGTCACCCGGTCACTCCCTGGGGCAAGCCGACGAAGGGGTACAAGACCCGTTCGAAGAAGAAGCCCACCACTCGCTTCATCGTCAAGCGCCGCCGCTAGGAGCCGCCCGACATGGCACGTTCCGTAAAGAAGGGTCCGTTCGTAGACCAACACATCTTCGCCAAGACCTTGGCCGCTCGCGCGGCTGGGGGCGGCGCGAACCGTGTGATCAAAACCTGGAGCCGCCGCTCCACCATCCTCCCGGACTTCATCGGGCTGACCTTCGCCGTGCACAACGGTAAGAAGTTCGTCCCGGTGTACGTGTCCGAGAACATGGTTGGCCACAAACTCGGGGAGTTCGCCCACACGCGAACCTTCTACGGGCATGCGGCCGACCGCAAGACGAAGGTGAAGTGATGGACGCGACAGCTTCCCTCCGCTTCGCCCGGATCAGCGCCCGCAAGGCGCGCCTGGTCGCCGACGTCGTGCGTGGCAAACCGGCCGGACAGGCTGTCGAGGCGCTTCAGTTCCTCGACAAGAAGTCCGCGCCGATGATCGCCAAGCTCGTCGAATCGGCGATCGCGAACGCCGAGCAGTCGGCGAAGCAGGCGAACCGCGAGCTCGATGTCGATACGCTCGTCATCAAGCGCATCGAGGTTGGCCAGGCTTCGGCGATGCGGCGGTTCCGGCCGCGCGCCCAGGGCCGGGCGACGCCGATCGTCAAGAAGACCGCTCACATCACTGTCGTCGTTGGCGAGGAGGCGTAAACATGGGCCAGAAGGTCAATCCGATCGGATTCCGTGTCGGCATCACCCGTCCGTGGGAATCCAAGTGGTACGCCGAGAAGGAGTACCAGCAGTTCCTCCACGAAGACATCAAGATTCGTCGGTACCTCAAGGAGAAGCTCTTCGTTGCGGGGATCTCCAAGATCCGCATCGAGCGGGCGGCGAACAAGGCGAAGGTGTTCATCTTCGCGGCGAAGCCCGGGATGGTCATCGACAAGCGGGCCAAGGGTCTGGATCAGCTCCGCGCCGATCTCCAGAAGCTCGTGCAGACCGAGATTTTCCTCAACGTCATGGAAGTGCGGAAGGTTGACACCGACGCGCTCCTCGTGGCGGAGAACATCGCCGCTCAGCTCGAGAAGCGTGTCAGCTTCCGGCGGGCGATGAAGAAGGGGATGACGCAGTCGAAGAAGGCCGGCGCCAAGGGCATCAAGGTGATGTGCGCGGGCCGGCTCGGTGGCTCCGAAATGAGCCGCACGGAGTGGTATCGCGAGGGCCGCGTGCCCCTGCACACCCTCCGCGCCGACGTCGACTACGGCCTCGCCGAGGCCAAGACCACCTACGGCGTCATTGGCGTCAAGGTTTGGATTTACAAGGGCGAACTTACGCCCGGCGAAGAAGACCGCTCGCAGTGAGAGGCTCGTGCAATGCTCGTCCCTAAACGTGTAAAGTTCCGCAAGGTCCAGAAGGGCCGTAGCAATGGTCTCGCCTACCGTGGCGGGGACGTTTCTTACGGTGAATATGGGCTTCAGTCCGTAGACCCGGGCCGCCTCACCGCGCGCCAGATCGAAGCGGGGCGCGTTGCGCTCACCCGCTACGTGAAGCGCGGTGGCAAGATCTGGATCCGCGTCTTCCCCCACAAGCCGGTCACCAAGAAGGCCGCCGAGACCCGTCAGGGTACCGGTAAAGGCAACGTGGAGTTCTGGGTCGCGGTGGTGAAGCCCGGCACGGTGCTCTACGAGATCGAAGGTGTCACGGAAGAAATTGCGCGTGAGGCATTCCGCCTCGCGAGCCACAAGTTGCCCCTCGGCACCCGCTTTATCAAGCGGGAGGAGCACGTCGGATGAGCAAGTCTACTGACCTGTCCGCGCTGTCGGACGAGGCGCTCGTTCACAACGAGCTCAACAGCCAACGCGTGCTCGCGGCCCACCAGCTGCGTCACGTCACTGGCAAGCTCGAGAACAACAGCCTGCTCGGCAAGGCACGCCGCGAGATCGCGCGCGCTCAGACGGAGATTCGCCGTCGTGAGTTGGCGAACGGTCTCGTGAATGGCGCGCTGCGTTCGGCGCACCTCGGCACGTTCAAGCCTGGCGCCCTCGGCGCTGGGCAGGAGGCCGGCGGCGGCTTCCTCAAGAATGTGCTTGACAGCAATCAGGGCGCAGAGTAATCCGCGCTCCCTTCTCGGAGGGCGTCTAACGACGTCCTCCAACCCGTTGAAGTCCACGGACCGTGGAGACCTTCGGGCGAATCTACCCACCAACCAGGTGTTTTATGGCTGCTGAGGGAACCAATGAGGTTGCCGGCGCTGCGTCGCGTGGTCGTCGTCGCTCCCTCCTCGGGCGCGTCGTGTCCGATAAGATGGACAAGACGATCGTGGTCGAAGTGGAGCGGACCCACAAGCACGCCACGTACCGCAAGTACGTGAAGTCGAGCAAGAAGTACAAGGCCCACGACGAAGAAAACGCCTGCAAGGTGGATGACTTCGTGGTGATCGAGGAGTCCCGCCCGCTCAGCGCTACCAAGCGTTGGGTCGTGGTGGAGCGTCGCCCGGCGGGGGGTGCTTCGTGATCCAGGTGCAGTCCACGCTCGACGTGGCCGACAACTCTGGCGCCAAGAAGGTGATGTGCATCAAGGTCCTCGGTGGAAGCAAGCGTCGCTACGCTTCCCTGGGCGATGTGATCGTCGTCGCCGTGCAGGAAGCCATCCCGAACGGGAAGGTGAAGAAGGGCGAAGTGGCGAAGGCCGTCATCGTGCGCACCGCGAAAGAGGTGCGTCGGGCAGACGGGTCCTACATCCGCTTCGACAACAACTCTGCCGTGCTGATCGACGCCAAGGGCGAACCTGTCGGTACGCGCATTTTCGGCCCCGTGGCGCGCGAGCTCCGCAGCAAGGCCTATATGAAGATCGTTGCCCTCGCTCCTGAGGTCATCTGAGGCTCCCATGAAGACCAAGCTGAAGCTCCATCGGGACGACGTTGTCGTCGTCATCGCCGGGAAGTTCAAGGGGCGCGTGGGCAAGATTGTCCGCGTGCTTCCGGAAGACGGCCGCGTGGTTGTCGAGGGCGTGGCGCTGCAGAAGCGCCACATGAAAGCCCAGGGCGATCAGGCGGGGCGAATCATTGAGAAGGAGCGCCCGCTCCACATCTCCAACGTGGCCCTCTGGAACGCCGACGAGAGTCGGCGCGTGAAGATCGGCTACAAAACCCAGGAAGACGGCACCAAGGTGCGCGTCGACAAGAAGACTGGGTCCACCCTCGATCAGGCGAAGGGGTAGTTCATGGCTCTCCGCGTACAGGAGCTGTACCGCTCTACGGTCACGCCCGCGCTCCAGAAGGAGTTCGGGTACGGCAACGTGATGCAGGTGCCCCGGCTCGACAAGATCGTGCTCAACACTTCGATCAAAGAAGCGACGCAAAACGTGAAGGTCCTCGAGACCGCCGCGGAAGAGCTGGCTTTGATCACCGGCCAGAAGCCGCAGATTCGCCGTGCCCGCAAGGCCATCGCGAACTTCAAGCTTCGCGCAGGTATTCCCATCGGCGCGCGGGTCACCCTGCGTGGCGCCCGGATGTGGGAGTTCCTCGATCGGCTCATCAACATCGCGCTCCCCCGGGTGCGCGACTTCCGCGGGATCAACCCCCGGGCGTTCGATGGCCGCGGCAACTATTCACTCGGTGTCACCGAGCAGATCATCTTCCCGGAGATCAACTACGACCGTGTGTCGAAAGTCACCGGGATGAACATCTCCTTCGTTACCACCGCGAACTCCGATGCGGAAGGCAAGGCGCTGTTGCAGCACCTCGGCCTCCCGTTCCGGCAGTAGGGGGCGCCAGATGGCCAAAAAGTCCATGATCGCCAAGGCTGCGCGCCCGGCGAAGTTCTCCTCGCGCAAGTACAACCGCTGCCCACTCTGCGGTCGTCCTCGTGCATTCCTCCGCAACTTCAACATGTGCCGCATTTGCTTCCGCGCGCTCGCCCTCAAAGGCGAGATCCCGGGCGTGATGAAGGCGAGCTGGTAGGAGGCGCCGATGATCACCACCGATCCGATCGCGGACCTGCTCACGCGCATCCGCAACGGCCTCTCGGCTCGCCACAAGGCAGTCGTGATTCCGCGGTCCAAGATGAAGCTGGAGATCGTGAAGATCCTCAAGGAAGAGGGCTTCATCGAGGGCTACATCGACCAGGCCGAGGTCGCTCGCCCGAGCGTCAAGGTCTTCCTCAAGTACGCAGACGGCAAGGCGGGGGTCATCCAAGGCCTCCAGCGCGTGTCGAGCCCGAGCCGGCGTTTCTACGTCGGCAAGGATGAGCTCCCCCGCGTTCGCAACGGTCTTGGCGTCGCGATCCTCACCACGCCTCGCGGCGTGCTCACCGACAAGGCGGCCCGTACGGCTGGCGTTGGCGGTGAAGTCATCTGCTACGTCTGGTAGGAGCTGCCGATGTCACGCATTGGAAAGCAGCCCATCGCCGTGCCCGCAGGGGTCTCGGTCTCGACGGGCCCCTCAGGGATCGTGGTCAAAGGGCCGAAGGGTGAACTCACCCAGAACCTCGCCACGGGTGTCAAAATCGTTCAGGCTCCCGGCACGGTGTCCGTCGTTCGTGAGAACGATGAGCGTCAGTCCCGCTCGAATCACGGCCTTGTACGCGCCCTCCTCGCCAACATGGTGACGGGTGTGTCGAAGGGCTACGAGCGGCGGATGACCATCACGGGCGTCGGCTTCAAGGGCGAGATCAAGGGCAAGAACCTTGTGCTCGCGCTTGGGTACTCGCATGCGGTCGAGGTTCCTTTCCCCGCGGGCATCACGCTCGAGGTTGAGAAGCTCACCACGCTCATCATCAAGGGCGCCGATCGGCAGCTCGTGGGTGAGACGGCCGCCAAGCTGCGCTCGTTGCGCGCTCCCGACGCCTACAAGGGCAAGGGCATCCGCAACGAGGGCGAGAAGATCAAGCTGAAGGCCGGCAAGACGGCCAAGAAGTAGGGAGTCGCTCATGACCATTCGTGAAGATCAGCTCCTCGCTCGCGGCCGCCGCAAGGCCCGCATTCGCGGCCGTATCCACGGCACCGCCGAGCGTCCGCGCATGTCCGTGTACCGCACGGGCAATCACATCTATGCCCAGCTCGTCGATGACGACGCCGGCGTGACCCTCGCCTCGGCCTCCACGCTCTCTCCTGAGCTGAAGGGTCGCGAAGGGCACGGCGGAAACTCCGACGCCGCCAAGGCCGTCGGCGCCCTGGTCGCCACCAAAGCCATCGCCGCGAACATCACGAAGGTGGTGTTTGACCGGAATGGTTTCCTCTACCACGGCCGCGTGAAGGCCCTCGCAGACGGCGCTCGCGAAGCGGGCCTCGACTTCTAGCCTTTCACGTCGGCGCACACGTGCGCTGCGGAGCTCCAATGTCCTTTCCTGATCGTAAGAAGAGTGGTCCTCCCCGCAAGGTTGCGGACGACGCGCAGCTCATCGAGAAGAACATCTACGTCAACCGCGTCGCGAAGGTCGTGAAGGGCGGTCGTCGGTTCTCCTTTGCCGCCCTCGTGGTGGTGGGAAACGGCGACGGTCGCATCGGCATCGGCCAGGGCAAGGCGAACGAAGTTCCCGAGGCGGTGCGCAAGGCCACTGAGCGCGCGCGTCGCTCCATGTTCGATGTCCCGGTCGTGGACGGCACCGTGCCGCACGTCATCCAGGGTCGGTTCGGCGCGGGCAAGGTGCTGCTTCGTCCGGCCAACCCCGGTACGGGCGTCATCGCCGGTCCTGTGGTTCGCGCGCTGCTTGACGCCGCGGGCTACCACAACGTGCTCACCAAGAGCCTTGGCAGCTCCAACCCGTACAACGTGGCCAAGGCCACGGTGGAAGCGTTGCGCACCGTTGAGTCTCCGGCGATGGTGGCGGCGCGCCGCGGCAAGTCGATCGAACACGTCATCGGCAACTACGACCTCGCCCACCGCGTGTGGTCGAAGGACGCTGGCTCGAAGGAGAACGCATGACCCGGCTGAAAGTAACGCTCTCCCGCTCGCAGATCGGCTGCAGTGAGCGTCAGCGCGCGACCCTTCGGGGTCTCGGCTTGCGGAAGATTGGCGGCTCGCGCCTCTTGGAGAACACTCCGAGCGTGCGCGGCATGGTGAAGGCGGTGATTCACCTCATCGAGGTGGCGGAGGTCTCCAGTGGCGGATGAACTGAGCCGGTTGAAGCCTGTCAAGGGCGCTCAACAGAAGCGTACGCGCATCGGTCGTGGGCAGGGCTCCGGCCTTGGCAAGACGGCGGGCCGTGGCACCAAGGGCCAACAGGCCCGCGCGGGCTACACCCGTCGGTGGGGTTTTGAAGGCGGCCAGATGCCCCTTCAGCGCCGGTTGCCGAAGGTGGGCTTCCGTAACTTCAACAAGAAAGACTACGAGTGCGTGAACGTCGGGAAGCTCGCTTCCCTGGCGGCGGGCACCGTGGTGGACGCAGCGGCGCTGAAGGCGGCCGGCGTCATCTCCCGCATCGGGCGGGACGGTGTGAAGGTCCTCGGCGGCGGCGACGTCACCGTGACCCTGACCGTTCGCGTCGCGAAGGTCTCCGCGAGCGCTCGCGCCAAGATCGAAGCCGCTGGCGGCACGGTCGAGGGCGGGGAGTGACCGTGCGGCTTCGGCCGCGCTCGTTTGCTTTCAAGGGCCCGCTTGCCTTCGTGGGGCGGGCGTTTAGCCTTTCGCGCCGGAGTGTGGCATGACGCGCTGGATTTCGACCGTCTGGCGCATGCCGGATCTGCGCAGCCGGGTGTTGTTCACGCTCGGTATGCTGGCCATTTTCCGGCTCGGCGTGCACATCCCCGCACCTGGCGTGGATCGCGAGGCCCTTGCGCGCACGATTGAGCAGAACAGCCAGTCGATGTTCGGGCTGTACAACATGTTCAGCGGTGGTGCGCTGGCGAACTTCAGCATCTTCGTGCTGGGGATCATGCCGTACATCACGGCCAGCATCATCGTGCAGATCCTCACGGTGGCCATCCCCTCGCTCGAGCGAATCTCGAAAGAAGGGCAGCAGGGCAAGGGTCGAATCACCCAATACACGCGCTACGCAACCATCGGCATTGCCCTGGTGCAGGGTGTGCTGATGGTGGCCATCCCTTTGGAGTCCATGAAGTCGGACCTTGGGACCAGCATCGTGCTCGATCCTGGTTGGACCTTCCGCATGATCACCGCCATCACACTCACGGCGGGTAGCTGCTTCGTGATGTGGATCGGTGAGCAGATCACGGAGCGCGGAATCGGCAATGGAAGTTCGCTCATCATCACCGCAGGCATCGTTTCCCGGCTTCCCAGCGCGGTGCAAAACAGCATCCTGAAGCTGCAGAACGGGGAGAACAACCTGTTGGAGCTCACCATCGTCGTGTTGGCGATGGTGGTGGTCGTGGGCTTGATCGTTTGGATTGAGCGGGCGCAGCGCCGCATTCCGATCCAATACGCAAAGCGGGTGGTCGGCCGGAAGGTCTACAACGGCGCGCAGTCGAGCCATCTGCCGCTGAAGATCAACACCGCCGGCGTCATTCCTCCGATCTTCGCGTCCAGCGTGCTGATGGCCCCCGCCACTGTGCTCACGTTCACCAAGGCGCCGCTCGTCGCCGCCATTGCCTCGGCCCTGCAGCCGGGTGCCTGGTTGTACAACTACGCGGAAGCGGGACTGATCGTCTTCTTCGCCTACTTCTACACGGCGATGGTGTTCAATCCCGTGGACGTGGCGGATAACCTCAAGAAGCACGGTGGCTACATTCCGGGCATTCGTCCGGGGAAGCAGACGGCTGAGTACATCGATCACATCCTGACCCGGCTCACGGGCGTGGGCGCCTTGTACATGGCCGCGGTGTGCATCCTGCCGCTGATCATCACCAAGTACTACGGCGTGCCGTTTGCGTTTGGCGGTACTGGCCTGTTGATCGTGGTGAATGTGTCGCTCGACACCGTCGCGCAGATCGAGGCGCAGATGCTCACCCAACACTACGACGGGATCAACGGGCCGCAGGCGCCGGGGATGAGCGGCGGGCGCCGCCGGATCCTCGCGAACGCCGCTCAGATCTGAGAGGAGGCTTCGATGTTCGTCCTGTTGTTTGGCCCCCCCGGCTCCGGGAAGGGAACCCAAGCGGCGGCCCTGGCAGAGCGCCTCGGTGTGCCCCACGTCGCGACCGGCGATATCTTTCGGAAGCACCTCCGTGAGGGCACGGAGCTCGGCAAGCTGGCCCGAAGCTACATGGATCGTGGGCAGTTGGTTCCCGATCTCGTCACGTGCGATCTGGTAGGCAGCCGGCTGGGCGAAGCCGATGCGGCGGGAGGGGTGTTGTTCGACGGCTTCCCGCGTTCCGTTCCCCAGCTCTATTGGCTGATCGGGCACCTGGGCGCCACCGGGCGCTCGCTGGCCTCCGTGGTGAACCTCCAGGTGGCCGACGAGGTGATCCTGGGCCGCATCACCGGGCGGCGCACGTGCACGAACTGTGGAGCCACCTACCACGCGGTGAGCGCCCCTCCGAACGCGGATGGTACGTGTGCCCGCTGCGGCTCGGCGGTGGTGCAGCGAAAGGATGACACCGAGGCCGTGGTGCAGGATCGCCTGGTCGCGTACGCGAACCAGACTTTCCCCTGCCTTGAGCAGCTCGTGGACCGCACGCCGATCCACAACATCGACGGCGTAGGCGGAATTGAGCAGGTGAAGGGTCGAATCTTCGCTGCGCTTGGACTCTAGGCGGCGCGATGATCCCGCTGAAGGAGCCGTGGGAGCTCGTGGTGATGCGCACCGCGGGAAAGAAGCTCGCGGAGATCGTCGCGGGGCTCCGCGAGCAGGTCTTCGTCGACATGACGACGCTCGAGATCGACCGGATCACGGAGGAGGCGATCCTCGCTGCTGGGGCGAAGCCCGCGTTCAAAGGGTATAAGGTCGGAAAGGCCGTATTTCCCGCGACCATCTGTGTTTCCATCAACGAGCAGGTGGTCCATGGCATCCCCTCGAAGCGGCGGATCAAGGCCGGTGATCTCGTTTCGCTGGACTTCGGCCTGATCTATGGCGGCTACTACGCGGATACGGCGTTCTCGGTCATCCTCGGGGAGGGGGACGAAGCCTCGAAGCGACTGCTGGAGGCCACCGAAGCGGCGATGCTGCTCGGCATTGAGAAGGCGAAGGTCGGCGCCCGGGTTGGTGACATCGGGCACGCCATCGAGACCTATGTGCGCCCAAGGGGACTGGGCGTGGTCACCCAGATGGTTGGCCACGGGATCGGGCGCAAGCTCCACGAACCCCCGAGCGTGCCGAACTACGGCAAGCGCGGCACGGGGGACCTGCTCAAGCCCGGCATGGTGATCGCGATCGAGCCGATGATCACCCTCGGCGGCGATCGTACGAAAATCCTCAATGACCAGTGGACAGTGGTCACCGAAGACAATAGTCGCTCGGCCCACTTCGAACACACCGTGGCCATCACCCCCGCCGGACCAGAGATCCTGACCCGGCTGGATTGAAACACGAGGTTTGAAGTGGAAAACGCGGGGAAACCCGCTTCAATCCATCCGTTGAACCGGCAATCCGCCGGCGAGGAGTTCAAGTGAAGGTCAAGGCCTCCGTCAAGGTCATTTGCGACAAGTGCCGCGTCATCAAGCGGCGCGGCATCGTGCGTGTCATCTGCGAAACTCCCAAGCACAAGCAGCGTCAGGGCTAGGAGGAAACCATGGCACGTATTGAAGGCGTCGATCTCCCCCGCAACAAGCGCATCGACATCGCGCTGGGCTACATCTACGGAATCGGCCGCGCGAACGCGAAGGTCATTCTGGAGAAGGCTCAGGTCGAAGGGTCGGTTCGCACCCAGGACCTCACCGATGGCGACGTCGCGCGAATCCGCGAAGTCGTGCAGCGTGAGTACCGGGTGGAAGGCGAGCTCCGGAAGGAGGTCGCGATGAACATCAAGCGTCTCATTGATCTGGGGGCCTACCGTGGCGCCCGGCACAAGAAGGGCCTCCCTGCGCGCGGCCAGCGCACCCACACCAACGCGCGTACCCGTAAGGGCCCGCGTCGCACCATCGCCGGCAAAAAGGTCGCGACCAAGTAGGAGGGCACGAGAATGGCAAAGCAGGAAAACAAGAAGGTCAAGCGCGTCAAGAAGAACGTGCCTGTCGGCGTGGTGCACATCCAGAGCACCTTCAACAACACCATCGTTACGATCACGGACATGACGGGCAACACCGTCGCCTGGTCGAGCGCGGGTGTGAAGGGGTTCAAGGGGTCCCGCAAGAGCACGCCGTTCGCGGCACAGCTCGTGGCGGAAGATGCTACCCGCAAGGCAGTGGAGCACGGCATGAAGACCGCCGGTGTGGTGATTCGCGGCCCGGGTTCGGGTCGTGAGTCGGCGCTTCGCGCGATCGCCGCCGCTGGCCTGAAGGTCACGTCGATCGTGGACCAGACCGCGATCCCCCACAACGGCTGCCGCCCTCCGAAGCGGCGCCGCGTCTGAGTTTCCCGGGGTGTCCGCTTGGCGGGCACCCCGAATCCACGCCTGGCCAGCACCGCGCAGCCCTTCGGGGTGAGCGGCATTTTCCTAGCGAGCGATGAGCTCGACTCGGCCGGTCGAACAAGAAGCTCGCTTTGGAGTCCACATGAGCAACGAATACATGGTCAGCAACTGGCGCGCGCTCATCAAGCCGCGTCGTATCGAACGTGATGGCCGCTCGGATGCGACCTACGGCAAGTTCGTCGTACGTCCACTTGAGCGCGGGTTCGGTATCACCCTCGGCAACTCGCTTCGCCGCGTACTGTTGTCCAGCCTCCAGGGCGCCGCCGTCACCAACGTGAAGATCGAAGGGGTGCTTCACGAGTTCTCCTCGATCCCGGGCATCATCGAAGATGTCACCGACATCATCCTCAACGTGAAGGGCATCCTGATCAAGACGGATCGGATGGAGCCCATCCACGCGGTGATCGACGTGGAAGGGGCTGCCGGCGAGATCCGGATCGTCAAGGCGAAGGACATCCGCTTCGACGCTTCGGCGGAAGTGCTCAACCCCGAGCACGCCATCTGCACCATCACGGGCAGCGGGCGCTTTCACGCGGAAATGACGGTTGCGATGGGCAAGGGCTACGTGCCCGCCGACCGCGCCGCGAACCGCGACCAGCCGCTCGGCACCATCCCGGTCGATGCGCTCCACATGCCGGTTCGGCGCGTGAAGTTCACCGTCACCAACGCCCGCGTCGGGCAGCGCACCGACTACGATCGGCTCACGCTGGAAGTGTGGACGAACGGATCGGTCACGCCGGAAGATGCGGTCGCGTTCGCGGCCAAGGTGCTCAAGGAGCAGCTCCAGGTGTTCATCAACTTCACCGAAGAAGATGAGCCCTCCACCGGCGACGAGCCGAAGGCCCAGGAGCAGTTCAACGAGGCGTTGTTCAAGCGCGTGGACGAGCTGGATCTCTCGGTTCGCTCCGCCAACTGCTTGCAGAACGCCGGCATCGAGTACATCTGGCAGCTCGTGGAGCGCTCGGAAGCCGAGATGCTCAAGACGAAGAACTTCGGTCGTAAGTCGCTCAATGAGATCAAGGAGCTCCTCAGCGAGCTCGGGCTCTCCTTGGGCATGAAGCTCAACAACTTCCCGAAGAGCCGCGCGTAGGCGCGGGTCGAAGGAGAAAGCATGCGTCACAAGTCCACCGGCCGGCAGTTCGGCATCGGCTCCGCCCACCGCAAGGCCATGTTCAAGAACATGGTCACCTCCCTCATGGAACACGGTCGCATCCAAACGACCGAGCCCAAGGCGAAGGAGCTGCGCAAGATCGCTGAGCGCGTCATCACCTACGCCAAGAAGGTCCCGAACGGCGACCTGGCGAAGCTTGAAGGTGCGGAGTTGGCGTTCGCCAAGGCCAAGCGCGTTCACGCGATTCGCCTTGCCCGCCTGTACGTCGCCGATCGTGATGTGCTCCAGCGCATCTTCTCCGAGTACAGCGACCGCTACGCTTCCCGTCCGGGCGGCTACACGCGGATCCTGAAGCTTGGGAAGCGCGCGGGGGACAATGCGTCGATGGCGATCATCGAGCTGGTCACCGAGCCGTTCGTCGCCCCCGGCTAAACCCGGGCTCGTCGCCACGAAAGGGGCAGCGTCCGCAGGGGCGCTGCCCCTCTTGTTTTATTCGTCGTGCGTGTACAGTTGGAGTTGCCCGGGGGAAACGCCGAGGAGCACCAACACATCGTCGTCGCCGTCGCCCTCGAGGTCGTGGGACCACGCGTTCGTGCCGAAGAGGTCGCCGCCGGTGGAGTCGTGGAACGAGGGCGTGGCGGCGGCCGGGATCAAATCGCCACCGGCCACCAGCGCGCTGACCGCCACCCAGTACACGGATCCCTGGCCGGGTGCGCCGATCATCAGGTCCTGCGCGCCGTCGCCATCCGGATCGCCGAGTGAGCCGGGGCGAATCGACGCTCCCGAGACACCCCCGGAGATAGTGGTCAGCGCGGCGTTTGACCAGGCCGCGCTCCAGTCGTCGCCGTTGATGATCCAGGTTCGACCGTCGCCCGTGGACGAGGCATCGGCTGTCGGGATCGAGATCATCGCCTCGTCGTAGCCATCGCCCGTGAGGTCGGGGAGCGTAGAGAAGCGGGTACCGGCGGTGTAGGCGCCGTAGTCGGCCAGATCGGCGAGATCGATGCTGCCGCCCGCGCTCCGCACCGAAGAGTCCGCATAGAACAGGGACCAGTTTCCGTCGGCGTCGGAAGCGCCGAGGACGAGTTCGGCCGCGCCATCGCCCGTGAGATCGCCCAGTGAGGCGGAGTCCGTGCAAGCGAGGTCGTTGCTGGTCACGTCGAAGTCGGCGTCGCCGATGTCCAACGTTCCCGAAGCGCTGGACCATGTGGAGATCGCGAGGTTGGTCGCACCATAGGTGCAGCCGACGAGCAGGCTCCCATCGGCCAGGTCAACCAGCGTGCCGCCCGCGACGTCGTGCTCAATGCGCGCAATCTCGGCGCCGGAGGCGATGTTGTCCAGCTCGTAGAAGTCCACGGCGCCGCTGGACTCCCCCCAGGGCGAGCCGACCGCGAGCGTCTCCACGCCGGTCACCGAGGTGCGCGCGAGACCCCACCCGGTGCCACCCGTGCCGTCGATCATGGCGAGCGCCTCGATTTCGGGCGTCACGATGCCGTCCTCAGTGGGGATCACGTACAGTCTACCTGCATATTCGTTGGTGTAAGGCACGCCAACCGCGAGGTCGTCTCGCCCGTCGCCATTGAGGTCGGGCAGCCACACGACGGTGGCGCCGAACGCGTCCTCGCCGTCGCCCGACGCACCGCCCACCTTCATGGTCACGTTCGAGGGCGTCATCGCGTCCACCGCGCCATCGCAATCATCGTCGAAGTCGTTCCACAATTCGTCCATCCCGGCGTTCACCCGGGGGTCAGTGTCTACGCAGTCCGTGCCCGCGTAGTCGAGGCTCTGCTCGCCATCGGCGTCCTGGTCGAAGTCGTCGTTTCCTTCGCAGTCCGCGTCCGTACCGTCGTACCAGGCGTCTTCCGCGCCGGGGTGCACCAATTCCGGTGTGAGACCGCCAGCGTTCACGAAGTCGAGATCCTCAACGTCGTCCCAGCAATCGTGGCTCCGATCGTGCCCGTCGCCATCGCAGTCGTTCGGATCGGCGCCCTCCAGCTCCTCCAGGCCGTCGCAGTTGTTGTCGAGCCCGTCGTAACAGGACTCCACATGCCCGACGTTGATCTCGGGGTTGCTGTCGTCGCAGTCGTCGCCGCCGCCGCTGCTGCCGGTGTAGCCATCGCCGTCGACGTCCATCACGTCTACGCCGTCGCAATCATCATCCACCCCGTTGTACGGAATCTCGAAGTTCCCCGGGAAGACATTGTTGTTATCGGGATCGCAATCCGCGCTGTCCGGCACGCCGTCGCCATCCGCGTCGGGCCCGAGGTCCACCGTGTCGCTGGTGTCGGTTGGCTTCGGAGTTTCGGTGGGGCAGGCCAGAAGCAACGAGAGCAACAACATGGGGACTCCGGGCGGTCGAGGCGGCAAGTGTAGCGCACCCCGCGAGCCGCGTCGGCCCTACTTCCCGAGCCTCTTCACAAGCTCGGGCAAGTACTTGAACGCGGCGTACACCTTCATGGCCTCGCGCACCGGTCGCGCCGGCTCACCCAGCCATGTCTCTCCCGCGGGGATGTCGGTGTGCACCGCGCTTCGGGCGCCAAGCCTGGCGCCAGCGCCAATCACCACATGGTCCTTCACGCCCACCTGGCCTGCGAGGATCGCACCCGGCCCAACGGTGACCGAGCCGGACAACCCCACCTGCGAAACGAGGATGGCATAGGCGCCGATTTCGCAGTTATGTCCAATTTGAACGAGGTTATCGATCTTCGCTCCCCTCCCGATCCGCGTGTCCCCAAGCATGCCGCGATCGATGCACACGTTCGCGCCGATCTCCGCGTCGTCCTCGACGACGACCCGGCCGACATGCGGCACTTTCAACAGGCCGGTGGCCGTCGGGTGGTAGCGGAAGCCGTCGCCACCGAGCACGGTGCCCGCATGGATCCGCACGCGCTGGCCGATCCGGGTCCCCGGGTAGAGCACAACGTTCGGGAACAACACGCTATCTGCGCCGATCTCTACGTCCCGCCCGATCACCACCCCCGGGTGGAGCACCGCGCTCGAATCGACCCGCGCGTCTGGGTGGATACTGGGGGTTCCGGGCGCCGGACACACCTCGGGGAACAGGGCCGTCAGCAGCGCCGCCATGGCTGCGAGTGGGTCGGGGACGACGACGGTTGGGCGGCGGGGATCCGGTGCTTTCGCCAGAATCATGCCGGCTGCGGTTTCGGCGATGCCGCGCTTACCATCGAAGAACGCGAAGTCCTCCGGTGTCGCCTCGTCCAGCGCCGCCACCCCGGTAAGCCGCACGTCGTGGCCATGCAGCACGCCGCCCGAGAGCCCGGCGAGCGCGGACGCTCGTTGGGGAAGGAGGAGAGGTGGCATCTGGCAAGGTAGCCGACGCCAGGGCGGCATGGGGAATTACTCCCGCATCGCCCGCCGCCACACCCACACGCCCGCCGTCGCAAGCGCCCATCCGCCGACCACGTCCACGAGCCAGTGCTGCTTGAGCGACAATACGCTTCCCCAAACGCCGAACGCCAGGGTCCAACAAGCCAAACCCGTGCGGGGGTGGGTGCGAGACGCGATCCAGGCGGCCAGGGTGGCCATCGCGATGTGGAGCGAGGGGAAGGTGTTGTAGGTGGTGTCGATGGTCTCGATGAAGCGCAGGAGCACCCCCGTCAAACCGGGAACGTGGGTCGCCGGGGGGCGCGCGCACGCGACGGGAAACAACAGGAACACCGGGGCGGCGAGCGCGAGGGTGGCGGCGAAGGCCAGGGCCGCGGCGCGCAATCTACGGGTCGTGTTCAGCGTCCAGGCGGCGAGCACAAGGCACAAGGCGTAGCCGGGCAGATACAACCACACCGCTTCGGGAACGTAAGGGATGGCTCGGTCAACCTCCGTAATCCATGGGGCGACGGGGGGGCGCACCGGGACGCCCAGCAGGCGGTAGCCGACGCCCAGCGCGAGCGCGATCGGCACCGCCATTCCGAAGCGTTCGGGGCCGGTCAGCGGGCGGTCATCGGTCACGGGTGAGCTTCCGCACCGCCCGCAGCACCGATTCGTCGGTTTCCACGGTGTGAACATCGGCAAGTGGCACCCACCGCGCCGCCAGCGCGTCCGTCGCGGCCGTGAGCTCCTCGGTGTGGGCGCGCAGCAGCACGCGCACGTCGAAGTGATGGTGGGCCGGATCTCCCCTCCGGGCCGGGATTGCATGCACGTCTACGTCAAAAAGGCCGTCCACAACCGTGATCTCCGTGACGCCGGTCTCCTCCGCCACCTCGCGCAGGGCGGCGGCCGATAGGTCAACGTCTTCGGGTTCGACGTGCCCGCCCGGCTGCAGCCAGCGGCGGAACTTCTCATGGAAGATCAGCAATAACCTCGATCCATCAGGCGAAAGCACGAAAGCGCTGGCGGTGAAGTGTCCAGGCTCAAAATGATCCCTTGCGAAGGGCGCGGGCGCGTCGAGCAGCGCGAGCATGGCATTTCGGTGGGCGGACTCAAGCGGATCGGCGGGCTCGAAGCGCTGCAGCAGGCTTCTCAAGGCGGGGGCGCGGGACATGGGGGCGTAAGGATACACTGCGGCGCATGACGCTCCGCTTCCCGACGATCCTCCTTGCGCTGACGGCTTGCGACGACGTGAACTCCGGCTTTGGTGTGCCGGACAAGGACACCAGCGAGGACACCGACAACGGCGGAATCGACACCAGCATCGAGGACACCAACGACACGGACGCGGACCAGGATAACGACGGTTTTTCGCCGGAAGATGGCGATTGCGACGACTCCGATCCCCACGTGTCTCCCGTCCGCGAGGAGGAGACGGACGACGCACTGGACAACGATTGCGACGGAAAGGTGAACGAGGCGTTCGCGGGAGTTGAGGTGGCGTGGGTCGAGGAGAGCGGCGCGGGGCACATCCTCGCGCTCGACAGCATCGGGCGGGTGGAGGCGGATGTGTCGACCGGCGCGTGTGTGCCGTTTTTCCTGGATCATGTCGTGCGCGATCGCCAGCAGGTGGCCGACGAGTGGATCATCAACGACAGCCTCGCCGGCCTCGCGCGCGTCACCGCCGACGGAACGTGCACCGCGCTCGCCGACTTCTCGGATACCGAGGTGTACGAGTTCCCGCCCTACGGCGTCACCGTCACGCCAGATGGCACGATCTACGTCGTGTTTGGCAACCAACTCGGCTCCGTCGCCGAGGATGGAACGTATACCCAGCTCGGCACGTGGGACGCGGAGACGGAGTTCTACGGGCTCGGCCTCTCGAGCGATCCGCTCACGGGCACGGTCGGCGTGTTCGACCTCTATGGCGGATTTGCCACCTACAACGAAGCGGATGGGCTCGTGTTTCATCACATGCCCGACTTCTCCGCGCCGGAGCTGTCCACGCTCAGCGGAGCGCATGGCGACGACGGCAACTGGTACGTCCCGGCCGCGAGCGCGGCAGGCTACGGCGTCTTCAAGTACGATTTTGCCGGCGAAAGCTGGGAGATGCAAGACGAGTGGGAGAACGACAACGCCTGGTCGCCGTTCATGATGGCGGTCGACGGCTCCGACAAGGACAAGGCCGAGTTCTACATCACCGCGACCGCAGGCACCCTGCAAACGGTCTGGCGGGTGGTGCACGGCACGAACCACGCCGACCACCTGTACAAAAGCGATGGCACCGATCGCGGATCGTTCTACGGGATCGTGGTCAGCGATGGCGCGAGTTATTCGCCGTGACTGAACTTGCGTTCAGGTTGTTGCGCCGATAGGGTGCCTCGGAGTCGCCCGTGCCGTTCCAGCTTGCCACCGAGTACCAGCCTGCCGGCGATCAGCCGGAGGCGATCCGCTGCCTGATGAGCGGCTTGCGGGAGGGGCTGCAGCACCAGGTGCTGCTCGGCGCCACCGGCACGGGGAAAACATTCACCATGGCGAACGTGATTGCCCAGTGGAACCGGCCCACCCTGCTCCTGGCCCACAACAAGACGCTCGCCGCGCAGCTCTATGGCGAGATGAAGAAGCTGTTTCCCACGAACGCGGTGGAGTACTTCGTCAGCTACTTCGACTACTATCAGCCTGAAGCGTACATCCCGAGCAGCGATACCTACATCGAGAAAGACAGCACGATCAACGACCATATCGACAAGCTTCGGCACGCCGCCACCCGTGCGCTCCTGGAGCGAAACGACGTCATCATCGTCGCGAGCGTGTCTTGCATCTACGGCCTCGGCTCCCCCGAGGCCTACGATGGGATGTTGTTGCAGCTCCAACCCGGGCAAACCATCCGGCGGAAGGATCTGCTCGCTCGCCTGGTGGAGTTGCAGTACCAGCGCAACGATGCCGACTTGCATCGTGGCACCTTCCGGGCCCGGGGCGATGTGATCGAGGTTGTGCCCGCACATGAGAGTGAGCGCGCGGTGCGGATCGAGCTGTTCGGGGATGAGATCGAGGCCATACGCGTCTTCGACCCCCTGCGCGGCACGCGGCTGGAAACGCTGGAAAAGGTCTGTATCTACCCCGCGAGTCACTACGTCACGCCCAAGGAGAAGATCGCCAAGGCGGTCGAGAGTATTCGCGAGGAGGCGCTGCAGCGCCTTCAGGAGTTCCGCGAGCAGGGGCTGTTGCTTGAGGCCCAGCGCCTGGAGCAACGAATCTCCTTCGACCTGGAGATGATCGAGCAGATGGGCTTCTGCAATGGCATTGAGAACTACTCTCGGCACCTCACAGGTCGCGCCCCGGGCGAGCCGCCGCCGACCTTGATCGAGTACTTCCCGAAAGACTGGCTCCTGGTGGTCGACGAGAGCCACGCTTCCGTGCCGCAGGTTGGCGGCATGTACTTCGGGGATCGCAACCGCAAAGAAACGCTGGTGAAGTTCGGGTTCCGCTTGCCCTCGGCGCTCGATAATCGCCCGTTGAAGTTCGAGGAGTTCGAAGCGCGTGTATGCCGCGCGATCTATGTGAGCGCCACGCCGGCGAAGTACGAGCTGGAGAAGGCCGGCGGCCTGGTGGCGGAGCAAGTCATCCGCCCCACCGGCTTGCTCGATCCGGTTGTGGAAGTGCGGCCGGCCGCCCAGCAGGTGGATGATTGTCTGGCGCGGGTGCGGGAGGTTGTCGCCGCCGGGTGGCGAGTGCTGGTTACGACGCTTACGAAGCGCATGGCCCAGGAGCTAACCGACTATTATCGCGAGCTGGGGGTGAGAGTGAAATACCTCCACAGCGACATCGACACGTTGGAGCGCATGCAGATCCTCCGGGAGCTGCGCCAGGGCGAGTTCGACGTTTTGGTGGGGATCAACCTGCTTCGCGAGGGGCTCGATCTTCCGGAGGTGGCGCTGGTGTGCGTGATGGACGCCGATAAGGAGGGTTTCCTGCGCAGTGGTACGTCGCTCATCCAGACGATTGGCCGCGCGGCGCGAAACGTCGAGGGGCGCGTGATCCTCTACGCCGACCGGGTCACGCCCTCGATGGAGCTGGCGATGGGGGAAACGGATCGGCGTCGCATCAAGCAAATCGCCTACAACACGGCCCATGGGATCACGCCCAAGACAATCATCAAGAGCTTCGACTCGCCGCTCGCTGCGATCCTCGATGCCGACTACTTCAAGGTCCCGAAGGATGCCGAGGAGGCGAAGGAGCTGCCCGAGATCACGCTGGAGGCGCTCCCGCTCACGATCCAGCGGCTGCGTGCGGAGATGAAGGCTGCAGCGGCCAGGCTCGACTTCGAGCGGGCCGCGGAGCTGCGCGACCGGGTGCGGGGCTTGGAGGAGTTGCAGATTCAGGCGGGGTGAGGAGGCCGGAGGCCGTAGGCTTGAGGCTGGATCCCGACGGGAGGCGTTCGGCCGAGCCCGCGGCGCGGGCTCGGAGTTGCCTGCTTCTCCCCTACAGTCTCCGGCCCAAAGCCTCCGGCCTAAAGCTCCCTCCTCCCCTCCAGCGCCCGCGCCAACGAAACCCGGTCCGCGTACTCGATCGCCGTGCCAACGCTCACGCCGTGCGCGAGCCGGGTAACCTTTACGCCGAGCGGCTTGAGCAGGTTCGCGGTGTACAGCGCGGTGGTATCGCCCTCCACGTCGGGGTCGGTCGCCAGGATCACTTCCACCGCGCCGGGGATGCGAGCCACGAGCTCGCGGAAACGAAGCTGCGCGGGGCCAATGCCGTCGAGCGGGGAAAGCGCGCCGTGAAGCACGTGGTACTGACCGCGGAATTCGCCGGCTGCGTCGATCGCCGCCACGTCGGGCGGGCGCTCGACGACGCAGATCGTCCGCGGGTCCCGGCGCGAGTCCGCACAGCGGCGGCAGGGGCTCACGTCCGTCAGATCGCAGCAGTGCTCGCACTCGCGGATGCCATCCCGCAGATCGCGGATGGCCTCCGCCATGTCGGCAGCCACCTCTGGCGGCTGCCGCAAGAGCCAGTATGCATAGCGCTGCGCCGTCTTTTCGCCGACACCCGGAAAGCGAGCGAGCTGGCTGACGGCGCGACGAAGCGCGTCCATCAGAGGCCGAGCAGTTGTGGCGGCAGGCCCATCCGCTCCGCCAGCTCCCGCATCTGGCCTTGAACCGACTCGCGCGAGCGGCGCACGGCGTCGTTCGTCGCGGCTCGGACCAGGTCTTCCGTCAGCTCCGCGTCGGCCAACACGCCCGGATCGATGCGCACCGAGAGCACCTCCTGGGTGCCGTTCATGCGTACGACCACCTTGCCGCCGGCGGCCGAGCCCTCCACTTCGGCGCGTTCCGCCTCCGCTTGCATCGCCTTGAGCTGCGATTGCAGGCCGCCCAGCATCGCGCCCATACCGCCCATTCCACCCATGCCGCCGAAGGGATCAGCCATCCATACCTCCGCCGGGGGCGTAATCGTCGGGGAGGTCGTCCACCACTACCGGGACCTCCTGCGCGTCGTCCGGTCGGAACGGGGTCACCTCCTCCAGCTCCGCGCCGAAGAGTTGGATCAGCTTCCGGATTGGCTCCGAAGCCTCCGCGGCGGCGCGGGCCTCTGCGCGCCGCCCCAAGTCGACCTCGGCGAGCTGCTCCCGACCGGTCCGCCCCGCGTCCGGCGTGAACACGATCTCCACGCGGCGTGCCCCGTGCACCACCGCGCCCAGGTCCAACTGCCCGAGCGCCTCCCGCACTCGGTGGCGCCAAAGCTCCTTTTTTACGCCAACGCGTAGCACTCCAGCGGGCGTCACCTCGATCGCAAACGCGACGTCATGGATCGCCACGGCTTCGGCCTTGGGGATCGCGGCGAGGAGCCGCAGCCAGTCCGTTTCGAGCGTTGGCGCGGGTGTCGGCGCGCCCGGCGGCAGGGCCACGGGGGGAGGGGCGACCGCGAGGCGGGCAGGGGCGGTCGGCGCCGCCGGTATGGAGGCGACCGTCACCGGCGTCACCGCTGCTCGCGGCGCCGCAGCCACGATCGGAGCCGGCGTCGCCGGCGCAGGCGTCGCCGCAACCCGGCTTATCCTCGCCTCTCGCCCTCCGGGTCGTCGCTGGGCTCGCGCCCGCGCGGTCGGGGAGCGCTCGCGCCGCCCCCGCGGAGCTTCCGTTCGAGGTCGGAGAGCCGGTCCACCAGCACGCCCAGCGGCTCGGCCGGCCGGATCGTGATGAGCCGCGCCACCGCCATCTCCAGCACCATGCGCGGCCGCGAGGCGCGCGCCACCTGGTCGTGAACCTCCAGCAACACGTGGAACGTTCTCGCCAATTGCTCGGCCGGCACGCCCGTTGCGAGCGCACCCAGGCGCTCTCGCTCCTCCACGGGGGCGTCCATGTGGCGCGCTGCCTTCGGAGAGAGCGCCACCAGCGCTGTGTCGCGCACCAGCTCCAAAAGCTCGCCGGTAAACTGCGCCATCTCGTAGCCCGACTCGTACACCGCCGCGATCGCGTCGAGGCACTTCGGCGCGTCTCCCGACATCATGCCCTCGAGCATCTCGTAGAGCATGCGGCGGTCTACGAGGCCGAGGATGTCGGTCACCTGCTCGTCGGTCGGCGAGGTGCCGCCGAAGCTGATCACCTGATCGAGCAAACTCTGGCTGTCCCGCATGGAGCCTTCGCCACCCCGCGCGATCATCCGCAGTGCACCATCGCTAATCGTCACCCCTTCCGCCTCGCAGATGAGACGCAACCGCTCGACGACCACCGGCCCCGGGATGCGCTTGAAGTCGAAGCGCTGCACCCGGCTCAGGATGGTCTCTGGGATCTTGTTCACCTCGGTCGTGGCGAAGATGAACTTCACGTGCGGCGGGGGCTCTTCCAGCGTTTTGAGCAGCGCATTGAACGCGCCCTTCGACAGCATGTGCACTTCGTCGATGATGTACACCTTGAAGCGCGCCGCGTTCGGGAGGTACCGCACGCCGTCCCTGAGGTCGCGCACGTCCTCCACCGAGTTGTTGCTCGCGCCGTCTACCTCGATCACGTCTGGGCTCGAGCCGAGCGGAATCTCCAAACACGGCGTACACACGCCACAAGGCGTGAGTGTGGGCCCCTCCAGGCAGTTCAGCGAACGCGCGAAGGCCCGGGCGGCGGTGGTCTTCCCGACCCCGCGCGCGCCCGTGAACAAGAACGCATGATGCAGGCGGCCGCTTTTGAGTGCGTTCCCGAGCGTTCGGGTAACGTGGGTTTGGCCGGCCATTTCTTCAAGGGTGCGGGGCCGCCACTTCCTGGCGATGGCAAGGTAGCCGTCGGACACGTGGCACTCCGGGGGTACGAATCCGTGCGCGCAGGTGATGGCCGGGCACTCCCACACCCCGAAATCGACGCTACCGTTGCTTCCTTTCGGACCTGGCGGGGTTCTCGTGATCTCAGTCGTGGGACCCGACCATCACCTCCGCGCACGAAGCGGATGGATGGCGGACAGGGCGGGATTCGAACCCGCGGTACATTGCTGTACACACGATTTCCAGTCGTGCACCTTCGACCACTCGGTCACCTGTCCTCAATCAACAAAAGTGGCGGAAAGGGAGGGATTCGAACCCTCGTTAGCGGAACGCTAAAACAGTTTTCGAGACTGTCGCCTTCAACCACTCGGCCACCTTTCCACGGAACTATCGGTCCTTCGAACGCAACGAGCGGAAGAAGCTGCGGAGCTGCTCGGCGGCCTCGGCCTGCATCACCCCCGAGGAAACCTCGAAGCGGTGATTGAGGCCGGGAAACTCAGCAAGGTTGCCGAGCGTGCCGAGGAAGCCCCCCTTCGGGTCGGGGGCGGCGTAGACACAGCGAGCGATCCGCGCGAGCACCATGGCACCCGCGCACATCGCGCAGGGCTCAAGGGTGACGTAGACCGTTGCGTCGTCCAACCGCCAGTGACCGCGCGCCGCACCAGCGGCACGAAGGGCGTTGATCTCGGCGTGCCCCGCAGGATCGGCGGCGGACTCCCGGGAATTCCCGGCTGCCGCCACCTCTGCATCGCCCACCACCACCACCGCCCCGATCGGGACTTCTCCGCGAAGCTGCCCCAGGTGGGCGAGCTCAAGGGCCCGCTTCATCCAGAATGCGTCGCGTTCTAAGGATTCTTTTGGGATGTTCAAAGATCCGGGCACGGAGGTTCCCCGCGCAAGCACCCCTGTCTATGACCCGAGCACGCCCTCGTCAACCGGGGCGGAGGGGTGGCCCGCGGATTCCGGCGCGACGCAGCCGGGGCGCGGGGTACATTGACGAGGCTCCATGACCGCGCTCCGTGAGACCGTTCGCCGCCTCGCCGCCGCGCGCCCCGCCGAGGCGGCCCGTGCGCACGCCTGGCTGGTGTGCGCCGTTCGAAGCGAGCTCGCTCCACGAAAGCCGCTCGTCGCCGCTGTGCGGGAGGAGCTTGAAGCCTCGCTTCCGGCGCTGGACGGGCTGGACGACGCGCTGGTGGTGGCCCTCTCGCGGCTTGATCCGGGTCCCTTCCGCGCGGAGATGACGGTGCATGCGGCCCACGCCCGGGATCCCCGCGCGCAGGCCGTGTTCGCCCGCCGGGGCCTTCCCGGTTGCCCGGACTGCGCGGTTGGTGCGGACGAAACATTGGCGCAAGCCGCTCAGGCTGAAGGGTTTTCCTTGTCGGCGATGCTCGACGAACTGCGGGAGCTGGAGAGTTGATGCGCGTCCTGCTGTTTTGCGTGGCCGCGGCGTTCGCCGCGGCTGGCGTCACTTTTCCAACAACCGCGTCGGTCGCGACCTTGGATGGCAACAAGCTGGCAGCCGTGTGGGGGATCCCCGCCAAAAGCACCCGTGGCGTCGTGTTCGTGCATCAGTACGGTCGAAACAAGGAGGACTGGCAATTCCTGGCTGAGAAGCTGTATCGGGACGGCAACGCCGTGCTGGCTGTCGACCTGCGGGGCCATGGTGCGAACGTGACCGCGGGCGCGCCTGAGCTCGCGGCGGCCGACTTCCAGGCGATGGTGGGGGATGTGGGCGCGGCGATCGCCCTGCTCCAGGCGCGGGGCGTCACCCGGATCTGCCTCGTTGGCGCCGAGCTCGGCGCCAACCTCGCGGTAAACGTGGCCGTGGACAACCCGGCGGTCGTCTCACTGGTTCTGCTCTCGCCCGGCATGGAATACAAGGGGATCATCGCGGCAGATGCCGTGAAGCGCTACGGCGCTCGCCCCGTGGCCCTCGTCGCCGGGACGGATGACGTGTACGGCGCCCGGTCCGCCGCTTCGCTGGATGCCACGGCGGCTGGCGAGCACACGTTCCAACTGTTGGATGGCGCCGGGAAGGGCACCAAGATGCTGAACCGCGCGCCTTCCCTGGAGGGCTGGATCGTCGGCTGGGTCGGCACCCACTGGGGAGCTCAGTAGCTGAGCTCTACCTGAACCGGAATGTCCGAGTTTGGATCCGCCAGCAAGTTCCCCGTTTCCTGCACGGTCGTAAGCTCCCCGAGCTCCCGGAGCCGCACGGCCAGCGCCGCCGCGTTGTGCGCGGGCACCGACACCCGAAACTTCGATACCTGCCCGCGCTCCAACTGGAACGCGGCAAGCGTGCGCCCGCGGGAGTCCTGCAGCTCGCCGCCCAGCTCCTTCGCGATCGCGGCCAGCTTCTTGAGCGCCAGGTCGTTGCTTGCGGCCACGCGGTAGCGGAAGGGCGGTGGCGATGACCACTGTACCTGCATGGAGTCCGCCGAATTCGCGGTGTTCCCTGCGCCGATCGCCGTGTTTCCCTCCGCCTGAGCGATGGGCTCCTTCTCCCACTCCGGCTGCCACGCATCCACCGGCACGTCGCTCGGATTCCCCGCCTGCTTCGGGGCCATCTTCTGCTTCGCGGGCGGCTCGTTGCCGAGCACGCCGTCCGCCGCCGTGCCGTAGCTCGGCGGCGCCGGCGCCCCGGGAGCGACCGCAACGTCAGTCGCGGCAGGGGCGCTTACAACGGCATCGTTCTGGGCGGGCTCCTCGGCCTTGTCGAACGCCTTTCCGGCCACGATCGGCGCATCCGGCGGCACGTCGAGATCGGGCAGCGACTTGTGGTTGCCGACGTACACGACGACCAGCAGGGCTGCGGCCGCCAGCATGACCATCTCGGGGCGAATTTGCCGCACCCAACGCCGCCACCCCACGGGCATCGGCTCCGACTCCAGCCGGGCGGCGAGCCGATCGGCGAAGCCGGCCGGGGGCTCCACGAGGCCGCTGTCGTGCAGCATCTCGACCGCGTGGCGAAGCTCATCGAGCTCGCGGCGCAGCAGCGGATCTTGGGCGAGGGCCGCCTCGACCTCGCGGGCCTCTGCGGCGCTGAGCTCGCCGTCGAGGTAGGCGCTGAGGCGGTTTCGGGCGAAGAAGGCGTCCATCAGAGCACGTCCGCGGCGCGCACCCGGCGGGCCAGCTTCTGGGCCAGCTCGGCGCGGGCCCGGTGAATGCGGGACTTCACGGTCCCACGTGGGAGGTCGAGGATGTCGGCGATGTCCTCGTATGCCAGGTCCTCGACATCCCGAAGGATGAGGATCTGGCGGTGTTCTTCGTCCAGCTCGGCGAGCGCGGCCTGCACGATCGTGCCCGCTTCCGTTTGGTGTACGCCGCGATCGGCGTGGGGGCCCTCAGCGTCGGCAAGCTGGCGCACGGGCCCGTCGTCATCGTCCCGTGGGGCGTCGTAGGTTTCGTGCCGGCCGTACGCGCGCCGCATCCGGTAGAGACGGGCGTTTCGACAGTGGTTAACGCCGATCCGGAACAGCCACGTGGAGAGCGAGCACTCGCTGCGGAAGTTCCCGAGTGCGCGAAAAGCCGCGACGAACACGTCCTGAGCCTGCTCCTCGGCCACCTCTCGGTCGTTGAGCCACCTCAGGCAGAGCGAGTAGATGCGGGACTGGTAACGCACCACGATCTCGTCGAACGCGCGCCGATCTCCGCGTTGGAAGCGAGCAACCAATTCCGCGTCCGCCACGGTCGCGGTCGACCGCAGGGCGGCCACCGAACGCATTCCGATCGCGGCAAAAAACAGGTCCACGCCGGCTCACCCCCCCCACGGGACACGGCGATACGCGCGTGGTTCCATCATTCTTCATCCTCGTGGCGCATCGGCTGCATTCGAACGCGTTGACCGGTGCGCACTGATCGCTGGATCATCTCCAGCGGGAGCCGCTTGAACGGGAAGATCGCCTTGCGGATCTTGGCGTCCTTGAAGCTCACCGCGTCGAGGTTGCTGTAGTCGAAGTCGGCCTCTTCGAGGTTCGCGTTGTCGAGCGTCGCCTCGCGCAGGTTCGCGTTCCAGAAGCTCGCGCCGCTCAGGTTTGCCCCCCGAAAGGTGGACTTCTGCAGGTTCGACTCCCCGAGCTTGGCGTTCACCAGCTTGGCGCCATCGAAGGACATCCCGCTGAGGTCCAACCCGCGAAGATCGGCGTCCTCCAAGCTCTCTCCGCGACGAAGCATGTCGGTGACCTGCTTGCGCGTGAGGCTCTTCACCTCGTCGAAGTCATCGCTATCGAGCGAAGGCTCGGTCGGGGTCTTCGGCTTGCGCGGCCTGCTCATCGTCCATCTCCCGCGCCGCAGTAACCAGATCGCGCGTAGAGGCCCGCTGCGAGTCGCTCTCCGACCGCCACGCCGCCCAAGAGCGTGGTGAAGTGGGCGCCGCCGGGGTTGAGCACGTTCACCTCCACGATTTTGCCGCCGATGAGGTCCACGCCGGCGAACCACACGCCCTCCCGGCGGAGGTGAGGGGCGAGGGCGTCGAGGGCCAGGGTGTCCGCCGCCTCAATCGTGCAGGAGGCTGGTTGTCCGCCCACTCTGAGGTTGTGTCGGAAGTCGCCGGGCGCCCGCTGGCGGAGGTACCCGCCGACGATGTCGCCGTCCAACCACAAGAGGCGCTTCTCGCCGTCGTCGGCCGCGGGCAGGTATTCTTGGACGATCACCCAGCCATCGCCCCCCGCGGCGGCGGCGGCAAAGGCCGCCTCCAACTCCCCATGTGGGCCGCGAACGAGCCCAACCCCCCGGCCTCCGCTCGCCCGAGCCGGCTTGAGCACCGTACCGGAGGGGGAGGCGCTGTGAAATCGGTCAGCAGACGCGTTAGAGCGGGTAACGAGCGTTCGCGGCCGTGGAACGGACGGAGGCAGCGTGGCGAGCCAGCTCTTGTGCGACGTTCGCAGGAGGGCGTCGGGGTGGTTGAGCACACACAGGCCCGCACGGGCGGCGAGCTGGGCAAACGCCACCACGGCGGTATCGATCGGGTTGGCGCGCAGGAGCAGCACGTCGTGAGAAGCCGCCTCTACCGTGCGGCGGGGGGCGTCGCGGTTGCGTAGGGCGGCGACGAGCGCATCGCGATCGGGTGTGTAACCGTCCAGGATGAAGGCACGCAGTTGAAGCCTTCCGCGCTCGTCGATCTCCAGGTCCCAGGGCTCCACCACGCGCACGGCCGCGCCCCGGGCGAGGGCGGCAGCGATCAGGTGGAGGGTCGTGTGCGTCGGCGATGCCGAGGCCGCACTGGATACGAGCACCGCAAGCCGCATCGGGGTGCGATAACCTCGCTCCGTGGACGAAGTGCTCGCGCGCATCCCGCATCTCCTGGCCGCACGCTACCCGCTGCTGTGGATCGTCTCGCCCGAGGAGGAGCGGGTGGAGCGCGGCCTGGAGCGAGTGGGGCAACACGCGGCGGTGGCGATCTACCGTTGGCGGCGTACGTCGGGGTTGATCGGGCCGGGCGGGCTGCTGTTCCCCGAAACGGAAACGCCCTTGGCGGCGCTCGCGAAGCTCCCGCTTTTCGCAGAGTCGGCGTTGTTCGTGTTCGAGGATCTGCACGATGCGCTCGGCGATCCCGCGGTCGTCCGCCGTCTGCGTGATCTCGAGCGGGAGCTGGGCGCCAAAAAACAGGCGATCGTGGTCTTGAGCCACGTTTTGGCGATCCCTCCGGAGCTTGAGAAGGAGTTCGCGGTGCTCGACGTGCCGCTGCCGAACCGCAAGGAGGTCGGCCGGCTGCTCGCGGTCTTGGCGCAGGCGGGGAAGATCGAGATCGAACGGGAGCTCTTCGAGCAGTTCGTCACCGCATCGCTCGGCCTCACCGAGAAGGAGATCAAGCGGGCGTATGCGCGGGTCTTGCTCGACGGGGAGCGGTTCGCCGCAGGCGATGTGAACCGGGTGCTGGAGGAGAAAGCGCGGCTGCTCCGCAAGTCCCGCTTCCTCGAGTTCGTGAGCCCCGAGGTGGGGATCTCCGATCTTGGTGGCATGGGAAACCTGAAGGAGTGGCTGGTTCATCGGCAGGCGGCGTTCTCCGATCGCGCCCGCGCGTTTGGGCTCCCGGAGCCCAAGGGGCTGTTCCTCCTCGGCGTTCAAGGGTGCGGAAAGTCGTTGTCGGCCAAGGCGGTGGCGGACCTGTGGCGGGTGCCGCTGCTTCGGCTGGATGTGGCTGCGCTGTTCTCCGGGCGCGCAGAGGAGGGGCTGCGGGACACGATCCGGGTGGCCGAGTCCCTCGCCCCTGTGGTGCTGTGGATCGACGAGATCGAGAAGGCCTTCTTGCAGGATCAGGGTGGCGGCCGGGTATTCGGCGCATTCCTCACCTGGATGCAGGAAAAAACGAAGCCCGTGTTCGTGGTGTCCACCGCCAACGAGGTGCGCGGGCTGCCGCCTGAGCTCCTGCGAAAGGGGCGCTTCGACGAGATCTTCTTCGTGGACCTCCCCAATGTGCACGAACGCCTGGAGATCTTTGAGATCCACGTGAAGCGGCGCGGGCGCAACCCGGAGCTGTTCGATCTGTTGGCGTTGGCGGAAGAAACGGAGAAGTTCTCGGGCGCCGAGATCGAGCAACTCATTGTCGCGGCGCTGTTCATGGCGTTCTCGAAGCACCGGGAGCTGTTGCAGGAGGATCTGATGCGCGTGGCCCGGGAGAGCATCCCGCTCGCGGTTACCATGGATGAGCGCCTGAAAGAGCTGAGGGAGTGGGCGCGCCCACGCGCCCGCCCCGCGTCGATCGATACGCGGCGCGTGAGCTTCTTCGAAGACTGGGAGGGTCGATGAACGTCGCCGTGGTCGGGGCCGGCTCGTGGGGAACGGCGCTGGCGATCCAGGTGGGGCGAAACGGCCACCGGACTCGGCTGTGGGAACGCCACCCCGAGCGAGCCGAGCGAATGCAGGTCGAGCGTCGCAACCCGCGCTACCTCGCGGACGTGGAATTGCCATCGACCATAGAGGTGAGCTCCGATCTGGCGTGGGTGCTGGAAGGTGCGGGGGTTTGCATCGAGGCGGTGCCGAGCGTCGGCCTCCGCGAGGTGCTTCCCGCCCTCGCGGCGCACCTGGGCGCCGCAACGGTCGTGGTGTGTGCCACCAAGGGAATCGAGGTGGACACGCTGCTCACCATGGACGAGATCCTGGAGCAGAACCTGCCGAAAGGCCAGCCGCTGGTCACGCTTGGCGGCCCCTCGTTCGCCAAGGAGGTCGCGATGGGCTTGCCGACCGCCGTGGTGGTGGCGAGCCGGAGCACGGAGGCCAATCACCGGGCCGCAGAGGCGCTTCACGGCGGCTTTTTTCGGGTCTACGACACGGAGGATGTCACTGGGGTGGAGCTGGGCGCTGCGCTCAAGAACGTGATCGCCGTCGCGTGTGGCGTTTCCGACGGCGCGGGCTTGGGGACAAACGCCCGCGCGGCGTTGATCACACGCGGGCTTTCGGAGATGTCCCGCCTGGCATCCGCGCGTGGAGCGAATCCACTCACGATGATGGGGCTCGCGGGCCTCGGGGATCTCGTGCTCACCTGCACTGGCGACCTCAGCCGCAACCGGCGCGTGGGTCTCGGCCTCGGCCGCGGACAAACGCTGGCGCAAGTGCTCGCAGAGCTGGGGCAGGTCGCCGAGGGCGTCGTAACCGCACGCAGCGCTTGGCAGCTCGCGCAGCGGGAGGGCGTGGAGATGCCGATCACCGAGCAGGTGTACTGCATGTTGTATGAAGCGAAGCCGGTGGGCGAGGTGCTCCGGGATCTGGCCGGACGGGGCCGGCGGAGCGAGCGGGGATAGCGGCACCCGGTTAGCCGTCGCGCCACCAGGGAGTGCGTCATGGCCATCCGCGTTGCCATCAATGGTTTCGGTCGTATCGGGCGTTGTGTGTTCCGCGTCGCGTTCGGGGATGCGGAGGTGGAGATCGTGCACATCAACGATCTCACGAGCCCCATGCAGCTAGGTCACCTCCTCGCGCACGACAGCGTGCATGGCAAGTGGAGCGTGCCGGTGTCGGCCACCGAAACGGCGCTGAACGTGGGCGGAAAGATCATCCCGGTGAGCGCGGAGAAGGATCCGGCGAAGCTCCCCTGGAAGGATCTGGGGATCGATGTCGTGCTGGAGTGCACCGGCGCGTTCACCAAGCGCGAGAAGGCCCAGTTGCACCTCGATGCCGGCGCGGGCCGCGTCATCATCTCGGCCCCGGCGGAAGGGGAGGACATCACGGTGTGCCTCGGCGTGAACGACCACCAGCTCGACTTCAGCAAGCACCGCATCATCAGCAATGCGAGCTGCACCACCAACTGTCTGTCGCCGTTTGCCAAGGTGCTCAACGATAACTTCGGGATCACCCAGGGGCTGATGACGACGATCCACTCCTACACGATGGATCAAAACCTGCTCGATGCGCCACACAAGAAGGCGGACATGCGGCGGGCGCGCGCGGCGGCGCTGTCCATGGTTCCGACCAGCACCGGTGCTGCAAAGGCCGTCGCGCTCGTCCTCCCCGAGCTGAAGGGAAAGCTCAACGGGCTCGCGATGCGCGTGCCGACGCCCAACGTCAGCGTCGTCGACCTGGTGTTCAACACCGAGAAGCCGGTCACGAAGCAGGCGATCAACGATGCGTTCATCGCGGCCGCGAACGGCCCGATGAAGGGCATTCTGGCCGCTGTCAACGCGCCGCTCGTGAGCATCGACCTCAATGGGGACCCTCACTCCAGCATCGTCGACCTCGAATTGACCCAGGTGATGGGCACGAACATGGCGAAGGTGATGAGCTGGTACGACAACGAGTGGGGCTTCTCCAACCGGATGGTGGACCTCTGCCGCCTCATCGCGAAGGCCTGAGCCGATGAGCAAGGTCCCCAACCTCACCGAGCTGGACGTTGACAATCGCCGCGTGCTGCTGCGCGTGGATTTCAACGTGCCGATGGAAAACGGCAAGATCACGGACGACAATCGGATCGTCGCCGCCCTGCCCACCATCAAGTACCTTCGCGAGCGCGGCTGCCGCGTGATCATCGCCAGCCACCTGGGGCGGCCCAGTGGCTCCGAAGCGGCGCTCTCCCTCGAGCCGGCTGCGGCGCGGCTGTGCGAGCTCATCAACGACGACGTCCTGTTCGCCCATGACATTGTGGGGGACGACGTGGAGGGGATGACAAAGGAGCTGATCCCTGGTGGCGTGATGATGTTGGAGAACCTCCGCTTTCACCCCGGCGAGAAGGGAGGCGACGAAGAGTTCGCCAAGTCCCTCGCCCGCCTCGCCGATGTGTACGTGAACGATGCGTTCGGCGCCATGCACCGGGCGGAAACCTCGATCGTTGCGGTGGTGCAGTACTTTGAGCAGGCCGGGGTGGGCTTCCTGGTGGGCAAAGAACTGGAGGCGCTCGGGCGGTGCCTGCACGGCGCGGCGCGCCCCTACGTGGGCATCCTCGGTGGCTCGAAAGTGAGCGACAAGATCGCGGTCATCGAGTCGCTGCTCAGCCGGGTAGACGCGCTCATCATCGGCGGTGCGATGGCGTACACCTTCCTCAAGGCCAAGGGGCAGGAGGTCGGAAAGTCAAGGGTTGAGGCGGATAAAGTTCTGCTCGCCACGCGCCTGTTGGAGCGCTGCGCGGAGCGGGGCATCGTGATGCACTTGCCGATCGACCACGTGGTCAACACCGGTTTCGAAAGCACCACACCGGCCGAAACGGTGGTGGCCATCGGCCCGGATCAGATGGGCCTGGACATCGGGCCGGAGACCGCGCGGGCCTATGCGGACGTTATCAGCACCGCGCAGACCGTGTTCTGGAATGGGCCGATGGGCGTGTTTGAACGCGATGAATATGCGGGAGGCACGCGCGCGGTGGCCGAGGCGGTGGCCGCGTGCAGCGGCTACACGGTGATCGGCGGTGGCGACAGCGCCGCGGCCGCCGCGAAGTTCGGCCTCGCGGAGCGCTTCACCCACGTGAGCACCGGCGGCGGCGCCAGCCTCGAGTTCATCGAAGGCAAAGAGCTCCCCGGCGTCAAGGCGATCCGGAACAAGGGGAAGTAGGGCGCTTCCCGCGCTGGATCGCGTCGAAGTCGGCGCACGAGCAGCCGGCGAGGAACATCGCCTGGGCGGCGAGCTCGCCCTCGCTGATGATGCTGATGCCGTCGGGGCACTCGGCGATGCCGCGCGCAGCGAACACCTCGGCGCGTACGGACTCGTCGCCCAGCACGAGGCGCGCCGAGATGGCCTCAACGCGTCGATCCTTTTCCTTCACGGCGGAAAGTCGCCCGAGCGCGGCGTGGCGCGCTGGCGCCGGGGTTCGCGCCAACAGCGCGAGGATCGTGCCCTGCGGATCGCGGCGCCCGAGCAGCGTGGCCTCATAGCGGAGGTAGGCGTCGACGAGGATGTCGGCTTCGCTGCTGGTCGGGGAGAGGTCCGCCACCTCGGCGAGGCGATCGATGGTGGGGCCCACCTCCTCCGCGTTGAGCAGATGCGCGAACAGGGCGGCGCGATCGGCGGAATCGTTGGGGTCGAGGTACGGAACGAGGCGCACGGCCGCGTCGGGGTCGGAGTCGATCAGCGCTCGAACGGCAACGGCGCTCGCGGGGGCGCCGGCGGCGCGCGCGATGAGCGTGCGCCTGGTTTCACGGGGGCAATCCTGGGCCGCCGCGAGGAGCAGCGCGTGGGCGCCAGGCACTTCTGCGGAGAGGTGGTGAACGTCGTCCGTGCGCGCCATCGACGCGTCGGCGCACACCGGGCGAACCAAGGCCGCGGCGAACTGGGGCGCCTGGGTTGAGCCCGGGGTTTCCAGGGCGCAGGTCAGCCCCCGGGCGGAGAGCTCGGGCTCCGCGATGGGAGCGATCGCGCCGAGCGCGGTCAGTCGGAGCGTGAGCGCTTCTCCCTCCAGCGGCCCACCGCAAATGGAGGTCAGCACCTGGAGGCGGGCTTCCGCTTCGTCGGGTTTGGGCAACCACTCGGCGAGCAAGGTCAGACCCTCGATGCCGAGCGCACCGACCGCCTCCGTCAGCAGCTCTGCGTGCCGACCGCTCCGACCCTCAAGCGCGGCGCGGTATGCGGCGACGAGGTCGAGCTGCGATTGCACGGTTGTCGGCGCAAATTCGCCCGCTTGTCCGTCCGCGCCGAGGGGGGCGCGCGCCCCCTCGACCACCAGGCGGCGTCCGAGCTCGGGCAAGTCGAGCAGCCGTGCCGCGCGGGCCACCCCACCCTCTCGGCGCTCGGCCCACAAAAGGTCTCCGTCGGGCTCCCACTCGCCGTGAATGGTGGCGCCGGTCGCTTCCGCGATGTCGATGACGTCCACCTGTGGCGGAAACGCGACCTCCCACACGAGTACGGGAAGGAGCACCAGGCATACGGGAGAGTGTCCGCACGCCCCCCCGCCGCTCGCACGTGTTTCGCGCGCCACCACCACGGTAACGGTCGGGGGCGCATGCAGGGCCTTCGCCTCCTGCACCGTCGAGGGCACGGCCAGCACGGTTTCGGTGGGCGCGCTCCCGCAGCAACACCCGTACAAGCCCAGCAACAGGCTTGTCCGTGCGGTCGGGTTCACGGCTCCGCTTCCCAACGGATGGGGCAGGTGCCGCCCTCCCAGAGGAGCCGCCCGGTGCCCGGGGCCACGGCCCAGGCGTGATCCGCCGCGCAGAACACCTCGAATCCCTGGCGTGCGTACACCCGCATGGGCGTGGCATCCGGGAGCCCTTCCGTATGTTCCCATCGGCCCTCCACGATTTTCCAGGAGTAGGCCCGCGCGGCGCCGTCGTCGCCCTGACCCGCGCAGGTCGTTGGGGTGTCGCCGGCGTAGCTGAGGATCCGGGGCGGGTCCGGAGTCCACAGCGCCGGGTCAACGCCCGCCTTGGCGCCTGGGGCGCCCGGGTTCCCGGTGAAGTTCCACGTCAGGCAGACCACCGCATTGTGGCCGGCGACCGTGGCTTCGCGCACCCCCTCGTACACCCATTGCCCGTCGACGCGCTCGGCGGCGGTCTGCGCCGTGGCCACCAGGTTCGTCTCCCGCCACCACATCGCATCCAGCGGCGCGCTCGGAATCGGGACGGGGTACGCCGCATGGATATGCAAGTCTCCAACCCAGGCCTCCGTCGTATCCCAGAACACGAAGCGGTCCTTCCAGGTGTTCCAAGCAACCGAATTGCCCGCGGGACAGCGGCCCGGGAAACGGAGCACCTCCACCGGGTCCGCGCCCGCGCCCGGTCGGGTGCGCCACAGCACACAGGCGCCGGCTTCGGCGACGAACCAGGCCACATCCTCCTGGATCAGGGCCTGCTCCTCCGCCAGGCGGCGCGCCTCCTCCAGCTCTCGAAGGTGAATCCCGTGGTACACCTCGACGAGCGGCTTGAGCGTCGCAAGGCCGTGGTCGAAGTCCATACCGAATTTCGCCTCCAGGTCGATGTATAAACCGGCGAACTTGGCTCGAAAGTCGTTCTGCTGGGTATAGGTCCAGGTCAACTTCGTGGAGCTCGCACCCTCTCCCGTTGGCTCCACCTCAAAGGTGGACCGACCCGCGGCGGTGAACGGCTCAAAGAGTTCCAGGCGTTCGATTTGGCCTTTTGTGGGATCAACGGAGAGAACCGTCACTTTGCCGTGCCCACCGAGTCCGGCTCCGGTCCACTCGGCGCACGCGCCCTCGCCCGAGCGAGCCTCCGAGCACGGCGCCGTCGTCACGCCGTCGGCTGCCTGCCAGGGGCTCCACGCGCTCCTGCGATCGAGGTTGCTGACGTAGCCAAACACCTCTTCGGGCGTGGCCTCGATGACGACGGACCTCCGCACGACGGTTGAGCCGGGTCGCGACGTCACGATCAGGATAAACCCGGATGCTGCGATCAGGAGTGCGCCTCCGGCAACGCGCAGAGTCTTCTTCATGCGAACCTTGGGACCCGAACCCGTTATCGCGTTCGGGTTACACGCTCGTGGATGCGCGTGCTCCTCTTCGCCCTCGCCGGCTGCGACCTGGTGCCCGACGTGTACACGGCCGACGGCGACCGGCCGTGCGATCCGCGTTCGGCGTTCTATGAGGATGTCGACGGGGACGGGGCGGGAAATCCGAAGTCGGTTTACATCGGCTGCTCGGCGCCTTCCGGCTACGTCGCCAACGCCGACGATTGTGACGATTTGGAGCCTGATTTTGCGTCCGACTGCGGTCTGGGCGATAGCGGAGTGTAGGCGCGGATGAGCGCGCTCGTCGCGACGCCCCACTCGTCCGCCATGCTCCCCGTGCAGGGGCCGCTGTACTGGCTGAGCGGGCTGCCCTGGTTTCTCCGGCGGTTGCGGCTGGAAGATCACAGCGCCGAGCGCATCCGTCGTGCCGCGGAGCGCGGGCCGATCGTGTACGCGTTGCACACGCGCTCGCATGTAGACTGGCTGGCGCTCAAGAGCGTGCTGAGTGAACGCCGCTTGCCGCTACCGGGGTTCACCGCCGATTTTGACGCCAGGCGTTGGTTTCCGTTCGGCCTGCTCGGGCGCCTGTTTGGCGCGCCCGATCGCAGCGCGCCCGACCAGCTTCCCGACGTGATCGCCGCCGGACAAACGACGTGCGTGTTCCTGAGTACGCCATGGGACGTGCGGGAGCTCATCGGGCTCGCGCCCCCTGTCGACGACATCGTGCCCCACCTCGTCGCCGCTCAAGCGAGGAGCGAGCGCCCGATCCAGGTGCTGCCGGTCGTGGTGATCTGGGATCGGTCTCCGGAGCCGGCGCGCACCGAGGTTGGGCGCTTCTTGCTTGGGACGGAGGATTCCCCTGGGCCGGCCGGCAAGCTCTTCGCCCTGGCGCAGAGCCAGGGGCACGCGTTGGTGCAGGTGGGTGAGCCGATCGCGTTGCCCGAATGGACGGCGCGGTTTTCGGATGAGCCCCCGGCCAAGCGCGATCGGCGTCTTCGCCTCGTGTTACGTCGGTTCTTGTATCGTGAGGCCCGGGTGGTTCGTGGCCCACGGGCGCGGCCCCGTGGCTTCGTGCGCCGCCAGGTGCTGGAGAGCCGCGAGGTACGGGAGCTGATCCAGCGCGAGTCGCAGGCTACTGGGCGCACGCCCTCGGAGGTGCTGGAGAAGGTAGCCAGCTCGTTCGACAGGATTGCAGCGCAATTCTCGTTCCCGATGGTGCGTCTGGCCGGGTGGATGTGCTGGCAGATCTGGAACCGGATCTACAGCGGGATCGACGTGCGGGAGGCGGACCTTGAGCGCATCCGGTCGGCGCTCCGCGATGGGACGCCCATCCTCGTCCCCTGCCATCGCAGCCACCTCGACTACCTGCTGATCTCTTCGTTGTTGTTGTCGAAAGACATCGTCATCCCGCACATCGTCGCGGGGGACAACCTGGCGTTCTTTCCCATCGGCGCGTTCCTCCGGCGCTGTGGCGCCTTCTTCATCAAGCGCAGCTTTCAAGGCGATCGTATCTTCCCGGTGGTGTTCGAGCGGTACCTTCGCGAGCTGGTGCGAATGGAGGTTCCGGTCGAGTTCTTCATCGAGGGCGGGCGTTCGCGAACGGGAAAGCTGCTGCCCCCGAAGACGGGCGTGCTCGGGATGATCATGGATGCGGCCGTGGAGGCCCGCGAAGGTCGCGTCGTCACGTTCTTGCCGATCTACGTGGGATATGAGCAGATCGCCGAAGAGCGGGCCTACGCCCGGGAGCTCGCCGGGGCCCACAAAGAGAAGGAGTCGGTGGGTCAGTTGGCAAAAGCCGCCGCGGTGCTCCGGGAACGCTACGGCAAGGTGTACTTGCGCGTCGGCGAGCCGATCCGTGCCGACACCCTGGGCACCGCGGAGTCCTGGCGTGCGCTTCCCCGCAACAAACGCGACGAAGCATTGATGGGGTTGGGGGAGCGCATTCTCCATCGGATCAACGGCGAAGCGGTGCTGCTGCCGACGGCGCTCGTTGCCCTGGCGGTGCTGGCCCATCCCCGCCGGGGCGTACGTCGGGTGGAGCTACGGGCCCGGGTGGAGCGGCTGCGGGCGTTCTTGAAGGTGGCGGGCGTGCGGGAGGGCGGCGGGGTTGAACATGTGGACGGGATCCTCGACGAGGCCATCGCGCGCTTCGTGGCAGGCCGCATGCTCAGCGAGGTGAAAGAGGGGGTTGAAACAGTGTACATCGTCGCTCCCGATCGCCGGGTCACGATGGAGTACTACAAGAACGCGGTGGTGCACGCCTTCGCGCCGGCGGCGTTCTTCGCGGCCGCCGTCCGCGCGCTGGGCTCCGATGAGATTGATCGGGCGCAGGTGAGCGGGCTCTTCACCACCCAGCAGTTCCTGCTCCGATACGAGTTCATCCTCGATCCGGACGCCGACGCGACGGAGCTGGAGCGCCGCGCGGTGGAGGCGCTCGTGGCCTACGGCGCGCTGGAAGTGAGGGATGAACGGGTAATCGTGAAGGATCGCGCTCGGGTGGGGGAGATCGCCAACCTCATCGCGAACTTCCTGGAGTCCTACCTGTTGTTGCTGCTCACCGCGAAGGATGGGCGGTCCACTTGGAAATCCCTGCCGGTGGACGCGCTGGCGCGTGGCCGGACGATGCTTGCGGCGGATGAACTCCAGCGCCCCGAGTCGTTGAACCTCGTGAACTTGCAGAACGCGGCCAAGGCGCTGCGAGAGGATAGCGCCGTGAGGGTGGCGCCGGACGGCGGAGTGACCGTGGACGAAGAGACGGCCCGCGGCTACCGCGACGACCTGGTGCTGCTCCTGGCCCGGGGCGCATAGGTGGCGGTTGACGATCTGTTCAGCGGCTCCGGCAGCACCGAGCCGGTGAGTCCAATTCCCCGCCTGCGGCGGTGGTTGTTGGTGACGAGTGGCCTCGTCGTCGCCGGGCCTTGTTGCTGCACGGGACCGCTGGGCGCGCTCCTCGCGATCTGGCTGTGGGCGCGCGCGGGGGATGAAATGAAGCGGGCCGAGCTCGGCTTGTACCCCGAAGGCGTCGGGCGTGGGGCGCGGAGCGTGCGCCAGCAGGCGTTCGCCCTCATGTCCGCGTCCTCCATCAGTCTGTGCCTTCAGACTGTATTTTTTTCGTTCTACCAGTCGGCGGCCATGTGGGTTGCCCAAACCGCGATGGAGCTCTACCTGAGCTTCAGTACGCCGTAGCGATCACGCCTCCCCGTCTTCGTCCTCCGGCTCCCGTGGCCGGAACGCCACGACCACCGGGATCAAGCCCACCAGCAGGAGCCCGATCGTGCTGAACAAGCCGAAGTGCAGGGGGATCTCCCCTTCGGCGAGCCCGACCGCGCGCAGCTCGTCGGCGACACTCGGATCCGCCGCGCGGATGGCCGACTCCACCATCGCAACGTTCATTTGCCAGCCGACTACGCCGAGCCCGAGCGGAACGAGCGTGCCCAGGAGCAAACACACGGCGGCGGCCTTCCCGGCGTAGTGGGCGTTGCCGCGCCGCAGGAGCAGCGCCGCGAGCAGCGCGGGCACCCAAACCGCGCAGCAGCAGCCATCACTCAGCAGCACCCCAAACATGCTGACGCCCCCCTCACGGAAGGCGGAGACCACTGAGTCCATGCGACAGGTTATCTCGCAGGGATGGAACCGGTGCCGGTGCTCGTGGGGGTGGAGGGTGCGCTTGTCGGGCGTAGCTTTGAGGTCACGACGACGGGGCTGCGGCTGGGGCGCGAGCCTGGCAACGAAGTGTGGCTCGACGATGCGGGCGTGAGTCGCCAACATGCCAGGGTGATTCTACACAATGGCGCCGTTTGGGTGCAGGACGCTGGCTCCCGCAACGGCGTGTTTGTGAACGGCGAGCGCGTGGCCGACCATCGAACGATGAAGCCGGGCGACAAGGTGGCCGTGGGGGTACATGCCTTCGAATTGCGGTTGTCGGCCCCCGGAGCGGCGTCTTCGCCGCCCAAGCCTGCCGCCCCGCCGAAGCATCGGGCGGATGCGCGTACGACCTTCGTGGAAGATCCTTCGGCCGCCGCGCCGCGCCGCTGGGTGTGGTGGCCTTTCGCGCTCGCCCTGTTCTTTGTCGTCGGGTGTATCGGCTGTTTCGGCGTGTATGGCTGGATGCACCCCCATGATGGCCCGGATGCGTCGGCGTCGGCGCCAGCGTGGTCGCTCAGCACCGTCGTTCCGACCGAAGGCGGCGCGGCTCCGGTCGCCCCCGCGCCCTCGGTCAGCGACGCGCTGGCGGTGGCGGCCGGCGCGGATGCGGAGGCTCAACGGGCCAAACTCCCGGATGCCCCGGCGGGCACCACGGCGGCGGAGCTGGTGGAGCGCGCGAACGTGTCGTACGAAACCGGTCGACTCAACGATGCGCTCACCACCTACCAGATGGCGCTGAAGCTCGATCCGGCGTGCGCCATCTGTCAGGTGCGCATCGAGCGGCTCAACGGGGAGATCGCCGAAAAGGCGCAGGCGCAGCTCGACGCAGGCATGCGATACTGGGATCGGATGCAAGTTCCGGAGGCGGTGGCGGCGTGGGAAACGGTGGTCCTTCTGGTGCCCAACCCGGACGACCCGCTCCATCAGCGGGCGGTCGAGTCCTTGGCCAAGGCCAAGGGGCAGCCCCCGAAGTGAGGCCAGATTGAGCCAGGTTGAGCTGCATATTTTGCGCGCGGGGCAGGCCGAGCGGCGGCTGCTCCTGCATCCTGGCATCGTGCACGTGGGTCGTGCGGAGGACAACGAGGTGGTCCTCGCAGATGTCGGCGTTTCGCGGCGGCATGCGCGGATCGAGGTGATCGCCGGCGGCGGACTGGTGATCGAGGATCTGGGCAGCGGGAACGGAACCTGGTTCGGTGGCCATCAGGTAGTGCGGCAGGTGTTGGGCCACGGCGAGCAGGTGACGATCGACCCGTTCACCCTCCGGTTTGAGGTACAGGCCGGCGTCGATGCGCCGGAGGTAACCGACGGTCGCGACGAAACCGTGTTGCTCAAGCCGGCCGGCCTTGAGGCGATGCTCACCGTGGTGTCGGCGCACAAGATGCCGGTGCGCGAGTTCCCGCTGCCTGGCAGCGGCGTGATCACGCTGGGGCGCTCGGAGAAGAACGGGATCGTGCTGCCGGAACCGGCGTCGTCGCGGGTTCACGCGGAGATCGTCAGCGAAGGCTCGGGCTGGCTGTTGCGCGATTTTGGCTCGAGCAACGGCACGTTCGTGAACGCGCGCCGCGTGAAGGAGCGTCCGCTGGAGGACGGGGACCGTATCCGGATCGGCACGGTCGAGCTGCGGTTTTCGCTGATTCACCCAACGGAGGGGACGGAGCAGTTCGACGGCGCGCTGGTCAGCGCCCCCGGCGCGCGCACGCTCCCGCCGCCGCCACCTCCGCCGCCGGCCACCGCGGCGTTCGCGGCGCCGCAGCCGCCGCCCTCAGCGGCTCCCGCGTGGCCGGCGGCGGCCGTGTCGATCCCGGGTGACGGGGGCGGTTTTGAGCCGCCACCCGCATGGCCGGCGATCTCCCCCCCAGTCGCCGCTCCCGTGGGTGCCACGGAGCTGGACCTCCAGCCGAGCCACCGCAAGGCGAAGGCCCTGCCGCGCGCGGCGCGCCGCAGCTCAGGTGGCTTTTTTTCGCGGCCGATCAACCAGATCTCGCTCGGCGTGCTTGCGATCACGTTCGTGATGGTGGGCGGGAAGATCGCGAGCGACATCCTGGCCAGCTTCTTTCGCCCCAGCGCGGAAGTCGTCGCGAGCGCGCCGCCGGCCACTACCCCCGCCCTGCCCGCGCCTGTCGCGGGCGTTCCGGCAGCCGCGGACCCGCTCGTTCCCGCCGCTCCCTTGGCTCCCGCCGCTCCGCTCGCCGCGAGCGGCGGCGACCTGCCCGTGGAGCCCGGAGCCACGGATCCCATCATGGCCGAGGGGATGAAGGCGTTTGCGGAGGCACGCTACTTTGACGCCGCGGGCTCCTTCTACCGCGTGCTGCAGATCGACCCGAACCACCGTGGCGCCAAACGCATGGGCTACGTCGCTTGCGAGTTCATCACGCTCGCCGAGGTGCGGGCCTCGTTGGTGCAGCGCACAACGACCGACGCGGCGCGGGCCGAGGCCAAGGCGGCCGCGCTCGCCGCCGTCGCGAAGGCTGAGGCCGGGGAGCTGTCGGTCCCCGACGCGCGGACGGTGGTCACCGAAGCGCTGACGGTGGCGCCCGACGATGCGGAGCTGCAGGCCGCGCTCACGACATTGGACACCAAGCAGGCCTCCGTCGTACGCGCCGTTTCCGCGGGGCGCCAGGCCGCGCAAACTCGGGATCTCGACGCAAAGCTCGCCGCCGCGCAGGCCGACCTGGACCGCGGCGCCCTGGCCAAGGCGGCGCGCGGCTTCGAAGCGGTGATGGCGGCCGATCCGTCGCGGGCAACGCCCCAGTATTACCAGGCCGAGGAGGGTATTCGCGGTGCGCGCGATCGCATGAAGGCGGACAGCAAGGCCTCCTGGAGCGAGGCCAACTCGGCGATCAAAGTTGGGGACTGGCTCACGGCGCGAAAGCGGCTCGACGATGTGGTGAAGATCAACCCATACGACGAGGCGGCTTCGGCCAAGCTCGCGGAAGCGCGGAAGCATCTCAAGGAGGATGCGAGCGAAATCTATAAAGAAGCTCGGGTTCTCGAGGACATGGGGCAGACCGAGAAGGCGCTCGCGCTCTACCACAAGGTGCAGCTTTACGTGGCGGACGACTCCGATTCGCTGTCGCAACGTGCCCAAACCCGGATGGATGGCTTGTTGCGATGACCTTGCTGGTGGCGTGGTTCGCCACGGCGTGTGTGAAGCCGGCCGCGGAGCTGGAGGTGCCGGTTGAGCGCGACGACCCGGTGGCCGCAGCTTCCCCGGAGTCGGTGTTGTTCGCGGCCTTGAGCGCCGAGGATATGGGCGTGCGGGCCATTGCGGCGCAGGCGTTGGTCCGGTACCCGCCCGCGAGTCAGGCGGGCGGACTGGGGCTGGCCACCGCGCTCGACGCGAGCCCGGACGATCGCGTTCGTCTCGCGGTCATCGCCGCGCTGCGTGAACGGCTGGATGAACCGGAGGTGCAGGCCCATCTCGTCGGTGTCGCGCGTGGCGACACGGGCGCGAACCTGCGCGTGCGCGGGTACGCGGCGCTTGCCGTGACCGGCCACTTCCTCATGGGCGAACAGCCCGCATTGGAAGCCGAGATCGCCGGATTCGGACTCACCACTCCCGCTGTCGGCGAAGCGCTCGGTCTCTTGGCGGCGTCCTGGGATTCCGGGAGCGCGGAGGCGGCCGTCCGTTTGCGCGTGGTAATGACCACCGCGACGCTGCCGCTTGAACTTCCGTTCTTCGCCGCGCTGCGAGATCGCCACCTGCCCTGGTCGGTCGCGCTGGCGCACGCGGAACCTGAGGCGCGCGGGATGGTGGCCTGCGGCATGCTCGTCGCGAGCAGCCCCTCCGGCATGCCGGCGGGGCGCGTGGAAGCGGCGTCGCTGCTTCATTCCTTCGACGCGGACGTTCGGTTCGACGCGGCCGCCATTCTGCGGGATTGCCCGGCGCCCGCCGCGGGACGGTTGCTTGCCGGGTCCGGTCGGCCTGAGGCGCGGCTCGCCCGGGTGGCGCGAGGCGAGCTACCCCCGGGGGTCGCCGCGGAGTTGCTCGCGGGGGAGCTGTGGCCCGACGCCGTTCGGGCGCTCGCCGCGCGCAGCGACGAGGCGGCTCACGCGCCCCTACGTGCTTTCGCGGCCGAGCATGGAGATCTGGAGCGCGAGGTCGTCGCCGTCGGCCTCGCCACGTCCGCTGTTTCCGGCGACGTTGCCCTGCTCCAGAGCCTCGAAACGGACGCTTCGTTGCGCACGCGGGTGGCCGCGGCGGCTGCCCGGCTCAGGCTCGCGGCGGCGCCTCGCTGAGCAGCGCCTCGAAGCTCCCCGCGGCGTGGGCCCGGGCCGCCAACTCCGCGTGGATCCCGGCCACCAAACCTGGTCCCTCGAACACCAGCGCCGTGTAGATCTGCACGGCGGCGCAGCCCATCCTCAGGTAGTCGAGCGCGTCCTCTGCCGTCGTTACCCCGCCGACGCCGATCACGGGCAGGCTTCCCGCCGCGGCGTCCAGCACCACCTGAATCCGCGATTTGGCCAGGGGCCGCAAGGGAATCCCCGAGAGCCCGCCGTACTGGTCGAGGCGCCCGGTCGTGCCCGGTCGGGTGGTCGTCGTGTTCGTGGCGATGATGCCCGCGCAGCCGGTAGCGAGCGCCACGCCGACCGCCTCCGCGAGCGCGTCGTCTTCCAGGTCGGGCGCGATCTTCAGGAATACCGGCGTTCGCCCAGCGGCGGGCACCACGGCGTCGAGCAGGTGCGCCAAAGGCTCCTTGTCCTGCAGCTCACGCAGCCCCGGAGTGTTGGGCGAAGACACGTTCACCACAAAGTAGTCGGCTTTCTCGCGGAGCGCGCCGACGCTGTTGAGGTAGTCGCCCACGGCCTCTTCGTTGGGCGTCACCTTCGATTTGCCGAGGTTCGCGCCGACCGGAACCGAGGGCCAACCGCCCCCTTCGCGGAGCCGGGCCAGGCGGGCTGACAGCGATACCGCGCCCGCGTTGTTGAAGCCCATTCGGTTGATGAGGCCCCCCTCGTCCACGAGGCGGAACAGACGCGGCCGGGGGTTGCCCGGCTGCGCCTGCGCGGTAACGGTGCCGACCTCGATCGCCCCAAAACCCAGGGCCGCCCAGGCGGGGATGCCATCCCCGTTCTTGTCCAGTCCAGCCGCCAGCCCCACGGGCCCCCCCCACTCCAACCCCGCCACCTTCCGCCGCAAGATCGGGTCGGGTACCCGCTTCCCGGCCAGCCAAGGCACGAGCGGCAAGCCGCGGAACACGAGCTCGTGGGCCGTCTCCGGGTCGAGCCGGAAGAGGAGCGGGCGAACGAGCCGGTAGAGGGAATCGAGCACGGCGCCCCGGCGCTAACCACCGGGGAGGGTTCCTGCATCAAAGCCGCGCGCCCGCTGAGCGGGGAACCCGCGGGCGGGGCTACGGTCCACGGCGTCATGCTCCTGTTCGCTGCCAGCTTCGTTGCCTGTGAGCCTGCGATTGCCGAGCCCCCAGCGTCGCCGCCTGCGCTCATCCGCGCCCGTTCGCCGGCGGCTCCATTTCCAGCTTCGGACGCGTTCATTTCGTTCCTCGACGCCCCGAACCCCGTGGCCGGCGGGTTCACGCCGCCGCTGGACTCGGGGTGGCGGGCGTGCGGGGAGGAGTGCTGGGAGAGCCAGGGTGAACATCCGATCCGGGCGATGGCGGCGGGTCGTGTGGCGGTCGGCACGGGTGGCGAACTCTCGCTGCGGCACAGTTGGTACGAGAATCACGAGCTTCGAGAGCTGAATATGGTGGTTTCGGGCGCGACGCCCGCGGTCGCCAACGGCATGGAGGTGCTCGGCGGTGCCCCGATCGGCCACGGTCGCCGGATCCGGCTGCAGCTCCGCGGAACTCAGGAGTCGCCGTCAGACTTTGTGGCCGCCCGAAGGGCGCTGCCCGTGCCCGCTGCGGAGCGTAGCCTCGCGCTGATCAGCCATGACGCGCGGGAGTTGCGCCTTTACCGGGAGGGCACGGAGGTGGGCCGCTTCCAGGTTGCTTTTGGCCAGGAGGCGGGGCAAAAGCTCCGGCAGGGCGACAACCGGACGCCGAAGGGGCTGTATTACGTCACCCAGAAGTCGACCGGCCCATTTGGGGGCCCCGCCGCCGCCTATTTTGGCGGCTACTGGATGCGCGTGAACTACCCGAACGCGTTTGACGCGGCGCGCGCGGTGGACGAGGGGTGGATCACGCAGGAAGAGCAGCGGTCGATCACGCGAAATTGGCGGGCAAGGCGTGAGACCACCAAACGAACCCGACTCGGTGGCGGCATCGGGCTGCACGGGTGGGCGTACGAGTGGAGTGACGACGATTCGCGGGCGCTGAGCTGGGGCTGCGTCGTGATGCACCTTTACGACGCGCCCGCCATCTATGCGGAGGTTCAAGAGGGGACGATGGTGGTGTTGTTCTGAGTCCGCGGCCGTCGGGCGGTCTCAGGGCCGCGTCCGCTCCAGCAGGATCATCTCGTACACCGTGCCTTTCCCCTGCTGGACCGTAAGCTTTACGGGGGGGCCGGGAGCGTCCTTTGCGAAGTCGAAGCGGGAGGTCGTGTCGGCGGCCTCGTCGCGCACGATGTAGTGCCACACCGAGAAGGTACCCGCTGGAACCTGCACAACACCCTCCTCCCGCACCGTTGTGGCAGCCGGGAAATCGGCGTGGTGGTGGAGCTCGTCCCAGGTGTAGGTCGCGTCGCCCTCGTCCTTCAGCAGCGCGCCCTCGGCGTTGAGGCTCGTCGTGTTGATCGTGACGGTATCGGCGTTCGCGGCGACGATGCGCCACTGCTCGAAGGTCGAATCCACGCCCACCCTGCGCATTTCGAACCGGAAGGTGCAGCCGACGGCGAGCGCGCCGCGCAGCGCCTCGGTGGTGAACGGGTTTGGCGCCAACGCGCCTTCCGGCGCGGCCGTGAACGCCGGCAGCCGGTCGCCCCCGGTTTGAACCTGGAGCACCGGGGACGGATGTGCGCAGGCGAGCAGATCGACCAGGACCAGGAGGAGTGGAGCCATTCAGGCCGCTAACGCGGTAGGTTCCGGGCATGGACCTCCACGGACCCACCTGCGGCACGCCCGAGAAGCTCGCCTGGATCGACGCGCACCCGCTCCCCAAGGCCGCGCCCCTCCCGGCGTATGCCGACCTCGCGGTGTGCCTCGAACCCGGGGCAATCGCGCGACAAGAGCAGGTTAGCGGCAGCTATTCGAAGACGCGAGCGACAGAGCACTTCCTCATGGCCTGGGATCCTGCGAACGCGGTGCTCACCGAGGCGACCCTCAGCCTTGCGGCGGAGGCGCTGGAGCGGTCCTGGACCGTGCAGGTAGACGAAGGCGGGTGGCGCGCGCCCGATCAATCAGACGCGTGCTTCATCACGGTGGTGCTGGCCGACATGGCAGACGGCGGGAGCGGAACCGGCGGCTGGACGAACGTGAACGAAGAAGGCGGCGTTCCGTTCATGGTCATCAACACCGACTGGTTCGCCGACGGGGACGAGTGGACCACCACCCTCCTCGCCCACGAGTTCAACCACGCGAGCCAGTTCGGGTACAACCGGTTCTGGGACGAGTCCGACTGGTGGTACTGGGAGTCCACCGCGGAATGGTCCACGGAGCTGGTTTATCCGGAGGCGAACGCCTGGAATTTCAGCCTGTGGTCGTACTTCGACAATCCCGGCTTCTCGCTCGACTCCCAGCGGAAGCTCGTAAACTACGGGCATTTTACCTTCAACGTTTACCTCACCGAACAGGTAGACCCCCAGGCGCCGCTCCTCACCTGGGAGGCGGCGACGGTGGAGACCGACCTGGCGGCGGCCGTCACGGACGCCGTGGGCGAGCCTTTCGAGGACTTGCTGCTTGGATACACCGCCCACGCCGCTTCGATGGATGTGGCCGAGCGCGACGAGTGGCTCGCAACGATGGGCTACTTCGAGGTCGAGCCATATGCCGCGGTCATCGCGGAGTACCCATCAACGGGGGAGGCGGACGAGAAGAAGGCCCCGCAAGGCCGCGGCCAGAACTTCGTCCATCTCCGCGGCGAGCCTTCGGAGACCCTCGTGTTCGCGTTCGCGGGCGAACCGTCGGTTGGAAGTCGGGAAACGGACTGGGCGGTGACGCTCTCCACCCTCGGCGACGACGGAGCGTTCGCGCATGAGAGCTTCAATACTGAGGACGGCGCGGTTTCGGTCGACGTGGCGGGGCTGGGTCGCAGCGTTTCCGATGTGTACATCGGCGTGGTGCCGCTGAACGACTTTGGCGAGACAAGCGCCGCTTGGACCTGGGACGTGCGCACCGAGAGCGAGGCGGAGGCGGCCGCCGCCTGCGCGTGCAACGGGGGCGCGCGCCCGCTTTCGCCGATAGCGGTGGGCCTCGTCGCCGTCGTGCTTCGCCGGCGTCGCGGCGGGCGGGCGCCGCGATAGATCGACGAATCGGGAGGCGCAATGCGTCGCAAGTTCATCGTCGGCAACTGGAAGATGCACAAGGGACCGGCGGATGCGGATGCGCTCGCGGATGCGCTCAAGCGCGCGCTCGCAGGTCGCGATGCGAGCGTGGATGTCGGCGTCGCCCCGCCCTACATCAGCTTGCCCGCCGTGGTTTCGCGTCTCAAGCACACGGGGATCCTCGTCGCGGCACAGAACCTGCACACAGAGCAGCAGGGAGCGTTCACGGGGGAGGTGAGCGGAGAGATGCTCCGGCAGGCTGGAGTCGCTTACTGCCTGGTGGGGCACAGCGAACGTCGGCAGCTCTTCGGCGACACCGATGCGATCGTGGAAAAGAAGGTTCACGCCTGCTTTCGGAGCGGCCTCCTTCCCATCCTCTGCGTCGGAGAGCTGCTCGCGGAGCGGGAGGCCGGGCAAGAGCGCGAGGTGGTGACCCGGCAGCTCGCCGCCGCGTTGGGCAAGCTGCAGGCCGATCAGGTGCCGAGCGTCACGCTCGCCTACGAGCCGGTGTGGGCCATCGGAACGGGAAAGACCGCCTCGCCGCTCCAGGCGCAGGAGATGCATGCGACCATCCGCGGCTGGCTTGAGGAGCGTTTCCCCGCCTTCGTGGCCCGCACGACCCGGATTCAGTACGGGGGCTCGGTGAAGGGGAGCAACGCGGCGGAGCTGATGCGGATGCCCGACATCGACGGGGCGCTGGTCGGGGGCGCCAGTCTGAATGCGGAGGACTTCCTCGCGATCCTCGATGGGTGCCGGTAGCCCGCGAAGCGACCTGAGCCTGTACAGGATCGCCGTGCAAAACGCGGCGCCGTCACGGCGGGATCCTCGCGGGCGGACCATGGGCGCCGGTGGACACAGGAGAAAGAACCGAGATTAGCGCCGGGTCCTGCCGGCGCATTCCGTCGCCGAGCTCGCGGCGAGGCGCCGCTCGGCGGCGTCGGCCTGCACCGTCACCCGCCCGTTCATCGCCCGGTCGATCGGCCGGCGGACATCCGAAACCGTAGGGTAGCCAGCGGGAATCCTGCAGAGGCTTGCTGCGACGGCTTGGTGGTTGCCGCCGAGGCGTGGCGTGGCCGGCACGGCGGCCGAGAGGCCCAAAACGACACAGGGCCCATCGTTTCCGATGGGCCCTGGTACATTGGTGCGCGAGAGGGGACTTGAACCCCTACGGGGATTAACCCACTAGCACCTCAAACTAGCGCGTCTACCATTCCGCCACCCGCGCGAGGCGCAAGCCATGTAGCTCCCCATCGCGCCTCGGTCAAGGCGCACGGGCCGCTTTCTACTGCGGTGCGCCAGGGAGCGGCGCCGCGGGGGTAGCCTCGGGCGCCGGAGCGGCCTCGGGCGCCGGCCCGGCTTCGGGCGCGGGTACCGCCTCGCCTGCGGGAGCGTCGGCCGGTGCTTCCGTCGGCGCGGGAGTGACGACCGGAGCGGTCTCCTCGGGCTTCTTTGCGCCGAAACCGGAGCCCTCGGCTCCTTCGCCCTCGGTCTTCTTGAAGCCCTCTTCTGCGCCGCCACCGGCCTGGTTGGCGCGCGTGCTCTGGTAGGCGAGCGTGATGCTCGTGACCATGAACAAGGTGGCGATGACGCCCGTGCCGCGGGTGAGGAAGTTCCCCGGACCTGAAGCACCGAAGAGCTGTGAGCCCCCTCCGCCGCCGAACGCGCTCGACATGTCAGCGCCTTTGCCCGGCTGCATCAGGATGATGAAAACCAGGAGCAAGCTGAGGATGATGTGAAACGTGATCAGGAAGGTATGCACCCGGTCCCCACAGAGCCGAGGTTGCTAACCACGGCGGGGGTGTGCGGCCACGATCCCGCCGAACCTACGCCTTAGGCCAGCGGGGGCAGGCCTCGCGCTGAAGGCAGCGCCCGTGGATCTCATGTCGGTGGGCGTGGAGCACAAGGCCGTGCTGGGCCGCGATCTCGGACTGCCGCGACTCGATCTGCGGATCCTCGAACTCGAAGATGGTGCCGCAGTCGGAGCAGATCAAATGGTCGTGATGTTCGTCGTCCAACGCCGGCTCATACCGCGCCTGACCGTCCCCGAAGTTGCGCTCGTGGGCGATGCCTGCGTCCACAAACAACTTGAGTGTACGATACACGGTCGCGGCGCCCAGGCCGGGCGCGAGCACCTGCACCCGCCGAAGCAGATCCTCCACCGAAACGTGGCCGCCGGCACGCACGAATTCCTCAAGGATCGTGTCGCGCTGGCGCGTGTGCTTCATCCCCTGGTCGGCGATGAAGCGGTCGAGTCGCGCCCGGGCGCTCGGCAGCGGTTCCATCACGCGAGCGTAGCCCGAGTGAGCAGCACGCGTCGGATGCGAAACGCGGTGTCGGTGGCGACGATCACGACGCAGGTCATCATCGCGAAGATGAGCCCCGCGTCGAGGTACCCCTGGAAGTTCTTCATCGGCAGGTAGGTGTGGATCGCGCTCTGGTAGCCAGCCGTGAGCGTGGTCACGGCCACAAAACAGAGGGGCGCGGCCGTTACCCATGCATAGCGCGCTCGCCCGCTGTTCACGATCACCGCCGTACCCACGCACAGGGCTACGCACGCGAGGAGCTGGTTCGCTACCCCGAACATCGGCCAGATCGTCTTCACGTTCCCGGTGCTCAGGAAGTACGTCCATCCGGCAACGACGAGGGTCGTCGCGAGCAGAGAGCCGGGCAGCCAGTCCGTCTTGCCGAGGGGCTTCCAGGCCCGCCCGAGGAACTCCTGCACGACGAACCTGGCAACACGGGTGCCCGTGTCGATCGTGGTGAGGATGAACAGCGCCTCGAACATGATCGCGAAGTGGTACCAGTAGCCGAGGAGCGAAGCCATGCCGGGAATGCCGGCGAAGATCTGCGCCATGCCGACGGCGAGCGACACGGCGCCGCCCGGGCGGCCCGCGATGGCTTCGCCGATCTCCGCCTCGAAGGTGGGCAGGTTCACCATGGAGAGCCCCATCTTCGTGAACGGCTCCGTCGCTACGTTGATGGCGTAGTAGTCGCCGGGCTCAAGGCACGCGGCCGCGATCAGCGCGCAGATTCCGACCAGGCCCTCGAGCAGCATCGCGCCGTAGCCGATGGCCCGAGCGTCGCGTTCGTTGCGGATCATCTTGGGCGTCGTGCCGCTCGCCACGAGGCTGTGGAAGCCAGAGATCGCCCCACACGCGATGGTGATGAACACGAACGGGAACACGGTCCCCGCGACGATGGGGCCACCGCCATGTACAAACTCGGAGAAGGCAGGCGCCTTCAGCGTCGGGTTCACCACCAGGATCCCCAGGATCAGCCCGGCGATCGTGCCGAGTTTCATGTACGAGGACAGGTAGTCCCGGGGGCACAACAACACCCAGACCGGCAGCACGCTCGCCGTGAAGCCGTACGCCGCGAGGCACCCGATGATCGACTCTCGCGACAGCGTGAAGTACGGCGCGAGCGCGGACCGGGCCACGGGCTCCCCGAGAAACACGCACAGCACCATTCCCAAGGCGCCCGCGATGCTCGCGCCGACCACGTCGCCCGGCCGGATCCGATGGAGATACCACCCCATTCCGAGCGCCAAAGGGATCGACATGGCGATCGTGAACGTGCCCCACGGACTGTCGAACAGCGCGTTCACCACCGCCAGGGCCAGCCCGGCCAGGGCGATCACCAGGATGAAGAGGATCGCGATCGAGGTGACCAGCCCCGAGATTGGGGACACCTCGCTGCGCGCGATCTCGGCCAGAGACTTGCCATCCCGGCGAACGGAGGCGGCGAGGATCACGAAGTCGTGCACCGCGCCGCCGAGGCACACGCCGAACAGCAGCCAAAGGTACCCGGGCATGTAGCCGAACTGCATCGCGAGCACCGGCCCGATCAGCGGACCTGCCCCGGCGATCGCGGCGAAGTGGTGGCCGAACAGCACCCATTTGTGGGTCGGGTGGTAGTCGTGACCGTCGTTGAGGCGCTCGGCCGGCGTGGGACGGTCCGCGTCGAGCACCATCACCTTCGCAGCCAGGAAGGCGCTGTAGTAGCGATAGGCGATCGCCAGGGTGGCGAGCGCGCCGAGCATGAGAACGATGGCGGGCATAGGGCGCCGAGTCTACCGCACCCGCACGCCGCCGCGGCGATGAACGAACCGAATCCTCACCAGCAGGAAGCAGGCCACCACGCCGAGCCCCAGGCTCAGCCCCCACCAGATGGCGACGGGGCCACCTCCGCCACGAACGCCGAGAAAGTAGGCAAACGGGAGCCCGAACACGTAGTAGCCGAGCAGGTTGGCGATCGTCGGCACCCGCACATCGCCGGCGCCGCGGAGCACGCCGAAGCCGATCACCTGCATCCCGTCAAAAAGTTGGAACGCCGCGGCGATCGGCATCAGCGTGGCGGCCAGCGCGCGAACGTCTACGTCGGGGCTGTACGGCGTCACCAGCCAGGATCCCAGGAACCAGAAAATCGCACCCGAGCATAGCTGTGTTCCAACGCCGAGCAGCAGCGCGGCTCGCGCCGCCGGACCCCAGTCCTCGCCCGCGCCGAAGCGATGCCCCACTCGTGCGGCCGCCGCTGTTGCGACGCCGAGCGGTAGCATGAACGACACCGAAGATAGGTTCAACGCCGCAGCATGGGCCGCCATCGCCTGCTCGCCGATCCAGCCCATCATCACCGCTGTGAGGGAGAAGGCCCAGAATTCGGTGCCCATCTGTACGCCGAGCGGCAAGCCCACACGCAGCAGGTGGGCCAGGTGGGAGGGCTCAAGTGAGGGTTTCCCAGGCCAGTAGGCCGATAGTGTGTCTCGCGCCGCCCACAGCAGGAGGGCCAGCACCACCAGGTCCACGATGACGGTGGCCCAAGCGGCGCCAGCGACGCCGAGCGGCGGAATCGGCCCGACGCCGTACATCAACAGCAGGTTCAGCGGGCCCTTCAGTACCGTGCCGAACAGGGTTGCCATCATCGCCGGGCGCACGATGCCCAGCGACTGCAAGAAGGTCCGGACGGTGTGGGTGACCAGCGCGATCGGCCAGCTCACCGCCACCACCGAGGCATATGCGGCCGCGAAGGGGAGGATCGAGGCGGGTTGGCCAAGCCAACGCAAGCCGAGCGGTGCCAGCAGGTACCAGCCGCCGGCGAGCACGGACAATGGCAGGCACAACACCAGCATTCGGACCAACGCCTGGCCGGCCGCCTCACGATCGCCTTCGCCGTGCGACTGTGCGACGATGGGCTCGATGGCGCGTACGGCTCCCATCGCGAGCACGGCGCCCGAGAGCCCCCACCCGTTCGTGATCGACACCGCCGCCTGCGCGGCGCCGCCGAGCTGGCCGACGCAGATGGTATCCACCACGTTCATCCCCATGAACGCGAGCATCCCAAGGCTCGTCGGCCACGCCAGGCGCACCAGGGCTCGAAGCTCATCCCGCATCGCGGCCCGCGTAGCTTGCTTACCCTTCACGTGAGCGCCGCGCGGACACGCGGACCCCGGGCTATGGTCGCTGCGTTCTGGAGCCGCCGATGCTCGTCCTCGTTTCGTTCGCCCTCGCGACCGATGCTGCGCCGCCGCCGATCGTGAACGGCACCACCACGCAGGACTACCCTCAAGTCGTCACGCTCTACTCGCAGGACTCGCGCGGCTACGGGTACAATTTCTGTTCGGGTACGTTGATCCACAAGAACTGGGTCGTTACCGCTGGGCACTGTGCCGACGCGTTCGAGAGCAACGAGGCCGATTACGGGTACACCGATCATCTCGTGGTCGTGGGGTACGACCTCAGCAAGTCGGCTGGGATCCAGGACACGGCACGGGTGAAGAGCTGGACCACCCACCCGAATTGGGACGGGGAGAACAATTACTACGACATCGCGATGGTGGAGCTGAAGACCTCGATCACGTCCATCGATCCCATGCCCGTCAACAAGACTGCGCTGCGCGCCGCCGATGTGGGGGACGATTACCGCTACGTCGGCTGGGGCATCACCTCCGACAAGGCGACGGACAGCACCAAGAAGCGTACGGCAGACCTTCCTCTTTACGAGTATGACAGCTTCCTGCAGTACGCCTACGATCCGGTGGACGACCAGAACGTGTGTTCCGGCGACTCGGGCGGCGCTGGGCTCGAGATTCTGGGCGACGGGATGTTCGAGCTGCAGGTGGTCAACTCCTTTGTATGGGCGATCAACGGAGGCAACACGCCGTGCGCCACCGGGGCCACGGGAGGCCCGCGCATCGACGTGTACTTGCACTGGATCGAGACCTTTACCGACGTGTATTCGTGGGACGAGATGTACGGCGGCACCGACACAGGGACCGAGGATACCGGCAGTGGAGATGCGGACACGGACACGGACACGGATACCGACACGGATACCGACACCGACACGGATACCGATACGGGCAACGGAGGTTCTGAAGCGCCTTTTGATGATCCCGCGTCGCCGGGGGATGTCGGCGAGGACTACCAGACGACGGGCCTGGGCCTCTGTGGAACGCCGGCGCCCACGGGGGCCCTGCTCGGGGTCGCCGGGCTCGCGCTGGCGTCCGCTCGCCGTCGAAGGCGCCCGCGCTGAGTTAGCCCGCCGGCATGCGGTTCATCGACGAGGTGGAGATCGAGGTGCGCTCGGGGCACGGGGGGCGCGGAAGCTCCTCGATGCGACGGGAGAAATTCGTGCCTCACGGTGGGCCGGACGGGGGGGACGGAGGCCGCGGTGGGCACGTGATCCTGCGGGCGGATGCATCGCTGACCAGCCTGCTCGACCTTCGTTCGCGCGCGCAGTGGCACGCCGGCCCCGGCACGCACGGCGACATTCGGCAGATGACCGGGGCGGCCGGGGCTGACCTCGTGATCCGGGTGCCGGTGGGCACCGTGGTGAAGGACGTGGCCGAAGGCTTCATCCTGTTTGAGCTTTTGACCGACGGGGAGGAGCGGGTGCTCGCGGAGGGTGGGAAAGGCGGCCTCGGCAACACCCACTTCAAAACCAGCACCAACCGGGCACCTCGCGAAACGACGCCGGGCGGCGCAGAGGTGGTGCGCCGGGTCACCTTCGAGCTCAAGCTAGTCGCGGATGTCGGGCTACTTGGCTATCCAAACGCGGGAAAGAGCACGCTCATCTCGGTGATCTCCGCGGCGCGGCCCAAGATCGCCGACTATCCGTTCACGACGTTGGTTCCCAACCTGGGCGTCGTCGCGATGGGCACCGAGGGCAGCTTTGTGGTGGCCGACATCCCGGGGCTCATCGAGGGAGCCGCCGAAGGGAAGGGGCTTGGTCACCAATTCCTCCGACACGTCGAGCGCACCCGAATGCTCCTGCATCTGGTGTCGCTCGCCGACGACGAGGGCTCCCCGCTCCATCGCTGGCGGGTGCTCCGTGAGGAGCTGCGCCGCTATGAAACCGACACCAACCTCATCGACCGCCCGGAGATCGTCGTGCTCACCAAGGCGGATGTGCTGGACGAAGTGGCGCTCAACGCCGTTCGGGACACGTTCACCGAGGCCGGCGTGCCTACGCTCGTGATCAGCGCCGTTACGCGACAGGGCGTAAGCGCCCTCTTACAGTCCGTGTGGTCACGACTGCATGAGCTTGCCCCTCTTGATCCTGAGTCTGGCGTGCGGTAGCGGCGGCTCTTCGGCGACCACGCCGGAGGTGCTCTCCGCGGCTGCCCAAAAGACGACGATCGCCTCATTCGAGGCCTTGGGGGCTCATATCCTGGAGTCTCGGTCGGAGATCACCACGGCGCGGGAGGGCGTGGAGGACAGCCTGGTGAGTGAGGTGACTCGCTTGCGCTGGCAGGACGACGACCACTGGCAGTGGGTCCGGGAGCGGGACGGTTCGCGGCTGAGCGAGGTTCGCGTGTTTGACGGTGTGGCGTGGGCCGCTTCGGGCGCTGCGGCCTTGCGACGCCGTCCCGACCCGGAGCCCCTCCGGGCTTCGTTGGCGCTCGACGCCGATCCCTGGGTCGCAACCATGGGCACGGCGGAGTCCCGGATCGGGTACACGGAGGCCGGTGAGGAGGAGGTGGAGGGGCGCAAAGTATGGCGGTACGTCCTATCCCTTCTGCCGGGGGTGTCGGGTGGGCGCAAGAGCCGCGACGTGCTCGCGGTGGAGGGCCAGGTGTGGATCGATCAGGCCACGGCCGTACGCCTCGCGGGGGACGTCACCGTGCAAACGAAGTCGCGCGACCAGACCCGGAACACCCACCTCCGCTTCACCGTTACGCGCATCGGGGGGGACGCCGGGGTGGAACCGCCTTGATGTCGGCGCCAACTCCCGCTACACTCCCCCGATACGCGTGCATCTCGTCCCTGCCTTGATCGTCGTCGTCCTCGCCCGGAGTGCTCCGGCTTGTCCTTACGATGAAACGTTGGCGGTGGCTCACGCCGATGCAGCGAACGTGGCCGAAGAAGTGGCGGCGCATCCTGCCCACGGCGCGGATCTGCTGGGTGGCAACTCGGCGTACGCCACGGGGCTCATGGCCCGGCGTGTGATCAGCGACGGGCGGGACTGGAGCTTTACCGGCCAGATCGTTCCGGGTGGGAACGATCTGGGCTCGCACGTGGCGGTTCCGTACCGCATCGCGGCGAACGACGGCGCGTGGCTCGTGGCGACGGAGCTGCTTGAAAACCTGGTTGACGGTGGACACGGCAGCGCAACGCTGAAGCTCGCGGGCCGGAGCTTCAAGGGGGAGGACGGCGTGCTCTACGTCGTTCTCACCTCCTACAAGGTGATCAATTCATGAGGTGTCATCATCGAAGCACGTGATCTGGCAACCGCCGCCGCTGAGGCCGCCGCCGCCCGCAAGGCCGAGGACATCGTGATCCTCGACATGAAGCACATCTCCTCCTACTGCGATGCGTTCGTCATCTGCCACGGGAGCAACCGTCGGCAGGTGCGCGCGATCGCCGAGGGGATCGTCGATGATCTCAAGGCAGCGGGCCAACGCGCCGTGGGCGTCGAGGGGCTCGATGCCTCGCGGTGGGTGCTCATCGACCTCGGAGATGTGATCATTCACGTCTTCGACGCTCCGATGCGTGGATTCTACGATCTGGAGTCGTTGTGGTCGGATGCGCGCCGGGTGGAGGTGGAGGGCCTCACCGCCACCAACCTGCCGCCGCCACGGCCGCGGGCCCCCGCGCACGCCTGAGTGGAGCTGGTCGTCGTAACCGGCGGGGGGCGCGCGCCGGCGTGGGTGGATGAGGCTTGCGCCGATTGGGGGCGCCGTATCCAGCGTACGTTCCCCTTCAAGCTGGTCGACAAGCTCCCAAAGCTCAATGGGCGCGCCCGGGTCGTTGCGCTCGATGAGCGCGGGGAGGAGCGCACGAGCGAGGGCTTCGCCGAGCTCTTGGAGGCCGGCGTTCGCGCCGGGGCGCACCCGCTCGTGTTCGTGATCGGCGGCCCGTATGGGTTGGACGCCGAGGTGCGGGCCCAGGCGTGGAAGACCATCCGATTGTCGACGTTGGTGTTCAATCATGCCGTGGCGCGGGTCGTGCTCGTGGAGCAGATCTACCGCGCCTGCGCCATCCGCAGCGGCAGCCCCTACCACCACGGGGATTGACTCGGCCGGGAGGGGTGCGCAGCTTGCCTGCCGATGTTGGATCTCGTCGCAACCCGAGAGTGTCTTGCCTGCGCCAGCGGCGGCGAAGCGGTGCTCTGTCCGGACTGCGCGGGAGAGATCGGGGCGCGGCTCAAGGCGTTGCCGGCACGAAACACGCTGTTCTCGGCGGCGTGGTCTTTGGGTGCTTACTCTGGCGCGATCGGCGCGCTCGTCCGCCGTGCCAAGTTCAACCTTGATCTTCGTGCCGCCGACCTGCTCGTGGAGCAACTCCAGTCCGCGCTTCGCGAGGGCTTCCCCGCGCCGGTGGATGCCGTCGTGTACGTACCCACCACGCCATGGCGCCTCATGTGGCGCGGATTCCATCTGCCCGAGCGTCTGGCGGAGGTGGCCGCCGATGCAGCCGGGGTGCCCGTGGTTCCGGCGCTCCGTCGCACCTGGGGACTGGCGCAGGCGGGCCGCACCCACGCCGAGCGCGTGGCCGCCGGTGCCGAGCTTTTCAGGGTTCGTTTCCCCGTTTCAGGGCATGTGCTGCTGGTCGATGATGTGCTCACCAGCGGCGCCTCGGCCCACGGGGCCGCCGCCGAGCTGCTCGTCGCGGGTGCGACATCGGTGTCGTGCCTCGTGCTCGCGGCCGCGGGGCCGCTGCGGCGCGTCCCCGTAGGGATTTCTTGACACCGTCCGAAAGCTCGTCGCACCGTCCGTGCGTATTTCTCTTCAGGGCGAGAGAACCCCGCCGATACGAGGGCTGAGAGCGCTGGTACGGAAGTTGCAGAGGAATCACCCGAGTCTGGGAGACCGTCATGACCACGACCATCGACACCAACCTCGGCGAACTGATCTCGAACTTCTACGAGCACTTCCTCAAGTTGTACGGGGACGAGGAGCTGGCGAGCGTGGCGACTGCCGCGGTCATCAACGATCTACTCGGACAAGCGATGGCGCCGTCGCACGAAGCGGCAGCGTAGTCGAGCTGGCTGGCCGCGCGCTGGGAGGGTCTGGGGAGGCCTCTCCCAGCGCGGGCTCTGCCTTGTTACAGGAATCGTCCCTCCAGGGTCCATCGTGGCACCCTCTACGCCCCGTTCGCTTCCTTCCATCCCCGTTCCCGCAGACGACCAGGGCCCCGCCCGTCGGCACTGGAGCGCGCTGACCATCACCGTGGCGTGGGAGCTCGCCCGCGCGGCGACTCGCGTGCGTCCGCCGCTGTTGCACGCCGCCCGGGAGCATGTCGCGTGGCGCCTCGCCGCGAATGCGAGCCTCGCGGAAACCGAGGCGGTGGCCGCGGTGGCCACCCGCGAGTTCCTCGCCCGGCGCAAAGGGAACTACGCGCGTTGGACGCCCGACCCGGACGTGGACATCCTCCCCGATCCCCGCTGGCGGGAGGCGGTGATCGCCACGAGCACCCCGCTCCACGAGGCCGTGTTTCGCCTGCACTTTGGCGATGGTGTGCCCCTCGAAGAGCTGGCCCCGCGCCTCAAGGTGGATGTGTCGTGGCTCCGGCCCGCACGGGAGGCGGTGCGCGAATTGGTGAGGGTGATCGTGGCCGAGGACGGCGTCCCGACCGAGGGCTGGGAGCCGGCCCGGGTGGATCGCCTGGTGTCGCGGGTGGCGCTCGCGGCCGGAGACCGCTGTCCCGGCCCTGGGGGGCTGGGCACCGATATCGGGCGAGCGCACGGGGAGTCCTGCCCGCGGTGTGGGCGGGCGCTGCGGTTGATCCGCGAGGGCGTGCTCGCCACGGGAGATCTGTTCGCGCCGGACGCATCGATGCCGCCCGCGAACACCACGCTCACCCTGCTGCAAGTCCACGCGGAGGCGCGAAAGCACCTCGCCGAGCTGGTGCGGGTGCTGCCGGGCGCCGTACGCGTCGCAGACGACCAGCTCGTGTACGCGGGAGACGAGGCGTTGGACGTAGCCCTTCGCGACCTTGCCGAGGCGGCGACGCCCGCCCGCACGCAGCTCCGGCTCGTTCGGGCGTCGGTGCCCGGGCGGATCGTGGACGGGGTGGTGATCGGGCGCGCCTACGACAGCTTGCAAGAGGCGGTGCAGCTCCTGCCCTGGGGCGAGGCTCGCGGAGTCGCGGCGTTGCCTGAGCCACTTCCGCCGCCGCCCTCCGCGGCGCGATGGTGGGCAACGGCGGCGCTGCTCGCCAGCCTGGCGATGGTGGCGGCGGTGGCGGCGATGCAGGCGCGTGAGCCGGGGCCGCTGTTCGTGGTGCGCGCCTCCCGCGATGCGACGGGGGTCACCTTCGACACCGACGACTCGGCGTTCGTCGACGTGCTCGCGATCGCGCCGGATCGGGCAGAAGTTGTCTTTCACAGCGCAACCCCGGCCGACAAGGCCAGCCTCGTTACGGGGGATGGACGCTACCATGCGGAGGTCGACGCGCGCCCGCTCCTCGTGGTGGCTTCGCCCACTCGGATCGAGGATGCCGCGATCGTTGTCGCGGCCGCCCGCGACGTGGACGATGCCCGGGTGCGTCTCCATTCGCGCTACCCCGAAGCGGCGATCGTGGTGATTCGTTAGACGGTGCCTATGCCCGTAACTCCGCTCGACATCCTCCAGAAGCAGTTCGGACCGGCCCGCCGCGGCGGCTACGAGCCGGCGGAGGTTCACGCGTTCCTCGATCAGGTGCGCGAGGCCCTTGAGGCGAGCTTGCGCGAGGGGCTCAAGCTCCGTGAGGCGCTGATCGAGCGGGATCGTGAGGTTGGCGGCCTGAAGGCGGAGTCGGGGGACATCAAGGAGGCGCTGATCCTGGCGCGCCGACTCGCGCTCGACATGGAGCAGAACGCGCGACGGGAAGCCGACCTCGTTGTCGGTGAAGCCCGCCTCGAAGCGGAACATATCCTCTCCTCGACGCGAGACGAGGAGCGCGTACTCCAGGAGCACCTGATGCGCCTCCGCACGTCGCGGGTACACCACCTCGCGCAGATGCGGGCGTTCCTCGACGCGCAGCGCCGGATCCTCGATGAACTTGAACGCGAATAGGCGCACCTGATGTTGTCGATCCCGACCCACCCGAAGCTGGACCTGCATGTGCACAGCGACCGCTCAGACGGGAAGTACCCGGCCGCGGAGGTGATGCGCCGCGCCGCGGCCGGTGGAATCGACGTTTTGGCGATCGCGGATCACGATCTCGATCCGGTGCTGTCGCCGGGGATCGTGGAGGTGGAGGGGCGGGCGCTCCGGATCATCGCCGCCGCGGAGGTGTCGGGAGCGCACGAAGGAAAAGAGCTGCATTTGCTGGTGTATTTTCGGGGGCCGCCGCCTGCGGAGGCCAGCGCCTTCTTGCGAACGCGCACTCGGGCGCGGGCGGTGCGGTTCGACTCGGCGGCGGAGCGCCTGGGCCTGCCGGACCAGGCTGGCGATGAGGCGCACGCCGGCGATCGCGCGCTCACCCGGTTCCACCTCGCGGCGGCGCTCGCGGAGAGCGGGCGGGTAAAGCGCCCAAGTGACGCGTGGCCCCACCTCGGCACAGACATCGTCCCGCTCATTGACGTCACCTTTGTAGAGGCGATCCACGCCGCCCGAAGCTGGGGTGCGCTCACAAGCTGGGCCCACCCTTCGCTGGCCGATGCGAACCGGTTTTTGGCCACGTTCGCGGCGGCGGGGCTCGCGGGCGTTGAAGCCGCGCGGCCGGGCATGGACAGGCACACGCGCAACGGGCTGCGGCGCCTCGCCAAAAAGTTCGACCTGCTCGTCACCGGCGGCTCCGACTTCCACGGTTGGTGGCCGGGAAACCTCGGCGACTTCCGCTTTGAGGACGAGCACGCGGCGCGCTTCCTCGAGCGGCTGGACCGGTGAACGTCGCGTCGCGCCCGCTGGTCGTGTTCGGCGGGGGCACGCTCGGCGCGGCGGTGGCGCGGCTAGCGGCGAGTCGGGGTGCGGCGGTTACGGTGGCATCGCGAACCGCTCGCGAACACGCAGGTTGGTGGCGACATCACGCGATCGGCGGCCCGGAGCCCTTGGGTTGGGTACCGGCGGAAGCGGGCGTGGTGGTGGCAATCGGGCCTGGCGATCACGAGCGCGGCGCCTCCGTGTGGGGGCCCGCGCTTGCGGGCTGGTTGCCGCGTCTGCGCACCCTTCGCCCGGCGGCGATCGTGCTGGTTGGACCGGCGGGGCTCGGCGGAGGCGGGCTCAACGAGTTCGAGCAGAGCGCCCGCGTGGCGCGCAGCCTCGGTGCGGCGGTCGTGCGCGTGCCGGCTTTGTTGGCCGCGGGCTCAGGGTGGGCGGGCAGCCTCGCGGCGGGGTTGCGCAGTGGCGTGCGGCCGCGGGTGAGCACGGCCCTCCCGGAAGCGCGCGCGCTGGTCGTGGAGGATGCGGCGCGGGCGGTTCTGGCGGAGCTGGGGGGCGAGGCCGATGTCACCGTTTCGGGACCTCAACGGCTTTCGGCGGCGGCCGTCGTGGCCGCGCTCAGCGCCCGCTACGGGCAGGAGGTGCGCGGGCGGCTCCTCGGATCGGGCCTTTCGCGGGACACGCTGAGCCGCCTCGATGCCCAGGCGAGCATCGAAGATCTGTGGGAGGAGGCTCGATATGGTGCCCGAACCTCGCTGGCGTCGTGGGTGGAGCGCCTGCCGGGACCGCGTCGTCGGCGCGCAGAAGGCTGAATCACGCTTCACCCGAACCCCGGGGCCGGTTAATGTCGCGGCTCCTCCAGGGAGCCACGATGGCCGAGACGCGCGAATTCTTCGAAAAGTACATGCCCGAAAAGCTCGTTGAGAAGCCCAATCTCGTCAATGAGGTCAAGGCGGTCTTCCGCTTCGACGTCACCGGGGCCGGCATCTGGGTGATCGACCTGAAAACGCCCCCCGGCGCAGTGAGCGAAGTGGTCGGGGATCCGCCGCCGGCCGACTGCGTCATCACTGTCGGCAAGGCCGACTGGGAAACGGTGCTCGACAAGCCGAGCTACGCCATGCAGTTGTTCATGACGGGCAAGCTGAAGGCAAGCAACATCGGTCTCGCGATGGCGCTGCAGAAAATCCTGGGCTGAAGGCGATTTTGGGCGATGGAACAGGCCCGTCCGCGTTGTCGCGCGCGGCTCGCGTTCCATCGCAGCGCCGCTACATCGCCACCCGCTCACCGAGTCGGCTGGCTAGCTCCTGCAACCGTCCAACCTCGCGGGTGAACGTGCGGTTGTGGTTACGGGCCCGTACCTCGTCGGTCCGGCCGAGCGCCTCGAACGCGGCCTCCCGACTCCCGAAGCGCGAGGTGAGCGCCACGAGCACCGCCCCCTCGAACGCCCGCGCGAGCCGCAGGTCGCGCAGCTCCGGCCTTCGGTGCATCGCATCTGCGAGCGCGGTCGCCGCCGCCTGGAGGAGCGCCACCACGCCGCGCGATTCCACGGTTTTGGTGGCCTCCTTCGCCCCGCCGCGTTGGAGCGCCAGCCGCTCCACCGTGCCATCGCGCGAGAGGAGCGCGGCCCGGTCCAAGGCGTTCTCCAGCTCCCGCACGTTCCCAGGCCACTCGTGGCCCTGCAGCTCCGTCTCCGCCGCCGCGCTCAGCCGCAGCGGGGGCAGGCCGTATCGCGTCTCGCTGCGCTGGAGGATATGGCGCGTCAATAATGGAATATCTTCCTTGCGTTCGCGAAGTGCGGGCACCCGGGCCACCGCGAGCGCCACCCGATAATACAGGTCCTCCCGAAGCCGCCCCTCGTTCATGGCCACGAACGGATCGCTGCCCATCGCGCTGATGACCCGTACGTCGATCGCGATGGAGTTGTTGGCGCCCAACCGGGTGATCACGCGCTCCTGGAGCGCCACGAGGAGCTTCACCTGGCAGGACACGGGCAGCGTGTCGAGCTCGTCGAGAAACAGGGTGCCGCCGTTGGCCGCTTCCAGTTTTCCGATCCGCCGGGCGCGGGCGCCGGTGAATGCGCCGGCCTCCGCACCGAAAAGCTCGGCTTCGAGTAGGGCTTCCGGGATCGCACCGCAGTTGAGGTGCACGAAGGGCCCGGCGGCGCGGGGGCTCACGCTGTGAATGCCGCGGGCGATCAGCGACTTGCCGGTGCCGGTTTCGCCGGTGAGCAGGATGGAGGCGTCGAAGCGCGCGATCCGCACCAGCTCGTCGAGCACCGCGGTGAGCGCCGCGGAGCGCGTGATCACCCCGGGGAGCCCGTGGGCGTCGTCGGTGGCGGCGGCGCGCGCGAGGCAGCTCGCCACCATCGGCAGCCAGCTTCTGAGCGCGGAAACGGCAGCGTCGTCGAACAGCGCCTCGGTGCCCGCGTCGTCGAGGTAGATGAAGCCGAGCGTGCGACGCCCGTGCACGACGGGCACACAAACGACGCTTCGAAGGTTGAGATCCACGATGGAGCGATCGTCGAAGTCCTCGGCCGCGTGGTCGGACACGAGCACCGTTCCCGCCCGAAGCGCGCGCTCGATGATGCTGGTGGAAACCTGCTTGGCCGGGTCGTTCAGGTCGTGACGCTCGAGGTTGCGCGCCACCAGAAAGGACCACCCGTTTGCGTCCCCGAGCCCCACAAAACCGCGTCGCGCGGCCACGACCTCCATCATCGCGTCGAGCACTTCGTGCGCCACGAGGGCCAGGCCCTCCGCCAGGGTGACGCGCAGCGTTCGGTCCAAGAGCAGCCGCGTACGCGCGGTTTCGGCGCGAAGCCGCGACATCTCGGCGGCCAGGGCGGGGTCCGGGATCGGGCTGGGCATGCGCACCCTTAGGCCCGTTCGAAGAATGACGCAAGAGTCATATTGAGACGCGGGCCGTTCACAATATGACGCAGTGCGCGGTGATTCTGGAGAATATTTGGCGTTCAACGGTGCCCCGTCGGTTGGCACGCCGCGTGCTTTGGTTCAGTGCGCACCCCTGGAGCCCCGATGACCCGCTTCGTTCTCGCCGCCTTCGTTTCCCTGGTCCTGGTCTCCGTCGCCTTCGCCGACGACGTCATCGGCCGCGACTTGTCGGGCGCAACCGTTGTAGTCGCGACGCAGCCCACGGTGTTCGTGATGTGGTCGATGGACGATGCCAGCGCGGTGGCCGACCTGAAGGCCGTCGACGCGCTGCGCGTGAAGGTCGTAGCCGTGAACGTGGACGGCGCGTCTCGCCGCGCCGAGATCACCCCGTTCCTCCGGGCGCACGGCCTGAAGGTCGAGGCGCTTGCCGACCCTACGGGCTCGGTGCGTGCGCGAATCGGCGCCGGCCCCGGAGTGGGCGCCGTGTCGGTCACCACGGCGGGCTCCGTGGCGTGGCGTACTTCCGATGTCCGGGCGTTCCTCGCGGCGATGAGCGTGTCCCCCGTCGTGGCCGCGCGCTGATTTGTGGGCGGCGGCAGCGCGGCCTCAGCTACGCTGCACCATGCTCCTCGCGCTCGCTGCGTTCGCCCACGCCGACATCCTCGACGTCGCTGCCTTCGGGGGCATCGTCGGCCTCCACGACTCCGGTGAAATGGCCGGAGGCCCGGCGTTCTTCTCCCTGGCGGGCGAGTCCGGTATCTGGGCGTTGATGGCGCCGGAAACCGACACGATGCCCGTCGTGCGCCGCTGGGGCATCACGCTCGGCGGTTGGACGCCGATGTACATCGCGGAAGCGAAGGGCCGCGAGACCTACGAACAGTCGAGGAAGAACCAGAAGCCTGGCGAGCCGCCGATGCCGCCGCGGCCGGAGACGCTGTTCGACGCTTCCCCGTTGGTGGAGGTGGGCGGTAGCGCCTGGGACAGCGAGCGCTTCCATGCCAGCATCGGCGGCGGTGGCCTGGTGAATCTCGCGCACATCGCGAAGATCCCGTCGACGGACGCCTACTTTGGTCCGGGGTTCGGAGGCCTCACGCGCGTGCGGTACCTGCAGGGGGCTGAGGCTGGGGAGGGCTCCGTCCTCACCTACGCGGGGCTCGACGCAGGTGTGCGCGTTGGCCAGGCGGCCTTGTTCCGGCTCCACACCGCCGCGGAGATCGACCCGTTCGTCGCCGACCTGCTCCTCATCGGCGATCTCGTCGTCGGCTTTGACATGAACCCCGTGGAGGTGCCGTTGGTGATCCAGCTCCGCGGCCAGGGATCGCTCGACCCGTTGCACGCGTGGGCGCCGGCGGGGATGGCCACCGTCGCGGTGGGGTATGCGACCGAGTGAGAGGGAACGCGCGGTGGGGCCGCGATACGCCGCGAGCCCGCTCAGCGAAGGGACGTGGCCGCGCGTATCGCCCGACTAAAAGTCTCCCTTGCCCTTCCCGTCGGTCGGCGCTTCGTGTTTTACCAGCTTGATGGCGATCCCCTCCACGGGTGCCGTCGCGACCGTAACCGGATAGCGCTCGGCCGTGCCCATCGGATCCTGGGGGCCGGGGCGCCCATCCTGATCCTCATCTACCACCGCTTCAATGTAGAGTTTTCCCGTGTTCTCGGGAACGGTGAGCGTGAACGTGCCGGGCTTCGCAATGCGCGCCGAAGCCACGACGCCGGGGTGGGTGCCGTGCACGCTGTGATCGCCGTCGAACGCATCGATCCGCACTTCTCCTTTCTTCCACGCGCCATATACGACGGTGCCGGTGACCGTGATCATCGGCCCGGACGCGGGTGGCGGCGTCGTTGGATCGCCAGGCTGCCCCCCCGCGCCGGGAACTCCCGCGCCGCCCTCCGACCCGGGGATCCCCGGCGGCCCCCCGCCTGGCGCACCTGGCGGAGCGCGGGGTGGGTCGGGCGCTTTTACCGGCTCGGGCTCCGACGCCACGCCCTTTGGTTGCTCCCCCGTTGCTGCCGGAGGTACACCGGCCACCCCCCCCGGAGGAGGCGAGCTCGGATCTCCCGGGGTCAACGCGGGAGCTGCGCCAGCGGGGGCCCCCTCCGTTCCCTCGCCGCTGACCGCCGCGGCATCCTCCCGGGCGCGGGCCAGGATCGGATCCTCCCCGCAAGCGAGGAGCAGGAGCGTGGCGACCATTACAAACCTTGCGCGCATTCACCGGTAGTATAGCTGGCTGCATGGCACGATTGGGACAGATGGCTTCAGGGGCGGTGCGGGTGGTCTTCACCCCGCAGATCCTGTTGATGGTCACCAAGGTGTACATCCCCTTCTTGTTCCCATTGACCTTCCTGATCTCCATGCTGGCGCTTTGGCTGGATGGCGTTTTGGGCTTCGGCAAGGGGCTCATCCCTGCGCCGGCGAACCTGTGGATCGCGGGGCTCTTGCTGGTGTCTGGCCTCGCGTTCGTTGGGGTTACGTACGCCGAGCTGGTGTTCGAGGGCAAAGGCAGTCCATCGCCGACGGCCGGTCGCACGATTCAGCTCGTTCGTTCCGGCATCTACGCGTACAGCCGCAACCCCTCGGTGATCGGCAAGCTGCTCGGGTTCCTCTCGGTCGGCGTGGCGCTCAACTCGTTCACGTTTGTGGTGATCCTCGCGCCGCTTCTGCTCACCGGATCACTGCTTGAGAAGGTGTGGCGCCAGGAGCCACAGCTCATCGAGATCTTCGGCGAGGACTACGAGAAATACCGCCGTGAAGTCCCACTCTTCTTTCCGTGGCGCCTCTTCGGCATCAAGCCGCCGTTCTCTTCGCTATAATCGCCGTCCGCGCGTGAACCGCGCCTGGAGGTCTTCTTGGACATTACCCTCGTCAACCCCCCCGAACAGCTTCGTGTGTGGGCCGGTATCCCGAAGGCGATGGCGCACGGCGTGTACTGCTTCCCCCCGCTCGGCCTCATGTACATTCAGGCGGCCATCGAGAAGCGCTCGAAGTACACCGCGGAGATCTTCGACCCAGTCGTCGACGATCTCGACTTCCCCGAGTTTGAAGCTCAGCTCAAGCGCTACCCGCTCGATCTGGTGGGGATCTCCACCTACACGCACTCGTTGCCGGACGTGCAGGCCACCATCAACACGGTGCGCAAGCTCAACCCGAACGCGAAGATCGTGTTGGGCGGCCCGCATTGCTCGATGTTCCCCGATTACGCAGCGCAGCTCAAGGATGCCGATGCGATCCTGACTGGCGACGGCGAAGACGCGTTCCTCGAGATGGTTGAGCGCTACGACCGTGGCGCCTCCTGGGAGGGGATCGACGGCCTCTGGTTCAAGGACACGGACGGCCAGATCATCAAGAACAAAGAGCGGAAGTCCACCAAGTCGCTGGATTCCTACCCCTGGCCGGATCGCAGCCGCACCCGCTTCCGGGAGTACTACCTGCCCGGGTGCAAGCAGCCGCTCAACACCACGGCGATCACCAGCCGCGGATGCCCGCATTCCTGCCCGTTCTGCCTCACCTACAAGAAGCAGTACCGGATGCGCGACATCGACAACATCCTCGACGAGATGGAGCACTGCGTTTCCCTCGGCATCACCGAGACCCACTTCATCGACGACCTGTTCACCCCGAACAGCCAGTGGGCGATGAAGTTCTGCGACGGAATCGAGCGGCGCGGCCTCAAATTCAACTGGGGCTACAAGACGACGATCGCGGGCACCACCCGCGAGCAGATCCGCCGTTGCGCAGAGACCGGCTGCACCAAGATCCACTTCGGCGTGGAGTCCACGAACAACGAAGGCTTGGATGTCTGGGGCAAACACTGCGACACGGACGACGTTCACCGCGTGTTCAAGTGGTGCCGCGAAGAAGGCGTGCGCAGCGTCGCGTACATCATGCTCGGCGGGCCGCACGAGCGCACCAAGGCGGAGGCGGTGCACAACATCGAAGAGATGATCAAGTTGGACGCGGACTACGCCGTGTTCGCGATCTTCTCGCCCTACCCGGGCACCGAGTCCTTCGAGGACGGCGCCAAGAAGGGCCTGTTCGCGGCCGATTGTTGGGACCGCCTGATGAAGGATCCGCTCTGCGGCGTGGAGGTTCCCGCCTGCTGGGAGGAGCACCTCACCAAGGACGAGATCCTCGACTTGCTCAAGATCGCCCACCGCAAGTTCTACCTGCGCCCGCGCTTCATGGCCCGCACGGCGGCGAGCATCGCCACCGCGTCGGAGGCCAAGCGCCTCATCGCGGGCGGGTTGTCGATCTTCAAGCTGGAGTTGCTGAACGGCAAGTCGCGGACGGCGCCGGTTTAGTTCGGCGGGCCGCGACTCGGGAGTCGCGCCGCTACAGGCCGTGACCCGAGTCGGCTCGCGCTGATCGGCCTTTGCCGCGGCGAACTGGCGGCCGGCACGCGGCTTGCTCTGGGCTCAGGCAACCCCGAGCCCACCGTGCGCCTGTTCCCCGTCCTGCTCCTCGTCCTCGCCACCAGCCTTGGCTGTGAGTCCGGCACCGCCTTTGAAGTCGAGATCGCCCAGCCGTCGGGCACCTTCGGGAGCGAGGATGAGCCGTTCTTGCTGCGGGCAGGCGTCGACGAGGCGGGCGACGATCAGTGGATAACGGCGACGATCGGTGTGTTCTGCGGCAACGTGGCCCGCGCGGCCACGGCATGGAGTCACGACGATGGTTTCGGATGCCTTGCCGACGGCCTCGAGGGCGCGTCCGTGCCGGCGCGTGCGTGGCTGGAGCCGGCGCCGGTCGAGTGGGATCTCGCGGCGCTGTGTGCTCTCCGGCCGAACAACGCGGGCGTCATTCGGCTTGACAGCGTGCAACCGGAGGAAGGCCTCGATACCGGCGACGCGGCGGACAGTGGCGACACGGCTGACTCGGGCGACACGGCTGAGTCGGGCGACACCGCGGAGACCGAGGACACCGCCGACACCGCCGATACCGGTCTCGACGCCGACGGGCTCGCGATCGTGCCTGACGACGCGTGGCCCCGCTCCGAGGGGGTCGTGACCTGGGCGCGTGATGGCAGCCCGTGCGGTGGATTCGCCACGGGGACGTTGGCGTTTCCGGGGTAGGGGCGGATCTGGCGGGGTGGGGCGCCGCGCGCGGAGTCGAGTCGGCCTGCTTGGCCGGCCGCCGAAGTCGAGTCGGGCTGTTTGACCCCGTCAACGGCGGCGCGGCGCACCGTCGGGGGAAAGCGGGCTTTCTATGGTGCGACTCGCGCTGGGTTACCGGCCGTGGACTCCCGGTCCCCTCCGCCTACGGCTCGGAAGGCGCCGCCTCGGCTGAACAGCCGGTCTCGACTCGCCGCCTCGGCCAACGCGGGCGACTCGACTGCGCCCGCACCGCCCGCGCCGCCCGCGCCGCCCGCACCGCCCGCTCCCCCTTGCCCACGGCCTCCGCGCGGGTGTACGGTAACGGAGCCCACCGCGCCCCCCGGACCGGAGCCCCGCCTTGGATCTCCGCGCCAAATTCCTCGCCGCCCTCCTCGTTCCCCCTTCAGTGTTCGTTGGCGGCGTCGCGGCGGTGTTGCTCGTCGTCGCCGACACCCCGGCTGGGCACGCGCTCGGCGCCGCGTTCGTTGCGCTCACCCTTGCGACCTCCCTCCTGCCGTTCGCGCTGTTCCCCCGCACCCCCGCGCCCGTGGAGTTCTCCGTCGCCGAAGCTGAATCCATCGCCGCCCATCGCCGCCGGGCCCGCCGCCCGCGGCTCGTCGCCTTGCTCCCGTTCGTCGCGGTGGTTGGCGCGGGGCTCGCCGTCGCCGTTTCCCAATCCCCGCCAGGCGTCGATACCCTCACCCTTCGCGACGAAACCGGCCTCCAATCCCTGTGGTTGGGCCCTGGCACCCCCGACCACGCCGCCTTGCCATGGCTCACCCCCGAGCGGGATCAGATGCGGCTCGCCAGCCACCTCGTCTGGATGATCGACCCCCTGATTGACCGCCGCGAATCAGCCGACCTCCGCGTTGCGACGACGGGGATCTACGACGAGCTGGCTCACGACGAGCGCTACGCCCAGGCCGGGAGCGCCCTTGGCCTCGCCTACACCGAGCTGCTCGGCGGTTCGGCGCGTTCCGGGCAGGTTTACGTAGACCGCGCCCCGGGCGGCGGTACTCAACCCGCGGTGGTTTTCCTCCACGGCTTCGGTGGCGCGATCGAGGCGTACTTGTGGGCGCTACGCCCGGCGATTCACGCCCGCGGCTACGCGTTGGTGGCGCCCAGCTACGGCGCCGGTTTTTGGGACAACCCCGGCGGCATCGAAACGGTGGATGCGACGCTGGCCTGGATGGAATCGACGGGCGCGTTCGACATGGACCGCGTGGTGATCGCGGGCCTCTCCAACGGTGGCCTGGGCGTTTCCCGTGCGGCGCAGGCGCACCCCTGGCGGGGCGTCGCGTGGCTGAGCGGCGTTGTCGAGGCCGACGAGATGTCGGCCGTCGTGGCCAAGCAGGGCACACAGGTGCCGATGTTGGTGCTTCATGGGGCGGAAGACGACCGGATCCCCCAGGACTATGTTGATCGGGCAGTGGTGGTGCTCAAGGGCTCGGGCGCGAACGTGACCTACACGCTGGTTCCGGGTGCGAACCACTTCCTCATGTTCACGCACCGCGCGGCGCTGGAAGCGGCGCTCGATTCATGGCTCGCGAACGTGGACGCGCGGCCCCCGACACCCGGGTGATACGTCGGCGGGATGAAACGATCCCTCGCCTCCGTCGCCCCATACGCCCCGTTCGCTCCCCTGGCCGGCCTCGCCCTGGGCCTCGTACTCGCGTGCGGGAGCATGGGTGGAGGAGGAGGGCGCTCGGGCTTCTCAGAGTCCTACTCCGACACGCGGTACGAGGCGCCCGGCTCTGAGGGGTATGCGGCGTTGGATAAGGCCTATGTGGTCGCGCCCGACGGTGCCGCCGTCGCGGTTACGGTAGAGGTGCGGCGCGGTTCGCCGGCGGAGACGTCGGCCGCGCTCACCGCCGAGATCACCGCGCTGGAGGCGGCGGTGAGCGGCAAGTGCACGGCCACGCTCCTCGATGCGTCGCCGCCGGCCCGGCAGGGCGAGGTGGACTCCGTCGCGACGGCGGAGGTGCGCCTGGACGTCGATCTGCGCGGCCTGGCCGACGTGCGCGCGCGGCGCGAGAAGATCGAAGCCTGCCTCGCGCCGGTGGAGCCGCTGCTCACCCCGGAAGGCTGGAACGACCTCAAGGATGGCTCGGGCCGCCGCCACGTTCGCCGCTCGGAGGTAACCCTGCTGCTCGACGCCCCCGAGGCTCACCGGGACGCGCTGCTGAAACGCGAGATCACCGCGATGAATTGGTCGGCCACGG
>BJHF01000006.1 GCA_014191855.1 Deltaproteobacteria bacterium
GTACGCTCGGTCGGCGGATCAAGGCGATGGAGGGGTGGATCGCCTCGGGGGTGCTGCTACAGCCTGACGCGGATGCCGAATATGCCACCGTGATCGACATTGACCTGGCCGAGATCACTGAGCCGTTGCTCGCTTGCCCGAATGATCCGGACGACATCAAGCCGCTCTCAGCGGTGCAGGGCGACAAGATCGACGAGGTGTTCATCGGGTCGTGCATGACCAACATTGGTCACTTCCGAGCTGCGGCGAAGATTCTGGAAGGCAAAAGCGACATTCCCACGCGCCTCTGGGTTGCGCCGCCTACGCGGATGGACGCGATGCTGCTCAACGAGGAGGGCTACTACGCTGTGCTCGGCAAGAGCGGCGCTCGCATGGAGATGCCCGGTTGTTCCTTGTGCATGGGAAACCAGGCGCAGGTGAAGAAGGGGTCCACGGCGGTGTCCACGAGCACGCGGAACTTCCCGAACCGGCTTGGGATCGATACGCGAGTGTACCTGAGCAGCGCGGAATTGGCCGCCGTGTGTGCGCTGCTGGGGCGGATTCCCACGAACGAGGAGTATCAGTCGCAGGTGGCGTTGCTCAAGGCGCAGGCGGCGGATGTTTATCGGTATATGAATTTTGATCGGATTGAGGGGTTTTCGGCGGCGAAGTAGCGGCGGAATTTGGGCGACACCCTGGGCCCGGTGGCTTGGCGGCGGGTGGGTTGCGGGGTATCGCGGGGGAGGGAGAGGCGGAGGAGAGGTCCACCACGGAGACACGGAGGCACGGAGAAGAGGGAGGGGAGAGGGAGGGTTATTCTGGGGGGGTGGAGCGCCCCTCGGCGTCGTAGCCCCAGCATTCGAGGAAGCCGTCGAGGGTGATCGCGCAGGTGTGGGCGTATTCGGTGCTCACCGCGGCGTAGAGCCGGTCGGGAGGAGAGCGCTCGCCGTAGCCGTTGGCGCCCCAGCAGACGGGGGCGCCGTCGGGGGTGAGGGCGCAGCCGCCTGTGTAGCCGGCGGCGAAGGACGAGAACACTCCCGGTGGCACGTCTGTGCCGTCGAAGGAGTCTGGGGTGGCGTCCAACCGGCCCGCAGCGTCGAGGGTGTTGCAGCCCGTGTTCCCGGCGTCTACGGCGACAAAGGGCCCTGGCGCCGACGCGCCGGAGAACCAACCGGTGACATCGCCGCGTATATCCAGCGCGCAGGCGCCCAAGTGCCCTGCGCTCACCGAAGTGAAGCCCGCGCCCGTCGGAGGTGGATCTCCGTTCGGTACTTTCCCCCAACAGGCAATGGTCCCGTCCGTGGCCAACGCGCAAGCATAGAAGTTATTGGCGCTCACTTGCGAGTACGTGCCGACCGGCGGCATGGACTCCCCGTCGTCGTTGCGGCCCCAACACTTCAGGGTTCCATCGGCGTGGACGCCGCAGGAGAAGTAGCCCCCCGATGAAACGTTGGTGAATCGCTCGTCGGTGGGGGTGTCCGTTATCTGGCCGTGGCTGTCGGAGCCCCAGCACGCCACCGTGCCATTTCCGCGGAGCGCGCAGCTCTGGTAGTCGCCCGCGCTAACCTGCACCCAACGACAATCTGTGGTGATCGAAGCATCGGTGTCATCACAGTCCCGGCGATCCTCGGTGTAGCCGGCCGGTTGGTCGCAGGCACCGACGGCGTCGAAGACGGTGCCGAGCCCGTCCTGGTCGCTGTCGCCGTACCACTCGGTCTGCCCGGTAGCGCTGGCGTCGTCGTCGTCCGTGGTGCCGTCGCAGTCTTCGTCGGCGTTCGCCGCGTCACAAAGCTCGGGTGATGCAGGTGATACATCGGCGCGTGTATCATCACAATCTGCGTTGTTCGTTACGGTTCCGGTCGGCGGCGCGCAGGTGAGCTGCTGGGTGTCGGGGTTCCCGAAGCCGTCCTCGTCCGTATCGTCGAACCAGGCGTTGCCCGGGTTCACGTCGTTGTCGGCGTCGTCGCAGTCGCCGGGGAGCGCGGCGTAGCCGGCCGGCTGGACGCATTGGGTGACGCTTTCGGTGTCGACGCCCCAGCCGTCCCCGTCGGCGTCGGGGTACCACGTGGGGATGACGTCGTTTGCGATGGTGTCGTCGCAATCCTCCGGCCGCGAAACCCCGTCGCCATCCGCATCGAAGCGCGCGGCGAGGTCGGCGTCGGACACGAGGGAGCAGGCGGACAGGGCGAGGAGGAGCATGACGGGGGCGTATCCGATTTGGGTCGCGACGGAGTGACTACTCAATCCCCCCGAGGAACAAGTACGCCGAGGACATGCCGATCAGCAGGTCGTCTGAGCCGTCTTCGTCGAGGTCGCCCGGGTTGCGCGCTTCGCGGGCGTTGATTTGAGCGTCGGTGATCGAGGCCTGGCGATCCGCGACGGTGAGCGTGCCCGAGATGGGCGAGAGGAAGAGGTAGAGGCCTGACGGAGCTCCCACGACGAGGTCGGTGCGGCCGTCGGCGTCGATGTCGGTGCCGGTGACGCTGGTGCCAACCGTCTGGGTGTCGGTGTCGCCCGCGATCAGGGCATCCGCCCAACCGGTTGGAGGGCCGAGGAAAAGCAGTGCGGCGCCCGTGTTGGCACCGGCCCGCCTGTCACCCGATGCGCCGACGACGATGTCGTCGTAGCCGTCACGGTTGGTGTCGGGGAGGATTTCCAACGCGTCGTACACGCCGTTATTGTTGCCGTCCACCAAACGGGCGTCGGCGTCGTCTTCGAACGACTCCCATCCTCGCGGCGCGTGAGTGAATACGACTGGGTAGTAACTTCCGCGCCCGCCGGTGCTCAGGAGGATGTCGTTAAGTCCGTCTCCGTCCACGTCGCCCTTCCCGCTCGGCACGCCTGGGCCAAACGTCCCGCGGACGCCGTCCGACAGATCCCAGGCAGCGCGGCCGCCGTAGAGCAGGGTGGCCGCGAGGCTGCCTTGCGCGATCGCGTCCTCGAAGCCGTCGCCGTCGATGTCACCCAGCGCTTCGACCGTGCTTCCGAAATACCAGTCTTCCGATTCTCCAGCGATCGCCGCCTCGGCTGAACCCGCGTCGATCCTGCCATCAAGCGGCCCGAAGAGCACGGCAACCTCGCCATATCCGCCGTTTGCCCCAGAGGAACCCACAATCAGGTCGTCCTGGCCGTCGCCGCTGAGATCGGCGATGGCGAGTGCGATGCCGAAACTGCCACCCACCTCGTCGCCTCGTACGATCGCGCTCGCGACGTCGTCGAGGAATCCGCCAACCGTGGGGGGGACGACGAATACGGCACCACTCGGGGCTTGGCCGGAAGCGCCCTTGGCCTTCGGGGCACCGAGCACCACTTGCAGGGTTCCGCTGCCGAGCAGATCGCCGCCCGCCAAGGCTTGCCCGATGTAGGGAGAATAATCGCCGACGTCATCCACCGGCGTCCAAACCACATCCGCCAGGTCGAGTGTCACGTCGCCGTCGAACGCGCAAGTGTTGGCGATCACCCCATCGCAATCATCGTCGATGCGGTTGGAACACACCTCGGGGACGCCTGGGCCGATGGTGTCGGTCGTGTCGTCGCAGTCGGAGCCGGCGTAGGCGTCGCTGTCGAAGCCGTCGCCATCGGCGTCGTAGTCGCTGGCACCGTCGCAGTTACCGTCGACGCCATCGTACCAGGCGTCGGTGCCGCCCGGGAAGGCGGCCGGGTCGCTGTCGAGGCAATCCTGACCGTTCGCGATGAACCCCGCTGGTAGCTCACATTGCTGCACGCCGGCGTCCGCTGCGCCGTAGGTGTCGCCATCGACGTCCGGATACCACCACGTCGCGGGGTTGAGGCCCGGCTCCTGGTCGTCGCAGTCGCCATTCGCGGCCACGTAGCCGTCGGGTTGCGCACACGCCGGGGTGGAGGCGGTCGCCCCGAATCCGTCGCCGTCGCCGTCCGCGTACCAAACGATCGCCGCCCCCAACGCCGCATCCCCGTCATCACAATCCTCCGGCCGCGAAACCCCGTCGCCATCCGCATCGAAGCGCGCGGCGAGGTCGGCGTCGGACACGAGGGAGCAGGCGGCGAGGGCGAGGAGCGCGGCGGCGAGCATTGGGACTGGTATCCGACTTCGGGTCGCGACGGTGCCGGAGCCGACCATGCCCCCGAAAATGTGACTCGGGCGCGAGCATCCCCCTCCAGGCGAGACACCGAAGGCCGGAGGCGGGGTTTCGGAGGGTCTGGGTGCCCGTCGGCTCGTTCAAAACACGCGTTTGTCCGTTGGCCACCGCGGGAAGTTTGCCGGCCTCGACCCTGGAGTCGCATGGAGACCAGGACGGTCGCCGCGTTGTCACCCATGGGAGGACATGGTCTGCGCCGACCCGACCCTGGGCCCCTACTCCGGCGGCGCGTAAGCCCCGGTCGTGTCGTAGCCCCAGCACTGCAAGCGGCCGTCGGTGTCGATCGCGCAGGTGTGGTCGTTGCCGGCGCTCACGGCGGTGAAGGTGCCGTCGGGCGCGGTGGCTTGACCGTAGAAGTCGTAGCCCCAACAGGCCAGGGTGTTGTCGTCGCGAAGTCCGCAGGCGTGGCTCGGGCCGGTGGAAAACGTTGTGTAGGTGCCGGCGGGGACGATGTCCGTGCAGAAGTCAGCGCCTTGCTCCCCGAGGATCTGGCCTTCGCTCGTGAGCCCGCAGCACGACACGCTGGCCATGTCCGCGAGCTCGACAGGCCCGGCGAGCCCGGTCGCTTGCCCCCAGCCGACTACGGCGCCGTCCGAGGCGAGCGCGCAGCCGCCGGAGTCGGTCATGGACACGGAGCGAAAGCCGGCGTCTGTCGGAGCGTCCGCCAAGTAGCCGTCGGGATCGCTGCCCCAGCACGCGATCGCGCCGTCGTCGCGGAGTGCGCAGGCGGCGTTGGTGCCGATGGAGAGCGCGGTGAACGAACCGGCGGGCAGTTCGTCGTCCCAGGCGTCGGCGCCGCCCCAGCAGGTGAGCGTGCCGTCGGCCAGGATCCCGCAGGCGTGGCTGCCGCCAGCCGCGATGGCGATCATCGGGGCATCGGGAGGTTCATTTTCCCCAAGGTTCGTGACGCCCCAGCATGCTGCATCGCCGTCCTGCTGCAGCGCACACGAGAAGTAGGCGCCAGCGCTCACCTGGGCCCAGCGGCATTCGGTCGTGATCGCAGGGTCGGCGTCGTCGCAGTCGCGACGATCTTCGGTGTAGCCGGCGGGTTGGTCGCAGCGGCTCAGGAGGTCGAACACGGTGCCGAGGCCGTCGCTGTCCGCGTCGGCGTACCAGTCGAGCTGACGGGTCGCGCTGGCGTCGTCGTCGTCGGCCGTGCCGTCGCAGTCTTCGTCGGCGTTGGCGTCGTCGCACAGCTCCGGCGATGCAGGTGATACATCGGCGCGTGTATCATCACAGTCGGCGTTGTTAGATACAGTATTGCTCGGTGACACACAGGCGTGTTGCTCGGTGGCGGCGTTGCCGTACTCATCGCCGTCGGCGTCGTCGTACCAGGCGAGGCCCGGGTTCACGTCGTGCTCGTCGTCGTCGCAGTCGCCGGGGAGCGCCGCGTAGCCGGCGGGCTGAACGCACTGGGTCACGACGCCGGTGTCGGTGCCCCACCCATCGCCGTCGGCGTCGGGGTACCAGCTCGGTACGACGTTCTCCGCGTCGTCGTCGTCGCAGTCTTCAGGGCGGGGAACGCCGTCGCCGTCGAGGTCGAACCGCGCGGCGAAGTCGGCGTCGGTGACGAGGGCGCAGGCGAGCGCGCCGAGGAGAAGCATGCGGGGATTGTAGCAGAGGGGGAGCGTGGCGGTGGCTGCTGCGGCGCCGGTGCCGGCAACCGAGGTCGCAGTACTCCCGCGAGAGGTCGAGGCCGGTTGATAGGTTCAACCGGGCTAAGCCTACTCCCGCGAGTAGGTCGAGGCCGGTTGATAGGTTCAACCGGGCTAAGCCTACTCCCGCGAGTAGGTCGAGGCCGGTTGATAGGTTCAACCGGGCTAAGCCTACTCCCGCGAGTAGGTCGAGGCCGGTTGATAGGTTCAACCGGGCTAAGCCTACTCCCGCGAGTAGGTCGAGGCCGGTTGATAGGTTCAACCGGGCTAAGCCTACTCCCGCGAGTAGGTCGAGGCCGGTTGCGACTCGCTGGCCCGCAATCGCGCGGCCCGCAATCGCGCGGCCCGCGGTCGCACGGCGGAGGAACACCGTGAACTCACACGAATCGTCGGCGGTAGCTACACGGGATGTGTCGCGACACATTGACTCTGGCGCGTGGTCGGCGCGTGGTCGGCGCCCGCGCGCCCCGCCGCGCGCCGCCTCCGACCTACCTACACTTCATGAACGAACCGTTGCACTTCACGGTGGCCGCCTGCCCCGCGGCGAGGGTGATCGTGCCGGCCGCCGTGGGCGCCTGTCCCGCAAAACTCGCTTCGATCGTGTAGGTTCCCGCGGGAAGCTCGCCGGGCGGATAGCGCTTCCCGCCCGCGACAAGGAACACCGCGTCTGCATCGCCGGCCGCCTTGAACGACGCTGGCCCCGCCGCGGGCGGCGGCGCAGCGACTTCGGCGACCGGGGGCGCCGCGACCGGCACGGGCGCTGGCTTCACGGTCGGTGTCGCGACCGGGGGCGCCGCGCCCGCGCCCATCCCAACCCCTGCGCCGGTCGCTCGACCCACAACCGCCTTGCTCGGCGGCGGCTGGCCCTTCGGCGCCGCTCCCCCGCTCGGTGCCGGCTCCACCTTCGCCACGATCGGCGCGGGGACTTCCGCTGCCGGCGCCGGCGCGACCCCCTCGGCCGGCGCGGGCTCCGCCGCTCGGGGCTCCCCTTGGGCCGGCGCCCCCGCCGCAACGTCCTCGCGGAGGGCTCCGTTCTCCCCGCCGGGCGCAAATGCGCCCGAGCCCCACAGCCCCACCGGCACCCCGATCCCGAGCAGCAGCCCAAAGCCCAGCGCGAAGGTGAGCAACCACCGGCGCGATGCGGAGAATCCGGCGGGGGCCGGCCGTGTCGGAGCCTCGATCACCACGGAGGGCCCCCCGGCGGCGAGATCCCCGGGGGCGAAGGTTTCCCCGGAGAGCGGACGGGCATCCGGCGGGTCCTCATCGAGGGCGAAGGTCGGCACGGGGAGCGTGGCGCCCGGGATCCGCGGAGCGCCCGCCTCTTCGTCGGCGACGGTGAGCTGCAGGGCGGCCTCGCGCAGCGCCACGGCGAGGGCGCTCGCGGAAGCGTAACGGTCTCCCTGCGCGTACCGGGTGGCGCGGACAACGATGGCCCGCAGGACCGGATGCACGTCCCCCAGCAGGCGATCGTGCAGCTCGGAGACGAACAGGTCCCCCGGAAGATCGCCTGTTACGACACCGACGAGCGAGGCGCCGACCGCGTACACGTCTGTGCGACCGTCGAGCTGGCGTGCGCCCGCGCGCTGCTCCGGCGGCATGTAGCCCCAGGTGCCCATCACCGAGCCCGTGCGCGTCATCGACGGTGCATCGTCGGCTTCAACATGCGCGATCCCGAAGTCGGTGACCTTGGGCACGCCCTCGCGCGTGACCAGGATGTTCTGCGGCTTGATGTCGCGGTGGATGACGCCGGCTTCGTGCGCCACCTGAAGGGCATCGCAAACACACGCGAAGGTTTCGGCGGCCTGGCGCGGCGTAAGTACCCCTTGGCGGCTCACAAGGTCGGAGAGGCTCCCACCGGAGATGAGCTCCATGACCATGAACAGCGCATCCCCATCCTCACCCACGTCGAACACCGAGGCGATGTTCGGGTGCTGGATGCGCGCCATCGTGCTCGCTTCGGTCTCAAATCGGCGGCGGATGTTCTGCTTGTCCACCATCGCAGGGTGAAGCACCTTGATCGCGCGATCGACCTTGAGTCGCCGGTCCCACACCCGGTACACCGTGGCCATGCCGCCGGCCCCGAGCACCCCCCGCACCTCGTAGCGACCGCCACCCAGGACGCTAGGGTGCTCACCCTCGGTCGTGATCACCCAGCGTTACCACGTCACGACGGTGACGGTGCCCAGGCCCACCGCGACCACGCCGACGCCGATCGACGCGTAGGTGAGCGTATTCGCGCGTTCGGCGATGGCTGGCAAGTCCGCGTCGGCTGCGGGGTTTTCGAGATCCCAGAATTCGTCGTGCGCGCCGAGCGCGAGGCCGTACAGCACCGCCGAGGCCGCCGCAGCGCCCCCGGTTCCCGCGAGGAGGCCGGCGCGCAGCCCGGTGCGGGAGACGGCCTTGGGCGGAACGGCCCACGCGGGCAGCGGCTCGCCGGCGCGGAGGAAGGTGGAAGCCTCGATCTTCCCGACGGCATCGAAGCGCTGCAGGATCACGGAGATCTTGTTGGGGCGGGCGGCGCCGCGCACCCCGTCGACCAGGATCCAGCCGCCGCTCGACGCCTGCACGGGCTCGAGATCGCCTTCCCCGGCCTGCAACGCCGCTTCGTAGAGGCTCACCAGGGGGTGCCCGGCGGGAGCGACGTCTGCCGGGATCGCGTAGCCGGGCTCAAGGCGGCGGGCCGCGTGGAACTCCGCAAGCGCGGCGGTGAAGTCGTGGTGCGCGAAGCCATCCATCGCGAGGAGGCGATGGAACGAAGCGGCCTGCTTCACCGCGACGGGCTCCCCGAGGCAGGCGAGGGCAGCCGCCGCCTTGTCTTTCGAGGCGGCCAACGCCTCCATATCGATAGCGGCGAACGCGGCCTCTCCGGCCTGCGCCGCAGTGGCGAAGTCGGCCGCGGTGGTGGCCGCGGGGCACGCCGGCTCGGCTGCGAGCGCGGGGGCGAGGAGGAGGAGCGCAGGGTGGAGCACGGTCGCGACGGGGTTGCCGGATCGTACACCGGGGGCGGGGGTAGAGCAAGCACGGCGGCGCAGCAACCGCAAAAGCGACAGACGCCGCGGTGGCGTTGCGATGCGCAGTAGGGTCGCTCACGGCCAGGGCGACGGGGCGTGGCGCATCGCCCAAACCGTGCATATCCTGCGCCATCACCCCACTTGGAGTCCGATGCCCGTTACCCACGTTACCACCGACACCTTCACGACTGTTGTCCTTCAAAGCCCCGTTCCGGTGATCATCGACTTCTGGGCGCCGTGGTGTGGTCCGTGTCGGTCGATCGGGCCCGCGCTGGAGGCGCTCGCGGAGAAGCGGGGGGACACCGTGCGGATCTGCAAGGTGAACGTGGACGAAGAGCCGGCCTTGGCCCAGGCGTTTCGCGTGCAGAGCATCCCGCTCGTGGTGGGGATGAAGGGCTCGGCGGTCGTGGCGGCCGACGTGGGTTGGAAGGGCGCACAGGCGTTGGAGGCGCTGGTGGACCAGACGATCGCGGCCACCCCCCCGGCTGAGGCGGCACCAGCCATCCCGGAGGTGGACGTGCAGGCGTTGCGCGCGGCGCTTGCGGCAGGCGGCGCAGTGGTGGACGTTCGCGAGCCCCACGAAACGGCGGCGGGCCACGTTCCCGGCGCGATCCTGATCCCGTTGGGGGAGCTGCACACCCGGGTTGCGGAGCTGGGAAAATACAGCGGCAAGGAGCTGTACGTGATCTGCAAGAGCGGCGCTCGCTCGATGAAAGCGGCGGAGTTCCTGGTTACTCAGGGGTTCAAGCCGGTGAACGTCGCCGGCGGCACGATGGCTTGGATTGGGGCGGGGCTGGCTGTCGAGAGCTGAGTTGGGGAGGTTGGGGGCGATGCCATAGGCCCGGTAACTTGGTTGGGATGGGGTGGCGGAGCATCGCGGTGGCCCCTACCCCAAAAACTCTCCCACATTCCGCCTCGCGATCGCCAAAACCGTTCCCTGCGGATTCACGGCGGGGCTCGCCGGGAACAACGAGGCGTCGTTGACATAAAGGTTCTCGACGCCGCGGAGCTTTCCGAAGGAGTCCGTGGCGGTGGTCGCTTCGTCCTCGCCCATCGGCGCCGAGGAAAACAGGTGGATTGTCGACACCGGCATTTTTCCCTGGGGGAGCGCCTTGCACAGCGCCTCCAGGTCGTTGGCCGAGCGGATTCCCGGCCCGCCCTCCACCGGGCTGCTCAGCTCCTCGGCCCCTGCGGCGAACAACAGTTGGCCAAGCCGAAGCAGGCCTTCGCCGAGGCGATCGAGGTCGGCCTGGGTGAGCGGCAAACGAATGAACGGCTCGCCGACGAGCGGCAAGTCGCGGATCTTGCCCTTGCCAGTGCCCACCGCCGCCACGTAGAAAATCCCCGTGCGGCGCCAGTCGCGAAGGCGTTGTTTCTTGTCGCCCAACTCCGCCCCCATCCACAACGCAAGGTGCGGGATGGAGCTGTAGGAGCAGCCGAGGGTCAGTCCCGGCTTGAATTGGTCAACTTGTTCGGTGGGCACCCCCCACGCCAGATCGTTGAATGGCTCCTTGAACCTCGCCGTGATGCGGATCATCGGGTGCAATTGCAGCGTGTCGCCCACGTTGTGGGTGAAGCCGGCCCGCCGCAACAGGCGCGGCGTTTGCACCGCCCCCGCACAAACGAACACGGACTTCGCGCGCAGCTCGATGCGCTCGTGGCGCGCGCCTCCCTCCGTCGTTTCCGCGACCGCGCCAAGCACCCGCTTGCCCTCGCGCAGCAGCTTCACCACGCGGGTGTTTGGCATGAGCCGCGCGCCCGCCCGCATCGCGCGGGGGATGAGCGTAACCGTCATGGACTGCCGACCGGTGAGCAATCCCGTTTGTGGAGCCTCGGCGGGGTAACTCCAGAAGCGGGCGATCTCGCGCGTAGACCAGCCCATCGACCCCGCGCCGCGCTTCAAGAGATCGCAAGCCGGGCCGTTGCCGCCGGGGACGAGGTTCACGTTGCAATCGCGCTCGACGGCCTCGAAGTGGGGCCAGAGTTGTTCGGGTTCGAAACCACGAATGCGCGTTTGAGTCTGCCACTCGCGCAGGGTTTTTTCGAGCGGCCTGTGGTAGAGCGCCGCGTTGATCTCGCTGCCGCCGCCGACGCAGCGGCCCTCCAGGTAGGTGATGCTCGTGCCGCCAAAGGTTACGTTCAAGCCGGCGTTACGGTACTTCTGATCCATCTCGGCGAGCGAGAAGCTCGGCGCCGAGTCGATCGGATGGTGGGCGCCCTCTTCGAGCACGAGCACGTCCCGCCCCGCTTCCGCCGCCAAACACGCCGTCATGGCCCCGCCGGGGCCGGAGCCGATCACCAGCACGTCGCAGTCGATGCGCTTCACTCGACACCCTCGCCGAGCACGACGTGCAGCAGGTGGTGCTCCTCCAGCGCGGACCAGAAGATGAACGGCGCCATCTTATCGTAGAACGTGGTGAAGTTCTTGAGCGGCCCGAGTGGGAGCGCGCGGATCCGGGCCAGGGCCTTGCGACGTTTGGCGAGCGAGAGCTGGGTGAACGACGCGCCGTCGGTCGCGCGGGTGGAGCGGTCAAAGAGCAGCGTGAGCGCGACCATGCCGGCGGCGAAGTGTTTGGGCATGCCGAGCAGCCGATGTTCGAGCACAGAGGCGGTTTCGGGCAGAAGCGGCACGTCGTCCAGATGGTCCCGACCGAGCTCTTCGGCAACTTCGGCCTCGGCGATCGCCCGAACCACCGGGGAGAGGCGGGCGCGAAGGGCGGGCGGCAGCGTGGGGCTGAGCACGCTGCGGGATATCAAGTTGGCACGCCGGTTGCATACCCGGCTAACGTGCACCCCGGAGCGCACCTCATGATCCACTTCGCCCTCGCCCTGTTGCCCAGCCCCGCCTACGCCTGCGGCGGCATGTTCTGTGACGCCGTGGTCCCCGTGGATCAGGCGGCCGAACGCATCGTTTTCACCTTCGACGGCCCCGATGTGGTGACCGAGGTGCAAATCACCTACCAGGGGCAGGACGACGACTTCGCGTGGGTGGTACCCGTGCCCGAGGAGCCGGAGCTGTTCGCCTCGAACGATGCGCTGTTCACGCAGATGGCGAACAGCACGGTGCCGACGTACACGTTGCAGAGCGACAGCACCGGCGGCGGGAGTCTGGGGTGTGCCCAGGACATGAACCTCTCGGCGTCGAAGGACTCGGCGGGAGGCTTTGAAGACGGCGACGGCGTTTCGGTCGTGTCCGAGGGGACCGTCGGCCCCTACGACACCGTCGTATTACAGGCGGAGAACGCCGATACGCTCATCACCTGGCTGCAGGAGCAGGGCTACAACCTGCCCGACGAGGTGGAGCTGGTGGTGGAGCCCTACGTCGCATCGGGTCAGTACTTCGTGGCGTTGAAGCTCTCGTCGGACAAGGACACCGGCGATCTCGCGCCGCTCGGCATGCGGTATGCGGCCACGGCGGCCTCGATCCCGATCCAGCTCACCTCGATCGCGACCATCCCCGACCTCCCGATCGAGGTGTTCGTGATCGGCGAGTCGCGGGCGGTGCCGGACAACTATCTGCACGTTCAGCTCAACGAAGCGGCGATCAATTGGTATGGCGGCGGGAACAACGCGAGGGCCCTGGTGGCTCGCGCCGCCGACGAGGCGGGCGGGCAGGCGTTCGCAACGGAGTTCTCGGGTTCGACGGACATCATGGCCAACCAGCTCTGGTTCGACGGAATGGTGGACGTCACCTACCTCGCGGGGCTCACGGACCCGATCTCCTGGGTGGAGTCCATCGTGTTCTCGGGCATCCCCGCGAGCTCGCAGCTCAACGCCCTGCTCACCGACTTCGTGCCTCCGCCGAGCGGCGTGGACGACGTGACATTTTTGTCGTGCCCCTCCTGCTACTCGGGCCAGGTGAGCGCGCCGGACTTCGATCCGGTCGTCGCAACCGAAGCCTTCCGCGTGGAGATCGTGGAGGTGCTCCACGACCAGCAGAAGCGCATCGACGCGGCGGGGCACCTCACCCGCATGATCACCACGATGGACGCTGAGGAGATGACGGCGGACCCGATCTTCGTGTTGAACGCCGACATCGAGCAGGACGTGTCGCAGAGCCACATCGCGATCGACCACACCCGCAACGCGTTCTTCAGCGGCGACGTGCAGGCGCGCACGCTGGAGTTGGCCGACGGCCGCGAGTACAAGTTCTCCGACCCCCAGGACACCAACTCCATGGACGCCGTGGAGCTACCCGTGGCGCTGATCATCGAGGATCTGAGCGCCACGGGTGAGGGTACAATCGTGTTCGACGGGCGGGAGGACGCGAAGGCGGACGCGGTGGCGTTCTCGGGTGGGTGTGCTTCGGAAGCGGCGGACAGCGGCGCGATCGTGGCGCCGGTGCTGCTGTTGTTGGCTGGGGCGCTTCGGCGGCGGCGCGGGTGATCTTCCTCCTCGCGTGTGCCGCCGAGCCGGACGGCCCCCCGTGTGAGGTTTCCGGGGATCCCGGCTTGGAAGTCGCGCCCGCGGAGGTGGACTTCGGAGCGTTCGTCGAGGGCGATCCGCTGGACTACGGCGTTCCCCCCCAGGGCGGCGCGCTGTACTCGCCGTTCCACGCCCGCGTTCATGGCGTGAGCAACCTCGACGAGGGGGCGATGATCGTCCTCACCGGCACCGATCCGGCCGATGGCAGTGAAATCGCCGAGACTGAGTACGCGCTGCGGCTGGTGTGCGCGAACGTGGGCGAGAGCGCGGGCCAGTGGCTCGGAACCGACTTGCACCTGCGTTTTGGCGAGTGGACGATCGAGGAGCTGGTGGGCCGCGCGATGGCCCTGGAGCTTCGGATCGCCAACCTCGATGGCGACACGGTGTCGGCGGCGCTGGAAGGGGTGCTGACCCCACTCGAAACGGGCTAACCGCCGGGGCTCGTGAGCCCGCCCTCCCTTCCGCTTCGCGCCGTCGTTGCCCTGCTCCTGGTGCAGTTGCTCTTCGGCTTGCATCCCGTCGCCGCCAAGCTGGCGTTTCCTGCCTTTGGGCCGGGCGGTGTGTCCCTGGCGCGGGTGGTCGGGGCGGCGCTCGTGTTCCAGGCCGTACGGGTGGCGCGCCGGGAGCCGGGGCTGCCGTGGCGGGTACATGGGCGCGTGCTGGTGGCGGCGTTGTTCGGTGTGGTGGCGAACCAGCTCCTCTTCGTGTACGGCCTCGCGCGCACCACGGCAACGCACGCGGCGCTGTTGATCGTGATGGTGCCGGTGGTGGCGCTGATCGTGGCGATCCTGGCGGGGCGCGAGCGATTCTCGCCACACCGCGCCCTTGGCATCGTGGTTGCCCTGGCCGGGGCGGCACTGGTCGTCACGGGGCGCGGGGCGCTGAGCGGGGGCGAGGGGGTCGGCGACGCGATGGTGCTCGGGAACGCGATTTGTTACGGTATCTACTTGGTCCTGGGGCGAGACCTGCTGGTGACGATCCCGCCGTGGACCCTGGCCGCGACGCTGTTCACCTGGGCCATCCCGTTCGTGCTCCTGGTAACGGGTGTGCCGATGCCGGTAAGCCCAACGCCGCTTGCTTGGGCCGCGTTGGCTTCGGTGGTGCTTGGCTCGACGGTGGGTACGTACCTGCTCAACCTGCTTGCCCTGCGCTCCGTGCCGGCGAGTGTCGTCGCGGTGTTTGTTTGTCTGCAGCCCATCGTGGCGGCGTTGCTCGCGATCCCGCTGCTCGATGAAACGCTGGATGCCCGCACGTTATGGGCCGGCGTCGTAACCGTGGTGGGGATGTTGGTGGCCACGCGGGGGGCGCCGGAGGCGAGCCGGCAGGGGGACCGGCCCGTACACGGGACGTAGAGGCGGGGGACCGCGGCCATTGGGAGGGCCGAACGATTCCTGTCGTCCGCTCACCAACGCCGACGAGATTGCCGGCGACGTAGAACTGCACTCAGTAGCACGCCCACCCCGAGCGCCGACGCGCTGCTCGACCCGGACGCGCACCCGCAATCGGGCCCCGGAAGATCCGCGGTGTCGCCTGGTGGCGTGCGCCCCTCGCCGTCCTCTGCCGTATCGGCCGTGTCCACCGTATCGGACGTGTCCGCGGTGTCGCCCGAATCCACCGGTTCACCGCCTTCGCCGTCGCAGTCTTGATCGATTCCATCGCCGGCTGGGTCTGGGGCGCCGGGGAACACGGTATCGTCCCCATCGTTGCAGGCGGCGCTGTCCGCGACGTGCCCTGTGGGTTGGTTGCACGACACGACCCGCTCGTTCGCATCCCCGTAGTTGTCATGGTCGTCGTCGTCGTACCACTCCATCGCGCCGACCGCGGTGTCGGGATCGGTAACGCCGTCGCAGTCGTTGTCGACGCCGTCGCAAACCTCGGTATTGCCAGGCCAACTCAGCGGCTCGGCGTCGTCGCAGTCGTCGGCCGAGTCGACGTAGCCGAGCGGGGCCTCGCACGCGGTGACGAAGCTGCCGGAATCGCCGTGCGTGTCGGCGTCGCTGTCCGCATACCAGGTGAGCGCGTCGAGCGCGTCGGCGTTGTCGATCGTGCCATCGCAATCATTGTCCACGGCATCGCACACCTCGGGTGCGCCGGCCCATGCGAGCGCCTCCGCGTCGTTACAGTCGTTCGCGTTGTCCACATAGTCGGTCGGTGCCGTGCAAGAAACGATGCCGAACAACGGGTTTCCGTAGCCGTCCGCGTCTTCGTCGGTGTACCAGATCGGTGCGTCCACGGCGCTGTCGTTGTCCACCGTGCCGTCGCAGTCGTTGTCGACCCCGTCGCACCGCTCGGTCGCCCCCATGTAGGCAAGCGGCTCGGAGTCGTCGCAATCGTCGGTGTTTGCAACGTAGCCGGCGGGGCGGGCGCAGGCGTAGGCCACGGCCGTGGGGTCCCCGTAGCCATCGCCGTCGGCGTCGAGGTACCACACGGCCGCGTCGGCCGCGCTGTCGTTGTCTACCATGCCGTCGCAGTCGTTATCCGAGCCGTCGCACACTTCGGGGGCGCCGGTCCAGGCGAGGGCATCGGCGTCATTGCAGTCGCCGGTATTCTCCACGTAGCCGGCGGGTAGGGAGCACGCGGTGGTGGTGGTGCCGCCATCGCCCTGGGTGTCCCCATCCGCGTCTGCGTACCATGTGAGCGCGTCTGCTGCGTCGTCGTTATCGGCCACGCCGTCGCAATCATTGTCGGCGCCGTCACACACCTCGATTGCGCCGAGGTGGGCAAGCGGATCGGCGTCATCACAATCATCGAAGCTCGTGACATAGCCGGCAGGTTGGGCGCAGGCCGTCGTGAACGCCGTTGGGTCTCCGTACGCGTCCCCGTCGGCATCTGCGTACCAGATCGCGGCGTCCGCGGCGTCATCATTGTCGATGGTTCCGTCGCAATCGTTGTCCACGCCGTCGCAAAGCTCGGTCGCGCCAGTCCAACTGAGCGGCTCGGTGTCCTTGCAGTCGTCGTCGTTCGCGACGTAGCCGGCGGGCTGGTCGCACGCGACAATCGCGTCGACCGGGTCGCCATACGTGTCCAGGTCGAGGTCTGCGTACCACGTCCAAGCACCGACGGCGTCGTCATTGTCCACGGTGCCGTCGCAATCATTGTCAACGCCGTCGCACAGCTCAGTCGCGCCAGGGTTCACGCCGCCATCGGTGTCGTCACAATCGTCAGCTGGGCCGTATCCGTCCGCGTCGACATCGTAGCCGGCGCCCTGGCCCCACGAAACCCAGTCAAAAACGTTGGTGGCCAACAAGCTGTCGTCGTAGGTCGTGAGGCGACTGTTGTCCCACATATTGATGTCGCCCAATACCACCACTCGCCCATTTCCCGCCTCGTTCACCCAGATGAACGTGCCGGTGCTCGTGCTCGCGACCGCCTCACCTTCCGTGGTGAACGTCACGTCTCCCGCGCTCGCCACCTTGAGTTGGGACAGGCCGGCGGTGACCGCGTGGGTGGAAAACGTGGTGATCGAGGTGTCCACCCCGTACGTCGTGCCCGTGGTCACACCCCAGATCGCGGGGATCTCGTTCACGTTCTCAGGCCAGGCCGAGCTGTTGTCCCCGATGATCACCACCCCGCCGCCATCTTCCACGAAGGCCTCGAGAATCGTCGCCTCGGCGGTGGTGTACGCGGTGTTGTAGGCGGAGGTGACGGGGAGGACGATCACCCCGACGTTCGAGAGGCTGAGCGTGTCGATCCCAGCCGTCGTGACCGTTACGGCGTAGCCCTCCGTCGCGAGCTGGGCGACGATCTGGGAGAACTTGTCGGTGGTGGTGTAGCGGCTGGCGGTGCCGTGCGTCTCGTCCCAGAGCACCGTGGTGTAGTCCCGCGCGGCGGCCGTGGTGGGCGCGCTCAGGAGCAGGATCGCGAGGGCGGGGCGGAACACCGCGGAGCGGAACATCAACGACCGTGAAGCGCCCATGACATAGCCGAAGTTAGGGCGCAGGCGCCATGTCGCCGAACCCGTCGTTGCCCGTCGAGCCCGCCCGAGTCCCCCGTCACCCGCCGGATCGGAGCGGGGGAGGGCCGCCGTCGGTGCTGGATGAAACACTGCTTTTGGCTTGCGAGGCGAGCGAGGCGGCGTCGATCGCGGCAGCCTTGCCCTTCGGCGTGCGCTTCCTGCTGCGCCCCGAGATCACCCCCGTTCAGCGCGCATTCCTCGATCTGCGCGGCTACCTCGTGTTCGACCGGGTGGCCGCCGACGCGGAGGTGGACACCATCCTCGCCGAGGTGGACCGCGTCGAGGCGGAGCTGCTTCGCGAGGGCAAGCAGAAGATCAACGGCGTGCCCCTGTGGTTCGGCCCCGACCCGGATGGCCACGAGTACCTCTACCGCATGGGCTTCTCCAGCGTGTACAGCCCGTTCCTCTCGAGCTTCGTGCGGGATGCGCGCTTCGAGCCGATCCGCCGCCTGATCGGCGACGACGCCCGCATCGGCGACCGCGAAAAGGACGGCGTGGTGTTCAACCGCTACATGAACGCCGCGAACAGCCTGCGGCCCAACCTGGCGTGGCACACCGACGCCTTGCGGGATGTGTTCTACAATTGGCGGATGCCGGGCCCGATGCTGAACGTGGGCCTGCACTTCGACCGGATCCGGCCGGAAGACGGCGGGCTGCGGGTGTTGCCGGGCACGCATACGCAGAGCGCCTGGTCCACGCTGTTCTCCAAGATTCATTTTGTCACCCAGGCGCCCGACCCCCGCGAGGTGATGGTGGAAACCTGGCCGGGCGACCTCACGGTACACGACGGGCGGATGTGGCACAAGGTAGACACCAGCCCGAAGCAGGGGTGGGCCTCGCTACGTCGCAGCATGTACGTGCCTTATGTGCGGGACGCTGTATTGGAGAAGTCCGAGAACAGCCCCACCCCAATGTATTTGCGGCTCTTCGATGCGATTGTGCGGTGGAAGGCGCGGCGGGCGCGGGGGAGGTAGATTTTTTCGATCGGCCTCTGCCATCGCCCATCTCCCCGTCACCCGCCACAATCGTACACAAACTCCTTCCACGCGCTGTCCGTTTCTTCCCCTTCGTACTGCTCGTAGTGCATCGAGGTAATCCGCCAGGCGTCGTCATACCCGTATCGGATGGTGCCGCTATATTCCAGGGCGCCATCACTCCAGTGCACGTAGGCACCGGAGAGCACGTGGGCGGAGGTGTCGTAGGTGTAGTCGTACCGCCAGTCGAGGCTTCCGTCCGCCTCTTCGTCGGTATCGATCCGACGCTGGAAGGGGTATTGGTCGAAGGTGACGTCGCGTGTGGAGTCGATGGAACCGTTCGCGCCCTCGTCGTAGTCGCCCAGACGCATGAGGTCGCCGTCGTCCGTCGCCCAACGGTAACTCCAGGTGGAGTACAGCACCTCCCCGGCCCAGGTTTCGTAACCTTCGACGTAGCCATCGTCGTCGTAAACGTACAGGCTCACCCAGTCGGTTACGCCGTCGGCGTCGTCATCGGACTCCACACGTACGACGTGCCCGCCCTCGTTGGTGTAGGTGGAGAGGCGGTCGTCCGTGCCGTCTGCGTTGCGGTCTTCAGCCCAGGTGAGCAGCAGCTCGTCGGCATCGCGGGTGGCTCGCCAGGAATCGTCGATGCGGCCGTCGGCGTCGTCGTCGCTCTCGCCAGCGATGGCGTAGCCAGCGTCGTTGGCCCAGGTCGTGGTGATGTAGGAAACGCTCTCGTGGTAGTGATAGGTCTCGACCTTCTGGCAATCTGCATAGGGGGCGTAGATCTGGTCGGCGATGTCGAGCAGGGCGGTGTCTGCGCTGGTGTCGCTCGCCGTGTCGTCCACCTCGGGGGCGACCGTCCCGGCCGGCGTGGAAGCGGCGCAACCGACGAGGAAAAGGAACATGCAGGGGAGTGTGCGCGCGGAGCGGCGGTGCGTCAAGGGGGCCGTTCGGGCTGACCCGTCAGAACGCCCACCCCACGTTGGTGTGTGCGGCCGGGGCTAGTCCATGCACGCCGTACTCCAGCACGCCGTAGTCAAAATAGGAGACGCCGAGGCCGCCCGAGAGCACAAGCCCCGGGCCGACGATGCCCGTGAAGCCGACGAGGGCGCTGGTGTAACCCCCGAGGTTCGTCGCTGTGTTTGGCACGTTCGTGGAGAGGCTCGCGAGCACGCCGCGCACCATCACCCACCCGCCGGCCGGTGCCGTGCCCCAAAAGAACCCACGAACCCCCGCCTCCACGCCGACGCCAACATAGGGCCCATTTGCGCCTTCCAGGATGCCGTCGAAACACTTGACGCTCGGGCCGAGGTAGAGCGAGAAGTGGTGCCCGAGCGTGTGCTCGACTTGCACGTGTGCGAAGCCGATTGCGAGCGTGAGCGGATCGACGGTGACGGTCCAGTGGAGATCGGGGGTCATGGCAGCGCGGCGAACACGGCGACGAAGAAGGCCAGGGAGATGTACCCGTTCAGGTCGAAGAAGGCTTTGTCGATCTTGGAGAGATCGCCCGGCTTCACGAGGTGGTGCTCGTAGGCGAGTACGGCAGCGATAGCGACGACGCCCACCCAGTAGGGCCACCGGAGCGGCTCGACGAAGGGCACCGCCGCAAGCGCCAGCACCGTCAGGATGTGCAGCAGCGAGCTGACATTCATCGCCATGCCCTGGCCGAGGGCAGCGGGGATGCTGCGCAGGCCGGCGCCTCTGTCGAACTCCTCGTCCTGCAAGGAATAGAGAATATCGAAGCCGGCGACCCAGGTGGCGACCGCGAAGGCGAGGATCAACGGTGTTGCCGCGATGCCGCCGGTGATGGCGATCCACGCCGCGATCGGGGCCAACCCAAGCGCGACACCGAGCCACAAATGCACGAGAGAGGTGAACCGCTTTCCGAGGCTGTAGCCGCACACGATGAGCAGGGCGACGGGGGACAGCCAGCCACACAAGGGGTGGAGAATGGCTGCGGCCGCCACGAAGATCGCCGCCGCCGCCGCCGTGAACATGACCGCTGCGGCGAGCGGGATCTGCCCGCTCGGGATCTCCCGAATCGCCGTGCGCGGGTTCTTCGCGTCGATGTGGCGGTCTACGATCCGATTGAAGCCCATCGCTGCCGAGCGCGCGGTGACCATGCAGAGCACGATCAACGCCCACTGTTGCCAGGTGGTGTCGTGCGTTTGCGCAGCCAGCAGGCCCGAGGCGAGCGCGAAGGGCATGGCGAAGATCGAGTGGGAGAACTTGATCATGCGGCCGAAGGCGAGGAGGTGGTTCATGGGTTGCCGGCCTCTCCGAGGTACGACCAGGCGTCGTCAATGAGGCAGCGGTCCCATCGGTCGGCGGGGACTTGAGGGAAGGCCTCGCGCAGGAGGGCGACGTCGTTGCGGACATCGAGATCGAGGCACGAGGAGAGGGAGTCGGTGCCGACGAGCACGCGCACCTCGCGCTCGAGCATCGCCGGCACGTTGGGGAGACGGCCGGTGATATGCAGGTTACTACGGGGACATACGCAGATGGTGGCGCCGCGCTCGGCGATCAGCTCCAGGTCGGCCGGCTCGGTGAGCGTGCAGTGGACGAGCAGCGCGTTGGGCCCGAGCACGCCGAGGGAGTCGAGCCAACGGACGGGGGTCAGGCCGGGCGGCGTCCACGCGGAAAGGTCGCGGCCGAAGGCGCGGAGGTGGTCGGGCCAGGGGCCGGAGCCATCGCGCAGGAAGTCGCGTTCGGCCTGATCTTCATCGAGGTGGATCGACCAGCGCCGACCGCTCCGCGCGACGGTCTGGATGGTCTGGGGGTGCGTGCTGTAGGGGGCGTGCGGCGTTCCGTTGGGGAGATCGTCGGCGAGATTGGGCGAGTTGAAGCCGTAGACCTCGTGGAGGGCCAAGCCGGCGAGGCCCGCCGCTTCCATCGCGGCCTGCCCGACATTGAGGTTGCTGATGTCGATGACCGCGGTGGTACCGTTCGCGGCGAGGGTCCGAGCGTTGGCCAAGGCAACTTCCGCGCTGGACGGGCCCCCGGCGCGCCACGCGCTGATCCACGCGGGCAGGCCGATCCCGCGCGGGGTTACCGTGTCGGGGATCTCCAGGTGCACGTGGGCGTTTACGATGCCGCGCATGGGCTCAGAAGCGGGCGTAGCGCCCGGCGGTTCCCGGTGCCGGATCGAGGATGGGCGTGAGCGTGGTCCAGTCGAGGTCGCGACGCATCGGCGCGAACCCCGCCACGCGGAGGTGGTGCTCCACCTCCTCCGGGTCGGTCGTCCAGCTCAGGCCGGGCGCGGCGACGATGTGCTCGTCCACAAGGATGGGGCCGAGGTCGTCGGCGCCGGCGAACAGCGCGGTTTGCGCCGCTCCGAGGCCGACGGTGGGCCACCAGGCGGTGATGTGCGGGACGTTGTCGAGCACGAGGCGCGCGACGGCGATGAACCGGAGCCACGCCTGCGCCGAGTCATCCGCGCCGGGCGTACCCGACAGCGAAGTCCACGCGCTAAATGCGGAGAAGCCGGGGCGACCGGTCGCGAGCTCCTCGTCCTGAAAGGCGCGAAGGTCGAAGAGGTGGTCGATGCGCTGGTCGCGACGCTCGCCCAGGCCAAGGGTGAGGGTGGCCGGGCCGCGGAGACCGGCGGCGCCCGCGAGGCGGTGCATGGCCTGCCATACCGGACGGGCGGCGGCCCCGGTGCGCGTGGGCGCTCCACCGAACCCGTCGAGGCCGGCCGCGACGAGCCGCGCCATCGCGGCCTCGGGCGTGGTGTTCGCCGCCAAGGCGAGGCCCACGAGATCATCGGCACCAAGCCCGGTTACGGCGAGGCCGTACTCCGCGTGCAGTCGCTGGATCGCGGCTTCGCACGAGGCGAGCGTGTGGGGCTCGGCCACGCCCGGCTGCAGGATCGCGGCGACCGCCTTGGCGGCGACGAGGGCGGACGCCCGTTCATCGAGGTTGGAGAGGGTGAGGTTGCCCGCCATCAAGTACGTGACGTGGCTTCGGGGTTCGCGGGCGCGCCGGCGCTCGTCGGCGGCGGCGCACAGCTCGGGAGTAGGCGCCGATTGGCAGAGCGCGTGGGCGTCGTCGCGGGTGAGCCGATCCCCAGCCGCGGCTCGGGACAAGACCGTATCCATCGAGGCGCGCGGCAAGGAGCGCGGCGGCGCGTACAGGCTCAGCTCGCCGGGCCCGAGCAGGCCGGACGCCTGGCCGAGGGCTACGAATCGTCGCAGGCCCATGAGCGCCCGATCATCAAGGTCATACCGGATGTGTTGGGTGAGGTAGGTGCGCTCGGCCTCGGGGGCGCTGGCGCGCTCGGGCAGCCCCATCGCGCCGGCGCGCCGCAGGCCGTCGATGGCCGCGACGGGGAGGTCGGGGCGCCCCGCCCACACGGCGAACACGAACGGCAGGCCGGTCCAGTCCTTCCACGCGCGCCCGAGGTCGATGCGGGTGGTGAGGCGATCCGGCAGGTTCCGGGCGGCATCGCCGATGACCACAGCGCCAGTGCGACCCTGCGCGTGGAAGGCGCCCGTGCCCGCATCGACCGCCCGCACGGGGAGGTCGGCCCGGTTCAACGGCCCACGAAGCAGGATCTGGGCGAGGATGACGCTGGTGCGCGACTCGCCGTCGAGCACCACCTCGTCCCACTCCTCAAGCGGGCGCTCGCCGACGAGCAACACGCTGTCCACATCGCCGTCGCTGCCGATGCAGAACCCCGGCACGATCCGCCACTTCGCGCCATTGTCGAACAAGGAGGCCACGGGCACAAGGCCCACGTCGGCTTCACCCCGGTTGAGCATGCGGGCAGCCGCGCTGGGCACGCACGGGCGCACGTCGAACAGGGCCGGGTCGAGGTGGCGGGTAAGCGGCCAGGCGTTGGTATAGCCGACACACGCGACGCGGATCCTGGTTTGGGTCGGGTTCATGTCAGGCCTCCGCGACCACATGGTAGAGGGTGTCGCGTTCCACGGGCACGCGGCCGGCGTCGCGAATGAGCTGGACGAGGTCGGCGCGGCCCAGCGTTTGCGGGGTGCGGGCGCCGGCCATGTGATAAATGCGCTCTTCGCGCACGGTGCCGTCGATGTCATCGACGCCCCAGCCGAGCGTGAGTTGGGCCAACTCGACGCCGAGCATCACCCAGTAGGCCTTGATGTGGTCGATGTTGTCGAGCAGCAGGCGCGACACGGCGTAGGTGCGCAAGGAGTCGAAGGCGGTCGGCTCGCGCAGGCGCTCAAGTCGATTGTTTTCGTGGTGAAAACGCAGCGGAATGAAAGTTTGAAACCCGCCGGTCTCGTCCTGCAGGGCGCGGAGCCGGAGCATGTGATCCACCCGTTCTTCGATGGTTTCAATGCTGCCAAACAGCATCGTGCAGTTGGAGCGCAGGCCCAATTCGTGGGCGACGCGGTGCACTTCGATCCAGCCCTCGGCATCGACCTTGTCGTCGCACAGCTTCTTGCGGGCGCGAGGATGGAAGATCTCGGCACCGCCGCCGGGCAGAGAGCCGAGCCCGGCGTCGATCAATTGACGGAGGACCTCGTGATAGGTCATCGCGTATTTTTCGGCAAAGTAGTGGATCTCCACCGCCGTGAACGCCTTGATGTGCAGGTCGGGGCGCTCGGCCTTGATGCCGCGCAAAAGGTCGAGGTAGTAGCTCCAGGGCAGGTCGGGGTTCAGCCCGTTTACGATGTGGACCTCGGTGATCAGCTCGCCGCGGAGCGCTTTCACCCGGCCGACGGCCTCGTCGAGCGACATCGTGTACGCAGCCGCATCCCCCGTTTTCAGGCGGCTGAAGGAGCAGAAGATGCAGGTGGCTTCGCATACGTTGGTGGCGTTCACATGGACGTTGCGGTTGAAGAACGTGATGTCCCCCCAGCGGCGCTCCCGCTCGCGGTTCGCGAGGGCGGCGAGGGCCGAGAGATCGGGGGTCAAGAACAACTTCACGCCGTCGTCGAAGCTGAGGCGCTCGCCCGCGTCGAGCCTGGCGCGGATCTCGCCGAGACCCGCTGCGTCGACGTGGCGCGTGGCCAGCGGGGATAGCGCGGGGAGATCAGTCACCATTTTCTACTCCGAGCCCGCTCCATCGGCGGAAGAGTTCGTTATCGATGCCCAGGCGATCCAGCGCCCGGGCCACGACGTGATCCACAAGATCCTGCACGGACTTGGGTTGGTGGTAGAACCCGGGGGAAGCCGGCATCACGACCGCGCCGGCCTCTGCCAATTGGGTGAGGTTCCGCAGGTGGATCACCGAGAGCGGCGTTTCCCGGACCACGAGCACCAGCGGGCGGCGCTCCTTGAGCATCACGTCGGCGGCGCGGCCCACCAGGTCGGTGTTGAGCCCGTGCGCGATCCGGGCGGCGGAGCCGGACGAGCAGGGGATGACCATCATCCCATCGACCCTCGCGCTACCCGAAGCGAAGGGCGCCGTGAAGTCGCCCGGGTTCCACAGCTTGAAGCCGTAGTTTTCGGGGTCCGTTCCGATCTCGTGGTTCCAGACCAGGCGCCCGGTCTTGGTGAAGACGACGTCTGCCTCGATCGTGGTGTGCTCCCGCAGGAATTCCAGGGTGCGGGCGGCGTAGGCGGCACCCGAGGCTCCGGTGATGCCGACGACGATGCGCTTGATGGGGCCGCTCACAGCGCCTTCCCGACGATCACAGCGCCTTCCGGGCGATGACGATGCTCGCGACGGGCGGGAACAGCTCGCGGCCGGTGACCTCGGCGAACCCGGAGTTGCGGCACATGGTTTGGAAGCCCTCGCGGTCGGTCCACGCGGCCATGCTGTCGGCCAGGTAGCGGTAGGCGCTTGCATCCCCGGCCACGAGCCCGCCGACGAGCGGGAGCATGACGCGGTTGTAGGTGCCGGCGAGGAACCGGGCGAACCACGTGGTCGGCCTGAAGAAGTCGACGACCACGAACACGCCCCCTGGCCGGAGCACGCGGAACGTCTCGGCGACCGCGCGCTCCGGCTCCGGCACATTGCGGACACCGAAGCCGGCGACGGCAGCGTTGAAGCCGCTGTCTTGCAGCGGCATCTCGCGCGCATCCGCGCATACGATCCGGGCGTTCGGGGCCTTGTGTCGGCCGCGGTCGAGCATCTCCTGGCAGAAGTCGAGCGCGGTGAGGGAGCGGGCACGATCCTTGAGCATCCCGGAGAAGTCCATGGTGCCGGCGCAGAGATCGAGCACATCTCCATCGGCGGTGGGGCCCAGCTCGCGGATGGCGATATTGCGCCAGGCGCGATCAATCCCGAGAGACATCAGGGCGTTGGCCCGATCGTATCCGGTGGCGATGCGGGCAAACATGTCGCGGACGGCGGGGGCGCGGGTGGGATCGCCCGCAACGGGAACGAGCGGGGCCTCCGGTGCGGGCGTCATGTCGCCCGGTCCACGAGGTAGGAGCCGAGGATAGCGAGGGAGTCGCGGTCGGGGCCGGGGGGGAGCGCGTTGAGGGAGGCGAGGGCGGCCTTCACCCGAGCGCGGGCTTCGTTGAGCGCGGCTTCGAGGGCGCCAGAAGCGCGGATCTCGGCGACGAGCGCGGGTAGCTCGGCCGGCGTGGGGGCCCGGGCTTCGAGGCGGGCACGGAGCCCAGGGATGCGGAGCATGGCGTGCACGAGGGGCAAGGTGAGCTTCCGCTCCCGCAGGTCGGCCCCGGCGAGCTTGCCGGTGCCCTCGGCATAATCCAGCACATCATCCGTGATCTGGAAGGCGACCCCGACACCACGGCCGAAGCGGGCGAGCGCATCGGCTGCCGCGTCGTCCCCGGCGGCGTAGGCACCTGCCGCAGCGGACCAGGCGATCAGCGCGGCCGACTTCTTGTCGACCATCTCGAGGTAGTGTTCGAGCGTGGTGTGGAGGTTGCCGGCGCGCTGCAATTGGAGAACTTCACCCTCGGCCATCGCGGTGACGGCCCGGGCGAGCTCGGTGACGGCGCGGTGGCCGCCCGCCTCGGCGGCGAGGAGCACCGCGCGAGCCAGGCAGAAGTCCCCCGTGAGGATCGTGGCCGCGTTTCCGTAAACGATGTGCGCGGCGGGGCGGTTGCGACGCAGCTCGGCCCCGTCCACCACGTCGTCGTGGAGGAGCGAGCCGAGGTGGATCAGCTCCCCCACGCACATGAGGCCAGAAAGATCACCGCAAAAGCCGACAACGCCCGCGCCGAGCACGGTGAGCATGGGGCGGAGGCGCTTGCCGCCCGCGTCCACGAGGTAGCGACCGACCGCCTCCACGACATCGACATCGCTGCCCACCAGCGCGCGGAGACGAGCTTCACCCTCACGAATGGTCGGGGCGATGCGGGCGAACACCACCTCTGGGCCGCCGATGGCGACGCGCGGGAGGGGCCCGGCGAGGCCCTCGGGCTCCGTGCGGCGTACGACCGCGGCGACAAGCGTGGAGCCGCCAGGTGGCAGCGTGCCGGGGTCTACGGCGCTTCGGGGTTCCGGGTCCATCGAATCCTCCGCCACTGGTCGCTTCACACATTTCAGTGTTAACTGAAACGGGTGAGGTCTGCCAGCCCGTGACGCCGTTGCTCGACGCTGAACCCGCGCCCACCAGCCCCGAGCCGCCGGGCGCGGGGCTGCGCGACCAGGCGGCGAGGGATCGGGCGATTCTCCTGGTGGCCGAGGCCATCGGCGAGATCATCGGCTTCTGGAACTTCAAGCCCTCGATGGGTCGGGTGTGGACCGTGTTGTACCTCTCGGCCGACCCGCTGGACGCGGAGCAGATCGAGGCGCGCACCGGGCTGAGCTCCGGCATGGTGAGCACCACGCTCAACGAGCTGTTGCAGTGGGGCGTCATACGGAAACATCCGGCGCCCGGCGAGCGGCGGCGGCTGTTCGTGGCCGAAACGGACGTGTGGATGCTCGTGGCCCGCGTGTTTCGCGAGCGAGAATTGCGGATGGTCGGCCGGGCGATCGAGCAGCTTGAAGCGGCGCTGGTGATCCTCGACGCAGACGGGCGGGGCGCCAGCCCCGGCGCCATGCACCAGAGCCGATTTCTGCACACGCGGGTGACGCGGATCCTCGAGTTGGCGCGCACCGGCCAGAAGCTGATCGATCGGTTCAGCCGCACCGGGAGCGCGAACCTTCGGCCGTTGAGGGATGTTCTGGCCGCCGCGCGATGAGCCCTATCTCGTCTGACCACGGGACCTGGCCGCGCTCATCGCCCCATTCCTCCCCGGGTTACCCGGGCAGATGCTGCTCTCGCTGATTGGTTGTGCGTCCATTGAGTGCGGGGCCGGCACCGCGGAGCAGGCGGGCGTGTGCCGGCCGGTCGAGGCGGGGGCGGACACCGGGGCGGACTCGGGCACCGCGGACTCGGGGGACTCCGCGGACACGGCTGACGGCGACGTGGGACCGCTTGAGGTGTACCTGCTCGCCGGGCAGTCCAACATGGACGGGTATGCGTTTTATCCGGGGCTCCCGCCGAGCGACCAGGTGGCGGACCCGCGGGTGCCGCTGTATTGGTCGGGCTGGGGTGAGTTTCGCGACTTGCAGCCCGCGAGCTACGGGGGAGCGGCTTATGTTGGCCCCGAGGTTACGCTTGGGCGGTCGCTTGCGGATGCGGGGCGGCGCGTAGTGCTGGTGAAACATGCGGTTGGCGGGACGGATCTGGCCAACTTCTGGTATCCGGGGTCGGTTCCCGGGGATTTTACGGCGGGCGAGGGCTTCGTGGTGCTGATGGACTCGGTGGAGGCGGCCACGGAGGCGCTCGACGCGGCTGGCGAGCCGTGGGTGTGGGGCGGCTTCGTTTGGATGCAAGGCGAGTCCGACGCGCTTGATTTGTCCATGGCCCACGCCTACGAAGAGAACCTCGTGGGGCTGCTGGCCGCGGTAAGAGAGATCACGGACACTCCCGAACTTCCCGCGACCATCGGCATGATTTCGACAGAATCTGCGTGGACGTATTCGGGGATCGTGCGGGACGCGGAGATCGCGGTGGGCGAGGCGGACCCCAATGTGAGGATCGTGGAGACGGACGACCTGCCGCGCAACGTGCTGGACGTCTACCACTATGACAGCGTCAGCAATCGGGTGCTGGGCCAGCGATTTGCGAGCGCCATTCTGAGCGGTGCCGATGTCGGCCCCGGGGCCGACGCGCCGGTTGCGGCGTTCACGCTCGGCGCAGGGCGGGCGGACTACGACTTCACGGGCACCTGTGGGTGGGAATTCACGACGGAAGTACCCATCGGGGTGACCGATCTCGGCGCGTATGGGAGCAGCTATCTGACGGTGTCGGTGGATGTGGGGTTGTGGGATGCCGCGGGCAACCTCCGCGTTCGGGCGAACGTGCCTTCGTGGTACGACGCCCCCGCGGTGTGGCGCGGGTCCGTGTGGTACGTCGCGATCGATCCGGTCGTGTTGGAGCCTGGCACCTACCGGTTGGGGATGGTGTCCTGGACCGGCGACGCAGACCGCTACCTCAACGACGCCACGGGCACCTACGCGAGCGGTATCGGGTATTCCGCGGCCGTGTACGCTGAAGGATACTGGCTCACCTACCCGAGCACCTCATTTGAGTCGGCGACGATGAGCTTCCTGGGGCCGGACTTCTTGTTTGTGCCGGGGTAGGGGCGCGCCTACAGCTCCGGCATCACAAACGGCACCGCCCCCGCCCGGATCAGGATCGCCTGGTCGTTGCCCGAAGCGGCGCTTTGGCCGCCGATCCACACGCTCTCGCCGTCGGTGACGACCTCGTGGGCGGAGAACGGGCCGCCTTCGGTCCAGATCAGCTCGTCGAGCAGCGTGCCGTCGGCGGTGGCGAAGCGCAGGAGCACCAATTCGTCGCCGTGGGTGCCCGCCACCACCATGCTATCGCCATCCAACACAATGGCGCGGGCGATGTCGGCGCCTTCGTCGCCCCAGTCGGCTTTCCATCGAGGTTTTCCATCGAGGTCGGTAGACCACACCTCGATTTGGGTCTGCGCCCCGACGACCTCCGGGCCGACTGCGTACAGCGCCTCCCCGTCACCGGCGAGGCCGTAGCCGTCCTCCTGGTTGGTGTCGTCATCGAGGTCTTCTTGCCAGAGCCGGCTGCCGTCCGTCGTGGAGTAAGCGGCCACCACGCCCTGGCCGCCCACGGCGTAGGTGACGCCGTCCCGGTTGCCGGTGATCCACACCCGGTCGTCGTCGCACACGTTTTGGCCGTTGGCTTCGTCCCAAGCAGGCCCCGCTGTGTCCGCGACCACCCAGTCGAGGGTGCCGCCCGAGGAGATCCGCCCGATCATCGGGTCGTTGTTCGTGGCGCTGCTGCCCCAGCCGGTCCAGCCGGTGAAGACCAGGTCCCCGCCGACGACGCACAGGCCATCCACTTCCTCGTAGCCACCGCCGCTTGGGTCGTCGGTCCACGACCAGTCGAGGGCTCCATCCTCGATGTTGAAGGCCAGCAGCAACGCATCCGCGTCGGTCATCCCGTTGCTCGTGTAGGAGGCGCCGCCGACGTAGACCCGCTCCCCTTCTACGTGGGCCACGTACACCATCTGCGACCAGGAATCGCCGAACGTGGTTGTCCAGCCTACCTCTCCGGCTGGTCCAACGCGGCGAGCCACCGCATCGGGGAGGGGGTTGGACTCAATGGCGACGGCGATCACCTCGCTCTCCCCGAGGATATCCAGCGCCCAGAGCTCATCCGAGCCCGTGCCGCCCCACGTGAGCATCCAATGGTCGGCGTCGCCGGTGAGCGTGCCCGTGTCTTGAGGGGTGGGGCAGGCGGTGAGGAGGATGGCGAGGAGCGGGCGCATGATGGGGAAGTGTAGCTGGGAAGGGGGCTCATTGGCGTTGACCATGCTCCTCCGCCAGCTTCGCCACCAGCACATGGTCGCGCCACTCCCCCGCGATCTTGACCAGCTTCAGGGCGAAGCCCTCGCGGCGGAAGCCCGCCTTCTCGGCCACGCGTAGGCTGGCGAGGTTCTCCGGCATGATCCCCGCAGAAACGCGGTGGAGAGCCAGGCCCTCAGGCGCGAAGGCGAGGTCGAGCAGCGCGGTGAGCGCCTCGGTCATCACGCCCTGTCCGGCGAAGTCGATGTGCACGGACCAGCCCGCGGTGGCGCCCATCGTCGCGCTGCGGACGATCTCGTTGAGGTTCACGAAGGCGGCGATCCGACCGTCGGCGGCGAGGGCGACGCCCTTGAAGGAGGTGCCCGCCTCGTGCGCGGCGAGCTGCCGATCGAAGCGCATCGCCAGGTCGACGCCGGGCTCGGCGAGCGGCATGAACGGGGCGTGGAGGGGGAGGCTGCGCGCGAGGGCGTCGATCCACGCGGGGCGGTCGGTGGGGCGGAGGCCGCGTACACGCAGGCGGGGGGTGACGATCTCCAGGGGGATCTGGCTCATGGATGGCGAGTTTAGCCTACGGAAGGGGGGGCTCGCGGCGGCGCCGCGAAGCGCGGCGAGGGGGCCTGACGATGGGACCGGGCCGCGCGCTTCGCCCAGATGGGGTTCAAATGAAATGGCACCGTCCTGACCCCTAGGCTCGGGATAAGCTGGCCGCCATGTGGACCGTGATCGTGCTGAGCGCCTGTACTGAGGACACGCGCGGGGTGTCGGGCGTGGTGCAGGACATCTGGGGCAAGGGCGTGCCCGAGGCCACGGTCGTGGTGGAAGGGCTGATGGAACGCCACTATACCGACGACAAGGGGCGGTTTGAGCTTGAGCTGCCGGCCGACCAGCTCGTGATGCATGTGGAAGACGACGGCAGCGGCGCCCCGGTGGACCCGCTGCTCGTTGGGCCGTCCGGAATCCGCGTTCTGGTGGGCAAGGAAGGGTTCATCAAGCAGATGGACCTCGCGAAAGAAGTGCCGGAGGAAGAAGACTTCGCGAAGGTGGAGTTCAATCTTTACCCGGAGCCCGAGGGGGCCGGGTTCTACGCGGTCGGCGCCTCATCGTATGTGCAGCTCAACCAGCAGCGCATCCAGATGGTCGGGACGGACCTCGCGCACTACTCGGGGATCCAGGACATTCCTGAAGAAGCGCTGCCGGTGGGGCCGGTGAAGCTGGTGTTTACCACGCGGCTGCGCACCAGCGAGATCGCGCAGATGAACCTGCACCTCAGCAAGCTGGAGTTCGTGAACAAAGGCAAGGTGAAGGGGCTGTTTGGCGTGGAGAACGACACCATCAACCTCTGGGTCGCCAAGGACGACGTGCCGTTCGACATCGTGGGCTTCGATACCCGGGAGGACTACCTCATCACCTCCCGCGAGCCGCTGACTGCGGGAATGTACGCATTCCACGCCCACGACATTCTGCACGAAGATGACGAGCGCGTGCTGTATTCGCTCCCGAAGGAGCAGCAGGTGGCGTTCCCCTTCGAGGTTCGGTAGGCGCCGAAAGGTAGGCTTGGCTTACCAGTACGCGTGGTCGAGGGTGACCCGGTAGCTGTCGCAATCGGAGCCCGCGGGGAGCCTGGATACGGTGGTGCCTGTGGCGCCTGGAGTGATGTCGGCGAGCTTGGCGACGAAGTTGTCTTCACCGCAGTGAATGCCGACGATCGCCTCGGAGACCGTGCGATCGGCGCGGTTGTCGGCGATCACCTCCACCTCCACGCGCTCGTCGGGCCACACCTTCGCGGTGGCGCGGACCTTGAGCCAGGGGCCGATGTCCACGATGCGGTCCTGCCGGCCTTCGCGCGCCTGGAATACGACCTCCTTTCGGACGGTGTCCACCGTGACGAGGAACTGGCCGGAGACGTTGAGTCCGAGGAGCCCCGCGGTGCGCTCGTCGGCGCACTCTTCACACACGCCGATGGTGACGCCGTCGACCGGGAGCCCACCGACCCAGACGCGGGGAATGAGCACCAGTTTTGCGCTGCGTTCGCCGTTCGCCGTGCGGAGGGAGAGCTCGGGCGCATCGGACGGGATCTGGACGCCGAGGCTGGCCAGGGAGCGGCGGTTGAGCGTCGTGACCGTGGCGCCCGTGTCGAACAGCATCGTCAGCTCGGTTTCGCCAAATTGCACGGGAACGGCGAGGCTATGACCCTGACCCTCGTAGGGCAGCGCCACCTGATCGGAGGAGAGGGCGGTTGCGACCGGGGTACACGGTTCGGCGGCGCGCTCGGCGGCGGGAGGGGGGAGGGCACCATCGGACTCGGGGAGGCTCAGCTCGCGGCCGAAACGGGCGGCGCGGGCGGTGGCGTCGGGGCCGCCGACGGCAAACATCACGGCGAAGCCTGACCCGATCGCGTCGTGCAGCTCGCCCGGAAAATACCCGGGCAACGCGGCGAGCAGGCAGGCCGGCCACAACCACACCGCGGCGGCTACCGACCAGAGCCTACGGCCAAACGCGAGGTGGAGGCCGGCGATCGGCAGGGCGACGACCAGCGTGGCGCTCAACGCGATCTGCGCTGGGGGGAGCGCGCGGAGCACGCCGAGCCCCACCATCGCGGCCAGCGCGAGCGCGGCCGGCACCAGGCCGGCGAGCAGCACGAGGGTGGCCACCTGCTTCACCCGGGAGGCTTAGCCCGGCGGCGCGCGATGGGGGTTCGCGGGGCGCGCGGCGGGCCGTAAGCGGGTTAGCCGCCGGGTCATGGCTGAGACCCGCGCCACCTATTTCTGCATTGACATCGAGTGCTCGGGCCCCGTGCCGGCGCTCTACGACATGATCTCCCTGGGCGCCGTGGCGGTGGCGCCCGACGCGGAGGGCAACCTAAGGATCGGCGCTGACTTCTACGTTGAGATGAAGCCGGAGGGCCCGAAGGTGGACGCCGGCGCGATGAAGGTCAACGGGCTGGACATCGAGGCGCTGCGTCGCGACGGTACGCCTCGCCGGGAGGCGCTGCTGGCGCTCACGGCGTGGACGAAGGCCAACACCCGGAAGGGTACCAAGCCGGTGTTCGTGGGGCACAACGCGCCGTTTGACTGGTCGTTCGTGGCCTGGTGTTACGCGGCGGAGGAGCTTCCGAATCCGTACGGGTACAAGGCGCTCGACACCAAGGCGCTCGCGACGGGCCGGCTCAACCTGCACTGGTTCGACAGCAACAAGGAGGTGCTCGCGGAGCGGCTCGGGTTGCCGGTTGAGAACATGACGCTGAAGCATCGCGCGGATTACGACGCCCGGTACCAGGCCGAATTGCTCATCAAGCTGTTGGAGTCGTAGTCCATGTGCGGATTCGTTGGGCTCATCGGCATCGAGAACGCGGCAGCCGCCGTGGCACAATCGCTCCAGGCGCTGCAACATCGTGGGCAAGACGCCTGCGGAATCGGCACCACCCATCAGGGTCGCGTGCACCTGTACAAAGACCTCGGCATGGTCACCGCCGTGTTCGGGATGGCGGCGCTCGCGGGCCTCCCCGGGCGCGCGGCGATCGGGCACGTGCGGTATCCGACGGTGGGCGCTGGTGTTCGGGAGGATGCACAACCCTTTCACACGCGCCGGCCGGGCGTGCTCATGGCGCACAACGGCAACGTGACCAACGTGCCGCAGCTTGAGGCGTGGTTGGCGCGGCGGGGCATCCGGGTGCAGTCGCAATGCGACGTTGAGCCCATCATGCTCGTGTTCGCGGAGGGGCTGCGAGGGGGCGGCGGCATCGAGCACGTCAAAGACGCCGTGCGTGACGTATTTGAGCAGGTTCGCGGTGCGTATACCTGTACGGCGCTCGTGGAGTTGGAGGGGAAGGACACCCTTGTTGCGTTCCGCGACCCCTTTGGGGTGCGCCCCGGCGTGTACGGTCGGAACGGGGACGGCGCTTGGTGCGTCGCGAGTGAGTCGGTGGCGCTCGATGCGCTGGGCTTCGAGGTGGTGGGCGAGATCCCGCCCGGCTCGGTGATGTTGTTCCGCCCGGGGGAGCAGCCGCGGATTGAGTCGGTTCGCCCCCCGCAACCGCACCGTTGCATGTTCGAGCGCATCTACTTCGCGCGGCCGGACAGCAAGATGGAAGATGGTCGCATCTTTCAGGTGCGCTGGGATCTCGGCGTGCGCCTCGGCGAGGAGTGGCGGGCCCGCGGGATTGAGGCGGACGTGGTGGTGCCGGTTCCCGACACGTCGCGACCGGCCGCGCAGGCGATGGCGGAGACGCTCGGACTGCCGTTCCGCGAAGGCTTCATCAAGAACCGATATAGTGGCCGCACCTTCATCATGCCCGACCAGCAGACCCGCCAGTCCGCCTTGCGCCTCAAGCTCAACCCGATCCCCGAGATCATGGAGGGGAAGCGGGTGATCCTGGTGGATGACAGCGTGGTTCGTGGCACCACCGTGAAGCGCCTCGCCGAGCTCGTGCGCTCGGTGAAGCCGGCCGAGGTGCACCTCGCGATCTTCTCGCCCCCGGTGATGAACCCGTGTTTTTACGGGATCGACATGCCGTCGAAAGATGAGCTCGTGGCCGCCAAGGTGAAGCCCGCTGACTGGGCGAAGACGTTTGGCGTGGACAGCGTGACCTTCCTCAGCGTGGAGGGGCTGCGCGCGACCGCGAAGACGCCGGCGTGCATGGCCTGTTTTGACGGGCAGTACCCGATCCCCGTGAGCGCGCACGAGGTGGCCGCGATCGTGGCAGACCGACGGGGGGGCGCTGGGTGAAGATCGACCCGACCCGCGCGGCCCACTTTCTCCACGAGAGAGCGGCGCTTGACCCGGTGTTGGCGGTGCCGATCGAGGCGCCACGGGCGCTGTCGTGGCGGCCCGGGAAAGAAGTGCTGTTGGTGGCGGCGGCGAGCGGGGCGGTAACCTCGGTAGAGCCTTCATTTGGGGCGCGGTTGTTGTTCGCTGGACCGCCCGAGCCGGTGCAGCTCGCGGCGAGCGGCGAGCGGGTGGCGATCCTCACGGCGACGGGAGCTGTGGAGGTGTGGACGCTGGGCGATAGGGAGGCGACGTGGCGCATAGAAAGCGGCCTGACCGGCGACTCCGGGCTGCGCTTCTGGTCGGGCGGCGTCGCGGTGATCGGGGATGCCTCCGGGGGGCGGCGGGTGCGCGTTTATTCCGGGCCGAAGCTCGTTCAGGACGTGCGAGGCGTGCCAGACGGCGTTGCGCTTGGCACCTCGCTCGCTGGGGAGCTGCAGTTGGCGCGCAGCATCGAGGCGGGCCTCGTTGTTGTGCCCTTCGGAGCCCCGTTGCCGGCAGGTACGGCGACCGGACACCAGCTCCGGTTCACGCCGGGTGGGCACGTGCTCGGCGTGGCGATCGGTGGGGCGACGCTGTGGACCGGCGCTTCGCCCCACAACGTGCGCTTGCTGGACACGTCGTGCGCCGCCCTCTGTGCTGATGGAAAGAGCGTCGCGCTGGGCACGCGTGGGGGCATCGTGGCGCTCTCCGACATGGCGGCCTCGCCCGCCGCCCGCGCCCACCCGCCCCGGGTGAACGCCCATGAAACCTCGGTGCGCGCGATGTCCTTCTCCACGCGCGGGCGATGGCTCGCCACGGTGGCCGAGAACTGCCGGCTCTGGTCGTACTGACCGGTTACGCCGGCGTTACCGATGTCAGGATTCCACTACACCCGTGAGGCCGGGGAGCTCGGCCAGGTGCTCGCGCGGGAGGGGGCCGCGCCCGGAACCGGCCTGGAAGCGCTCTTGGAGCGGGGGCGGCCGCCCTTGCGCGCGGCCCTGGAGATCAGCGCCGCGATCGCCGATATCCTGTGCATCGCCGAGGAAGATCGGTTGATCCACGGCGACCTGCGCCCCGCCTTCGTGAAGGTGGATGAGCTCGGGAGCGTGTCGGTGGAGGGGTGGGGCGTGGCGCGGAAGCGTACGTTGGCGCCGGAGGGGCGCACAGATGTCGCGACGGCGGACATGTATGGGCTCGGCATGGTGCTTCACAGTGTGCTGAGCGAATCGGCGTTTGGGGAGCCGCCCAATGATCCCGACGAGCACGACGACGCGGTGATCGAGCGGGTGCTTGCGATGGACCTGCGCGCCGCTGGTGGTCGGCGCTGGGTGGAGGATGTGCGTAAGTTCCTCTGCAAGATCCTGGCGTGGACGCCCGATGATCGGCCGTTGCCGCTCGATGCGGCGAACGTGCTCGCCTCGGTGGCGGGGCAGGTGCCGGGGGATGGGTTGGTGGCGTGGGCGGCCGGGCTGGGTCGCCAGGCGGAGCCGGCGATGCAGCCGATCGAACAGGAGGTGCTCGCCGGCCCATCGAGCTTGTCGGCCCCGATGGCGAAGGGCGGCGTGCGCCAGGCGCCTTCGAGCAAGGGGGAGAGCACTTCGTTCTGGAGTCGCGAGAAGATCGCGCAGATGCTGGCGGAGGAGGACGACGAACCCTTCGAGCCCGCCCCGCCGAAAAAACACGTGCCTACGCCCGTATTCGCCCGAGAGTCGCTCGCGCCGCCCTCGCCGATGGTCACGCCTCCGCCCGTGGCCCCGCCCATCGTACAGGCGCCCCCGCCGCCGATGATCACTCGCGCGCCGCCGCAACCGCCGGAGCCGCCGCCGGTGCTGCGCGCCGCGCCGCCGGAGCCGCCGCGCCCTACGCCGGTCCGGCACACCAGCGAGCCCGCGCGCCCCGCCGCGCCGGCCCCGCGTGCGCCGATCACCTATGCCCAGCCGGTCGAAGACGACCCGTTCGCCGACCCGCCACCCAAGAAGGGCGGGAGCGGCATGATGATCGCCGGCGTCGTGATCGTGTTGTTGATCCTCGTTTGTGGCGGGATCGCGGCGCTCGGCGGCGGGTACTGGTTCATGGGAACGGGAACGGACGTGGAGGCCGTGGAGATCGCGCCTGCCGAGGGGAAGGCGGAAGAACCCAAGGTCGAAGCGCCCAAGGTGGAAGGGGAGGAGCCAGCCGCGTCCGGCGGCGCCGACCCTGCGCCCGCCGCCCCCGCCGCCCCCGTGCCGGTGGCACCTGCGGCGCCGGTTGCGCCTGCCCCCAAGGCCGTGGCTCCGGCCCCAAAGCCGGCCACGCCCGCGCCGTCTTCGTCATCTACCTCCACCAAGACCACGCCCGCTCCCTCGACCAAGACGACGACGACCAAGGCTCCAGCCACGCCCGCGCCGGTGAAGACGCCGGCACCGACCAAAACCAAGGCCGAACCCGTCGCTGCTCCCGCCTCCGGCCCGTTCACGGTGAAGTTCAGCGTGCCCGGCAAAGAGGGCAAGGTGCAATGCGGCGACGGGCAGGTGGCGGAGTTCGTGGGAGGTACGACCATGAGCTTCGATGGCGTGACGACCTGCCGTGTGAAGGTGGAGAAGGAGAAGAAGCAGGGGGTGATCCAGGTGGATCACGGCGGCACCATCGTGTGCAACGACTTCGGGAGCAGCCTGGCTTGCGGCGGTTGACGTGAGCGGCGGAGCCCAATGAGTCGCGACCTGGAGATGCTGCTCGGCGCGGGCGCGGAGGCGGCCCGCCGGGCCGGAGCGCTGCTGCGGGGCCGGCCGGCTTCGGTGCGGCACAAAGGCGCGATCGACCTGGTGACGGAGATCGACCTCGCGAGCGAGGCCTGCATCCGCGAAGCCCTCGCGCCGCTGGGAATCCCCGTTCAAGGCGAAGAAGAGGGCGGCGTCGCGGAGGGGACGCGGTGGGTGGTCGATCCGCTCGACGGCACCACGAACTTTGTGCACGGGTACCCGTTCTACTGCGTGAGCATCGCGTTGGTGGAGGGAGAAACCCCGGTTGTCGGCGTGATCTACGACCCGGTGCGCGATCACCTGTACGGAGGGGCGTCCGGCCTTGGCGCCCATCGGAACGGCGAACGCCTCGAGGTTTCGGGGTGCCGGACGATCGGTGAGGCGCTCTGCGTAACGGGGTTCCCGTATGATCGTCGTGAGCGTGCCCAGGTGTACCTGGCGTACGTGGAGCGGATGATTCGACAGTCGCAAGGCCTGCGGCGGAGCGGAAGCGCGGCGATGGACATGGCGACCATCGCCGCCGGCCAGGTGGACGTGTTTTGGGAATTCGGACTCAAAGCCTGGGATACGGCAGCCGGGCAGCTACTCGTGTCCGAAGCGGGCGGAGTCGTTTCGCGCCTCTCCGGTGCCCCTCACATCCCGGGGGCGCCCGAGGTGCTGGCGACGAACCCCTGGCTGCACGAGGCGATGGTCGCCCTCTTCGCCGATCTCGCTTCGGCGGGGGACTGAGGGCGGCGGCCGGGATATCGGCGTGGGCATGGGCGTGGCCGTCGGCATCGATCTCGGGACAAGCAACTCCTGCGTAGCCGCGATGCGGGACGGTGAACCGGTCGTATTCGCGGATCAGGAGGGCCGGCGCACCCAGCCCTCGATCGTTGCCTTCGGGTATGGCAAGAGCACCGTGGTGGGGTGGCGGGCCAAGCGGCAGTTGATGTATGCGCCCGAGAGCACCGTCGTGAGCGCGAAGCGGCTGATCGGGCGGCGGCCGGGCTCCGAGGAAGTGGAGCGGATGAAGTCCCAGAGCGCCTTCGGCATCACGACGGGCGAACAGGGGGATTTGCGGATTCGCGTCCAGGGAAAGCTGTTTTCGCCGGCCGAGATCAGCGCCCATGTGCTGGTGCACATGAAGAGGATCGCGGAGGCGGCGCTCGGCGAAACGGTGGACAAGGCGGTGATCACCGTCCCGGCCTACTTCAACGACAACCAGCGGCAGGCCACGCGGGACGCCGCCACGATCGCCGGGTTGGAGTGCCTGCGCATCCTCAACGAGCCAACCGCGGCGGCGCTCGCCTATGGTTTCAAGCAGGGCAAGCGCCAACACATCGCGGTGTACGATCTTGGTGGTGGCACCTTCGACATCTCCATCCTTCGCATCGACGACGACTTCTTCGAGGTCATCGCGACCGCGGGAGACACGTTCCTCGGCGGGGACGATTTCGACTACTGCGCCGCAGACGAGTTCATGCGCCTCTTTTGCCAGCAATCCGGGCTCGATGTGAGCGAGAACCGCACGGTGCGGATGAAGCTGCGCGAGGCCGCAGAGCGCGCCAAGGTGGCGCTCTCTACCGGGGAGGCCGTGGAGGTGAGCGTGCCGACGCTCTACCGTTCCCCCGAGGGCAAGGAGTACGACTTCGCCACCACGCTCGACCGCTTCACCTACGCACAGTGGGTGATGCCCCTGGTTCAACGCACGTTTGACGTTTGCGAGGACGCGCTGAAGTCGGCCAACATGGGCCCGCGGCAGATCGACCACGTGCTCCTTGTCGGCGGCATGACCCGCTACCCGCTGATCCGCGACTCGGTGCAGGGCTTCTTCCAGAAGGCGCCGAACGCGAGCGTGAACCCCGACGAGGTGGTGGCGATCGGCGCCGCGATCCAGGCGCACAACCTGACGAATGAGGAGGAGACGGCGAGCTCCGTGCTGCTCGACGTTACGCCGCAGTCGTTGGGTGTGCGTACCGTCGGCGGCTTCTGCGAGACCATCATCCCCCGCAACACGGCGATCCCTACTGAGTCTACCAAGGTGTTCCACACCGCGTTTGAGGACCAGAGTGAGGTTCGAATCTCCGTTTTCCAGGGCGAGAGCCGGATGGCAGAGGACAACGAGCTGCTCGGCGAGTTCGTGCTCGACGGCCTACCGGCGCGGCAGCGCGGCCAGGTGCGGGTGCGCGTGACCTTCGAGATCGACAACGACGGGATCGTGCACGTTCGCGCGGTGGACAGCGTGCTGGGGCAGGAGCGGGCCATTCGCATCGAAGCGCGATCTGGCCTCTCGGTCGCCGAGGTGCAGACCGCGCGGTTTGACGACATCGACTTCTAGCCAGGAGTAAACTGTGACGATGGATCCCCGGCTTCGCATCCGCTACGAGATCGAGACGATGCACGAGCTGCTCGCCGAGCTCGACTACTACCAATTGCTCCAGGTGAAAGCCGCATGTCCGCAGGCGGACATCGACGCGGCGTTTCGCGTGGAGGGTCGCCGTCTGCACCCCGACCGGGTGAGCGCAGGCGCACCGCCAGAGTTTCGCACCGTCGCAAACACCGTGTTCAAGGCGGTGAATGATGCGTATCGGGTGTTGAGGGATCCGGACGGGCGCACCCACTACGACAACGAGCTGCGCGCGGGGCGGCTGCGGATGGATCAGGAAGCGCGCAAGGCGGCCGAGGCCGAGGCCGCGGCGCGAAACGACCCGAACAAGGCCGCGAGGACCGAGAAGGGCGGGAAGTTCTGGAAGCTCGCGCTGCAGGGCTTCGCGGACAAAGACTTCAACGGCGCCGCCATGAACATCCAATTCGCGCTCTCCTTCGAGCCCGACAACGAAGTGTTCAAGGAGTGGCTGGTGAAGGTGAACGTGGCGAAGGAAGAGATCAAGAAAGAGAAGGCCACGCACAACGCCTACAAGATCCGTATCTGAGCACCGGTGTTGCTCCGTGCGCCAGCGGCTGTCGGCGATGTGCTCGACCGAATCACGATCCTGGCGCACAAGCTCACCAAAGTGCGCGGGGATCCGGCAGAAAACGTGCGTCGAGAGCTTGAGGCGCTCGAGGCGGTATGGGCGGAAACGGGTCTCGGCGATCCCCGGCTCGCACCCGAGTATCGTTCGTTAGACGAGGTGAATCGTGGCCTGTGGGCCGTCGAGGACCGGCTGCGGACGTACGAAGCTGCAGGCGACTTCGGGGCGGCGTTCGTGGCGGACGCGCGCAGCGTTTACCGGCTCAATGACCGGCGCGCGGCGTTGAAGCGCGCTGTAAACCTGCGTTGTGGCAGTACGCTCGTCGAAGAAAAGGTGCACCCCGGTTACGGAGGCGGCCATGCCTGAGCTTACGCACCTCTCCCCAGCCGGAGACGCCCGCATGGTGGAGGTCGGTGAGAAGGCCGTTTCGCGGCGGGAAGCCGTGGCGGAGGGCTTCGTGCGGATGTCGGCCGAGGCGCTCGCCGCGGTGGTGGAGCGCCGGGCCAAGAAGGGGGATGTCCTGTTGATCGCGCAGATCGCAGGGATCTCGGCGGCGAAGCGGACGGGCGAGCTCATCCCGCTGTGTCACCCGCTCGGGCTTGACGGGGTGGACGTGGGACTTTCGGTGGTGGCCGGGGGCGTGCGGATCGAGGCCTCGGCCCGTTGCACCGGGAAGACGGGCGTGGAGATGGAGGCGTTGACCGCCGTGAGCGTGGCGGCGCTCACCGTGTACGACATGCTCAAGGCGGTGGACAAGGCGATGCGGATCGAGGGGATCCGCCTGCTGAAGAAGTCTGGCGGGCGCTCGGGCGAGTGGGTGGCGCCGTGATCGTGCTGCTCGCCTTGTTGGGCTGCGCCGCCTGCGCGGACCCGGAGCCCGTGGATTCGGCGCAGGGTACGCCCGGAACCGTCCCCTGCGACTTGTGTTCGGCCCTGTGTTATGAAACGTACACGGTCGCGACCGAGGACGCGCATGTGTCCGGTGACGTGGTGTACGCCGACGAGCCGCCAACCTCCGGAAATCACAGTGCGTGCTGGGCCGAGTGGGGCGTGCACGCCGAGCAGGTTGCCGCGGAGAACTGGGTGCACAACCTGGAGCACGGGGGCGTCGTGTTCCTGTACGACTGCCCGAGCGACAGTTGCCCCGAGGAGAAGGCCGAGTTTGTGTCGTATGTCGAGTCGTTGCCGGCGGGCACGGCGCTGCTCTCGCCCTATGAGCCGGCGGAGCTGCCGTTCACGGTGGTTTCGTGGGAGCACGAGCTTGAATTGGGCTGCTTCGACCTCGCCGCGATCCAGGCGTTCTACACGGCGCACGTGGGGAGGGCCCCGGAGCAGAGCACGTCGGGGCCTGGCGCGAGCTGCATGTAGGGTGGGCAGACACGGGGGGCCTCCCCTACAAATCCGCTTCCTTCGTCCCCGATCCTGGCGTTTCCACCACGTCGATGGTTCCGAAGGAGCGGGGCTCCGGCACGGTTTTCGCGCGCGTTTCCATCACGCCCCCGAAGAACGAGAGCTGTGAGCTGAGCAACACGCCGTTCTCATCAACGACGAACTCCGCGTGGCCGCCCTCGCCATCCACCACGTACCGGGTGCCCGCGAGCGACTTGCCCGCCACCTTCACGGTCGTCGATTCCCCGGCTTTCAGCTCGCCTTCCACGATGGCCCCCGTCTCCGCAACGAGCACGCCTACGTGGCCGGTGCCGCCGAGGAGCCGGGTGCGCCCGGGGTCGAACAAGTCGAGCGTGGTGAACGTGACCTGCGTCGGCTTGAGCGCGGCTTCATGCACCCCCTCCGTGTCGGCCCGTACGAGCTGCCAGCCGCCATTCGGCGCTTGAATGCCCTGAACCTCTGAAACCTCCGCGCCAACCTGGAGCGAGGTGGTGAAGTTGGCCCCGCGCGGGCTCGACTGGCCCGACTGCCGGCAGCTCACCTCGCCGATCGGCGCCGACGCCTTGGTGACGACGCTCAGCACGCGCCGCTCGCCATCGTCCCGCTGGAGGAAACGCACGGTCACGGTGCGATCGCCCACGTCCTTCCCCGCGAGGTACACGTCGTAGGACATCGTGGACTCGTCGGCGGAGGCCAGCGTGGCCAGGAGCAACAGCATCGCGGCGACCCTAACCCGTGAGACACCGGTTACCCGCTCGCCGTGACTCCGCGCGCCCTTCGTGACTCGTTGACCTCGCTCCGGGCGAAGGAGCGGGGCGTCGCGCTGCCGCGTGGTCGCGACCGGGTGGCAATGGCCTACCCTTCGCCGTACCGCGCCGGGATGTCCTCGCTCGGGTATCAGTGGATCTGCACGATCCTCGCCGAGGCCGGATTTGGCGTTGAACGTGTATTTTTGCCCGATGACGTGCCCGCCTGGCGATCGGCGAAGCTGGCGCCGCTCTCCATGGAGTCCCACACCCCCCTGGGGCAGTTCCCAGTGATCGCGGTGTCCGTGGCCTACGAGCTGGAACTGGCGGGCCTCGTGGAGCTGCTTCGGTTGGCGGGGGTGCCGCCGCTGCGTCGCGACCGAGGGCCGGGGCATCCGAAGATCCTCATCGGCGGCCCGCTTACGTTCTCGAACCCCCTCCCGTGCGCGCCGTTCGCGGATGCGATGTTGTTCGGGGAGGCCGAGGACGTGGTGGTCCCTGCGATCGCGGGCTTCTTCGACACGGGCTCCTTCGAGCACGTCGCGGGGCTCGCGGGCGGGTGGGTGCCGGAAACGGGCGCGCAGGCCGTGGTCGTGGCGAAGGCGGACGACACGCTGCTGCCGGCTCGCTCCAGATTATGGACGCCTGAGGCTGAGCTTACGAACATGTTCCTCCTTGAAGGGGAGCGCGGCTGCCACCGGGCGTGCACCTTCTGCGTGATGCGTCGCAGCACGAACGGCGGGATGCGGCTGGTGACACCGGATCGCCTGATGGAGTTGATCCCCGCGGAGGCCGAGCGCGTGGGCCTCGTGGGCGCCGCGATCAGCGATCATCCCCAGCTCGTGGGCCTTTTGGAGCGGATCGTGGAGAGCGGGCGCGGCGTGGGCATCTCTTCGCTCCGGGCCGATCGGGTGGCGCTGAAGCCGGAGATCCCGCGGCTGCTGCGCCTCGGAGGGTACTCGACGCTGACGGTGGCGAGCGACGCGGCGAGTCAGCGCCTGCGCCGACAACTGAGCAAGGGCACCACCGAGGCGCACCTGCTCGCGTGCGCGGAAGCGGCGAAGGAACACCACTATCGCGTGCTCAAGGTGTACATGATGCTCGGCGTGCCCGGGGAGACCGACGAGGACCTGGACGAGCTGGTCGAATTCACCCGAAAGCTCGCCGCGATTCATCCGGTCGCGCTCGGCATCGCGCCCTTCGTCCCCAAGTTCAACACCCCGCTGGACCGTCAGCCCTTCGCAGGGATCAAAGTAGTGGAGTCGCGGCTGGAGCGACTGCGGGCGGGGCTCAAGGGGGTGCGCGCGGAGGTGCGTCCCACCTCGGCGCGCTGGGCCTGGGTTGAGTACCGACTCGCCCAGGGTGGGCCGCTGGCCGGGGAAGCGGTGATGCGGGCGGTGGACGAAGGCGGCACCTTCGCGGCCTGGAAGCGGGCGCTGGGGGAGGCGGGGGACGAGGACGCGGGGCGGGGAGCGGTGGCGTAGCGGGGAGCTCGTCCGGGCGGGGCGGCGCGATCCGCCGCAACCATCGCATCAGTAAAGGCAACGAGCGATTCGCGGATCGCCCGTCTACCCCCGTTCAACCGTCAACGTCGACTCGGGCAAGACTTGCAGGGTGCCCCAGGCCGGGCAGGTGAGCACAGCCGCTTCGATGCGGGGCAGCATCGCTTCAGGCACATCGGCCGGCACGGTTACCATGATGTGGATGTTACCGAGCCTTCGGCGTCCCTCCTTGGCTTTCTCGGCGTGCACCTTCACCACGATCCCCTCGGTGGGCAGGCGTCGCGCCGTGAGGAACGCCGCCGCATAGTAGTGGGCGCAGGCGCCGACCGAGGCCGCCATCACGTCCAGCGGCGAAGGGCCGAGGTTTTGGCCGCCATACTCCGCCGGCTGGTCGAACCGCAGCTCGTGGCCGGCGATGGTGGTGCGGCAGGCGACGCCCCCGGCGCTTTCAATCGTGAATTCCATTGGAACCTCCTGTAGGGTTGGCGGAGCGCGAGGGCTACCAGCGGCTCATCGCGCCGAGGTCGGCGACGGCGGAGAAGCCGAACTTTCGGAGCGTTCCGGCGGCAGACGCGCTGCGCATGCCGCTTGCGCAGTACACGACAACCCCGGCTTCTTTGGTGCCCATTTCGCCTGCCCGCCGGTCGATCTGGTCCACCGGGATGTTCACGGCGCCGGGGATGTGGCCGCCGGCGAACTCGCCGGGGCTGCGAACGTCGACAAGGCGGGCGCCCTTGGCCACGAGCGCGTGGGCCTCGTCGGGCGAGGTTTTTCCGAGAAGTCCACGGAGCATGAAGAAGCCTATGATGAGCATGGCCGCGAGTTGGAGCCAGTTCTGGGGAGTCATGAGCCCTCGGAGGGGGGGGCTTGGAGAACGGAGATGAGCGCCGCGAGCGAAGGGTTCGTGACGCGGTACACCCGCTTGCGACCCTCGACGGTGCAGGAAACGACGCCGGCCTCCCGCAGGATCGCGAGGTGGCGGCTCACGAAGGGCTGGGGCAAGCCGAGACATTCGGCCATGGGATCGACGCAGCAAGCCGCGTCGAGCAAACCGCACACGATCCGGAGCCGCACGGGGTGCGCCAGGGCGGCGAGCAGGTCGGCGCCGCGTTGGAGCTGGGGCGGGGTGAGGCGTTCGGCGCTGTTGGATGTCACATGCGATATATAAGATGTGTGGATGGCCCGGGCAAGGGCGATCCGTCACACCTGCCGATCCGGAACCGGTTGGAGCTCCGCCGCGCCGCGGGTATCGTGGGCCGTGCTCTCCCTCCTGGTCACGATTGCGCTGGCTCGCGGCGCGGTGCCGACGCTGGCGTTGCCGCCTGGGGAGTGCGTTTCGGACTGGGAAGAGGCGTTGGACGCGGCCGGGCTCGAAGTCGGGGTTGGCGGGGTGTATGTGGAGACCGGCGCCGTGTGGCGACTCCGGTATGCCGCGGCCGGTGGGGAGCGAACGGCCTCGGTGCCGGCGCCGAAAACCGAGTCCGGCCGTGAGCAGGTGGCGATCGTTGCAGCGAGCTTGATGCGCGGTGGTCGCGTGAGCGGGTCGATCACGTCGCCGCCGCCAGCCGCGCGTGCTCAGCCGACCCGAACGGCGTTGCCACGACGGGTGGCGAGCGTTCCGGTGCTGCCGCCGGTTCCGGCTGCGCCCCTGGTGGCCCCCGCCGTTGCGCCGGAGCCCGCGCCTCTCGCGGCGACTCCCGAGCCGGCGACGGTGGAGCCGCCGGCCTCGCCCCCCCCCGATCGGACCGAGCTCCCGGTGGTCGCGACTGAGCCGCCGCCATCCCCGGTCGCGACCACTCTCGCACGGGTTCCGATCGCCAATCCGCGGCTGCGGTTCGACGTGGGCGTTGGCGCCGTTGGCGGGATTCGGCCGGGTCTGGGCTTGCTTCCTGGCGACGCCCTCTCCGTGCGTGTATCGCGAGGGCCGGTTTGGCTTGAGGCGGCGGGCGCAACCTATTCACCGACGGTGTTCGAGCTGGGCTCGCTCGGGCTCGCCACGCTGTCGGCTCGTGCAGGAGCCAGCGCAGAGCCGTTCGACGGGTGGACGTTTCGGGGGGGCGCGGGCGTGGTTGCGCAGCGGTGGTCCGTCGCCGACCTGGACGGTACCCATGTTGCCCCAGGTGTCGGACTCGAGCTGCTGTTGGGCGTAGATCGTCGGCTTTGGCGCGCGGTGTCGGCAGAGGTCACCGCGGTCGGCGCCTGGGATGCGCAAGGCATTCAGATCGACGCCCTCCCCTCGGCGCCTTCGCGACTGTCGGGCGGTTTGGTCGTCGGCCTGCGGGTGGGCAGATGATTGCGCTTCTGTTGTTTGTGGCTTGCGATGACATTCAGGTGCGCCTGGAGTTGGATGAGGCGGCGATCCTGCCTGTTGAGGGGGGCGAACCCGTGCAATTCCCGGACTCCGCCGAGCCGTATGGCGACTCCGGCGGCGAGCTCGGGGAGGACAGCGGAGGGGCCCTCGACGACACCGCCCTACCGCCGGTCGATACCTCGGAGCCGCTCGACGAGGCGATCCTCCAGTTTTCGTGGTCCGCCCGGCAACCCACGCGCCTGCGCTCCGTCAACGACGCGGTCGCGGGCCAGTTGCTCTGGATGGATGTGACCGCGGATGCCAACCCAGATCTGATCTACCTGAGTTGCTCCTCGGGCGGCCGGCTGCAGGAGCTCACGATCTGGCCGGGCTCGGGTTCAGGCCTAGGCCCGGCGGCGAGCCGGCTCGTTGAGTCTTGCTATCTCCAGGTGATCGGCGGTGACTTCACGGGCGATGGCCACCCGGATCTACTGGCGAGCACGGGCTCCGCGATCCACGTGCTGACAGGGAATGGGAACGGGTTTGATCGCGAAGAAGTGTTGGATCAGGGGCGCGACTTCAGCCTGTTGGGCGCAGCGGATCTCACGGGGGACGGCGCGCCGGAGGCGATCGCAGGTGCGGCTGGAGAGACGGCGGCAATCCGTGTCTACGGGGCGAACGGACAAGGTGTCGTTACGACGATTGGGGCCGTGGAGGGCGGGCTGGGCGTGACTGTTCCGGTCGGCGCCGCTCCGCTCATGCTCGCCGGCGCCGCGCATGCCGTGGCCATCCTCGCCGAGTCCCGGCCCGACATCGCGACAACGCGGGTTGTGGAGTGGGACGCAGGGCTCCGGGCCCCCGTGCTGCGCGAGCTCGACGTGGTGCGCAACGGCGGGCCGGGCAGCCAGATCACCGCAGCCTACGGGGAGGATCTGGACGGAGACGGCGAGTCGGAGCTGGTGACCACGGGCGCCACCGGGCTGTTTGTGTGGAACCCGGTACGCTCGGCCGTTCGTGAGGTTCGAGGTGGCGACCCCGTGCAGGAGGTGGTGACCGGGTTGGTGTCCGTGGATCTCGAGGGGGACGGCGCGCGGGATGCCTTGGAGGTGCTGGTTCACGCGGTTGACGCCACGCACAGCGAGCTGCACTTGCAGCCGAGCATGGCGCGGCAGGGCGCCCTGGTGCTTGCGGAGCCGGTGATCACCCTCATGGCTCCCGGCGGCCCGGGCTGGCTTGGGGGGGTGGTGGCGGGCGAGATCGACGACGACGCGTGCGCCGACGCCGTGGTGCTCGACGCGAACCTCGACCCGTGGCTCATGCTTGGGCTTTGTCGTCCCGCGGCGCCGTGACGCTTCAGCAGAAACTTCGCGTGCGGGTGATCGGTTTGCAGGGTCGGCGCCAAGGAGGGGTACGGAAGCCGTCGGGCTTCCGCATCCCCACCCCTGGAGCCCCCGATGAACCTGATTCTTCTCCTTTCCGTGCAAGCCTGCAGCGTGGTTGAGATCGACCTGCATGGGTGCCATGGCAAGCAGCCGTGCGGTCCGGACGACGTCGACACCGCGGATAGCGCCGATGCCGATGCCGACGCGGATGCCGACGCGGATGCCGATGCGGATGCCGACGGCGACGCGGACAGCGACGCCGACACGGACGCAGATACCGACGTGGACACCGCCGCCGGGGCGACGTGGTCTCCGGGCTCGCCCGAGGCGATCATCGAGTCCACCGCGACGCGCTACACCACCGGCGTGTGGTTCGTCGACATGACCGGCGATGGGGTGGACGACCTCGTGACGAGCAGCGTCGAATACGACGGGCGCGGCCAGAGCCTGCTGACGCTTGCAACCTTCCCGAGCCGCGGAAACGGTCGATTCGATGCGCCCTTCGAGACCAAAAGCGCAGCCACCGGCTTCTACTCCGCCCCGGTGCTCGTTGACCTCGACGACGACGGCCAGATGGATATCGTCGCCGTACGCTCCGAGGGTGTTTCCCTGTTCACGGGGAACCACAACGGCTTCTCCGCCGAAGTGAACTGGGACACCGGGCGGAAGTTCTACGCCCAGAGCCTCGGCGTCGCGGATTTGGATGGCGACGGGGTGAGCGAGGTGGTCGTGCTGGGCTACGACTACCGCACGGCCTACGGCGGGATGCGCCTGCTTGGACGCGATGATTCCGGCGCTCTCGGCTTCACCCTTCAGAGCTACGCGATGAGCAGCTTCGCCTACTCGATGATCGCCGTGGACTTCGATGGCGACGGCCGCCAGGCGGCGCTCTTCGGGGACTTCACGAGCGGCTACGGCTACGACTACTCCGTGGAGGTGTACGACAGTTGGGGCACGGAGTACCTCACCTTCTCCGGTGCCTACACCACGCGGTTCAGCAACGACGGCACCATGTTCGGGTTTGGCTCAGACGTGAACGGCGACGGGCTGGACGAGCTCATCTCCCAGGGGATCGACGGCCTCCAGATGTTCGATCCCGAGGTTGGCCATGCCGAGTTCCTGCGCATGAACGACTTTGAGAACTACCCCACGGGCGCCATCGGCTACGATCTGGACGGCAACGGCGAGACGGACGCGCTGGAGAGCCTCTACCACTACGAAACGACCGATTTCTCCTCCAGCTACGGTCAGCGCCTCTCGTGGAATCTGCAGGACGGCAGCGCGTTCTCCGCCTCCGAGCACGCGGACTTCGAGCTCATGCCCGGTTCCTGGGGCGCGGCTACGCTGGCGGCCGGCGACGTGAACGCGGACGGCTGTGGTGACGTCGCCTTCATCGACGGCTACGGCGCGGTTCAACTCTCCTTTGGCAATTGCGGAGGCTGATCGCGCCGTGCGCTCCGACCGCGATGCCATCTTCGAACGGCTCGTGCCGCTGGTGACGGGGTGGTGCATCCGCCTTGGCGCCGGCGGCATCGACGCCGAGGCCGCGGCTTCGGATGCGCTGTTGGTGATCCTGCGCCGGCTCGACGACGTCGAAGCCGGCGCGCCCGTTGAGGCCTTCGCCTGGGGGGTGGCGACCCGGGTGGTGAAGGAGCACCGCAGAAAGGTGTGGTGGCGTCGCTGGATCCCGGGGATTTCCATGGAACGACCTTCGGGTTCGCCGATGGACAGCCCGGAGAAGCGGGAGCGGGTTCGGCTCGTTTACGCGGCCCTCGGCGCGCTCTCCGAAGGGCACCGCGAGGTGATCGTCCTGATGGATCTTGAGGAGCGCGCCGCTTCGGAGGTGGCGGGCCTCCTCGGTGTTCCCGAGGGCACCGTGCGCAGCCGGCTGCGCCTCGCCCGCGTGGCGTTTCGAATCGAAGCCGAGCGTGTCGGCCTCGGCGTGGTACATCTTCAGGAGGAAGGCGACGATGCCTGACTACAACGAATTGATCTCGGAGGCGCGGGCGGCCTCCACGCCCGACGAGGCCGCGGTGGCGCGGGTCGCGGCGGACGTGCGGCGTCGCTCGGCCCAGCGAGCCGCCACGCGATGGATCCTCCCTGCGGCTGGCGTCGGATTGTCATTGGCCGCAGCGGCCTTTTTCTTCCTCCGGCCACCCGTGGAGGTAAGCGCCGAGCTCGGCGCAGCGGCCCCGGCGGCGCTGGGTGCGAACGTCCGGGTCACAGCCGCCGGCGAGGGAGCGGTGGTCGGCACGGAGCAGGCCATGGTGGTCTCGTGGCGGCGGGGCACGCTCTCGGTGGAGGTGGAGCCGAACCAGGGTGTTTCGCTGCAGGTGAAGACCGACGAGGCGGATGTTTGGGTGGTTGGCACGGGCTTCGATGTCGACCGTGGCCCGCTCGGAACCACCGTTTCGGTCCGCCACGGTCGGGTGCGGGTGGTGTGCGCGAGGGGCGGGGAGAGCTTCCTCGAGGCTGGCGCTTCCCGGGTGTGCCTCCCAACCACCTCCGCGGGGGTGCTCCGCCGGGTGCTCTCGGTTCAGGGAACGGCCTCGCCAACGGTGCTTTTGGACGAGGTTGACTCGGCGTTGGCGCTCGACGACGTAGACGGCGTGGTAGCGGCGGAGCTGCTCGCCCTACGGGTTGAAACCCTCGTCGCGAGCGGTCGAGGGGCGGAGGCCGCCGCCGCGGCGGAGACCGCGCTCGCCCACCCGAGCGTGACCCGTGCGGAAGAACTACACCGGATGGCGGCGCATCTTCGGCTGGAGGCGGGCGACTGCGAAGGGGCGAGGCCGCATGTGGAGGCGCTCACGGCGTTGGGGCGGCTGGGGGACGAGGCGGTGGCTTGGGAGGCGTGCGCGGGGGGGCGGTAGGGGGCGGGGGCGGCCGGCCGACCAGCCGATCAGCAGCACGTCGCACACGGACGGATCGTGTCCCATCCATCCGTTTGGCGCGTACGTGTTGACTGAATTCCGTCGCCTCGGACGGACGCTTGGCTCAGCCCAGCGCCTCTACCTCACCCTCGAACGCCTCCACATCCCGCACCACGCCCGCCATCGCGCGGCGCCACGTCGCCACATCGCCCAGGTCCAAGCCGAGCTCTTCCTTGGCGATGGTCTCCGCGTCGTCGTCGCCGGTGCGGGCGAGCAGCCGGCGGTAGGCGGCTTCGGCGGCAGCGCCCTGGGGGCGGAAGGCTTCGTACACGAGGTTCGCGAACAAGAAGCCGAAGATGTACGGGTAGTTGTAGAACGCGAGCCCTGGGATGTAGAAGTGCAGCTTGTGGGCCCAGAAGAGGTCGTCCACTCCGGCCAGCTCGCCGCTGAACCACTCGGTGAAGATGCGGTCGGTCGCCGCCGAGAGCGCTTCCACCTCGAGCGGCCCCTTGCGTCGCATCACATACAGCTCGCGCTCCAGCTCGAAGCGCGCGGCGACATTGCACAAGAAGGCGGTCGCGTCCTGCAGAGAGTTGTCGAGGATGCGGAGCCGCGTGCCCGGCGTCGTGGCCTGCGCGCGGGTCGCTTCGCGCACCAGCGCTTCGGCGAAGGTGCTCGCCGTCTCCGCGAGCGTCATTGGAAGCCGGCGTTGCGCGACCGGATTCCCGAAGAGCACTTCGGCGTGGAAGGCGTGACCGAGCTCATGGGCGAGCGTCCCCGCCGCCTTGTCGTTGGCGCACCAGGTCATGAAGATGCGGGTTTCGTGGCGTGCCGGCACGTCGGTGCAGAAGCCGCCGGCGCGCTTCCCCGGGCGATCCTCCACCTCGATCCAGCGGTTCGTGAGCGCGCGCGTGGCGAACTCGGCCATGCCGGGGGCGAACTCCCCGAACTGGCGAACGATCACCTCCTGGGCGGCTTCGTAGGTCACGCCGGGGCCATCCTCGCCGAGCGGCGCGAAAACGTCGTGCCACTCCAGCTTCTCCAGCTTCATGGCCCGTGCTTTGGCGCGGAAGTAGCGTTGCATCACCGGCCGGGCCTCCCGGCACGCCTCCATGATCGCGGTGAGCGTCGTGCGCGCGATCCGAGCTTGAACCAGGGGTTCATCCAGCTCGTCCAGCCCGCGGCGGTCGTTGAGCGTCTGCCGCGTGCCGGTGATGTGCGTGAGCGCCGTCGCGCACCGCTTGGCGATCGTCGTCCAGCCGGCCCGTACCGCGGTGAACGCCGCCTGCCGCACTTCCCGCTTCGGGTCCCAATAGAGCTGCGCAGCCTGCCCAGCGGAGAGCGTTTCGGGGCCATTCCCTCGGTCCAACGTAACCTTCAGCGAGCCGGCCTCCACGTCATAGAGCTGGCCCCAGGCGCTGATGCCGTCCTGAGCGAGCGCGGCGAGCAGCGACTCCTCCTTCTCGGAGAGCCGGAGCCGGCCCTGCTTCCGGTCGCTGAGGAGCATGTTGCGCATGTGGGCGATGCTCGGCTCGGCGAGCAAGGCCTCGAACGCGGCCTGGGGCATCGTCCCCATCCGGTCCTTCGGCGTCACCCACCCGCGGGCCGCCAGCCCGCCCAGCGTGGACATCCGAGCTTCGGCGCGGATCGCAGCCTCCCCCTGCGAGTCGGCCGCGGCGTGGCAGCCGGTAAAGGAGAACAGGGTGTCGATACGCGGAGAGATCCGCTCGAGATCAAGGAGCAAGCCGGCGAACGGGGCCGGCTCGGGAATGGCGGGCAGCGCCTCGGACCGAGCCGCGAGCGCGAGCAGGTCTGCGGAGAGCGCGGCGTATTCGGCCTCGAACGCCGCGCCGCCGGGGCCGCCGGGGAGGATCGACTCAAGGTCCCACGTGAGGGAGGGGGCGAGAGACATGGGTTTACTCCTCGAGGTAGGTGTAGCCGTCGAGACCGGACTGGTAGGCCTGGACCATCTTCGCGGCTTCCGCCACGGTCATCCTGCCTTCTTTCATGGCCAACTCGGTGGCGCGGCGCACCCGGCGCACGAGGTCGGCCTTGGAGAACTGCACGTAGGAGAGCACCTCGGTGACGGTGTCGCCCTCGATCACATGGTCGATGCTGTAGCCGCCGCCGTCGTCAAGCGAAACGTGCACCGCGTTGGTGTCGCCGAAGAGGTTGTGGAGGTCGCCCAGGATCTCCTGGTAGGCGCCGACCAGGAACAACGCCAGGTAGTACGGCTCGCCTTCGCGGAACGGGTGCAGCTCGAGCACGTCTTTGACGTCGCGAAGGTCGATGAACTTGTCGATCTTGCCGTCGCTGTCGCACGTGATGTCCGCGAGGATCGCCTTGCGGGTGGGCTCCTGGTTCAGCCGGTGGATCGGCATGACCGGAAAGAGTTGGTCTACCGCCCAGGAGTCGGGAGCCGACTGGAACACCGAGAAGTTGCAGAAGTAGGTGTCCGCCAGCGTCTTCTCCAACCCCTCCAGCTCGTCCGGCACATAGGACTGCTGGCGAGCAACGGTCAAGATCTTCTGGCAGGCCTGCCAGAACAGCTTCTCGGCCCGCGCGCGCTGCACCAGATCCAGGTTCCCCACGTTGAACAGCGTGAGCACCTCCTCCTTTGCGGCAAGGGCGTCGTGATAGGCCTCCTGGTAGGTCTTGCGGGTCACGCCCTGACAGATCTCGTGAAGCTCCAGGAGCGCTTCCGGCTCGTCCTCCGTCACCGGCTCGATGTGCTCGGCTGTCGGGAATTCGGTAACCCCAAGCACGTTGAACACGAGGACACTGTGGTGGGCCGCCATCGCGCGCCCCGACTCCGTGATGAGAGTTGGGTGCGCCACCTCCGCTTCGTCGCAAGCGCCCTGCACGGCCGCCACGACGTCGGCCGCGTACTCGTCGATCGTGTAGTTCACGCTCGACTCAAAGTTGCTCCGGCTGCCGTCGTAGTCAACGCCAAGTCCGCCGCCAACGTCGAAATACTTCATGGGGGCGCCGAGCTTCACGAGCCCCGTGTACAGCCGCGCCGCCTCGCGAAGCGCGTTCTTCACGCTGCGGATCGCGCTCACCTGCGAGCCGATGTGGAAGTGCAGAAGCTGCATCGAATCCAGTCGATTACGCTCTTTCAAATACTTGATTCCTTCGACCATCTCACCCACGGTCAGGCCGAACTTCGCCCGGTCGCCCGCGCTCCCCTCCCAGCGGCCCGCGCCCTTCGAGGCCAGCTTCGCGCGCATCCCGATCACCGGGGCCACGCCGACGCGATCCGCCACATCACACACCAGCTTGAACTCGGAGAACTTCTCGACCACGATGATCGGGTTCCGGCCGAGGCGCTTGGCCATCAACGCGGTTTCGATGAACTCGTTGTCCTTGTAGCCGTTGCACAGAATCAGGGCCTGCGGGTCGTCCATCATGGCGAGGACGATCAACAATTCGGGCTTCGAGCCGCACTCCAGGCCCATGTGGAACGTCGCGGCCACCTTGACGTAGTCCTCCACGAGGTGCCGCTGCTGGTTCACCTTGATCGGAAAAACGCCCCGGTAGTTCCCCTGGTATTCGTACTCACGGATCGCGGACTTGAACGCGCCGGCCAGGGTACGAACGCGGTGCTCCAGGATGTCCGTGAACCGGATCAACAACGGCGGCTGCAGGTCGCGGCTCACCAGGTCGTCGACGAGCTGCTTGAGATCGATGCTCTCGCCGCGCGGACCGGCCGGAGTGACCTCCACGTTCCCCGCCTCGTTGATCCTGAAAAAGTCACGACCCCAGTTACGGACGTTGTACAGCTCGACGCTGTCTTGAATCGACCAACCGCGCATGCCTGCTCCCGGGGCGGCACGCGCTATCGCGGTGGGGGGGTGGGGGCGATGCCGGCGGCCCGATCGCCTTCCTCAGGCGGGCGTCGCCTGGCATCGCAACGTCACGGTCAGTAGCTTTCCAAGCCCGCGCGGATTCGCGCCCACCGCTGGCTCGCGTCGCGCTGCCGCTCCCGGTCCAGCCGCGCTTCGTCGGTGAGCTTGATCGCCAGCCGCTCGCGGCCGTCGCCGGCCTCGAAGGCGAGGATCCGGTCGAGCTCGCCCGCGTCCAGCCACACCCCATGCGCGTTGCAGTGGTCGAGGGTCACGCCCGAGATGCGCTCGTACGCCTTCCGATTCATGAGCGTCGTGCACCGTGGGCAGGGGAGGTAGCGAACGGCGGGCTCCGGGCGCGCGGCGGGAACGGCGCCTTGGGGTGGCGCGGCCTCGATCGCTGCCTCCAGCTCGCCGCGGTCGAACCACACGCCGCCGCACTGATCGCAGAGGTCTACGCCGGCTTCGGCGCGGAGGGGGAGGCGGCAGCGGGGGCAGGAGGGTGGCATGGCGGGGAGGATACCGCAACGCCATCGCGGCGCGATGCTTCGTGTCTCACGGATGACGGGAAGCCCCGTACCGAAGGATGACGTTCACCGCGACTCGCTCGTTTGCGGCCGCACCTGCGGCGGCCCCGGCATCGAGAACGACAACGACGGCGGGCGCGACGCCTGGACGGGCAGCGTGGGCCCCCCGTGCTGGAGCTCGCGCGGCCACGTGAACGCCGTGAAGCTTGCTTCGGTCGCGCCGGTCCAGCGCCCCATGTCCCACGCCTGGGCGCGGGCGCCGGTGGCCGCCGGATCGCCGAAGAGCGCGTCGAACACGGCGTTGTAGGCCTTGGGCACCTCGGGGTAGCGACCGGGGAAGTATTCGCGGTTGAGGCTGATGGTGCGAACGTCCTGATCGAGCAGCGCCTGGAGGTCGGCGGCTTCGAAGCGGAACACGCCTTCGGTGAGCTGCGCGCGCTCGAGGCGGCGGCACGCCGCGAGGAAGCTGTTGGAATCCACGAATTCATCCCAGCCCGGCGGGCGCACCCGCTCCACCCAGAGCGCATGCCCGCCGAGCAGCGCCTTGTGGTGCTGTAGACTGTAGATGAGCGGCGCCTGGGACGCGGCCAGATCGGGCGTGAGCGGCGGTTCGATCAGCACCTTTCCCGGCAACGCGCCGACCGCTTCGTAGAACTCCGCCGGCACCGCGGCTTTGGAGAACAAGGCGTGGTACGGCGCACCTGCCAGCTCCAACTGCGCGGGAATCGAGAGCGCAAGCAGCACCGCGCCGACGGTGTGGCGTCGCGACAGGGTGGCCTCCGCGTCGCCCGAACCTCCCTCGCCGACGTCCCGCCGCGGGTCGAGCGCCCGCGCCGCAAGCGTGATCCAAACGAGGTTGAGCACCACGACGTGGCGGTAGGGCCACCAGAAGCGGCGAAGCGGGCCGGCGAGGCCGTAGATCCACTCGTAGGGACCATGCGGGAACAACGGCCCGGCCATGAGCAGCATGAACAGCAGGGCCACCGCCGCGAGGCTCAGGCCTAGCCGGTCCGGCCGACGCCAGAGCGCCACGAAGCCAAGGATCGCGGTGGAGATCGGGAGAGCGCGCCCGGCGTGCCTCCCCCCATGAACCATGAAGGGCACCGTGTCGGGCTGGAAGAAGCCGGTGCTCGACCACGGCCAACAACTGTCGCCGACCGTTTCCGGATGGGGGAACACGCTGGCCTCCCCGGTTCCCGGGATGTCGCCCCAGTGGATCGCGAACACGGTCAGGATCGGCGCGATGAGCGCCAGATACGACACGGCGAAGAGGAGTAACTGCCGCCACAGCGTCCATGATCGCAGCTCCCGACCCCGACCCGCCAGCAAGACGGCACCCGCGATCACCGCGAAGAACCCGTAGTACCAGTATAAAATCGATGTCGCCGCGAGGAGGGCGGCGCTCGTGAGCGCCCGACCGAGCGTGGGCCGATCCAGCAGGCGCAGCCAACTCGCTAGGAAGAACGCGAGGAAGCCGAAGTCGGCCTGGGAGAAGCGGCCGGCGCCGAGCTCCTGGCTCGCGTAAACCGTCATCGCTGCGGTCGGGGCCGCGGCGAGGCTCGCCGCTCGCGACGCTCCGGCCGCTCGGGCGAGCGCCCAGCCCCCCAGGCCATTGAGCGTGAGGATGGTCAGCGTGTGGGCGGTGGAGGCCTGCGGCCAGCCCAGCAACACGTGCCAGGGCAGGTACAGGAAGCCGTCGCTGCCGTTACCGGCGAGCCAGGGGGCATCTCCGATCGGCCAGTAATAACGGTCGTTATGGACGAGGCTCTGGCCGTGGGTGAGCTGCTCGGCCACCCACACGAGCAGCCAGTGGTTGCCGAGACAGTCGGGGTGCACCCAGCCGCACACGATGCTGTCGCTTGGCGAGAGCGCCACCGGCGCGATGACCAGGAGCGCGCCGGCGAGGGAGAGGGCAATGGCGGCGAGCGTCCAACGCACGCGAGAGCGTATGCCGGGCGCTGCGAGGGGCCCCTACCCGCGCCTGAGGAAGGGGACCGGGCCGCGCCCCTCGCCCCCTTCGTTTCGTGCTAGACGCACGGCGATGGCCTCGTTCGCCGCAGCGTTTGCTTCCGTCCCGAGGCTGGGGCTGATCGAGGGGCCGACGCCGCTGGTTCCTGCGCCGGAGCTAGCGGCGCAGCTAGGGGTCGCGACGCTCCACCTCAAGCGCGACGACCTGTTTCCTGAGCTTCACGGCGGAACGAAGGTGCGGAAGCTCGATGTGCTCCTCGCCGAGGATGCCTTCCGGCACGCCAAGGCCTGGGTGGTGGCGGGTGCGGTCGGCTCGGGGCAGGTGGCCGCGGTCGTGGCGGCTGGAAAACAGCAAAGTCGCCCGGTGCACGCCCACCTGTTCCGCACCCCGCTCGGCGAACACAGTGCGGAGAACCTTGCGTTCACGGCATCGTGGGCGGCGTCGGTGACCGCTTACCGCAACCAGGTTGATCTCGCGGTGCGCGCGCCGCGCGTCGTGCTCGCGCTGCCGATGGCGTCCGGCATCGTGGTGCCGATCGGCGCAACGTCGCCCCGCTCGATGCTCGGGTGTGTGCTCGCGGGGATGGAGCTCGCCGAGCAGCTTCAGGCTGCCGATGGCCCTCCGGCCGATGCGGTGTACCTGCCGTGTGGGTCTGGCGGCACCGCTGCGGGCCTTGCGGTCGGCCTCGCGCTCGCCGGCATCGACATCCCCGTTCGCGCGGTAATGGTGGTGGACCGGTTCTTTTCACCCGACATGCGGCTCTGGCGTCTGGTTCGCCAGGCGGAGCTGGAGGTGCGGCGGCTGGGGCTCACCCCCCGACCGTGCAAGCTGGAGTTGAGGCGAGGGTTCGTCGGGCCCGGGTATGCGCAGCCGACACCGGCGGCGTTGAAGGGGGCGGCGAACCTGCTGGAATTGGGCATCGCGGGTGAGGCGGTCTACACCGGGAAGGCGCTGGCGGGGCTCGCCGCCGACGCTGCCGCGGGCCTCACGCGGAACCCGGTGTTCTGGGTAACCGTGCGAAGGCCGGGCCTCGAACCTCAGGAAGGCTGGTTGGAACGGCTGCCTCCGGGACTCGCCGCCCTCGCCCGGGCGTCGGGGTCGGTGTCTCCGCCCCCGGCCACCCGTCGCAACCTGCTGCTCGGCTTCGCGGCTGCTGCCACTCTTGTCGGAGCGGCCCGGCTCACCGGTTACGACGGCCCCGGGGGCGAGGTGCTGTCGTCCTGGGAGCTCGCGGTTGTGCGGGCCGCCGGCGAGGCGCTCTTGCCGAACATCTCCGCCGCCGGATTGGATGCGCTACCGGGTCGCGTCGATCGATACCTGCTCAGCTTCCCGACCTCGCTGCGCGTGGAGGTGCACGCGCTGTTTTTCGCCGTGGAGCAGAGCCTGCCCTTTGCAGTCGGATTCCATCGCTTCACCGCCTTGTCCCCCGCGGATCGGCTGCTCGCCCTGGAACGCATCGCCGCGCTGGGCGGCCCGGGCCTGCTCATCGCGCGCTCCATCCGCGACCTCGTGCTACTCGCCTGGTATCAGGCGCCAGAAGCGTGGCCCGACATCGGGTACGAGGGGCCGATGGTGAGCGCGGCGTCGCGACCCTCGGTGTATGACGCGCTCAAGGCGCCGGTCGGCTGGGTCCCGTTCTCGGAGGCGCCGTGATCATCTCCGCCGCCGACCTTACGGTGAGCACGATCAAGGCTGATCTTTGCGTGATCGGGACCGGTCCTGGCGGCTCCATGGTCGCGATGGTGGCCGCGGAGGCGGGGCTCAGGGTCGTGGCGCTCGAAGCCGGGGCGTTGGTGACCCCGGGCGAGATGAACCAGCGCGAAGCAGACATGTTTCCGCGATTGTTGTGGGATGCTGGCGGTCGCACGACGATGGACAAGGCCATCCGCATCCATCAGGGGCATGGCGTGGGCGGCTCCGCGCTTCACAACCTGAACCTGTGCAAGCGGATCCCGGCTTCGATCCAGGCGCGTTGGCGAGCGGATCGGGGGGATGGCCCGCCGTGGGAGGCGCTCTACGACGAGGTGGAGGCGCTGTTGGAGGTGAAGGACGTTGACTCGGGAATGGTGAACCGGCACAACCAGCTCCTCGCGGCTGGTGCGGCGGCCCTGGGCTGGGAGCACGGCCTCCTCCGCCACAACCGCACGGGCTGCATCGGGAGCGGCTACTGCGAGGTGGGCTGCGCCTTCGACGCCAAGAACAACGCGCTGAAAATGCTGGTTCCCCGCGCAGTCAAGGCCGGGGCGGCCATCGTGGCGCTCGCGCAGGCCGTGCGCATCGACCACTCCGGCGGGCGGGTGCGCGGTGTGGACGCGGTGCGGCTCGACCCGCACACGCGGCAGCCCGTCGGAACGCTCCGGATCGACGCGCCGCTGGTGTGCGTGTCGGCCTCGGCGACGGGAACACCGGCGTTGCTCCTTCGCTCCAGGGTGCCGGACCCCTCCGAAACCACCGGAAACTCCCTTCGGATCCACCCCGCCGTCGTGGCCGCAGGCGAGTTCGCGGAGGCGGTGCATGCCTGGCGCGGGGTGCCGCAGTCGGTGGAGTGTACGGAATTCCTGAAGCTGGACGACGAGGATGGGCCGCGCACCTGGATCGTGCCGGCGTTCGCGCACCCGGTCGGCGTCGCAACCCTGGTGCCGGGCCTGGGCGAGGCGCACCGCGCCGTGATGCGGCACTACCCCCATCTCGGCGCCTTGACCGCCATGATTCACGATCAAACGCGAGGCACGGTGCGCCCGCGCGGCGATCTTGGCGTGGCCATCGACTATGTGCCGGAAGCGGAGGATCGCGCGGAGCTTCGCCGCGGGCTCGCCGCCGCCGTACGCCTGCTGTTTGCCGCTGGCGCGACCCGCGTTTTGGTGCCCGCCGGGGGCGCCATCGAGTTGTCGCGACCCGATGAAGTAGCGACAAAGTTATCGGTAGACGCCGATCTCTCTGCCGTACACCCCATGGCCAGCGTGCCGATGGGTGTGGACCCCAAGACCGCCGCCGTCGGCCCTACGGGGAAGCACCACCACCTCGACGGACTCTGGCTTTCCGACGCCTCGCTGTTCCCCACGTCTATCGGCGTTCCGCCCCAGCTCTCAGTGTACGCGCTTGGTCTGCACGTCGGGCGGCAGCTCGTCGAGGCCTGACGGGATGACCTCCATCGCACGTCGCGACACGGTCCCGGAGTTCGCCTGCAAGAAGTTCCGGGCCTCCCGCAGCTCTCCGATCACATTGGCGCCAAAGAACCGCTTGTGATGCTTGGGGTACACGATGCCCTCGCGCGTTTCGAAGTGCCGCAGCGGGCACCACGACGACTCGATCTGCTCCAGGCACATCTCCAACGCCAAGGCCGAGTTTTTCCAGAGGCGCAGGACGGCGCGCGCCGCCGGGGGGTGCTGGCTGGCATAGCGCCCTCGCTCAAGCAGCGCGGCGCCTTGCGCGAGCGAGAAGCGCTGCATCCCCAAACATTGCGAGATCACAAGGTTGTACAAGCCACGGATGGTGTAGAGGTCGAAGGTAGCCCACAGCGGCGCGGTGACGACAGCGCAGACAGCGGCCACCGCCCACCGCTGCGCGCCCTGCTCGGGCTTCTGGGCCGCGAGGTGGTCGAGCTGGGTGTTGAGCATCGTGCAGAGCCCGTTGGCATAGCCGCAGAACTGGCAATTCAGTCGGTCGAGCCAGAACAGGTTGGCGATGCGGCCTCGGTCCATGAACACGTGGTCGGCCCACCGCACTGGCGGAAGGCGGAACACCGGCGTGAGCACCACCTGCATCAGCAAGACGACGATCGTGAGGTTCAGCACGATGAACGAGGGGATGCTCAAGTACATGGTGCCGCCGCCGACGATGCAACGTAGCCACCCGTGCGTGCGCACCTGAGCAATGCTGATTGAAACCAGCGTAGAACGCGGGGCGGCCGGGGTCACCTGGGGGGTGTAGCTTGTTTCTACAATGCCCGATGTGATCCGTCGCAGAAGGGCGGGTTCTTCGTCTGCTTGCACTGGCACAAGTACACGGTCTTGGCCTCGGTGAGCTCGAACTTCCGCGGGCCAAGTCCAGAGCCCTTGTGGGCGCCGGTGCACAGGGGCTGCGGGTCGGCCTTGCCGCACGCGCACCAGAAGTAGGTGCCGGCCTCCAAGCTGAGTGCGGCAGGGACGGTGGCGGCGACGACGGGCGTGGACATTCGGCTTCCAGGGTGGGCGGGCAAGCTACCACGTGCGCCCAACGTTATTGTTGCGCTCCGGGCAACGGTTCCGTGCTCGAATCCCCCTCGCCGAGCATCGCGGCCACGAAGCGTTTGCCCGTCTCCTTGTACCCTTCGCCGCTGAGGTGGATGAGGTCGCCGGCGGCCAGCCTCGGCTCGGCGCCGAAGTACCACCGCAGCATGGAGCCTGGCCCCCCCATCGCGGCCTGGAGATCCCAGGTCGCACAACCGAACTCGGGGCCAACTTCGCGCTGAACACGCGCCACCCATTCGGTGGGCGACCAGATGGCGTAGACCGAGCCCTTCACCTTCTTGCCGCGATCGCTCGGCCCGATGAGCACGCAGGCCGCGTTCGGGGTGAGGCTGCGCATCCGGGCGAGGCTGGACCGGAGCGACGCCGCGTAGGTGTCGGGCGTGAGGCTTTTGTCGTTCGCTTCGTTGGTGCCATAGGCCAGCACCACCAGATCAGGAGGTTTGCGGTCGAGGAACGGGGCCATCAGCTCCGGATCCCACTTCTGCCAGCTCGACGCCGTTCGTCCGGTCACCCCCATCGCATCCACGACGATGCCCGATGCATCCCGCTCCATCCACACGCCGTACACGCGCACGTTCCCATCGGCGGAAACGGTCAGGCGATGCGGTCCGTCCACGGTTTGCAGCACCGCGAGGCCGGGGCCCGTGGAGCCTTCCGCGGAAACGTCCACGCTGGGGCCATCGTCCACCTTCAGGTGCAGCGTCCCGGCGCCGGGCTCCCGCAGATACGCTACTTCGAAGCGGCTTATCAGGTGGCCCTGCGGGTTTGTTTTGGTGGTCTGCACCCAACCAAAAGCATCCTTGCGCGGCGACACGTCGAAGCCGGCGGGGCCGTAGCGGCCATCCTCCCGCCCGTCGCGACGCTCCACGAAGTCGCTGACCCACGTGCCGCCCGCGCAAAGGTTGGCGTCGCTGGCGCGATACCCCTTCCAGGGCGGGCCCGGCATTACGAACCCGTGCCCGGCGTCTCCGAAACGATCCTGCAGGATGCGACGAACGCTGCCAGTCAGGAACTCGCCCGCGACGTGGCTCGCGCCCCAGAAGGACAGGCGGGTCTGCCCCTTTCCAGCGGCGGCCCGCATGAACACGTCGCGAATCCGGGCGATATCTGCAGGTTTTCCGCGTAGCGGCTCCAGTGGAACAGCCGCAACGTCGTAGGGCGTATCCAACTGAAGGCGGCTGCGGTCGGGGCCAACGATGCTGGGGTTCTTCGCCTTCGCGTCCGTGTCCAGGGTGGGCATCTTCGCGGGCGCGGGGGTGTCGACGGACGCAGAAGTTGGTGTCAGGGGTGGGCCATCTTCCTGCACTTTTGCGCGGGGGGCCGTCACCGTGGCGGTTGTGCTGCACTCGTCGGCTGGCGGGCCCAGCGTGGCCGGGACGTGGAACACCTGCACCCAGGTGGGCTCGGCGGCGGCGGCGAGCGAGATCAGGAGCGGAATCATGGTGCGGGCTCCGGGATCGGCAGAACCTCGCCGCGAGGGGGCTCCGCTGGCGTAGGCGGCGCGGCGTCCGGGCCACCCGTCGCCACCCAATCGTCGTAGCCAGCCTCGATCGCATCGGCGAGACCTTGCCCCACGAGGTCCTGACCTGCGGCGCTGAGGTGGAGCAGGTCTGTCCACGCGAGGGGCGGCTTCCGTTTGCCCCAGGCCACGATGGCGCCCTCTCCGCCCATCGCCTCGAAGGCGTTCCAGAACGCACACCCGGCCTCAGCCGCCACTTTTTGTTGAACAGCGACCTGCCGCTTCACCGCGGGCTTCGTCATTGGCGTACCCCCTTCGCGCGTGCCCTGGTCGAGCGGCGTCACGATGAGGCAGCCGGCGTTGGGGGCGCCCGACCGCAGGAGATCAACGGCGGCGCGGTAGTACGGGGCATATTCGTGACCGTCGCCGCGCTGCAACACGGGGATCCCCAGCTCGTTCCCGCCAAGCTGGATGACGATGAGCTCGGGGCGGCGCCTCTCCACTTGCGAGGCCAGGTGGGCCTTGTTGAAGTAGTTGAACGACCGGCTGCCAACGCCGACGACGCCGAGCGCATCCCACACCACGCCTGGGCCCGCCGTCTCCATGACCACCCCGTAAAATGGTACCGGACCGCCGGAGGCGCCAAACGCGATCTTGGAGTATCCCTCTCCTACATCCGAGACTAGCCGGGTGTCCGCCCGAGCGTCGGCGTCGGCGGCGGCGCCCCCGACCGATGCCCCGTCGAGGTTTGCCCAGAAGGCGCCATGGCCCGGCCCAACCTGGTACCACAGCTCGAAGTGGGTGAGCGTCCCCGACGAGATCTTCGCCCCCTTGGCCCCGGTAATCGTGAGCGACCCGTCGGGCGGCGCGGTGCTCACCACGCCGCCGTAGCCATAGCGCCCATTCCCGCCGCCGAGCAGGATGGACTTGGTCTCCCACTCCCCGGTTCGCTTCGTGCCGAGGTCCGGACGAGCGCTCCAGCGAGGATCGAGGCCGGCATCCACCCATCCGGGGCCGCCGTCGCCAAAGCGGGCCTGGAGGCGGCGGCGCACGGTGCCGGTGATGCCGTCGGCCGCGATGGTGGAGTCGCCATAGTGGGCGGCCCGGGCGAGGCCGGTGCCGCGCGAAAGGGCTTGGTAGAAAGGGATCATGCCGCGGTGGTCGGCGTCGATCAGCGGGGTGGGGACGGCGGGGGCGCGGGTGGGTAGGGAGGTCGGCGCGGCGGCGCTCGGGGCCGCGGTCGCCACGGGGTCCGCGGGAGCAGCGTCACCCGGGTTGGAGGGGCCTACCGCGGCCTCTTGCGTGGGGACCGCTTCCGGTTCGGGCTCGACCTCCGCCGCCACGACGAGCCCGGTACGTTCATCCTCGACGACGCGCGGCGTGCCTTTGGGAGCGAGCACGCGCCACAGCGGCGGGGGGCTCCCGCTTCGCCACGGGGCGGCCTCGGCCACGACGAGGAGCAGCGGCGGAGGTTCGATGTACCCTTCTTCGGCGCGGCGTTTCCCGACCTCCGCCACGACCGAGGCGGCAGCGGCGAACGCACCCGCCGTCGCGAACGCGACGATCAGCGAGCGCAGACCTTGGTTCTCAGAAGGCATAGTAGATGAACGCCAGGCTGTCGCCCACGCCGTAGTGTACACACGCCCAGCCCAACATCGCCAACCCGAAACCCCAGGCGACCGCGGGCAGGTCGGCGAAGCGATCCCGAGCGTGGATCGCCCAGTGTTTGGGGGTGAAGTGGATCCCGTACCCCGCCAACATCACCGCCCAGGCGTGGAGCGAGTACCTGGGCATGGATACCTCGTCCCAGCGCGAGACGAGCGCCGTCGCGACCTCACCTGCATGGCCAAGGTCGTTGGAGCGGAACAGGATGCGGGCGATCACGACAAATTGGAAGGTCAAGAGCCAACGCCACGCGAGGCCGGCTCCACGCGGCTCTGTCCATCCCGGGCGCTTACGCCACCATCGGTTCAGCGCCACCGCGCAGCCATGCAGCACCCCGTAAACCACGAAGGTCCAGTTTGCCCCGTGCCAAACGCCGAGGATCACCAGCGTGACCATCGTGTTCACGTATGGGCGAAGCCCCCCGCCGCGGCTCCCGCCGAGCGGGTAGTAGACGTAGTCACGCACCCAGTCAGACAGGGTTTTGTGCCATCTACGCCAGTAGTCGGCCACCGAGGTCGCCTGATACGGCCGGTCGAAGTTCTCCGGGATGTGGAAGCCCAACAGGCGGGCGGAGCCGATCGCGAAGTCGGTGTAGCCCGAGAAGTCGGCGTACATCATGAGGGTGTAGGCGTAGAGCGCCACCAGCACTTCAAGCCCCGTGAACGCGGCCGGGTCGGTGAACACGGTGTCCACGATCCCCTGCTGGAGCACGTCCGCGATGAGCAACTTCTTGCCGAGACCCACGCACAAGCGCCAGATCCCCTGTCCCACATCGCTCCGCGTAAGCACGCGATCCTGCTTGAGTTGCCCCAAGAGGATGTGCGCGCGCAGGATCGGTCCCGCGACGAGGTGCGGGAAAAAGCAGAGGAAGGTGGCGTAGTGTACGGGGTCGCGTTCGCGCGGCTGACCGCGGCGCACGTCGATGACGTAGGCGAGCGCCTGGAAGCTGTAGAAGCTGATCCCGATGGGGAGGTGGCCTTTCGGCGGCACCCACGGCGTGATCCCCGGGATCAGGACGGCGACATTATCGAGGGCAAAGTGCGCGTACTTGTAGAAACAGAGCGGCGCCAGCATCGCGACGGCTGCCAGCGAGAGGAGGGCGGTGCGCTGCTCCGGCTTCGCCCGCTCGATCGCGATGGCGGCGAGGTAGCCAGCGGCCCCGACGTAGAACAAAACAAGGGTGTCTGAGGGGTTCCACGCGAGGTAGAACACCGCGCTCGCGACGAGCAAGAGCCAGCTTCGGGTGCGCGTCGAGCCCAACAACCAGTGCGCCACCGCCACGAGCGGCAGGAACAGGAAGTAGTCGAACGTGGAGAACAGCATGGGGCCGTGCTGTTGTCGCCGGTTGCGGTTGACGTGTCAAGGAGGACGCGATTCGGGGCGATGCCCCAGGCCCGGTAGCCTCCCGGGCGGGGCCCGGGTGGGGCGGGCTTCGCTGGGCATCGCCTGGCGGTGGGATGAGCTCGGCCGCCACGAATCCGGCATCGAGCTGGGTCTCGGCGTACGGGGGTACATGACCGGGGATCTCGGCGTCATCCACCCCACCCTCCTGTTTGCGTACCGCGCCGGCGCCCACTGGCGCGTGCAACTGAGCTCCGAGCGCTTCGGGTACGCCATTCTATAGGCCGAACGTCCGTTTTAGTTTGGCCTTGGGGTTGGTTGTCAAGCCGAGCGCCGCGGACGGCGGCGCGCTTGGCCGCCCTGGGCGAACGTCCCCCCGCCACCGCACGCTATGCTGAGTCAATGTCCGGCCCCGCAGAGACCCGAACCCCCCTCGACGAGTTGATCGCCGCCGGGGAGGATGCTCGCCTCCAACTGGTGAATGGCGCGCTCCTGGCCGTCGAGACCAGCGGCGAGCACGCAAACGCGCAGCTCGGCATCGGATCAGGGGTCCGCGCCCCCTACCATCGCCGCGCCGGGGATGGAGATCGGCCCGGCGGCTGGTGGATCCTGGTGGAATGCGCGATCCAGTTCACGATCTCGGATGTGCTTCGCCCGGATGTTGCGGGTTGGCTTCGCGAGCGCTGTGCGGAGCCGCCCCGCGGCTTCCCGGTGCGGGTGCTCCCCGACTGGGTGTGCGAGGTGCTCTCGCCTTCCAACCTGGCGCGCGATCTCGTGCACAAGCGTCGCGTGTACCATCAGGCCAAGGTCGGGCACTACTGGATCGTGGACATCCAACGGGAGGAGATCACGGTCATGCGCTGGGCCGAAGCGGGATGGCTCGTGCTCGACGTGCTGCCCGTCGAAGGCACCTTCCGGGCCCCGCCGTTCGAGGCGGCCGCGATCGACTGGAATGCGGTGTTCGGGAAGGACGGCTAAGTCCGGGCGTCGCCCTCATGCCTTCCCCCATCGCCCACGTCGCCGTTGCCGTCGCGGCTGCGCTCGCCGCCCCGGATGGCTCGCCGCTCCGTGCCCGCAGCGCCGTCCTCGCCGCCGCCGTCGCAAGCCTGCTCCCCGACCTCGATCTGCTCGCCGCCGCCACGCTCCCCGGCGGGATCGAGTGGCACCACGGGCCGACGCATTCGTTGCTCGGCGCCGGGTTTCTCGCTTTCGCCTTCGGCCTCGCCGTGGGCCTCCGCGGCGCCCCGCTCCTCTGGACGATGTTCTGCGGTTTCCTACACCCGATCCTCGACTGGGAATTGGGCGTGCCCGGCGGGCCCAGCACCTTCGGCGTGCCGCTGTTCTGGCCGATGATCGCCACGAAGTTCATCGCGCCCTACCCGCTGTTCCGCCCGTTCAACATCCACGAGGCCGGCTTCATCACCAACATGTTCACGCCTGCCGCGCTGGGCCCCTACCTGCGGGAGTTGGTGTTTGCAGCGGTGGTTCTCGGCTACGTGCGCTTCACCCGCGGGAGGTTCCGGGTGCTGCCGCGGCGGGCACAGCGATGATCTTCATGTGTACCGACTGACTGCGCTTCCGGCTCGCAAGGCACGCGCAGCGGCGGACCAGCCGTCGCAGTCAGCCCTCGGTGGATTCTCGGGGTCTTCCCTCGCGTTCTGGATGTCCGCCACCCGTAGTCCCGTGAGGTGAAGGGGCGGGTGACGGTACAGGCGGTCGGCGCCGAGCGGAGTCTTCGGAGCGAGCGCGACGACCGCCTGTGCCGGCAGGACCCAGCGCTAACCTTGGTTCTTACGGTCGCTCCCATCGGTGACTGCGCTCCCCCCGAGGCTCCCACCCTCACGGCGCCGCGTTTAGCACGGCGATTTTGTTGAGGCGTCCCCCCTACGAGCGCTCAAGCTCTCGACAGGGTGACCGATGCCCTGCCCATGCTGTTCCTCGTCGCGTTCGCGCTCGCCGGTACCTCGGCGGCTTCCTTCGCCACCGATGCCGGTGACTGGGATGGCGGCACCGTGACCGGCGGCGCGTTGGTTCTCGTGGACGACGCGGCCACCCTCGATGTCGGAGCGGTAACGAGCTTCGAATTCACCGCGCGGATGCGGCTGGCAAGCGGCGAGGCGTTCCGGGCCGAGTTGAGCAACGCGTGTGTGTTACGCGCTGACTACAGCGTCGAACAAGACGTGAGCTTCAACACCGAATCTGTGCCGTTCGGCGTCGAGGAGCTGGAGCTACTCCCCGATGCGGGCTTCGTCCTCGCGCCCGGCACCTCCACCCCCGAAGGCGCGGGCGTGAGCGACCCGGATGTCGTGTATTTCTCGGGAAAATGGTGGATGTTCTACACCGCCACCAGCTCGGTCGGTGGAACCGAGGTTCACGCGGCCACATCCTACGACCTTGAGAGCTGGACCCGCTTCACCAGTGTTGCCCTCGCGGGGGGAAGCCAGCCCGCCGCAGTGGTGGACGGCACCGAATTGGTCTTGTACTACGCGCAGTCTGGTTCCATTTACCGGACCACATCCAGCGACGGCACGACGTTTGCGTTCCCCTCCGTTGCGTTGGCCCCCGGCCCCGGCTTCGACGCCACCGGCCTCGGCCACCCGAGCGTGCTCCTCGATGATGGAGCCTGGCGGCTGTTCTACGGCGTGCCGGCCACGGGCGCGACGGGCTCCGCTACGAGCAGCGACGGCCTGAGCTTCACCCGCGACGCCGAGCTGAGCACCGACGACAGCCGCCTCGGCGCGCTCGACGTCGCCGACGATGTATTCGGCCTCGAAGGTGTGTACACGATGCTCGACGCCGTCGGCTTCGCCCGGGCCGGCGACGACGCCGCGTTCGCCGACGACAGCGCCGATCTGCTGCCGGTCCTCGGCATCAACGACGCCGCGTGGTCCGATGGCGGCTTCGGCACGAGCGCCCTGGTGCGGAACGAGGGCGAGCTGACCCTGTTCGTCGACGCGGTGGACGCGGGCGCTCGCGGGATCGCCCGGGTGGCAACGGCGCCTTCGCCCGGCACGTGGGGCACCCTCTCCATCACCTGGGATGGCACCACGGCCACCGCGAGCTGGAACGGCGGTCCCGCGCTCACGTGCCCGATGGCCGACTTTGAAGCGCTCGTCATGGGCGCGGAAGGCCAGGTGGAGATCGACGAAGCCGAGATCACCTATGTGGCGGTTCAAGGCGGGGACACGGCGACGCTGGACACCGCTGACACCGGTGACAGCGCCGCGGCTACGGATTCCGGCGACACGGCGGCTCCGGACACCGCCGACACGGGCGTCGGGTTCAACGCGGGTGAGTGGATGGGCGAACCGGGCGGTTGCGGGTGCGATTCTTCGGGTGGTGCCGGCATGGCGGCCTCGGTGAGCGCCGCGCTCCTCCTGTTGCGTGCGGCGAGGCGCAAATGATCCTGCTCTGGCTGGCACGCGCCGCGAGCGCTGCAACTCTCGAAGTCGGCACGGACTACGCCACGATCCAGGACGCGATCGACGCAGCCGGCGACGGCGACGTGGTTCACGTTCCAGCGGGCACCTGGGCCGAGGCCGTCGATTTTGGCAACCTGTCGATCACCCTGCGTGGCGACGGCGCGGGGGCGACCATCCTCTCGCCGTCGACGGCGGATGACGTGGTCACGATGTCCAGCGGGCGTATCGCTCAGTTGGAGGAGCTCACGCTCGCGCCGGCCGGCGGGACGGGGATCCGCCTCGAACGCGGCCAGCTTGGCGTCGAGAACGTGAACATCGACACGGGCGGCAGCAGCACGGCCCGGGGCGGTGGAATCTACGTAGACGGCGGCCAGCTCGAGCTCGTCGGCGTCGTGTTCACCGCCTCAACGGCCGCGTACGGCGGGCACCTGTACGTCACCGGCGGCGGCGAAGTCACAGGTTCCGACGTGGAGTTCTCGGGTGGCTCGGCGAGCAACGGCGGCGCCATCTACGCCGACGACGGCAGCGCCCTGTTGTTCACCAACGTGCTCGCCTCCGGCCCCTGGGCCAGCGGCGACGGCGGGTTCGCCTACCTCGATGGCGCCGACTTCACCGCCACCGACCTCGTTCTTGACACCCCCACCGGGCGGAACACCGCGGGGGTCGGCTTCTACGTGACCGGTCACGGCACGCTCACCCTCGATGCTTCCACTCTCTCCGGCGCTGAGGCCACCGGTCGATCCGGCGGTTATGCAGGCGGCGCAATCTGGCTTGGCGACGGCTCGTCCGCCCAGATCGACGCATCCACGTTCTCCGGAAACGTGGCGTACAGTGGCGGCGCGGTGTTCCTTCAGGACGCCGCGTCGGCCACCCTTCGCGATGTGCGCTTCGAGGACAACGCGGGCGATACCTACGGCGGCGCGATTCATGCGAGCGATGGCGCCGAAGTGGACTGCGACGGCTGCATCTTCACCTCGAACGCGGCCGAGTCTGGCGGCGCCCTGTACGTCGCCACCGGTTCCTTGTTCTCAGACGTAGACGGCACCTGGACCGACAACGAAGCGAGCGGCAGCGGCGGCGCAATCGCGATGGCCGGCAGCGCCGAGCTCTCCCTGGACGCCAGCATCTTCTCCGGGAACGGCGCCGACTCCGACGGCGGCGCGCTCTACGGCGCAGGCGATATCGAAGCCGCGGACGTGAGCTTCACGAACAACGTCGCGCGGGCGGGCGACGGCGGCGCGATCGGCGGCGACGCCGACCTGGAATTGGACGGCGGTACGTTCGATGGCAACGAAGCGCGGCTCGGAAATGGCGGCGCGATCGGCATCGAGGGGGAAGCTCAGCTTCACAGTGCCCGCTTCACCGACAACGACGCGAACGACTCGGGCGGTGCGGTGTGGTCTGAAGGTTCTTCCCTGGAGATCTGGGAGGGGACGTTCTTCCGCAACACGGCCGGCGCGTCGGGCGGCGGAGTTTGTGCCAGCGGCGTCGGCGACGTTTCGCTCACGCGCTCCTACCTGCACGGAAACGCGGCGAAGAACGGCGGCGCGGTCGCGCTGGTGGACGTGAGCGTGGCCGGCACGCTGAGCAACCTACGTGTGTCTGACAACGTCGTCAGCCAGGATGGCGGCGGCGTTTGGCTGAGCGGAAGCGTCGAGATCGAGGTGGTGAACAACACCTTCGCGGGCAACGACGGTGCCCGGAACGGCGGACACATCTACACGACGGCGGCGCTCTCGTTTGTCGACAACATCCTGCTGAGCGCGGTGGACGGCGGTGGCGCCTACGGAACCTCGGCCACCACCGACCGCTTCTACAACCTCGCCTGGGACAACTCGGGCGGCGACTGGGTGGGTTGGAGCGATCCGACGGGCACCAGCGGGAACGTGGAGGTTGATCCCGAGCTTGAGGCCTACACGGCCGATGGCGACGAGACCAACGACAGCCTCTTCCTGAGCGTGGGAAGCCCGGCGATCGACGCGGGGAGTCCGGCGATCTTCGACGTGGATGGCACGCGCGCCGACATCGGCGCGTTCGGCGGTCCCGACGCCGACGTGGCCGACGGCGACGGCGACGGCTTCTACGACAACGTGGACTGCGACGACAACGACGAGTCCATCAACTCGGCCCAGACCGACGTGCCCTATGACGGGTTGGACCAGGACTGTTCGGGCGCGGACCTCACCGATGTAGACGGCGACGGCGCCGACGCGCAGCTCGCGGGCGGCTCGGATTGCGACGACGACGACGCAGCCGTGCATCCTGGCGCGCCCGAGGTGTGGTACGACGGCGTGGACCAGGATTGTTCCGGCGGCAGCGACTACGATAAAGACGGCGACCACCACAACGCCAGCTTCGAGGCGGATGGCGACGACTGCAACGACGAGAACCTCACCATCCACGGGGGGGCCATCGAGGTGTGGTACGACGGGGTGGACCAGGATTGTGACGGGCGCAACGACTTCGACCGCGACAAGGATGGCTTCATCAGCCAGGACTACAGCGGCAGCGATTGCGACGACTACAACGCCGGTCGGCACCCGGGGAACACCGAGATCCCGTACAACGACGTGGACGAGGATTGCGACGACACCGACCTCATCGACGTGGACGGAGACGGCTGGGTGGCCGAGGAAGCCGGCGGCACGGACTGCAATGACGCCCAGGTCACGGTGTATCCGGGGGCCGCCGAGGACCCGACGGATGGCTTCGACACCGATTGCGACGGCTTCTCCGAGTGGGATCGTGACGGCGACGGCTACGACGCGGTTGAATATGGCGGCGGCGATTGTGAGGACTTCGACGCCGCGATCAATCCGATGGCCACCGAGCAGTGGTACGACGGCACGGATCAGGATTGTGACGGTCGCGACGACGACCAGGACGCAGACGGCTGGCTTGTTGCGGACGACTGCGACGACCAGAACCCGGGCACCCACCCCGGCGCGACCGAGCGCTGGGACGGCGTGGACAACGATTGCGACGGCTACTCTGAGCTCGACGACCGCGACAACGACGGCCTCTCCGACCTCCAGGAGTGGATGATCGGCAGTGATCCCCAAGACCCCGACACCGACGGCGATACGATGATCGACGGCGAGGAGTTCGTTTCCGGCCCCGATCGCGACGGCGACTTCATCCCCGATTGTATCGACACCGACGACGACAACGACGGGATCGCGAGCCGCACCGAGATGACCGTGGACGTGGATGGCGACGGCGCGGCGAACGTGGACGTCGACGACGACGGCGCGAACAACGCTCGCGACGACGACAGCGACGCCGATGGCGGCTCCGACCTCGACGAAGGCCAACAAGACAGCGACTACGACGGCGTCGGCGACTGGGTGGACTACCAGGGCGATCTGGTGGGCGGCGGCTGCGGCACGGCCTGGGCCGGCGCGCTGCTCCCGGGGTTGACCCTCGCCTTCTGGCGCCGCCGCACGCTCGCTCGGAGGACCCGCGCATGATGCTCCTCCTCGTTTCGTCGGCCCTCGCGCTCGACGCCCACGGTTTTGAGCTGCTTGGCACCTCGGGCGACCCGTTCGCGTTCACCCGCATCGGCACCGCCAAGGCTGGCCGCTCTGGCAGTTGGGACGCGCTCATCGGCTTCGACTACGCCGATACTCCGCTCGCCGAGAGCTTCCCGTGGGGCCGGGAAGCGGTCATCGACTCCCTGGGAACGGTGTTTGTCGGCGGCGGCTACAGCTTCGGCGGCTTGCGCTTCGATGGTGCGTTGCCGTTCCACGCCTTCGGTGAGGACGCGACCGGCAGCTTCACCACCAGCGGCGACGCCCGCCTCGGGGTGCTCGTGCCCGCGCTCAAGGAAAAGGGCCTGGTCCCAGCCGTTGCGTTGCAGGCGAACCTCTGGCTCCCCACCGGCGACGAAACGCACCACGTCGGGAGCATCGGGCCACGGGCGAGCGCCGCCGCGATCGTCGAGAAGGATCTTGGGAGCGTCGGCCTCGTTGCGATGTTGGGCGCGGAAGTCGGCTACCCCGAGGATGAACGCAACGTGTTCGCGGGGATCGGGCCGATGGTGGCGTTGGGCGGGCACTATCGCATCAGCGACGCGGCGAGCACCGCACTCGAGATCACGTCACAGTCCGACATGGGGCTCGGCACCTGGCCGGTGGAAGCGACGCTCAGCGGGAAGTACCGTTTGCCCGCAGGGGCCTGGGCCTCCGTCGGCGGCAGCGCGGGCCTGAGCGAGGGCGTCGGCGCCGCGAGCTGGCGCGCCTTCTTTACCGTGGGTTGGACCTACACGAAGCCCGAGCCCGCGCCGCCGCCCCCCGCCATCGATCCGCGCCTCGACACCGATGGGGACAGCATCCCCGACGTGAAAGACAAGTGCGACGACATGGCCGAGACCTACGACGGCTTCACCGACGAAGACGGCTGCCCCGAGTTCGATGGCGATACCGATGGCGTGCCCTTCGAACGCGACGTCTGCCCGCGCGACCCCATCCATCCGGAGCAGGACCCGCGCTACTCCGACGGGTGCCCGAAGGTCGCGGAGTTCGCCGGGGATCGCATCGTCATCACGGAGGCCATCTTCTTCGCCGAGGGCCGCGCCGAGCTGATGCCGAGCGCCACCCCGGTGCTCGAAGCCGTGCTTGGCGTCGTGGCCCAGCACCCCGAGATCCCGTATTTCCTCGTGGAAGGGCACACCAACACCAACGGCTCCGACACCTTCAACCTGCGCTTGTCCGACGCCCGCGCCTTCGCGGTCATGTCCTGGCTCGGCGACCACGGAGTCCCCCGCGACCGCATGCTGAGCAAGGGCTTCGGCGAGTCGCGCCCGCTCGTGCCGGTGGAGGAGCCCGACGCGGAAGCCGTGAATCGCCGAGTGGAATTCCGCGTGCTGAAGGTCGAGGACATCCCGCGCGACGCGCGCAGGTTGGCGGTGCCGTCGGATGTGGGGGGGAGGTAGTCGGTAGGGGTGAGGACGATCGTTGGATCGTTGCGAGGGTCGGGCGCGGCGGCGGTGCTCGCTTGCGCCGAAGTCGAGTTCCCTTCGTTGGCCGCGACGAAAAGTCGAGTCGGCCTGTTCGACCGTTCGGGACGTCGCGGCGGTAAACGGCCCCCTCGCCGACGGTGCGACGGAGCCTCCGCCACGGACAAAAGCTGATTTTGAACGACGAAGGCCGCGCTATTTCTGCTTACGACGCCAAACAGGTCGGCTCGACCCCGCGGTGCGGCTGTTTGGGTGGGGTCGACTCTGGGGGAGGGTGTTCACCCCTCGGCGCCGTTGATAGGCCCTCGCCGTCCGGAGCCCGCATGAACCCCCGCACCCTCCTCGTCGGCACCCTCGCCCTGGTGAGCGTTTTCGCCTGCACAGGCGGCAACGCGCCGACGCCGGTGTCGCAGCCCGAAGCCGTAGCCGACCCTGCGGCGCCCCCCGCACCCGCGCCCGCGCCCGAGGCCGCGGTGGAGGAATTCGGCTACGAAGACCCCATCAATTTCCTGCACCTCACGGGTTCGGCGACGGCCTGCAAGGTAGAGTTCGCGGTGCTGGAGCGGGGCGCGGTGACGGTGAAACACCTCGTGGCGGAGCTGCCGTTCGGGTGCGCCGACGTGATGGCGGAGGTGGATGTGACGGGGCAGTCCTTGGCGTTTGTGGATGTAAAGACGAGCCATCCGGTCGTTCTGGTTCAGAACGGCGCGGGGAGCCTCATCACGCTGCCGGAAGGCGCGCGGGCGGAGGGCGCCGTGTTCGATGGCCCGTCGCTGGTCGTCCTGAGCGAGCCAGACGTGGCGCTGCGTGAGGAGCAGGGGGAGGAGTCCACGATCTACCGGACCACGGTGGATGGGAAGGAGTACGAGGTGGATTCGCCGCAGGGTTTTGTGCAGACCTGCGCCACCCACCGCGCTCCCGCTTGGGCGCGGGACAGCTTTGAGCTCTTGGCGCTCGGGGAAGGCTCCGGCCCGCCCTTCTGCCGCAACTTTGGCGCTGCGGTACAAACGCTGGCCCACGGCCGAACGCTCACGGAGGGCGACCGAGGCGGTTTTGGCACCTTCTACGAGCCTGTTGACCCTGCGGCCGAGCCATCGGGCACGATCATGGCGCTGGCCTCGGAGCCGCCGCCTGCGCGGCGGTGGATCTGGGGCTCACCGGTTCAGGATCTGGAAGGACAAACGCCGACGGGCCCGCTCACGGTGTTTGTCAGCGGGGCGGCGGGCTGGTCGTCAGCCGTGGTTCCCGACTCCACATCCCCAGCGATCTCGCCCCCGTTCGTGTGCGGAAACAAAGGCATGATCCTGTCGATGTCCGACAAAGATGCCGCCAGCCACGCCCGCGTGATCTGGTCGTCGGAGTTCTGCCCGATCCCCTGGCCGTCGGACCTGAAGACGCCCCCGGTCTGGAAGGGCGTTGCGCCGGTGGCGGCGCCCAGTCCGAGTGAGGGACTGAAATAGCCAAGGGCGATGCTCGGTTCCTCGTCTCATGGCCGAGCCGACTTCGCTGAGCATCGCGGCGCCGCGGCAGCTACCGGTACAGCCAAACGAAGCGATCGCCGTCCTGCTGCTCGCCGTAGCGGCGCAGGCCGCAGCGCTCGAGTACGCGCTGGGAAGCGAGGTTCGCCGGGTCAACCCGCCCGAGGATGCGGGCATCTGGTAGGCGGCGGCGCGCGTCGTCCAGCACCGCGAGCGCCGCCTCGGTGGCGAAGCCGCGGCCCCGCTCGTCGGTGTGGAAGCGGTACCCGCGGTAGGAGGTGAAGCCGGCGTCCTCGCCTCCGGCATCGCGTCGTAAGCCACACCACCCAAGAAACCGGAGGTCGTCGCGGTGAACGACGGCGAGCCGGCCTATGCCCAGCGCGTATTGCGGTAGGATTCGATCGCGGAGAACGACCGCGGCGGCCGCCTCATCGAGGGGACCATCCCCGGTGAACCGCAGTACGAGCGGATCGGCGTTGAGGCGAACCAGCTCGCTGACATCCGAGGCGTCCATGGGGCGCAGGATCAGGCGTTCGGTGAGGAGCGTAGGGGTCACGGCGTGGGAAGGGTATTCCGTTCGTACGCCGCGATGGTGGGCGCAGCATGCGCGGCCTCGACACGTGGCCTGCACCATCGCCCTGACCGCCTACCCCCCCATCGCCGCCCGCACCGCCAAAACCCGTCGCAACAGCCGCTCCAGCTCGGGCAGGCGGACCATGTTCGCGCCGTCGCTGGGGGAGCTCTCCGGATCGTCGTGAACCTCGGCGAACAACGCATCGATCCCCACGGCGGCCGCCGCGCGTGCGAGGTGGGGCACGAAGCGACGGTCGCCGCCGGAGGTGTCGCCGAGCCCGCCGGGGGCCTGGACGCTATGGGTCGCGTCAAAGCACACGGGAACGCCGAGATCGCGCATTTGAACGAGGCTGCGCAGGTCTACGACGAGGTCGTGGTAGCCGAAGCTCGTGCCGCGCTCGGTCAGCATCACGCCGCCCGCTGTGGCGAGCTTGCTCACGACGCCGCGCATCTGATCGGGAGCCATGAACTGCCCCTTTTTGACGTTGACGGGCCGCCCAGTGGCGGCGCACGCGAGCAGCAGGTCTGTTTGCCGGCACAGGAACGCGGGCACCTGGAGCAGGTCCGCCACGGAGGCCACCTCGGCGGCCTGATCGGGCAGGTGCACGTCTGTCGTGATCGGCACGCCCAGCCGCGACTTCAGCCGCGCCAACTGTCCCAGCCCTGCGCTCACCCCGGGGCCACGCTGGCCGTGCGCCGAGGTGCGGTTGGCCTTGTCAAAACTCGCCTTGAACACCCAGTTCACGCCGACCCGCTCGCACACTTCCGCGATGCCCTCCGCGATCCGCAGTGTCGTGTCCTCGGCTTCGAGAACGCACGGCCCGAGCACAAAGAAGAAGTCTTCTCCGACGGTCCACGAGCCCAGGGCGAAGCTGGCGGGCGCGGTGTACGTCACGCGCCCAGCCCCGCCCGCACGAGGTCGTGCAGCCGGATGAGGCCGACGTAGGCGCCGGTGTCGTCCACGACGGGCAAGACCAAAAGTTGGGAGGATCGACGCTCCATCCGGTCGAGCGCCACGCTGGCGGGCTCCTCGGCGCCCACCGTTACCGGCTCCCGCGTGGCGTAGTCGCCCACCGGCCGGTTGAGCGCGGCGACATCCGCCCCCACCGCGCGGCGCAGGTCCCCATCGGTGAAGATTCCGCCTCCTTCCAGCAGAACGGCGCCCATCGCGAGTCGAGCGATGCACGCGGCGACGGGCACATCGGCTGCGACCATTGGCGGCGCCACCATCAAGGAGCGCACGCTCCGCCCCGAGAGCCCGAGAAAGCCTCCAGGGTGTACCAGCGCTTCTCCTGGCCGAAGCTGGAGCGCGAGCGCATCCGCAAGCGCTACCGCCACGGTGAAGCTCGTAACGGGTGCCTGCCCGCCGGCTTCGACCTCGACGGAGGCATCGAGCACGGCCCCCGCGAGCACCGCCAACGGCGAATCCGGTGCGGTAATCGCCACCAGCGGAAGCGGGCTTCCACGCAGCAGGCGCAGCAGCTCCTCGGTGTGGCCGCTCGCCGAGATCGCCACGAGCGCATCGCCCTCAGCGAGCGCCCCGGCATCACCGTGCATCGCATCCACCGGGTGTAGCGCGTGGGCCGAGCGACCGAAGCTCCGCAGCGTGGCTGCGAGTTTTTGTGCGACGAAGGCGCTTTTGCCGAGCCCCAGGCACCAGATGGAGCTCGCGGGCGCCAACAGCGCCACCGCGTCATCCCAGCGACCGCGGTTGAGGGTCGCCGAGCGCCGCAGCGAGTCCGCGCCCAGCTCCAGCACCTCGTCGGGGGTCAGCACGGCCGCAGGGTAACCCCGGTCGGGCGAGGCCGGGCGGCCACAAGTGCCCCTACTTCGCCACCGCTGCCAACGAGCTATCCATCACGCCCGCGAGCGGAACGCGCTTCTTGTCCGAGCTGCGGCGCCGCGCCGCTGAGGGCTCGGAGGACAGGCGTTGAAGCTGCCACGACGTAACGGCCACCCACCCGAGCCAGGCGGGCCCGGCCAGGAGCACGAGGTCCGCGCCTACCGGCGACCAGGCCTGCGAAACGACGGCCATGGTTAGCACCGACGCCACGAGCCCGTAGGCCGGCAGCCACATCGGAAGCTGCGGATCGCGCGCCATGGCGAAGCAGAGGAGCACCATCGCTACGCCAAACACAAGGTTGAACAAGGAGTCGAACGTGAGGGCCACGCCGAGTAGCGTCTCGCCGATGGCGGCCTCCCCGTGCGGCACCATCGTAACGACGACGAAGGGGAGCAGGGTTCCGACCGCGCTGAGCATCGCGGCCACCGCCGCAAGCGCAGCGCCCGGCCAACTATACGGCCCCAACGCCCGTGCCAGACCGGCAGCCCACGGCACCAGCAGCAGCACGCCCAGCGTGAAGCACCACGCGCTCCAGGCCGTGGCCGTATCGTGCTGGGTGGCCGCATAGTACCAGCGATCCAGCATTCCGGGCCGATACGCGCCCTCGATTCCGCGCAGAAAGGCGACGCCGAGGGCCATTAGGCCGACGGCGGCTACGCCTGCGCGGCCCGCGATGAAGTTTGGCTCGACTGGCAACAGGCCTCCCACCCGCTCATCGTCACTTTTTCAGGGGACTTGAGTCAAGCGCGACGTTGCTCGATCCGAATTCTGTGACGGAACGTCGCCAAGATGCGCTCCCCGACGGGGCCTCGGCCGGGGGCCGCAGCGCCGTTCAGCTCTACCACCGGCGCCAATTCCTTGAGGGTGCTGGCCAGATAGAGCTCGTCGACCGGGCCGGGAAACAGCGGGGCTTCGCGCACCGGAACGCCAGCCTCCCGGGCTGCCTCGATCAGGGCGCCGCGTGTCACGCCCCGGAGGATCCGGCCGTTCTCCGGGGGCGTCAGCAGCACTCCATCGCGCACGGCGAAGACGTTGCTGCGGTTGGCCTCGGTCCAGGTGCCATCCGAGCCCACGAAAAGTACTTCATCTACCCCTGCTTTGGCCGCGGCGAGCACCCAACCGGCGCGGTTGGTGTGCTTTACCCAGCCGGGGAGCCACGGCGGCGCTTCGAACGCCAGCGTCGCCACGCGGAGCGGAGCGCCCACGCGAGAGAGGTCCAGCGCACGGCTCCGAACCAGTCGTCGCCCCCCCCCGGTCAGCGTCACGAGCACGGAACATTCATCCGGCTCTAACGCCACGACCTGCTCGATCTCGTTGAGGAACACGGCGTCGTCCGCACAGGCAAACCCGAACCAAACGGCGCTCGCGCGGAGGCGCTCCAGGTGCGCAAGCGGCCGGAAAGGGCGCCGCTCGTAGGTGCGGAGGGCCTCAAACACCGCCATCCCGTTGCCGATCGCCGGATCGTCAACCGGGAGTTGGTCGCAGGGGGCACCGTCGAGCAGGTTCACCGTCGCGTTCCTCGCGCGGCATGGTATCTCGGAGGCGTGACCCTCCTCCTCGCGCTCCTTCCGGGCTGTCCCCTACCGTCGGTGCTGCCCGACTCGGCGGACTCTGGGCCCTACGTCGATGTTCGCCCCGCGAACCCGACATGCGTGGCGGCCGCAAGGCCGATCTCCACCACAGACCTCGTGCTAGAACCAGCGTTCTCCGGCCGCACCTTCAGCTATCCGGTGGGGCTCTATGCGCCGCCCACGCCGGATGGCTGGTGGACGGTGATCCGGCAGCGCGGGGAGATCTACCGGTTCCAGGACGATGGGACGACGGACGTGGAGGAGATCGTGGCGCTCGGCGACGTCGTGTACCCCGGCGGGAGCGAGGAAGGTTTGCTGGGGCTCGCCTACGCGCCGGACTTCGCGACGAGCGGGGAGGTGTATCTGAACTATACGGCGCTGGAAGGCACGCAGCTCCAGAGCCGGGTTTCGCGGATCCTGAGCTTCGACGGTGGTCTGAGCTTCGACCTCGACTCCTTGGAGGTGCTGCTCACGGTGGACCAGCCCTACTCGAACCACAACGGGGGAAACCTGGCGTTCGGCCCCGATGGGTACCTCTACGTCGGCTTCGGCGACGGGGGCAGCGCCGGAGACCCGAGCGGCAACGGTCAGAACGCCGACGTGCTGCTCGGAAAGATGCTTCGATTGGACGTTTCGGGCGGTGGGCCCTACACGATCCCGGCCGACAATCCCTTCGCGAGCGAGGGGGGGGCCCCTGAAGTGTATGCGTGGGGCCTCCGGAATCCGTGGCGGTACTTCTTCGATCCGGAGTCCGGCGAGCTGTGGGCGGGCGACGTGGGGCAGGGCACCTACGAGGAGTTCGACCTCATCGAGCGCGGCGGCAACTACGGCTGGAACCACATGGAGGGGATGCACTGTTACAAGCCGCAGAATGGCTGTGTGACGGCCGGCATGATCCTCCCGGTTTCGGAGTACCCGCAGGTCGATGGGGAGTCGGCCTCGATCGTGGGCGGACCGGTGTACCGCGGCAGCCGCATCCCGGGACTCGTCGGTGCCCCGTTGTATGCCGACGTGTACACGGGTACGATCTCGGCGGTGACGACGGACGCAGAGTCGGGCGCGTGGGTGACCGAACAGGTACTCCCAAATACGGGAATCCAGATCGTGTCGTGGGGGCAGGACGAGGCGGGTGAGGTGTACGCCGTCGAGTACGCGGCCGACGGCCAGATGTGGAGCCTCGCGCCCGGCGGCGAGCCCGCGGTCGATCCCTTCCCCGCGCGACTCTCCGAAACGGGCTGTTTCGAAGCGGGCAACGTCGCGCAGCCCGTGCCTGCGATGCTCGCCTACGACGTGAACATGGCGCTCTGGTCGGATGAGGCCGAGAAGGAGCGTTGGTTCGCCATTCCCGACGGCACGACGGTGACCGTTACCGACGACGGCCGCCTCGACCTCCCGGTGGGCTCCGTGGTGGCCAAACACTTCCGCCTCGGGGAGCAGCTCGTCGAAACGCGCCTGCTCATGCGTCACGACGATGGGGACTGGGCCGGGTACAGCTACCGATGGAATGAAGCAGGCACGGATGCGGAGCTGCTCCCGTGGAGCGCAGCCACCGAATGGGAAGCCGGAACGTGGCATTATCCAAGTCGGGCGCAGTGCCTCCAGTGCCACGCGAGCGTGTCCGGACGCACGCTTGGGCTCACGACGGCGCAGCTCGACCGCGAGGCCACCTTCCCCTGGGGCGAAACCGTCAATGTCCTGAGTCGGCTCGCGCGAATCGGGGTGCTGGACCTCGCCACGGATCCGGAGGCCGATCCCGACGTCGTCACCGCGATGCCCACCCTCGAAGGCGACGCACCCCTCGATGAGCGCGCCCGCGCCTACCTCGCCGTGAACTGCGCCCACTGCCACCAGCCGGGCGGCAGCGGCCTCGGCGCCGTGGATCTCCGCGTCGAAACCCCGCTCGCGTCCACCGGGCTCTGCGGGCTCACCCCACAGAACGGCGACCTCGACGTAGCCGGCGCCTTGCTCCTGGACCCGGGCCGTCCAGAAAACTCGGTCCTCTCCTTGCGAATGCACAGCACCGGCGCCTACCGCATGCCGGGCATCGGGAGCGAGGTGGTAGACACGGAGGGCACCGCGGTCGTGGACGCGTGGATCGCCTCGCTGCTCGGGTGCGAGTAGGGTACGAAGCCCGGCCATGCCCAAGCTGTCCTTCATCCTCGGTCTGCTCCTCGCCGGGTCGCTCGCGCCCCTCCTCCCCGGCTTCACCGCCGCCTACGCCGAGTCCACCGCGGTGTTCGAGGGCTCGCGACTGCTGGAGATGATCCCCGCGACCGGCATCATTGGCGACGGCGCGACGCTCGCCGACCTCTATTTGCTCGCGCTCGATGCCAACGGCGCGCCGCTCACGGGCCTCGCGCTGAAGGGTACGATGAACACCGGGGCGGTAGGCGCGCTTGAGGAGGTTGGCGGCGGGCTCTGGCGCTTCACGTACACGCCCCCGAAGGTGGACGCTCCGGTGACGGCTGAGCTGTTGGTCAAGGGCAAGATCGGTAAGGAGCCGTATAGCGGCAAGTGGAGCTTCTCCGTCACCCCGTCCCCCACGCACCCGCTTTCTTCCTCGGCGAACCCGTCGAAGATGACGCTCGGTGTGGAGAAGACGGCGACGCTGTCCATCAACCTCGCCTCGGGGGACCGCCAGGCGGCCGACGGCGTGGAGCTGGTGATCGCCGCCTCGTGTGGGAAGGTCGAGAACATCACCAACCTTGGCGGCGGCCACTTCAGCGCGTTGTATACCCCTCCCAAGGAGTCTTTTGCGCAGGTGGCGCTGCTCACCATCGCAGACAAGGGCGATCCGAGCCGTACGCTGAGCGCGCTGGCCATCCCCCTCTCAGCCAAATTCGACCTGCCGGTTACGACGGCCCCGAACGCGCGGGTGATCATCAAGGTGGGCGAAACCCAATTCGGCCCGATCCCCGCCGACTCCAAGGGGCGCGCCAAGGTGCCGCTGCTCCTGCCTCCCGGGGTGATGACGGCCGAGAAGATCTCCGTCGGCGCGGACGGGATGAGCGTGAATGAACCCCTCGATCTCAAGCTTGCGGAGGCCCGCCGCATCGCGCTGGTGCCGATCGCTGCCGGAATCCCCTCCGACTCCCGCCTCGCGGTGAACGTACATGCCGCGGTTGTGACGCCCGACGGGCGGCCCGACACCGCGGCGATGGTGGTGTTCGCCGCTTCGGCTGGGACGATGTCGGCCACGCGCCACGAGGGCAATGGCGTGTACGGCGCGACCTACACGCCGCCGAACGGCGCGCTGCCGCAGGCGGCCACGCTCACGGCGAGCCTCGCCGACCATCCCACGACTCAAACCACCTCGGTGCCGCTCAACCTCGTGAGCCTGCGCCCAGGCCGCGTTGAGCTCAGCAGCAACCCTTCGAAGCTGGCGGCCAACGCCGAGTCCTTCACCTTGGTCACCCATGTTGCGGGCTCGGAGGGAACCGGACTTCCCGGCCGTCCGATCAGCTTTGGTGCGAGCGGTGCCCGCATCAAGGGTGACGTAAAAGATGCAGGCAAGGGGGACTATCAGGCGGTGTTCACCCCGACGGGCAAGGGCCCGGTGGAGATCACGGCGACGGTTTCCTTGCCCGTTACCGGCAACCCCCTCTGGCGGCTGCTGCTCGTGCCCTCCATCACGCGTATCACGAACGATGGTCTTTCATCCTCGCTGATCACGGTTGCCGCGGTGGACGAGTTCGGGTACCCCGTTCCCAATGTGCCCGTTTCGCTCAAGCTCGTGGCCGGGGATGGCAGCTTGCCGGCCGAAGCCACCACCAACGCCTCCGGGCTCGCGCAGGTGTTCTACACGGCCGGACGCACGCCGGGATTGGTCACGGTGGAGGTGTCCTCTCGCAGCCAAACGGCGACCGGCGCGCTGCTCCAGGTGCCGGACGAGCTGACGTTGCCCGTGGTGCCCGTCGCCGGCTCCCGCGCGGAAGCGGCGTTGGTGGCCGAGTGGCGCAAGGTGCTGGGAACGGTGGTGATCGAAAGGGAGTAGGCGTGTGGGCGGCGCGCGCGGCCGCAAGTGCGGGGAGCCGGTCCCCTTCGCCGGGCGCGGCTCGCGGCGCGCCGCGGGGAGCCGACCGCCGCTGCCCAAACCGCCTGCCAGGAAGCGGGGCGTGCAGATTGAGAATCCAATTGACAAACTGCACGCGAGGCGTAGAAGGGTTGGATGATTGAGCGTTCAGCGTCGAACACGCTCCACAAGCTCCTCGGGTATTACCCAGTCGTGGCGATCTCCGGTCCACGCCAGTCCGGGAAGACGACGCTCGCACGCCACGCGCTGCCCAACAAGCCGTACGTCAGCCTTGAGGACCCCGATGCTCGTGCGTTCGCCATCGGGGACGCGCGCGGGTTCCTTGGCCAGTACCCCGACGGCGCGGTGCTGGACGAGGTTCAGCGGGCGCCGGAGCTCGCCTCGTGGCTGCAAACCCGAGTGGATCTGGACGGACGCCCGGGGCTGTACGTGATCACGGGCTCGCAGCAGTTCGGGCTGTTCGATCGGGTGAGCCAGTCGCTCGCAGGACGGGTCGGCTTCCTGCACCTGCTGCCCTTCAGTTGGGCAGAGCTAAGCCCTCTCCATCCTGCCACCGGCCTGGAAGAGGTGCTCTGGCGTGGCAGCTACCCCCCCATTCATGACCGTGGGATTCCGCCACACGTCTGGTTCGCCGACTACCTCGCCACCTATGTCGAGCGGGATGTGCGCCAGCTCGTCAACGTCCGGGACCTTGCAGCGTTCCATCGCTTCGTGCTGCTCTGCGCGGGCCGATCCGGCCAATTGTTGAACCTCTCGGCGCTGGCCGCCGACTGCGGCGTCACCCACAACACGGCGGCGGCTTGGATCAGCGTTCTCGAGGCCAGCTATTTGGTGGTTCGGCTCCAGCCGTGGCATCGCAACCTTGGCAAGCGGCTCACCAAAGCGCCGAAGCTCTACTTTCTGGACTCCGGCCTGGCCGCGTGGTTGGCCGGAGTCCGCGAGCCGGGCGACCTGGTGAGCGGCTCCATGCGCGGGCCAATCTTCGAGACCTTTGTGGTGTCGGAGTTCCTCAAGCAGAAGCGCAATATGCTTCGGAGCGATGAGCTCTACTTCTGGCGCGACAGCGCGGGGCACGAGGTGGATCTGGTGGTTGAGCGCGGGCGGCGGGTGGGGCTGGTCGAAGTCAAGTCGGGGCGGACGCTGGCTACCGACTGGTTTGACCAGATCGACCGCGTTCGTGGAATGGCCGGCGGGGAGGGGGAAGGCGTGGTGGTGTACGGCGGCGATGTGAGCCGCCCGGGGGCGGCACAGCCCGCGTTCGGGTGGCGCCAGATCGACGATGCCGTGCGCTCGGTGATGGGACGGGAGGAGCTTCGTCTCGTTCGGAGCGAGTAACGCGGCGCGCCGCGATGCCCTCAGACGCTCGCCTGACGAAGGCGACATAGGCCGCGGGCATCGCCCCAATACCGCTGTTGCAGCGTTATGGCGGCGCGATGCTTCCCGCCCTGCTCCTCTCCGCCAGCGCGCTCGCCGCGCCCGCCCACATCGCCCGTTGCGCCGACGTGCTCCCCGCGCTTCCCGCCGGCATGGCCGACCTGGGCAAACGGGTGGTCCGGATCGAGAGCGCGGATGGCACCGGCAGCGGCGTCGTGGTTTCGCCCGATGGCTTCGTGGTTACGGCGGCCCATGTCGTCGCCGGAACCTCCAAGGTGAAGGTGGTGTTTCCGGATGAGAGTCGGGTGGAGGCGGAGGTGCTTCGCGTGCACGGTCAGGCCGATCTCGCGTTGTTGCGGGTGCCCGGCGTAGGCCTCCCCTGCCTCAAGCTCGCGCCGTCGCGCCAGGGGCCGGCGGCCGATCTTTACGTGGTCGGTTCGCCGGGCGGCAAGGCGCTTACCGGCAGCGTCACCAAGGGCATCGTAAGCGGCTACCGCGACCGGGAGGGGTGGGTGATCCTCCAGACGGATGCGAGTATGAACGCTGGGAATAGCGGTGGTCCCGTGGTGAACGCCGCCGGGGAGGTCGCGGCGATCGTGAGCTTCAAGTTGGCGGCTGTCGGCGTGGAGGGTGTGGGCTTCGCGGTGGCCGCGGAGGAGTTAGGCCGGGCGTTGGACGTGGAGATCGCCGACACCACCGACGCGAGCATCGCCGCGTTGGTGGGCCAGGGCGCCAGCAGCTTCGTGGCGCCGGGGCCGGTGATCACCAACCCGCCCGCGAAGCCGGGAAAGCCGCCGGGCGGCAACGTGTGCAGCGACGTGGAGCTGAGCAACGACCCCTTCGATGGCGCCCGCTCGCTCCATGCGCAGGGCGCCGACCTGTTCCTGATCGACTGGAAACCCGGCTCCGAACCTGTGCTCACGGTGTTCCTCTCGATTCGTAACCGCGAGGTGGCGTGGGATGCCGAGGCCTACCGGGCCGGCTCGCTGACGCTGGACCTCTTGCTCACCGACGACACACGCATCCACCTCACGAGCTCCGGTGCCAAGGCGCGCTTCAGCGGAATCTCCCCGGTGCTGGGTGCGGAGTTCGTCATCAACGCGGCGGTCGCGCAGGCGATCGCGGCCGCCGGCCCCACGTTGCTGCGGTGGACGGTGCTGGAAGGGCAGCCCCTCGACCAGGACCGCTCCGCTCGCCAGCGTGAACGGTACTACCGCCCGATGTTCGCCTGTTTGGCGCGGGAGATGGCGAAGTAGGGCGGGGGCAGCCGGTGGCTCGCGAATCCCAGCGGCGACTTGGCGTTCCGGACGAGGTCGCCTTCGCGACGGATTTCTCATATTTGGGGGGGCGGCCAGGGCTTCGGGGCTTGGCGGGCATCGAGTCGCGACGCATTTCTCATATTCGGGAGGGCGGGCCGCCGCCGGCTATGATCTGAGAGTCGCCCCCCTCGATGTGAGAGGAAATCGGCGGAAAATTCTCGGATCGGCCGCGGTGAGGGCATCACTCCGCGCGATGTGAGAGAAACCGCGTCGAAACCTTCTCACTTCGGGGTGGGGGGGCGGCCGCTCCGAGCGTTGTGAGAAACGCGCGGTCGGCCGTCTGCCCTGCCCGATCCGAGGGGCGCGTTCACCACGAAACGGACATCAGATCGATCTCCGCTTCGTAGGGCCAGTACGAGCTCAAACCGGCCACCGCCACATCCGGGGCGCCATCGCCGCTCCAATCGCCGAGGATGGCTACATCTGTGCCAAACCCGCCGTAGGCGGTGCCCCCTGCGACCACAGCGTCGGCCGACTCCAGGCTGCGTGTGCCGGCCAGCGGGCCTGCGAAGGCGAAGAGCGCGCCCTCGTCGGCGTAGAGGAAGGAGCTGGATTCGGCGGCGACGAAGAGGTCAACGACGCCGTCACCGTTTCCGTCGCCGGTAGTGGTGGCCGAGCCGACGGACTCCCCGATTCCGCTGGTGTCCTCAATCTTTATCGCAGGTTCCTCGAGCGTGGCCGCATGGAGGGGGTCGGCAAACACCATCGCACCCTCGATCACGCTGCTCCAAAAAAGCATGTCGGGGCTTCCATCTCCATCCATGTCGCCCGCATTTTCGGGGTACCCTCGGGCAGCGCGCAGGCTGGCTGTTCCCGCCAGCGCGTGGTCGCCGTCCGCGACATCCCGCGCCCCGACGAAGGGTGCCAAGACCACGTAGATCGCCCCAAAGGTCGGGTGCGCATCGTCGCTCGGCGCCGTTAGGTAGAGGTCGGTCAACCCGTCGCCGTCAACGTCTCCGGCCTCCGCGTATTGGTCGGCGAACCCCACCGACCCGCCATCAGAGAGCCTTGCGCTCGCCTCCGAGACGAGTCCGCTCGGGGCGCCAAACGGCGCGATGTAGGCGGCTCCCTCGCTCGTTTCGTCCACCGCTTCGGTGCTCGCGACCACCATCACCCACGCACCCTCCCCGGCGGCGTCGGCCTTCGAGGCCACGTTGTCGAGTGCGCCGGTCCAGCAGGCCAACGAGTCGGAGAGCGTGCTGGACGCGAGGGTGCCCGAAACCACGCACACCTCTGCGCCCCCGTAGGCACCAGTCCGCACCGCAAGGTCTTGCGTGCCGTCGCCATCCCAGTCCCCGGCCCACCCGCCGCTTAGCCACGTGGATTCTGCGTTGGCCACCTCCACGCGCGCTCGCGCCCCGCTCAGGAGGTTCTCCCCCGGGCCGGAGCCGGTAACCAGATACGCCGCCCCAAAGGTGCCGTCTTGGTGAGTCTCACCAGGCAGTATCGCTAGCAGATCGCCGTGTCCATCGCCGTCCGCGTCACGACCGCCCGTGAGCTTTACGTCCAGCGTGTCCTGCTTGTCTCCCGTACCCAGCGAGCCCCATGTCGCCTCGGACCGGGAAGACCACCGCGAACAGTCGATCGCTCCCCCGGGACTCGCATCGGCCCGGGTGTCGATACAATCGTCAGCGTTTGTGGCGTAGCCTTCCACGAGCTCGCAGACGCGGATCGGCTCCGCCTCGCTGCCAAATCCGTCGCCATCCGCGTCGATCCACTGGCTGATCGCCTCAGGCGCGTCTTCGTTGGTTTCGCCGTCACAGTCGTGGTCCACGCCGTCGCACACATCGTCGGCCGCCTCGGGGTGGATGGAGGCGTCGGTGTCATCGCAATCCGTCGAATGCGCTCCGTAGCCCTCCGGCTTGACGCAGGCGGCGACGAGCTCGCCTGAGATTCCCCAGCCGTCGTTATCGGCGTCGGGATACCATAATGCCGCGGTCGGGGAGGCCTCGTCGAGCGTGCCGTCGCAATCGTCGTCTACCCCGTCGCAGTTGTCGTCGGGCGCGCCGGGGTGCACGGCCGCGTCGTTCGGAGCGCAGTCCGTGGTGGTGAAACCGTCGCCATCGTCGTCTGTGAGCGGCCCGGCCGGATCGAGCGGGCAGCCGACAACGAACAACATCCACATCGATCAGGGTTATCCTGTCGCCATGATCTGGCTCGCCGCATGCACCACCGTGGAGGAGGCGGCCCCGCCGGATCCGGCCGTGGAGTTCACGTTGGCGGGCTGCGTCGAGCATTGGACGTCCAGCCCCGCTGACGACGAGGGATGGACGACTGTCGGGTCCTATCTGTACGGCACGGAGGATCGGCTGCAAGCCTGGGACATTCGGTTCGCGGACGAAGATGGCGATCACTGGGAGTCCGGCCTCTCGCATTGGGACGAGCTCGGCTGTCCCGACCGCACGATCACCGAGGGTGCGTACCCGTGGAGCCAGTACGCCATCGTGGACGATGTAACTTGCGACGACCATCAAAACGCGCTCACTTGGGAGAACGCTTGGACTTGGGAGGACAGCGCTGGCCCTGGGGCGGCGACAAACCGATATCGGTACGAAAACGGCTACCTGGATGACCGCCTGGCGAGCAAACATCTCGTCGTGATCGCGGAAGACGGCGATGAATCACCCGGCTACACCGCCTACTACGAGTACGATGGCGACGGAAACGTGCGCTCAGAAGAGACTTGGTACGACGGGGAGCGGAGCAACACCGACGCCTACATCTGGCGCGATGGGCTGCTCAAGGTGCACGAGGTGAGCTCGCCGTCCGTCAACTACATTGAGACCTTCGCACACGACGAGCTCCGCCGCGTGGAGCGGCGCGAATACGGGCACGGAAGCGACGGCGTCGCCGACAGCTTCAGCTCGTTCACCCTGTATTTCTATGCGGACGACACCCCGCGGCGCGTCGGCTCGGAAACGACGTATCTCGACGGCGACGACCCGGACTCGCACGTGGAGGCGCGTTGGACCTGCCCGCCCTGATCCCGCCCCCACCCTACCCGTGCAACATCTCCGCCCAAACCAGCGCCGGCCCCGCGCCAACGCCGGCCACCGCGGCCTGAACGCTCGCCATGTCCCCGCCATCGCAGGTGGCCGTAGCCAGGCCGAGCGCAGCCGCCAAAACCACCGCCGGCACGCCCAACTGCGGCGCGAACGGCCCTTCGCCGCTGTACCCGCTCACGACGAACACCACCGGGGCACGGTGCGCCGCCGCGAGCTGAATCGCCTCGTGGAACACACCATAACTCAGCGAGCCCGTGCCCAGGAAACACACCGATGGCTCGCCCGCCAGCGCAACGCCCACCGCTTCGAGGGCCCGGATCGCGGGGGACTCGCCCGGCGGCACCACCTTGTACGGCCGCGCTTCCGCCAACGCGGAGGGATCGGCGCCCCGCAGGATCGCCGCGCCGCGCTCACGACGCCCGGGGAACAACCACGCGCGCTTCGGCGACGCAGCGACGACGCCCTCCACCAGCGCTTCGACGCCGTGGGTGCCCGCCGAAACGGGCTGCGCTGCGCTCCACGCGCGGAAAGCGCTGGGGGAATCGCCGTTCACAGGAGCTCCAGGAAGAGCTGCTCGGGGGCTTCAAGGATCGCCTTCAGCGCGCTCACTGCGCGGGCGGCGACGGCGCCGTCGATCACGCGATGGTCGAAGCTGGGGGAGAGGTACATCATCGGCCGGATGACCACCTGCCCGTCGATGGCCACGGGGCGGTCGTGGATCTGGTTGACGCCCAGGATCGCGACCTCGGGATGATTGAGGATCGGGGTGGCGAAGCGCCCGCCGATGTTGCCCACAGACGTGATGGTGAACGTGCCGCCGGTAAGCTCGTCGAGCTTCGCTTTCCCATCGCGAGTGCGTTGCGAGAGGTCGTTGATCTCGTGCGCGAGCTGGAGCAGCGTCTTGTCCTGCACGCGCTTGATCACCGGCACGAACAGGCCGGCCGGCGTATCCACTGCGATGCCGATGTTCACATCCGCGCGGACCACCAGCTCGAAGCTCGCTTCATCCATCACGGCGTTGAGCGTGGGGAAGTCGCGGAACACGCGCACCAGCGCCTTCATGATGAAGGGCAGATAGCTGAGCTTCACGCCCGTCGCTTCGGCGGCCGGGTTCAGCGCCTTCCGCAGCGACACGAGCCGGCTCGCATCCACCTCGTCCACGTACGTGAAGTGCGGCGCGGTGTGCCAGGCCTGCACCATCTTCTCGGCGATCTTGCGGCGTAGACCGATGATCTTCACGCGCTCGTCGCCCTTCGAGGGTGTCGGAGCCACGAGCGCGGGCGGCGCCTTGGGCAGGGCGGCGGCGTTGAACGACTCGACGTCCGCTCGGGTGACGCGGCCGTCTTTGCCAGAGCCGGGGACCGCCTCAAGGGCGATGCCGCGGGCGCTGGCCTCGTGGCGAACGGCCGGGCTTGCGAGCGCTTTTTCCCCAACAGGCCGCGGCGGAGGGGGCATCTTCGCGGCGACGGCGGGATGAACACCGGATGCGGTTGCGGTGCTTGGGGCGGGCTTGGGCGCCGTCGCTTTCGGAGCGGCCGTAGCGGCGGCAACCGGCGCCGGCGCGGCCGCAACCGGCTTCGGCGCTTCCGCCACCGCGGCCGGCATCGCCCCGCCCGCGAGATCGATCTCGACGAGCGCGCTGTGGACTCGGACCACATCCCCAGGTTTGCCGTGCAGCTTCACCACGCGGCCCGACTTCGGCGAGCTGATCTCCACCGTGGCCTTGTCGGTCATGATCTCGCAGATGGGCTGGTCCGTGGCCACCATGTCGCCCTGGTTCACCTTCCAACTGACGATCTCGCCTTCGACCACACCTTCGCCGATCTCGGGCAGCTCAAACACGAACATCAGGGCTTCCTCAGGGGGTAAACGAGTCGGAGATGGCGGCGGCCAGGGCGCTCGCCCCGGCGGCGGCTTGAATCGAGAGGGGGCGAGCTTCGAGGCGCCAGAACGCTTGCTCGGACACCGCCGCGAGCGGGCTTGGATCGCCATGGCCGACAAGGACAACGCGCCCCGTTCGCGCGGCCAGGGCGGCGATGGTCTTAGGGTCGCGACAGCCGCGGAGGTCCACCACCTCGACGCCCTCGGTGCTGCTCAGCGCCAGCGCGACGCCCGCGCCCTCGGCGAGCACCGTCAGCCCCGTTCCCGCGCGGCGCACGACTGGCTCGGAGAGCGCGGTGGTATCGGCCTCGCCGCGGCTATCGAGCGAGCTCTCCGTTACGACGACGAGGACTGGCCGGTTTGCCGCGATCGCGGCCAACAGCATGCCCGCCGCATCGGAGGCCACGCCCGCGACAGCGAGCAGCACGCCGGGGGGGGCAACGGGCAGCGTGCCATCATCCGGCAGCACCACCAGCGCCACGAGCGCCGCGTTGAATGTACCATTACTGCGAATGCCGAGCGCCGCCGCCTCCCCGAGCGCCTCGGCCGCTCGCGCCACACCTGCGGGATCGATCAACTCGACGACCGGCCGCTTCCCCGCCAGGGCCAGGCCCGCCGCCGCGCCGACGCTGCCGGCCTCCGAGAGCGGCGTACGAAGCAGGTTTCCCGTGACCCCCTTGCTCAGCCCGGCCACGCCGACCGCTTCGCCGACCAGCACCCCGTTCGGGGAAGCGGCGTGGGCGGCCAGTGCGGCGCGGAGCTGGTCGCGTCCCGTTCTCATGCTTCGGCTCCGGGGGGCGCCGAGCGGGCGCGAAGGAAGTCGCGGATGAAGTACTCGCCCGCCTTGTAGGACGAGCGCACCAGCGGCCCGCTCGCGACGTAGCGGAAGCCCATGGCGCGGCCTTCCTCCGCGTAGCGCGCGAATACGTCTGGATGTACGTACTCCTTGACGTCGAGGTGGTTCGTGGTGGGGCGGAGGTACTGTCCGACCGTGAGGAAGTCGACGTTCAGCTCACGCAGAAGGCGCATCGTGTCGAGCACCTCGTCGGCGGATTCGCCGTGACCGACCTGGATGCTCGTCTTCGTAAGGAAGCCGCGGTGCTTGGCATGGGTGAGGATGCGCGTGCTCTGCTCCCAATTCGCGCGCGGATCGCGCACGGGAACCTGGAGCCTCGGGATGGTCTCCACGTTGTGGGCCAGGACATCCGGTCGGGCTTCAAGCAGCGCATCCAGGAGATCGGTGCGCCCGCGGAAGTCGGGGATGAGCACCTCCACCATCGTGCGCGGGCTGCGCTCGCGGGAAGCCCGGATGCACGCGGCGAAGTGGCCGGCGCCCTGATCGGGGAGATCGTCGCGATTCACGCTCGTGACCACCACGTAGTCCAGCTCCATCTCCGCGATCGCGTTCGCGATGTTCGCGGGCTCCGCCGCGTCCGGCGGAGCGGGGTTTCTCGCCGTTTCCACCGCGCAGAAGCGGCATCCGCGCGTGCACGTGTCGCCCAGCACCATGAAGGTGGCGGTGCCGCCGCCCCAGCACTCGCCCACGTTCGGGCAGTGCGCCTCTTCGCACACGGTATGCAGCCCCAGCTCGCGGGCACGACCTTTGATGCGGGTATATCGATCCCCGCCAGGCATCCGTACTTTCAGCCACTCCGGACGGCCACCCACCACGACACCCTCCCGGGCGCGAGTGCTTACCTCGATCGGCGCGGGGCAGCCACCGGTGGCGGTCGACCCCGTCGCGCCAGCGGGCACGGCCCCAAGCGTCTGAGGATTGTAAGGGCCGCAGCGCAGGCGCGCAGTCGGGCGCATTCTTGGATAGGATGCGGCCCCGACGACTGGAGCCCCGATGCACCGCCTGACCGTTCCCGCCCTGCTTTTGCTCATCACCGGCTGCGACACCGAGACCGCCGACCCGAAAGAAACCGGCGGCGACACCGCCGTAGATACGGGTGAAACTGGCGATACCGACACCGGCGACACGGATACGGACACCGGCGACACCGACACGGGAGATACCAACGAGACCGGCGACTCGGGCATCGACACCAGCCTGCCGCCCCCACCGACCACCGGCTACTTCGGTCCGCCCGCCCTCGTTGTGCTCGCCGACGACGGCGCGGGCGCCGCGAAGGTGATGGTTATCGACACCGCGGCGGCCACCTCGACCACCATCACCGGCGTTACCGTACCCAAGACGGCAACGTTCGGATGCGCGGGCCAGTACGTGTGGGTGCTCTCCACGAAGGGAGATGCGGCGACGCCCGACGTCGCGTACGGCGTCGAAGCTCGCAACCTCGTGATCGGCGCCACGATCGAGCTGCCCGCGAAGTTCGACCCCAAAGCGGTCACCTACAACGAGTCCTTCTGGTTCGCCGGGGATGGCAGCGCGTCCGTGATGTCGTACGACGGGGCCGGCGCCGAGGGGGGCAGCATCGACCTCAGCTCGGTCGCCGACGCGGACGGGATCCCCGAGGTTCGGGCGTTCATCCCGAGCGATGCCGGTCAGGCCGCAGTGCTGGCGCGCACGGGATCTGGGGCAACGACCAAGAGCGGGGTCGCCTTCCTCGACTTTGCCGCGCTCTCCATCACCGGGAGCGGCGATCTCGCAGGTTCCAACGCGGGCTCTGCCGCGGGTGGCGTGCCCGGGGCGCTGATGATCAATTTGGAGGCGTCCGGAACGTCCGGCGGCGCGCTGGAGCTGTTCGACACGACGAGCAAAAGCAGCGCCGGCAACGCGGTGGACTTCAGCGGCGTTACCCGCGTGGCCACCGTGAGCGGCGGCGCAGGCGATGGCACGATGTACGTGGCGGTTGACGACGGCGATGCGATCACCGTGCACCGCTACATCTCCGACGGCACCGACCTCGGCACGATCACCACGAACACCATCGCCAATGGGCTGGCCGTCGTGCAGCCGTACCTGTGGTCGGGCGAAGGCACCGGCACGAGCGCGAACTTGATCGGCTACGATCTGGCCTCTGGCGCCGAGAGCGCGACGGTCGCGATCGGCAGCTCCATCTATGGGGTGGCCGCATGCGCCCCGCCCCCGATGCCGCCCAACGATACGGGCGACACCGCCGCGCCGCCGGAATAGCCGCGCGGAGGTTGTTGCCCTCCGTTCCCATCGACATCCGGCGCCCCGAGCTTCGCGCGGAGGTGATCGCGCTCATCGATCTGGTCTGTCACGGCCAGGTGGATGGGGAGCTGCGTGTGCCCGTGGAAGAGCTCGTGCGAACCTTGGGAATCCCGGTGGCGGCCGCGTTTCACGAGCAGCTGGCGGAGCGCGGGGATCTCCACTTCGCCGGTGATGCCTTCGTGAACGGGGGGCGCCCGATCGTTCGCAACGTCAAGTTTCTCGGCCTCACGGGCCAGCTTGAGATCGCGGCGACGCTGCGCGGGGAGCTGCACCGCGCCGTGGACCGGTTCACGCTGACCTTCGAGCCCGGCGCGAGCTTCCGCCTCGGACGCCGCATCTTCGAGACCGAGCTGCGGCGCCTGGAGGTGACCCCCACCACGGTGCGGATCGTGTTCTCCCCGATCTTCGAGCTGAGGGTGCACCTCGAAGCGAGCGCGTAGGCGGCCGGGGATCGGCGCCGCGCTCAGCGCATGGGGTGGGTGTCCCAGAACTCGAACATGGCATCTTGACCTGTCCAGTTCGGGCCGGGCGTGTGGTCGGTGTCCGGCCACACCGTGAGCTGCGAGTCGAAGCCCTTCTCAAGGAGCGTGGCGTGGGCCTCTTCCATCGCGGCGAGCCACTCGGTATCCAGCTCACCCGCCGAATTGTGGAAGGCAACGCCCGAAAATTTGTTGGGAAGGAAGGCGTTGAAGTAGGCGGGGGCCCCGGTGATCGTGACGAAGCTCGCGGCGAGGTCCGGGCCTACCACGTTGTAGGCGAGGTACCCGCCGTTGCTGTGGCCGGCGAGGTGTACCTTCGCGGGGTCGCCCCCGAAACACGTCAGCACCTCGTCGAGCAGCTCCGCGACCGGGGGCACAACGTCGGTGGGGTAGCCGGACTCCGTGACGTAGGGGACGACGAGCCGGTAGCCGCGCGAGTCTTCGTCGAAGAAGGCTTCCCAGGTGGCGGAGGCGGAGCCACGGTCGCCGGGACCGCCAGGAAGGAACAGGACAAGCGGCGCGTCGGCCCCCTCGGGGTGGGTAACGAAGTAGGGGCTGGCCGGCGTGTCCGTGACCTCCTGGCGGCCCTCGGTGGGCGCCGGGCACCAGTCGGGCGGCTCGAACGGGGCGGCGGTGTCGGCTGTGTCGGCCCTGCCAGCGGTGTCGCCGGTCGTGGAGGAGTCGGCTGGGAGGGAGGAGTCGCAGGCCAGCGCGAAGAGGAGGAGCGTCATGGCGGAAGGGTAGCCGGTTGGTCGGCGGACCGCGCGGCGCCGCGGGAGGCGCGCTCGGCGGCGCGCTGCGGCGGGCGCCGCGCCCGTTCCTTGATACAGCGCCCCCCCTCCGGAGGGCCCGTGAACCCCGAACGATACCACCCCAAAAACGCCGTTCGCATCGTAACCGCGGCCTCGTTGTTCGATGGGCACGATGCCTCGATCAACGTGATGCGGCGCATCTTGCAGCAGCTTGGCGCGGAGGTCATCCACCTCGGCCACAACCGCTCGGTGGCCGAGGTCGTGAACGCAGCGATCATGGAGGACGCGCAGGCGATCGCCGTGAGCTCGTACCAGGGCGGCCACAACGAGTACTTCCGCTACATGGTTGATCTTCTGCGCCAGCGCGGCGCGGGCCACATCAAGGTTTTTGCGGGCGGCGGCGGAGTGATCGTGCCGGACGAGATCCGGGCGCTGCACGCGTACGGCGTCGAGCGCATCTACAGCCCGGAGGATGGGCGCCGGATGGGCCTCGTCGGGATGATCGAGGACCTGTTGAAGCGGGCGGACTACAATCTCGCGGCGTTGAACCAAGCGTCCCTGACCGAGGCCATCGAGCACGGGAGCGTCAACGCCATGGCCCGCGCGATCACGCTCGCCGAGAGCGGGCACACGATGACCGTGGGCCTCGGAAGCGGCGCGTCGACAACCGCGGGCGCGCGGGGTCCCGTCGTCGGCATCACCGGCACGGGCGGCGCGGGCAAGTCGAGCTTGACCGATGAGCTGGTGCGCCGGTACCGCGCCGATTTTCCGGAGCATCGGATCGCGGTCTTGTGCGTCGATCCGACCCGAAAGAAAAGCGGTGGTGCGCTCCTGGGCGACCGCATCCGCATGAACGCCATCCACGACGAACGGGTGTTCATGCGGTCGTTGGCGACCCGCGAGGAGAAGGGGGAGCTGTCCGCTGCGATCGGCTCTGCGGTGCAGGTGTGTCACGCCGCCGGCTACGAGATGATCTTCATCGAAACCAGCGGCATCGGCCAGTCCGACGCGGGGATCGTCGAGATCGCAGACGTGAGCGTGTACGTGATGACGCCGGAGTTCGGCGCCCCGAGCCAGCTTGAGAAGATCGACATGCTCGATCACGCCGACATCGTGGTGCTCAACAAATTCGAGCGTCGCGGCGGGGAAGATGCGCTTCGGGATGTGCGAAAGCAGGTGAAGCGCAACCGCGAGCTGTTCACCACGCCCGACGAGGCGCTGCCGGTGTACGGCACCATCGCCTCCCAGTTCAACGATCCCGGGGTGAACGCGGCGTACCGCGGACTGCTGGCGGCGCTCGCGGAAAAAACGGGCCGGGCCTACCCGTCCAGCGTCCCCGACCCCGGCACCAAGGCCAGCCCCCCCCGCCGCCGCATCGTCCCGCCTGAGCGTCAGCGCTACCTCGGCGACATCAGCGACGGCGCTCGTTCCTACCGCAAACGTGCCGCGAAGAACGCGGAGCTTGCGCGCCGCCGGCAAGCCCTCGCCCGCGCCGCCACGGAGATGGGCAGCGAAACCGCCGCTGCCCTCCTGAGCAAACGCGACTCCATCGCGCTCGACGCGGACGCCGCGTGCGCCCTCGACGCCTACCCCGCCCTCGTGAACCGCTACCGGCAGGACACCTACACCTACCAGGTTCGCGGCAAGGACATCACCCAGCCGCTGGTTTCGGAGTCCTTGAGCCGGCTCAAGATCCCCCGCATCGCCACCCCGCGGTTCGCCGACGACGGCGACATCGTCTCCTGGTCGATGACCGAGAACTTCCCGGGCTTCTTCCCGTACACGGCCGGGGTGTTCCCCCTCAAGCGCACGAACGAGGATCCCAAGCGCATGTTCGCCGGAGAGGGCGGACCCGCCAAGACCAACGAGCGTTTCCACTACCTCTGCCGCGGCGAGCCGGCGAAACGCCTCTCCACGGCTTTCGACAGCGTCACGCTGTACGGCGAAGACCCCGCCCTGCGCCCCGATATCTTTGGCAAGATCGGCGAGTCCGGCGTGAGTGTGCCCACGCTCGACGACATGAAGATCCTGTACGGCGGCTTCGATCTCTGCGATCCAACCACCAGCGTGAGCATGACCATCAACGGGCCGGCCCCGATCCTGCTCGCGATGTACATGAACACGGCGATTGACCAGCAGATCGACGTATTCGTCGCCAAGAATGGGCGCAGCCCCGACGAATCGGAGACCGCGAAGCTCCGCGCCTGGGTGCTCCAGACCGTTCGCGGCACCGTGCAGGCCGACATCTTGAAGGAAGACCAGGCCCAGAACACCTGCATCTTCTCCACGGAATTCGCGCTCCGGATGATGGGCGACATCCAGAGCTTCTTCGTGGCGAACGACGTCCGCAATTATTATTCGGTCAGCATCTCCGGCTACCACATCGCCGAAGCCGGGGCGAACCCGGTGAGCCAGCTTGCGTTTACGCTGAGCAACGGCTTCACGTTCGTGGAGTATTACCTCGCTCGCGGCATGAAGATCGACGACTTCGCCCCAAATCTCAGCTTCTTCTTCAGCAACGGGCTCGATCCGGAATACACGGTGATCGGCCGGGTGGCGCGTCGGATTTGGGCTGTCGCGATGAAGGAGCGCTATGGCGCCGACGAGCGCAGCCAAAAGCTCAAATATCACATCCAAACGAGCGGCCGATCGCTGCACGCACGCGAGATCCAATTCAACGACATCCGCACCACCCTCCAGGCGCTGTTGGCCTTGTTCGACAATTGCAATTCTCTGCACACCAACGCCTACGACGAGGCGGTGACGACGCCGACCGAGGAGTCGGTGCGCCGCGCCATGGCGATCCAGCTCATCATCAACAAGGAGCTGGGCTGGGCGAAGAACGAAAACCCGCTGCAGGGCAGCTACATCGTGGATGAGCTCACGGATCTTGTGGAGGAGGCGGTTCTGCAGGAGTTTGAGCGCATCGACAGCCGCGGGGGCGTGCTCGGTGCGATGGAAACGCAGTATCAACGCGGGAAGATTCAGGACGAGTCGCTGTACTACGAGGAGCAGAAGCACGACGGGACGCTGCCGATCATCGGCATCAACACGTTCCAGGATCCCGCCACGCTTGGTGGGAGCTGGGAGCCGCCCAAAATCGAGCTTCGCCGCAGCACCGACGCGGAGAAGCAGGCCCAGATCGACGCGGTCGCGGCCTTCCATGCCAAGCACGCGACCGAAGCGCCGGCCGCCCTCGCCCGGCTGCGGCAGGTGGCCCTCGACGGCGGAAACCTGTTTGCGGAGCTGATGAACACGGTGCGGGTGGCTTCGCTCGGCCAGATCAGCCACGCCCTTTACGAGGTTGGCGGCGAGTATCGAAGGAACGTCTAGAGTCTGGGCGATGGGGTAGTCCCGGTCCCTTTGCCGGGGTGGGCGTGGCGCCCCATCGCGGCGGCGGCCCGCCGCGGCGGCGGACATTCGACGCTGCCGGGCGGGGCAGGGCGGTAGCGGGGCCGATTTCGCCGGGGCGGGCGGCGCGGCTGGAGGGAGCGTATCCGCCGCGATAGGCCGGTCTGTCTAACGTGGACGGCGTGGTGGAAACTCGGCGGTGGAGGCCGGTCGACTCCGTGCTACGCGGCCTCGTTTCGCCGCGCTATGCTCCGCTGGGGAATTAGACGGGGAGCTTTCGAATTGGCGTTCGCGGGATGATCCAACCCGGTGGTAGGGTGACCGGCACCCACCCCAACAACCCGCCGAGGCGGTGAGCGGACGGGGGCTTCGGCGGGGCCGGTGGCGGGATTTTTTTGGGGGGCCCGCCGCGCGGGCCCGGATCGGCGGATTGGGGCTGCGGGCGCGGGGTGGCGCTCCGGGCAAGCGATGGGCCGTGGCGGTCGGGGCCGTGAGCGGCGAGCTGCTCGCTACGGTGGCGGCGTGTGTCGTGATTCCGCGTGGCGGGCAGGGGCAAAGTGGCGACTGGACGAGGCGTCACGACGATTCGCTCTCGTTGCGCCATGGGTGGGTCGGCACCCCCCGCGCAAGGAGAGTCAAGACGTCGTATGATGGCTCCTGTTCGGCCCCGCGACCGGTCGGGCCACCATACAACCTTCCGAATTCCACACACGTGCCGACACAACCGGGCAAAAAAGCGCCTGCAGCGGCCGCATTGCTCTCTTTGCGCGTGGGGTGAGGAGCCACCCCCCGCGCAAAGAGAGCCGCGCCCCCTGTTGGTGAGCTTCAGCGTCCCACTGTGCCCGTCGCCCACCCTTCCAAATCCCCGCTCGGTGGCCCGTAACCGTCCGTGCTTGGCGGCGTGTGGAACACGCCGACCAGACAACCCTGGTTGAAGAGTGGGATTACCGGCGGTGGCCACCCACGAACATCGAATTGCAGCCGACGAGTGAAGCGCCCGCGTCAGAGCGCCAGTGTTCGCTGCATGGTCCAACCGGGTGAGCGGGCCACCGGCCCTCCCTGTCGCGACCCGCGGGCGTCGGGAACGATCGAGGCTTCGGCCAGCCTGGTGGTGGGGCTTTTGGGAGCGTTGGGGTGGGAGGGTTGGAGTCGAGCAGCGGGCCGAACCGGCAGGGAGCGGCGAATGGGGCGGTGCGGCGGATGGGCAGGGGGAGCGCTCACATCCGCCGGGGGGAGCGGGCCCCACCCGCGTTGTGAGCGTCGCTTGGCCATGTCGCGACACCGTTGCTGCCGTAGACGCGAAGCTGCGTTCGAAATCACCACGTTCACCCGTCGAACGCAGGCGCGCCCGGCCGCCGCGCGCGTCGTGACGACGCGCTCCCGTTGCGGCATGGGTGGCGCCCCACCCCATGCGCAAGGAGAGCGGGACGGCGGCTTGCAGGTCGTCGTCACCACCCGCGGCTCCCTGACCAACGGTACAACGAGGTGAATTCCGCACTGCCGTGGAGCCATTCCCCGCCGGCGGCGGTCGCGTGGCCGATTTGGCTCTCCTTGCGGCAAGGGTGACCGGGCACCCCACTCGCAAGGAGAGCCGGCCCATCGTCGCCGCCCTCCGGTGTGCCGAGGCGCCCGTGGTGCACCCTTCCAAATCCAGGGGCGGCGGCGCGCGGCATCCAGAAAATGCAGCGCAGACCACCCCGGTCAGCCACGGCACCACGCGCGGTGGCCACCATCGAACAACGAATTGCTGCCGACGAGCGAAGCGCCCGCGGCAGAGCGCCAGTGTTCGCTGGATGGTCCAACCGGGTGAGCGGGCCACCGGCCCTCCCTGTCGCGACCCGCGGGCGTCGGGAACGATCGGGGCTTCGGCCAGCCTGGTGGTTGGGACTTCTCGAGCGTTCAGTGGGTCGGGGGCACACCTATCCCCCCCGAATTGCGACGGTCTACCCACCTATCCCCTTCGAATTGCGACAGAATCGCGCCGGAGGCCGGTCGGCGCGACCCACATGCGGGAATTCCGAGCGTTCGTCCGATGGTCGCGCGGCGACATGGGTCCGCCGCCGCCCGTCGCCGTCGCAGATCGCCCAGGATACCTCGAACTTTGTCGCAGATCGGGTGGGATACCTCGGCATGCTCACCGCGGTCGCGAGCGGCGCGGCCGCGGGGCGGGACCGGGCCAGCGTCAGTGGCGCCCGCGCCGAATTGATGGACGAACGGTCTGGCGATCACGACGAGCCGCTCTCGTTGACCCATGGGTGACGCCCCACCCCATGCGCAAGGATAGCCTGGCGGCGGCTTGGGGGTCATCGTCATCGCCCGGCGGCGCTCCTCGATGCCGAAGCCCTCACCCCTTGGAACGCCGCACACTCCTCGGCCAGCGGGTGCTCCCCGCCGGCGTCGTTCGTGCCGACCGCGCCCGCGAAGCTCGGCGACTCCCTCACGGCGAAGGCTCCCTGGCCTTGAGCTTCGCCCCGCCCTTCTCCCCGCGCTTCGCGCCCATTCGCCGCCGGGATAGGCTGCCGCCCGTGAAGCTCTCTCGTCGCCAGCTCCTGATCGGCGCCTCAGCCGCTACCTTCGCCCCCTCGGTGGCGTGGGCGGACGATGGCGACAAGCTCAACCCTCGATCGATCGCGGTAGGCGATGTCGGTCCGAAGTCCGCCACGTTCTGGGCGCGCGGCCGTCGTGAGGGGAGATTGCTCCTGAACATCGCCGACAACCCGGACTTCTCCAACGCGCGCGAGGTGTGGGGGCCGTTCACGGGTGCCGACGTGGACTTCACGGCGCGCCTCTCCCTCGATGAGCTGCCGTGGAACCAGCAGGTGTTCTGGCGCGCAACCATCGATCACGATGGGGACCAGGGCGAGTGGATGGTCGGCACCTTCCGCACCGCGGGCCCAGATCGTGACGTTCGCTTCGCATGGGGCGGGGACACGGGTGGGCAGGGCTTTGGCATCGACGAAACTCGGGGCGGAATGCGGATCTTCGAGGCGATCCGTACCCACAAGCCCGACTTCTTGATTCACTGCGGCGATCTCGCCTACAGCGATGGTCCGTTCAAGGCGACGTTGAAGCTGCCGAACGGCGGAACGTGGCATAATATTGTCACGCCGGAAACGGCCAAGGTGTCCGAAACGCTCGCGGAGCTACGCGGGCGCTTCCGGTACAACCACATCGACGACAACTTCCGGAACATGCTCACCGAAGTGCCCGTGTTTCACATGTGGGACGACCACGAGGTGAAGAACAACTTCTGGCCGGGCGCCCCCGTGAAGGACATCCGGTACAAGGCTTGGAACGCGAACGCGCTCATCGGTCCGGCGAAGCGGGCGTTCTTCGAGTACACCCCCATTGGCGGCGGGCGTATCTACCGCAACGTGAAGTATGGCCCGCTCCTGGAGGTGTTCATGCTCGACACCCGGAGCGAGCGCGGTCCCAATTCAATGAACGAACAGCCGAATTACGGGTTCGACACGCAGTGGCTCGGCCCCTTCCAGCGCGACTGGCTCAAACGCACCCTGCGAGAGTCCACCGCGCTCTGGAAGGTGATCGCCTGTGACATGCCGCTGGGGATTCGGTCTGGCGGCGAGAAGAAGAAGTCGGACAACGCCACGAATGGGGACGGCGTTCCGTTGGGGCGCGAGTTGGAGATCGCGGATATCCTGTCGGACCTCAAGAAACACGGGGTGCGCAACACCGTCTGGCTGACGGCCGACTTGCATTTTGCACAGGCCACAAAATACCATCCGGACGATGCGGTGTTCAAGGACTTCGACCCCTTCTGGGAATTCATGGCCGGCCCGCTCAACGCCGGCACGGGCATGCTCCACCCGCTGGACAACACGTTTGGCCCCAACCTGGAGTGGGCCTCGATCCCGAAGGGGCTGCCGCGCCACGCGCCGCCCTCCGATGGCTTCCAGTTCTACGGGATCGTGGAGATCAACGCCCAAACCAAGGCGATGGCGGTGCGGTTCTTCAACGCCGAGGCGAAGGAATTGCACGTCGTGAACATCGATCCGGTCGGGGTTTGAGCGCGTGACGATTTGGCTTACGGCGCTCCTTGCGTGCTCCGGGGAGGGCGATGATCCGAAGGAGGTGCACTCCACGGTGGAGCACACGTTCGAGGCTCCGTACGCGCGGGAGGGCACGGACGTCGTGCTCATCGTGCTCGACACGTTGCGCGCCGATCATCTGAGCCAGTACGGCTACGACTTGGACACCAGCCCGGGGTTGGCGGGGTTGGCCGCCGTTTCCACGCGCTTCGAGAGCGCTTGGGCCCCCTCACCGTGGACGTTACCGAGCACGACGTCCATCCACACCGGTCTGCACCCGCTGCGCCATGGGATGCGGCAATCCGGCGATGTTTTGGGCGCTGAAGCCCGGCCCGCGGCGGAGCGTTTGCGCGAGGCCGGTTGGCACACCGGCGGCTTTTCCCACAACGTCGCCGTTTCGCCGCGGCACGGCTTCGACCAGGGCTTTGATGCCTTCACCCACAACACGGGCAAGGTGCTGGGGTATCCAAACGCTCGGCGTATGACGAGGGCGGCTTCGGAGTGGCTAACAAAAAACCCAACCGGACCTGCGTTCGTTTACCTGCAGCCGATGAATTGCCATGGGCCCTACAAGGTGCCGGCTACGCGCGATTCCGTATTGCTGGGGCGCAAACCGGAGGATGGGTTTCGCTACTACCAAGGCTACATGCAGAAGATCCTGCGGGGTCAGGTGCTCAGCGCGCGGGAGCGCGTGGGGGATGGCTACCTGCGCAGCCTGCGCGAGCAATATGACACCGCCATCCGGTACGAAACGGATGAGGTAGGCGCCTTCCTCGACCAGCTCAAGGCAGCGGGCCGGTTCGACAACGCGCTCATCGTGCTTACGGCCGACCATGGGGAGGAGCTCTTTGAACACGGTGGGTTCTCCCATGGGTATTCGTTGCACGCGGAGGTGCTGCATGTGCCGCTGTTTGTGAAGCTCCCGGGACAAACGGTGGCGAGGGTGGTGCCGGATTCGGTGAGCCTCACCGATGTGTTGCCGACGATACTCGAGGTCACGGGCGTGGCGGCGGCTGCGGGCGAGGCGTTCGACGGCAGCTCGCTTCAGGGGTTGGCGGAGGGCGGCTCGCGGCCGACGCCGCCCCTGGTGTTCGACGTGGGCTGGAAGCGGCGAATCGTTGGAAACGGGCTCTCGGAGGGCGGCTGGAAGCTGTTGGAGATCGTGTCGAACTACGAGGGTTTGGAGCACGCCACCAAGCTCTACGATGTGCTGAACGATCCCGGTGAAGTGATCGATCTCGCGAGTCAGCAGCCGGAGCGTGTGGGTGCGATGCATGAGCGACTGGCAGGGCTGCTCGCGGCGCTCAACGCCGGTGCGGCGGTGCCGGAGAACCACATGTCTGAGGAAGATCGTACGCAGTTGGAGGCGCTGGGGTATCTGGAATAGGGGGTTCTGGGGGATGGTGTTCGTGCTTGCGCTCTCGCTCCTGGGCTCCCGCGCGTTCGCGGCGGAGGAATGCCCGGGGGGGATGCACGAGGTAAAATGGGGAACCGAGTGCGAGCGCTGCGCCGACGATATTTTGAAAGCCACGGGCGTCGTGCGCTACGCTGACGGGGATACCGGCTACGAAGTGGCCTACGCCGGCACGCAGGTGACGAGGATGGAGCGTCGCATCCAGGGCGAGCCGCCCACCCTGCAAGTGGTTGATCTCGCCTCCGGGGCCCGCGAATCAAGCGAGGTTTGCGGCGTGAAGTTGGCGCTGCCCGCCCCCTCACCAGCCGGCCTGCGCTGGTTGGACGAGACTGGCAAGGTGGCGATCATCGAGCAATTCTGGGGGTGGCGTCAGCGAAACATGCGAAACCTGTACGCGATGCTGGATGGCACCTGGGACGTCGTTGGCGCCAGGCGATACCCGGCGCCGGGGGCCCACATGCGCGGGCACTGGACGGACGGGTATTATCACCGGCGCACGCTCGGGTACTGGCGGGTCACCCTGGAGAACGGATCGGTAGAAAACGGGCACTGGGGCAAGGGGGAGCCCGTGGGGTTGTGGACGGTGGTGGCGACCGATGGCCGGGTGGTCGAGCGTGGGCGCTACGACAGCGGCTATCCGAACGGAAGATGGACGTGCGAGGCGGACGACGGCGCCGTGACGACCGGTCGATATCGGTTGGGGAGACAGGTTGGCGATTGGGTGACGGTGGACGCTACGGGCGCGGTTGTTTCGACGGTCACCCACCGGGAAGGGGAGGCGGAGTACGCGGTGCGCGGCCGCCACTGGCGCGGTGGCATGCTGGCGAGCGCTCGGGTTCGCTCGCCGTGCGATCCGCACCCGCAATCCGTGCTGACGATGATGCCGTCGGCGGCGGTCCCGCCCGGAATGGTGCTCCTGCGCATCATGGACGAGAGTGAGCTCGGCCTTCCCGGTGTTCTGGTGACGCTTGATGGGAGCGCGCAGGGTGTCGTGACCGACGCCGAGGGGCGCGTGAGCCTGGGGCCAATGGCGCCCGGCGCCCACCTGCTGGAGGCGACGAAGCCTGGTTTTGGGAAGATAAAGGGGCGGTTCACCGTGGACGAGGCCCCGGCGACCGGTGTCGAGGCGGACGTGGAGATGTCGTACGGCGGGACATTCTACTGAGTCAGGTCGGGCGCCGGCTGCTTTGAGGAGATCGCGTTTCTATCGCCGAGTCTCTGGGTTGAGTGGGTGGGCTTACTGATTTACTTTGCGTCCCGGCCCGTCGGGGGGATCGCGGCTGAGGATTTCAAGGTCCACTCTCACCGCGGTGCGGAGGTCGCGCCCCTCGTGCGCGGGCGTGGCGCTGGAGACCGCTCTGGGGAATACGCAAACGCTCGTTCGCGGGAACGGGCCGCCGCGGCGGAGCCCTGACCCACATTCCTCGGGTTCATAGGCGCATGACTGCCATTTTCTCTCTTGGCGGCGTCCAGAACACCGATGGAGGCACGGCGAGGTAGCGGAGGATTTGGGTGGCCGTGTCGGAGAGCTTCGGAGGGCT
>BJHF01000007.1 GCA_014191855.1 Deltaproteobacteria bacterium
CGCGTCGGACAGGCTCTTCGCGCCCGCGCACACGGCTAGCACCTCCTCAAGCTGAACGCGGTCGAAGCGGTCGAGCGCCACCTCACCGAGCGCCACGGAGACTCGCGAGGCCGGCGCCGCCCCGCGCCAGTGCGCCCGTAGCCGCGCGACCTCCTCGTCCACCGTCGCGACGTCGATGCGACCTCCGGGGGCCAGCGTCGCCATCCGGGTGATCGCCGCGTTCAGGTCACGAAAATTCGCCGCCCAGGTAGCCTCCGCCGAGGTAGCGAACGCGACGAAGCGCGCCCGGGCCTCCCGGTTGAACCGCAGCTCGTTCCCTGTGCCTTGTCGCCACTTCTCCAGCTCGAAGTCGAGGTTCGGCTCCACGTCCTCCGGGCGGTCCCGCAGCCCGGGGAGGCGGTACGTCCACAAGTCAATGCGCGCGAGCAGGTCTTCGCGGAACCGCCCCGCCCGCACCTCCTCCGTCAACGCGCGGTTCGTCCCTGCGATGAGCTGGAAGTCGCTGGCCACCTCCTTGTCGCTCCCGACAGGCAGAAACCGCTTCTCCTCCAGCGCGCGCAGGAGCATGGCCTGCTCGTCGCGGCCGAGCTCGCCGATCTCGTCGAGGAACAAACACCCTTTGTCGGCCGACATCAACAGCCCCGGTCGGGCGCGCTCCGCTCCGGTGAACGCCCCCTTCGCGTGGCCGAACAGCGTGCTCATCGCGGTGTCCCCGCGCAGCGTGGCGCAGTTCACCTCGACCAGCGGCCCGCTTAGCAGTCGCCGCGACCGCTTGAGCGCGTAGATCTGGCGCGCCAACTGGGACTTCCCCGCGCCGGTGGGCCCCTGAAGCAGGATCGGCGCCCGCGTGGTGCCGGCGACCTTCTCGATCTGCTCGATCATCCGGTTGAACGCGGAGTTGCGGGTGGCGATCCCCGACTTCAGCAGCCCCTGACCCTCCGTCTGGTCGGCCTTGAAGCGCGCGGCGAGGCGGTCGTAGCGGGCGAGGTCGAGGTCGATGACGACGGGCGCGCTGGGGCGCTTTCGCACCGGCGGCGCGGTCTGGAGCAGCTTTCCGGGGAGGTGTCGCGACTCCGTGAGCAGGAACAAACAGATCTGCGCGACGTGGGAGCCGGTGGTGATGTGGACCAGATACTCCTCGTCCTCCGGTCGAAAAGCGTAGCTGCGTACGAAGTCGTGGAGCGCGCCGTACACCTCTTCGAAGTCCCACGGGTCGGTCATCTCCAGGGCGTGCAGCCGCACTTCGGTTTCGGGCGAGACGTGCCGCACATCGGCGGCGACGACCTCCGCCTGCGCCGCGTAGGACGGCGGATAGATCAGCTCCAAGCGCGTGATTGCGAGGTCTTGTGCCTCGAAGATCGAAACGGTGGGCCGCCAGCGCGTCCACCGGGCGGTACCCCCGGCCGTGTCGAGGTTCGTGCCGAGCAGCCCGAGGACAACCTTATCCATTGAGATAGAATACTCGCTGATGATATCGGAATCAACCCTCACCTCGGTTAGAAACGCCAGGTTCTCCGGTCGTCGCCGCCGTGGCACAGCTCGTGCAATAGCCCACCGCGGAGGTGCTCATGTTCACCATCGTCTCCGCCCCCAAGGGGCTCATCAAGGCCTGGATCGACGGCGTGCCGCTCGAAGACAAGGCCGCGGCCCAGCTCCGGAACACGGCTGGAATGCCGTTTATCCACAGCCACATCGCGGTCATGCCCGACGTCCACATGGGCCTCGGCGCCACCGTCGGCTCGGTTGTGCCTACCCACAAGGCGATCATCCCGGCCGCCGTGGGCGTGGACATCGGCTGCGGCATGATGGCGGTGCAAACTACGCTTACGGCGAGCGATCTGCCCGATTCCTTGGCGGCCGCGCGCAACGCGATCGAGATCGCCGTCCCCCACGGGCGCACCCACAATGGTGCCCGTGGAGACCGCGGGGCATGGCACGACGTTCCCACTGCGACCGCAGCGCTCTGGAACGCCGAGTTGGCCACCGACTACGCGCGGATCCTCGAGAAGCACCCCAAGCTCGGGAAGGGCAACGACGTGAACCACCTCGGCACGCTCGGCACCGGCAACCACTTCATTGAGCTTTGCCTCGACGAAGCGGGCGCAGTGTGGATCATGCTCCACAGCGGCTCACGCGGCGTCGGCAACCGGTTCGGCTCGTACTTCATCGAGCTCGCGCAGAAGGAGATGGCTCGCTTCTTCATCAACCTCCCCGATCGCGATCTCGCGTATTTTGCCGAGGGCACCGTCTACTTCAACGACTACGTTGAGGCGGTCGGCTGGGCTCAGCGGTACGCGCGCCACAACCGGGAGCTGATGATGGCCGCGGCGGTGCGGGCGTTGGCGGCGGAGCTCCCTCCTTTCGAGCTGGGGGCGACGGCGGTGAACTGCCACCACAACTACGTCGAGCGGGAGCACCATTTTGGCGCGAACGTCTGGGTCACTCGCAAGGGCGCGGTGCGGGCGCGGGTCGGCGACCTCGGGATCATCCCGGGCTCGATGGGCACGCGGTCGTACATCGTGCAGGGCAAGGGCAACCCCGATTCCTTCTGTTCGTGCAGCCACGGCGCGGGCCGGGTGATGTCACGCACGGCGGCGCGGAAGTTGTTCACCGTCGAGGACCAGATCCGGGCGACGGAGGGCGTAGAGTGCCGGAAGGACGCCGAGGTGATCGACGAGATCCCCATGGCGTACAAGGACATCGACGCGGTGATGGCGGCTCAGGGCGATCTCGTCGAGATCGTGCATACGTTGCGGCAAGTTCTGTGTGTGAAGGGGTGATGTCATGATCCACATCGACGGGGCGATGGGCGAGGGCGGAGGCCAGGTGCTCCGCACCTCGTTGTCGCTCTCCATGGTCACGGGCCAGCCCGTCACCCTCACCAACATCCGCGCGGGCCGGGGCAAGCCTGGCCTTCTTCGGCAACATCTCACTTGCGTGAGGGCGGCGGCGGAGGTGTGCGCCGCCGCCCTCGAGGGCGACACCCTCGGCTCCGGCCGGGTGGTGTTCGCCCCGGGGGCGGTGCGCCCCGGCGCGTACCGCTTCGCCATCGGCTCCGCCGGCAGCACGAGCCTCGTCTTGCAGACGCTGTTACCGGCGTTGTTGCTGGCGGAGGCGCCGTCCGAGATCACGGTCGAGGGCGGCACCCACAACAGCGCGGCGCCTCCGTTCCCGTTCTTGCGGGGGGTGTTTGCGCCTCACGTGGGGCTGGAATTGGCGCTGGAACGCTGGGGCTTCTACCCGGCGGGCGGGGGGGCGATCCGGGCGACCATCACGCCCGGGCGCTACCCCATCGATCGCGTGGAGCGGGGCCCGATCCTCGAGGTTCACGCACACGCCGCCATCTCCGGCATCTCCCACCGCATCGGCCACGGCGCGTTGGGCGCGTTCAAGCACGCGCTGGACCTGGATCGGGAGCACATCCACTTCCACCAAGTGCCGGACCCGGTTGGGCCGGGCTTCGTGGCGTGGATCGAGGCGAAGTTCGCGGGGGGCACGGAGGTGTTCACCGCGTTCGGGGAGCGTCGGCGCGCGGAGGACGTCGCCGAGATCGCCCTGGCGGAATTCGCGGCGTGGAAGGCGCTGGACGTGCCGGTGGGGGAGCACCTCGCGGACCAGCTCCTGATCCCGCTGGCGTTGTTCGGCGGGCGGTTCCGCACGGGATCGCTTTCGCTGCATGCCCAGACAAACCTTGCGGTGATCGAGCGGTTCTTGCCGGGGCGGTTGCGCGTGGGGGAGGGCGGGCTGGTGAGCGGGGAGCGGTGAGGGTTGGGGCGGGGGCTCCCGCCCCCGCAACGCCCCCGGGTGGGTAGCGGTTCGGGGTGGGCGCCGATCGGCGGCACAATTTCAGCCGCTGCCGGGGCCCACGCGCTCGCGCCTACCGCCAACCGTTTGCGCCAGCCCGAACGCGAGTAGCGCGATTCCCGGCGCGGTCGCGCAGCCGGGGAGATCCTCGGTCTCGGCGTCCCCATCGACGCAGTCCGCGTCCACGCCGTCGCCCGCCTCGTCGAACCGGCCGGGAAATGCCTGGGCGTCGTCGTCGTCGCAGTCGTCGCCGCCGCAGGTGAGGGCGTCGTGTCCGTCGTGATCGGCGTCGGTGTTGTCGAGGCCGTCGCAGTCCTGATCGACGCCGTCGCAGAGCTGTTCGGTGGCGTAGGGGTTGATGCCGGGGTTGTCATCGTTGCAGTCGGGACCTCCATCGTCCAGGCTGGCGTAGCCGTCGTGGTCGTGGTCGGGTGGGCCACAGGGGCCCACAAGCGGGTCGTCAGGGTAGGGGTCGTCTTCGTCCGCGTACAGGTCGCCGTCGGAATCGGGACCCAGGCGCGCCCAGGTGGTTCCGTCGACCGGAAACGCATCCGGAGCGCCGCCAATCACGGCGACGCTATTCGGGCCGCAAAGCCCGTACACCGCGACCGCGCCCGCGTCCGTCAAGACCTCGGTTCCCCGATCATCCCATTCGTCGCGGGGCGCGGTTGAGTCGCGGACGGCCCAGGTGCACCCCTCGCCTTCGCGCTCCAGCTCCATAGTCAAGGTCGAACGTTCATCCAGAACGAAGCTGCCGCTTCCGGAGAAGCGTGCGTCCGTGCCGCCCTCCCAGCGCAGGAAATGGCTCCGGGTGTCGCTCGCGAGCTCGCAATTGTCGATCTCGAAGTCGATGAACCGGGTGCCCTCGAGCACGGTGACACCCGGCTCCCCGCCTGGCGCGTTCAGGCGCACCCGCTGGACCTCGATGCCGACGACGGCGTCGCACCCGGCGGCCCCGTCCCATTGGGTATCGCTCTGTTCCCAGGTTTCGAGGTCGAGTGTGGCGCCGCCGGGCAACGTGCAGGCCTCAACCGTGCATTCGTTCCAGGTTGAGCACCCGCACGTCTCGGCCGCGTAGAAGTCCTCGATCACGGCAAGCCAGGCCGCCGCCAGCTCGGGTCCGTCCATAACCGCATACGGTCTCAGCGACTCTGGCTCCAGCTCCGTCGGGCAGGTGAGCGCCGTCGCGACGTCGTCGGCCCGCGCTGTCATCGTGACCAGCAACAACATCCGCCCTCCCCACCGACCATACCCCCGATCGCGCCGCGGTGCGCCGCGACCTGCGCCTGACCACGGGACCGGGCCGCGCGCACCGCCCATGGTAGGATCGCCGATGAAAGGGGTCAGGGTGTTGCCATTGCGATTCAGTTGAATCGCAATGGCAACACCCTGACCCCTTCGGGCGAAACCACGACCATCCCCGTGGACCGGCAGCTTGTGGGCGGGTTCGCCTATTGCGCAGGGGTGGGCCTCGACGACGATTGGGAGGCGACGCCACGGCGCGGGGAACTGCCGGCGTAGAAGCTGTTGGCGTACTCGGGACCTTGCGCGGGAGAGCTGCTTTCTGGCGAGGAATGGGCGTGTGTCCCTGGGGGCACGGACTGGGCCTACCCGATCACGATCGGGCTCGAATACGAAGATGCGGACGCTGACGGCTTCGCTTCATGGGAGGATTGTGACGACGCCGATGCCGAGTTGGGCAGCGACCGGATGTGGTGGCCCGACGGCGACGGGGACGGCGTTGGCGGGGATTCCGGCTTCCAGTTCAACTGTGCCGACCCCGGCCCCGGGTGGTCTGAGCGCAGCGACGACTGCAACGATGCCGACTTCTTCGCCGCGGAGCCCGGCTCGCCGCTTTGCCCTTCGGGCGGAAGCGGCGGTGTGCAGGTGACGTGCTGCGAGGTAAGTGCGGCCTGCGTGGTTGGGCCGGTTTGCTGGGCGTTCCGGCGGCGTCGGCGTGGCGGCCCCGACTCTCGTTGCGCATTGGGTGGCAGTTCCCCACCCCGGCAACGAGAGTAAAACCCGCCGCGAAGCTCTCTCTGCGGGGGGGGGTGAGGCCTCACCCCCCCGTCAACGAGAGAAAAACGGCGATTTCACTCTCCTTGCTCATGGGGTGGCCGGCCACCCTCCCAGCAACGAGACCGGCCCCCCCTGCCCGCGCCGCGGTGCGCCGCCACGCCCGCCTGACGAACGCAAAAGGGCCGCGCGCACCGCCCATGGTAGGATCGCCCCATGCTTCTCGTGCTCCTTGCAGCCTGCGCCGGCGATCCCAGCGGGTCTGACGTCGTGGCGGATGCACCCGACACCGCCACGCCCTGCACCGGCGCCGAGCTGCCTTACGACGGCGTCGACAACGACTGCGATCCGGCCACGCCCGACGATGATTTGGACGGGGACGGACTGCTCTCGGCCGAAGATTGCGACGACGCCAACGCGGCGATCGGCGCATCGGAAGTGCCCTACGACGGCGTCGACAACGATTGCGACCCGACGACGCCCGACGACGATCTCGACGGCGACGGGTTCGTGGCCGCCGAGGACTGCGACGACGACAACGCGACCTTCGGCGGCCCAGAAGTGCCTTACGACGGCGTCGACAACGACTGCGATCCGTCCACGCCCGACGACGATCTCGACGGCGACGGCTTTGTGGCCGCGGAGGACTGTGACGACGCCGACGGCTCCGCCTGGAAGGACGGGGCCTGGCCGGGCAGCGTGGAAACCAAGGATCTCGAAGCCTTCTGCGATGGGTACTGCACGATGGAGGTCGAGGGCCATGTTTGGATCACCCTCAGCGACGGCACCGACCTCGCGGACTTGCGTTGCGTGACGACGGTCGCTGGCGGTGTAGAGATTTCAGAGAACGCTTGGATCACGTCCGTGGCGGGCCTCGCCTCGCTCGTGAGCGTCGGCGGGACGCTCCAGATCTCGCGAAACGGGGGTTTGACCTCGCTCGACGGCCTGGAGTCCCTTCGCTCCGTCGATGGCCTCATGATCTTCGACCAGCCGACGCTCAGCTCGGTCGCCGCCCTGGCCGGACTCACCGAGATTTCGGACAGCGTGTGGCTCTCCGAGACTGCGATCGTGGACCTCGACGGGCTTCAGGGCGTCACTTCGCTGTACAACCTCACGCTTGACGAGAACCCCTCCCTCACCAGCCTCGCCGGCCTGGAGAACCTCACGGAGATCGGCCACGACCTCGTGGTGACCAACAACCGCTGGCTTACCTCGATGGAGGCGCTCGGCGCCGTCACCTCGGTCGGCGCCGGCGTGACCTTGTCGGGCAACAGCCGGCTGACCTCGCTGGCCGGGCTGGGGTCGATCACCCGTGTGCCGTTGCTGTTCGTAAAGCAGCATCCCGCGCTCACGTCGCTGGACGGCTTGGCCGGGCTCGTGGAAGTGGGCTGGATGGAACTGGAGAACAACGAGAGCGTGACGACGCTGGCCCCCCTGGCCGCCCTGGGCACGATCGCGGAGGACCTGACGATCACCCAGATGGCGGGCCTCTCGTCGCTCGACGGGCTCCAGGGCTTGACCACGGTGCCCGGAAACCTGACGCTCCGCCAAAACGGGGGGCTCCGGACGTTGGAGGGGCTCGACAATCTCACGTCGGTGGGCGGAGACCTCGCCATCGCCGACAACGGGATCCTGGAATCGCTCGTGCACCTCGCTGCGCTGAGCTCTGTGGGCGGCAACATGGAGATCTCGGGGTCCAGCCTGGCAAACCTTGAAGGGCTCGAGGCGTTGGGCAGCATCTGGCTCAACCTCGCCATCGATCGGAACATCTTGCTTCGGGACCTCCGCGATCTGTACGGGCTCACCCGCGCCCGCGACGTTGCCATCCGCGACAACACCGGCCTGGGGGACGAGACGGCAGAGGCGCTTGTCGCCGAGATCGACTCCGTCACCGGGAGGATCGACATCAGTGGGAACTGAGCTCGACCCCGTCCGCCACGAATGGTCCCGCCGCGTCGTCGCCGAATACCGCTCGGCGGCGCACACGCACGAACTGGTGGGCTGGCTCATCGAGATGGGTGCTTCGCCGGATCTGATTCGCGAGGGGCTCCGCATCGTGGACGACGAGCTCGCGCATGCAGAGGGCAGCGCCGAGGTGCTGGCGCTCGCCGGCGGCGCCATCGCCGAGCCCGTGCCCCGCGACGCGCTGCGCCTCCCGCGAACGGAGCCGATCGAAAGCGCCGTTCTGCGTTGGAACCTGGAGCTGTTCTGCCTCGGGGAAACCGCTGCGGTCCCACTTTTCCGGCGCATGCTCCGGGGCACCACGCAGCCACACGCGCACCGACTCCTCCGGAGGATCGTCGCCGACGAAGCGCGTCATCGCGACTTCGGGTGGGCGCTGCTGGACAGCCTGCTCGCGGGCCCCTGGCGCGGCCCGGCCCGCATCGAGCTCGCCGCGGCGCTCCCTGGCGCGCTCGCCAGGATCAAGCTGGCGTACGGCGGCGAGTCCTCGTTCATCTCGCCCGAGTGCCGGGCCTGGGGCTTGCTCGCCCCGGCCGAGTACGGCGAAGAGCTGCGGAAGGTGGAGCGGACGTGGTGGAAGCCGCGCTTCGGCGCGCGGCTCCCCGCCGTTGGGCGTGGTACCCTCCCCGTGTGAAACGCACCCATCGCCCCGGCATCCTCCTCACCGTGAGCGCCATGGCGGGTAGCCTTGGATGTACGGGCATGATCGAGCGCGTCACCGGACCGCGCACCACGAGCAACCCGCCCCCGTACGAGGCCACCTTCCCCAAGCCGCCGTTCTTCGAGCACCAGCCGCTGGAGGCGAGGGACGGCGCGAGCCGCCAGATCAACCACGGCGGCGGGAAGTGCTGGGTTGACCTGCCATTTGAGACGACCCCGACGTCGTGGCAGCCGCCACCGACCGAAGAAGTGCCGTGCCCCGCGGAGATCTCGACGGACCCGGCGTACACCCAGTGCGAATACGGCGAAGTGCACCTCAAGGCGCTGGGTCCGCCTGCCGAGTGCGAGTGCTACTTCATGGGCAATCCGCCGCCACCTTCGAAGGACATCGCGTGCCCGACGGTGGCGTTCCCGAGCCTCGCGGACGTGCCCCAAACGGTGCCCGAGGTGCCGAGGGCTCCGGAGTCGATCCAGCCGCCGGGGCGGAACCCGCCGGCGCATCCGGACTGAGGCTACCCGCTCAGTACATCATCCCGGTCCGCATCATCCGCACACCATCTACATACACCGGCATGTTCTGGGCCAATTCGTCGCGAAACCACGCCTGCGCGATCGGCGACGACGCGGGGACGGCGCCCGGAACCAGGAAGGCGGTGTCGGCCACGCCGTGCGGGCTCGACAGGTCGAAGAGCAGGGTGGAGGTGCCGGCGACGACGCGCGGCGCGTCCTTCGGTAGATCCCACGCGCAGCCACGAGGGCCGGCGATCGCGATGGTGGTGCCATCGGGCTTGGTGCTCACGACGACGTGGCTCGGGGGTTCACAGGCGAACGCGGCGGAAACGAGGAGGAGCGTGATCATCCGCCCACGATACCGGAAGAACGCCCAAACGCCAAACGCCCGGACCTCTTTTGAGATCCGGGCGTTTGAGGTGGTGGCTTCGGTGGGACTTGAACCTACGACACCGCGGTTATGAACCGCGTGCTCTAACCAACTGAGCTACGAAGCCGCGCGGCGCGTTCTATTCGCCGAGCGGCTCGGCGGCAAGGGGCTACAAGTACCCGAGCGAGGCGAGCGCCGCCGGGAGGGTGCACCGAGTGCGCGCGCACTCGACCAACGCTTCGAAGAGCTGGGGCCGCGTCACGATGCCGAGGTCCACGTAGAGCATGCCGATCGACATGCGGCGGGAGGTGGAGCAGGCTTCGGTGGAGGCGGCGGTGGACATGGAGAACTCGGGGTTGTCTTGAGGATCGGACCGACCCTGCCGCCGGTTTAGGGGCGCCCGCGCGATTCTCCGAATCCGTCAGGTTGCGCCCAGCCCGCCGTGCCGGAGCATCCGACCTTCGGCAAGAAATACCACCATTTCCGCGATGTTGCAGGCGTGATCGGAGATGCGCTCCAGGTGGCGGGAGGCGGCGGCCCACGCGAGGGTGCGCTCAAGCTGGTCGGGGTGGTCCTTGGCGAGCTGGATGAGGTGGCGGAGGTGATCGTTGTGCAGGTCGTCGAGCTGGCGGTCGGCGCTGATCACGGCGCGGGCTTCGTCGCCGTTTTTCTCGGCGAGCGAGCGCATCGCGCGTTCGACGTTCGAAACGGCACCGGCGGCGAGCTGCAGCAGCTCGGGCTGCGCTTCGATGCCGGTTCCGGCGGCCAGCTCGATCGCGCGGGCGGCCACATGGCCGGCAAGATCTCCGATACGCTCCATGTCCACATCGGCCTTCAACGCCGTCATCACGAGCCGGAGGTCTTCACCGACCGGGGAGCGCCGCGCGAGCAGCGTGACGCACTCATAGTCGAGCTCCACCTCCAGGCGATTCAGCTCACGGTCCACGGCCATCACCTGGCGGGCAAGCGCGGGGTCCCGTTCGACAAGGGCTCGAACGGTGTCGCGCACCATCTGCTCCGCGCGGGCGGCCGTCCGGGCGAGTCGCGTGCGGATCGACTGGATTTCTTGTTCGTAGATGGCGTCGAGGTGGGGCGTTTGCATGAGGAGTCCAGTCTACTGGGTCTTTCGGGCCCGCACCGCTGCATCTGCGATGAGGTTGACGACGAAGGTGACGAAGAACAGCAGGATCCCGAGCGCGAAGAGCGCCTGATAGTGCTCCCCGCCGCGCACAGCCTCGCCGAGCTCCGCGGCGATCGTGGCGGTGAGCGTTCTGACGGGATCGTAGATTGAATGTGGGATTCGGGCGGCATGCCCCGTCACCATGAGCACCGCCATGGTCTCGCCGACGCACCGCCCCACGCCGAGGAGCACGGCCACCAAAAGGCCCCGTCGCGCCGCCGGCAACAGCACGCGCCACACCATCTCCCACTTTGTTGCGCCCATCGCGATCGCGGCCTGGCGATAGCTCTCGGGCACGGCGCGCAGCGCGTCTTCCCCGAGGGAAACGAGCAGGGGCAGGGTCATCAACGCCAACACAATGGCGCCGTTGAGGCCGTTGAGGCCCACCGGCGCGCCTGCTTTCTGAAGGAGCGGGTTCAGGATCATCACGCCGATGAACCCCCACACCACGCTCGGGATCGCTGCGAGCAGCTCGACGACAATTTTCAAGCCTTCCCGCCGCGAATCGCCGGCGAACTCCGACAGGTACACCGCCGAGGCGAGGCCCACCGGCACCGAGATCAGGAGCGAGAGGCCGACGCACCAGAACGTGCCCACCAACAACGCGATGAGCCCGAAGGCGGGCGGCGTGCTGGTCGGGTTCCAGTCTGTGGAGCTGAGCATCCCGACGATGTGGGTGCCGAGGAAGCCGATCCCCTCCTTCCCGATGAACACGAAGATCGCCAGGATGAACACGATGGCGGAGAGCCCGCACACGCGGATCAGGCCTTCGATGACCCATTCTACGTAGCGGGTGTAGCGGGGCGGCCGCCTTCTCGCGATCGGGTCGGCCATCGCTCAGCCCGCCGGCGTGGGGGCGGGCGGGGCGGCCTCGGGCGCCATTTCTACGGCTGCCGGCGCCGCCGGGCTCAGCCCGTTCGCTTCCGGCGTCGGCACGAAGCCGGACTCGATGACGAACGCCTTCGCCGCTGGGCCTTTCGCCCAGTCGATGAACGCTTTGGTTGCGCCGGTGGTTGCGCCGTCGGTGTACACGTACAGCGGCCGGCTGAAGGGGTAGGTGCCGTTGAGCACGTTCGCTTCGTTGGGCTCGATGCAGGCGTCAGCCGGGGATTTTCCAAGGCAGACGTGGCGCGAGGTCGGCGACGTGTAGCCCATTCCGCCGTACCCGATCGCACACTTCGTCGTGCCGACCACGTCCACCACCTGCTGGGTGCCCGACTGGTCCATCGTGGTCGTGAACTTGCCCTCCTTGCCGAGCACGTGCTCCTTGAAGTACTCGTAGGTACCGGAGTTGTTCTGGCGGCCCACCTTCACGATGGTGTCGTCGCCCTTGCCGTCGCAGTCGAGCGTGACGCCCACGTCTTTCCAGTGCATGCAAGTGCCTTCCGACCCGAAGATGCACTTCAGCCCGTCGAAGTCGATCTTCTCGATGGGGTTGTCCTTGTTCACGTAGATGCTCAGGCCGTCGAAGGCCACGGTGGTCTCCACCGGATCTACGCCGTTCTTCTTCGCCATCTCGATCTCGTCCGGCTTCATCGAGCGGCTCGCGGTGGCGATGTCGGTCGTCTTGTCGATGAGCGCCTTCACGCCGGTGCCGGAGCCGCCGCCGGTAACCGCGACGATGATCGCGGGGTTGGTCTTGGAGTATTCCTCCGAGAGTCGCTGGATGAGGTTCACCATGGTATCGCTGCCCTTGGCCTGGATGACCGTGGGTTTTCCGGCGACCGGCGCGTCTCCCTCTTTCGGGGCTTCAGGGCGAGCGCACGCGGAGGCGACGAGCAGGGAGGCGAGTACGAAGCGATTCATGAAAACTCCAGAGGTTCGATCTTCTTTAGGTCGGTTTTGGTGCCGCCCAGGCTTCCGCCGCGTGCCGATTGGGTGACGCTCAGCCATACCGGCCCTCGATGTACCGAGCGGTGCGCTCGTCGGTGGGGTGGGTGAAGAGCTCGGCGGTCTCCCCGACCTCCACCAGCTCCCCCATGAGCATGAACACGCAGCGGTCGGAAACCCGGCGTGCTTGCTGCATGTTGTGGGTCACGCACACCTGGGTGTAGGCTTCGCGGAGGCCGCCCATGAGCTCCTCGACGGCGCGCGTGCCCTCGGGGTCGAGGGCGGAGCAGGGCTCGTCGAGGAGCAGCACCTTCGGCTTCAGCGGCAACAGGCGCGCGATGCAAAGCTTCTGGCGGGCCTCGAGGGACAGGCTTTCGGCGTCGCGGGTGAGCTTGTCCTTGACCTCTTCCCAGAGCCGCACTTGCCGCAGCGCGGACTCCATGAGCGCCTCCTGCTGGTCGTTCGGCGTCTTGGGCGCGTGCAGGCGTAGCCCGAACAGCACGTTGTCCCGGATGGAGATTGGCAGCGGATTCGGGCGTTGAAACACCATTCCAACGTCTCGTCGCAGCGCGAGCGTATCGGTGGCCTTCCCCATGCAGTCGTAGCCCGCCACCTCCAGGTCCCCCTCGATGCGCACGTAGGGGAGGTCGTTCATCCGGTTGAAACAGCGCAACAACGTGCTTTTGCCGCAGCCTGAGGGGCCGATGAGCCCGAGGATCTCGCCGGGCTTCACGTCGAGGGTCACCCGGTCGAGGGCCCGGAAGTTGCCGTACCAGAGCGAGAGGCCGCGGGCGCGGATGGTGACATCAAGGGGTTGGGCGCTCATCCGAACTTCCCCGCGAGGTAGTCGTTGGTGCGCTTGTCCCGGGCAAACACGAACAAGTCCCCAGTGGGCCCCGCTTCGATGAGCTCCCCGTTCAGCATGAACGCCGTTACGTCGGCGATGCGGCGCGCCTGCATCAACAGGTTGGTCACGAGCACGATCGTCATGCGTTCTTTCAGCTCGGTGAGCACGGCTTCGATGCGCATCGTCGTTACCGGGTCGATGGCGATGCTGAACTCGTCGAGGCAGAGCACCTCCGGGTCGGTGGAGAGCGCCCGCGCCAAGGTGAGGCGCTGCTGTTGTCCGCCGCTGAGCCGGGTTCCCAGCATGTCGAGGCGGTCCTTCACCTCGTCCCAGAGCGCCGCCTGGGTGATGCACCGCTCCACGATCTCGTCCAGCTCTGTTTTCCGCCGCACGCCGGCGAGCCGGGGCGCGAACGCGACGTTGTCGTACACCGACATGGGCAGGCCCACCGGCAGCGGCAACACCATCGCCACGCGCCGTCGTAGGTCGCTCGCTTCAAGCGAACGGACATCCTGCCCATCCAGCCGAACGGTCCCCGTGTACGAAGCGCCCGGCGTCAGCTCGATGGTGCGGTTCAGGCACGTCAGCATCGAGCTCTTCCCCGATCCCGCAGGGCCGACGATCCCGAGAATACCGTTTCGGGGAGCCGACAACGTCACGTTCTTCACGACTGCCCGGGGGCCGTAGCTGAGCGTGAGCCCCTCGATCTGCACGTGCGGCTCGGCTACCATCGCCGGTTCCGGCGCAAGTAGAGGCGCAACACGATGGCGAAGCTGTTGAAGCAGAGGACGACGCCCAGCAAGACGAGGGCCGTGCCGTACTTCAGCTCCTCGCTCACATTCGGCACCTGGGTAACGAGCGCGAACACGTGCATGGAGAGCGCCATCGTCTGGTCCCACACGGTCGTGGGCAGGATCGGCAGGTAGAAGGCGGCTCCCGTGAACAGGACCGGCGCCGTTTCCCCCGCGGCCCGGCTCACCTGGAGGATCACGCCGGTGAGGATGCCCGGCAGCGCGTTCGGCAGCACCACATGCCAGATGGTTTGCCACCGCGAGGCGCCGAGGTTCCAACAGGCCACGCGGAAGTTGTGAGGCACAGACTGCATCGCCGCCTTGGTGGAGGTGATGATCACCGGCAGGGTCATCACCCCGAGCGTGAGGCCGCCGCTGAGAATGCTGGTGCCGAAGTCGAGAAACAGCACGAATGCGCCGAGGCCGAACAGCGCGTGAACAATCGAGGGCACGCCCGCGAGGTTCACGATGGCGAGATCGACAATGCGGGAGAGGCGGCTCTCCCCGGCGTACTCCGACAGGTACATCCCCGCGAGGATGCCGACGGGCACAGAGAACAGGAGCGACACGCCCACCAGCCACAGGGTGCCGACGATGGCGGGCTGGATGCCGCCTTTGGTCATGCCGGAGACGGGCATCTCGGTCAGGAACGCCCAGGAGATCGCAGGGGCCCCTTTATAGACGATGAACGCCACGATCGCGAGCGCAGGGATCGCAGCGAGGGCGGTCGCAGCCGCCAAGGCAAGCTCGACAACCGACTGGCGGCGGTGGCGAGCCTCCAGCGGCTCGATCGGAAGGGCGGCGTCCGTTGGCATCGGTACCGCCCATGTAGGCGCGTTGTGTGACGGTCGGGTGACAGTGCAGGCAGCGTTTGGTGACGGGCCCCGGTGGGAGCCCGCCACAACGCGGCTGGAGGCGGCCCTACCCTCCCAACCGTCGCAACCCCAGCGCGACGAGCAAGCTCTGCGCAATCAGCAATCCGCTGGCCAGAACGATCGGCGTGAGCGACTCTCCGACGCCTTGGAGCACGATCATTCCTAGGCCGTTCTCGGCCACCCACTCGGGGTGCTCCGGCACGTGTACGGACACCGCGATCAGGTCGACCGCCATTCCCCCGACGCCCGCGAGGGCCACGGCTACGCCCAGCGCCGCGAGGTAGCCCACCCGACCGGGGCCCGGCGCCCAGGCGAAACGCGCCGCGTTCACGATGCCCACCAGCCCGAACACGACGATGACGATCATCGGAAATCCACCCATTGCGAACCATTCCATCCAACACCTCCGACCCTTCCAACGCGGCACCTCCCCGAGCGTGACGCAGCTTCTGCAAAAACAATTTCTCCCCTTGCCGCGTCACGCTCGCTCGCCCCGTGCGTTGATCGCGGCGTGAGCGCCCCCGCCCGAAACCCCGACGCCGCCGTGGACCTCGTGGCCCTGCGCCGCCTGGACTCCGTGGCCGTGGATGCGGCCTTCGACGGCTACGCCCATCGCCTCCACGCCTTCTTGCGCCGGCTCGGGGCCAGCTCAGAGGTCGCTGAGGAGCTGGTGCAGGAGTGCTTCCTGCGCCTCGTGCGGCATGCCCCCACACTCCGCGAGGACACGAGGTTGGCCGCATGGTTGTTCACTGTCGCGCGCAACCTCTACCGCTCACATCGGCGCTGGGCCTGGGTGGATGGCACGCGGTTGTTGGAGCTTGCGTGGGGGCCTGGCTCCAGGGTGGTTACGCCGGGCGAGGCGTTGGAGGCTACGCGGGCGCAGGCCCGGCTGGAGGTTGCGGTCGCCGCGCTTCCCGAGGCGCAACGCGAAGTTTTTCTGTTGGTCGTGGGCGAGGGGCTCGATCCCACGGAGGCGGCGGGTGTCCTGGGCCTCACCCCGGAGGCCACCCGGCAACGGCTCGCCCGAGCGCGGCGAACACTCGAAGAGGTGCTTTGTGACTGACGAACCCGAAGGACCTGCCGTGGAGCTGGCATCGCGGCCGATGTCGCCCGAGTCCACGCTTCGCATCCGGCAGCGGGTGCGAAACGAGGCGCGCCGGCTGCGCGTGAGCCTCGCTGAGGCGGCGTTGCATGGAGGTTTTGCGGTTGGTGCCGTCGTGTGGGCGGTGGCGGCGGCGCTCGGTTAGGGCGATTCGCGCAGCCGCGTTGCCTTCCCCAGGCGCACGTCGCGGCGAATCGCGGCGATGGCCGCGAATCGGTAGCGCCCCCGTTTCCCTCGCCCACGCGAAGCTGGCCGCCATTGAGCGGGTCTCTCGCGGGCAAGCGTACGGGGAGGTGGTCGGCGCGTGCGGAAGCTGCCACGCCGAAGTGGGCGCGATCACCAAGTAGGGTGGGCGCCACGCTGGGGAAGCGTTCTCATCGTGAGAGCGATCCCTGCGGCCTGACAGGGAGCTGACCGGGGGCCTCCGACGGGGCGTGCTAGTGGCGGGGCCTTGAACAGGCGGTTCGCAAGGGATGCGCACCTGGGAGTTGGTATGCGTGATCGCAGGGTTGGCGGCGGGGTTGTTCTGGTGGCGGGCACGAGGGAGCCCGCGGCTGGCGAAGCTGCTGCTGCGGATACCTGAGCGGTCGCGACGCTGGGCTGGAGGCTGGCGGGGAGACCTGGTGATGGTGGTGCTGGCGCTCGCGGTGCACGTGCCCGCCCTGCTCCACACCTGGCAGCGGCTGGGCGCCGGAAGCTCACCCATCGGCCCGGACAGCGACGAGAACTACCTCGGAGCGGTGTCATTCCTCACGGACAACCCCGCGCTGTACCCAAGCAATCGTTTCCCAGGTTTTCCCTGGCTGATGGCGGCCGTGGCCGGAGACCGCACGGAACTCGCTGCCTCGGGCGCGCAGATCAGCATGGTAGCGGCGGTGGCGTCCGGCGTGGGGGCCTACCTCGTCGGGCGTCAGCTGGTGGGGCGCGCCGCTGGTCTTGCGGCGCTGGTGATCGTCCTGCGCCTGCCCGTCGTCTCCGACCTGGGAAGGCAGGCCACGCCGTACATGCTGGCGGCAACCCTCGATCTGTTCACGGTGGCTGGCGTGATCGGGCTGATGCGCGGGAGGGCTTGGTGTGCGCTCCCGGTGGCCGTTTGCACAGGCGTCGCGCTCACGTTGGACCCCAAGCAGGCCCCGTTCATCGTCGCCGAGGTGGCCCTGGCGGCGCTCGCCGTTGGGTTTTTTGCCGCTCGTACCCCCGGGTACCTGCGAGTCTCCTGGCTTGGCTGCCTCGCCGTTGTCCTGGCGGCGATGCCCGTCGCCAACGCCCTCGGCGCCGCATGCGGCCGGAAGGTGCTGTCCGTCGAAGAGATCGTGTGGCGGGCGCCGGTGGGGATGGAGGTCGGCGAGATGACCGCGGGCTGGGGGCTGGGCGCCCCCCTCTCGGCGATGCCCGAGACATTCCTCGAGATCTCGCGGGAGGTGAGTCCCGGCAGCAGCCAGGGTTGGTTTGCGCAATGGGCGCGAGAGAGCGTGCCGTTGGAGTTTCCGGATACGTCGTTGGGCTGGCTGCTGGCCGCGGTCTCCCTTCCGGTCGCCCTGGCCGTGCGATCGCGCTGGCGTGCGCTGCCGGTCGTCGCGATACTGCCTTGGGTGGCGATCGCTGAGCCATCGTTACACCTATATTTTCAGCATCGTTACTTCGTGCCGGTGGCGGTGGTCCTGCCGATGGTTGTCGCGAGTGGCATCGGTGCGGCCGCCGGTCCCGCGGCGGTGCTCGGCGTGCTGGCTGCGGCGGTTCTCCTGCCGGGTTCGCCATGGGCGGTGGCCGGACCGGGGCTGTATCGCCGGTGGAGCCCGGAGGCCGAAGCGTGGACGCCGGCCGATCCCGGCCAGTGGGCCCGACTAACCGAGGAGGCGGGCCGGGTTTTGCCGCCCGACGCGAGGGTGTACGACTACGCGGGATCCCGGCCTTGGGTGGCGTTGGCGGGGCAGTTCCCCTACCTCTTGTGCACAAAGATCCCCGACTCCTGCGAGGCCGCCCTGACGGCGAGCCGGGAGCCCATCGTCGCGGTCCTCTACCTCAACGAGCCGCCTTCCCACCTGCTGCCCCAAACCGACGAGCTGGTCGGCACCGCCTATCCCGAGCAGCTTGGCCGCTGCTGGGAGCGCCGCTTGCGCCTCGGGCACGCCGGGGCTGCGTACCTCTGGACGTGTGAATCGCCGCCGGTGATCGCGCATCAACCGCCGATGGCGCCGCCGCGCTGAGTAGCCGCGAGGCAGGGCGAGCCGCGCCCGGCAACGGGACGTGGCCTGCTGCCTCGCCCCCACCGTGACTTTTCCGACGCGCCCGCGGCGAACGCGCTCCGACCGCGCTGGGCTGAAGGGCATGGATGAACGCTCCTTCTTCTCGGCTGCGACGCCGTTGGCACGCCAGTTGCAAGGATCCTGGACATGATCACCCTCGCGCTCCTCTCCTTCGTCGCCTGCTCCCCCGTTCGTATCGCGGACTCCACCTCGTTCAACCTCGCCGGGTTGGGAGGCGAGGAGGATCAGCTCAACGGCCCCTAGGTGGCCGGCGCGGACCTCTCGTTCACCGTCTGGTCCGAGGGGACGACCCCCGACGGCTGGAGCCTCGTCTCCGACGACACGTCGGTGGTGGACGTCGAGGTGGGCGACATCAACACCGACGGCGACGTCGACTTTGTCCAGTTCGGCGGCCGCGCGATCGGCGCCGGCTCTGCTACCCTCACCGTCCTCGATGCCTTCGGCGCGGAGGTTGCCACGGCGGACGTCACCGTCGCGATGCCGACGCGCGTCGAGCTGCGGTCGGCGACCGACCTGGAGGTCGATGAGGAGGCTGCGGCGCTCGGCACGCCCAAGGTGGTGGTGGGCGGCGAAACGACCTTCCAAGTCAAGTATTTTGACGGAGACACGCTGCTCCACGGTGCAGGCGCGGCGAGGGTGGACGGCGACGACGCGCGCTGGGACGTCGAATCCAACTTCCTTGGCGACGAGCTGGACTGGATCGTGGTTCGCCCCGACGAAGCTGGCGTGATGTCCACGGCGCTCTCGGTTGCCGGAACCACCGTCGCAACCGTGAGCATCGAAGGCGTCGACGCCGAGGCGATCGCTGCGGTCGTGCTCAAGCCGGAGTCCGAAGAAGGCGCGGAGAAAGGGGACGCGCGCCAGGTCATCGCGTGGGCCGAGGACGCGGCGGGCGAGAAGCTGTATGGGGCGCCCTTCGCGTGGACGGAGCGCGGCGATGCCCTCGATGGCGTCGGCGACCAGTACGGCTACGAGTTTCTCCCCGGCGTCAGCTCCGAGCTGGTTGCGGAGGTCAACGGGGTATCCGCCACCACCACCGTTCACGGCCGCGGATCGGTCGATCGCGTGAACTGCGCCTGCGCCGTGGCCAACGTGGGTCCCATTGGAGGCGCCATCGCCCTCGCGCTGCTCGGGATCGTGCGGCGCCGCGGGCGCGGCAACCGCGGCTAGATCGCCGCCAGGATCGCCTCGCGCACCGCGGAACACCCGCTCGAACCACCCATGTCGGGGGTGTGATGCCCAGCCAGCAACGCGGCTTCACACGCTCGTCGTAACCGCGCCGCTGCCTCGATCTGCCCGGCGTCCCCCAAAAGGTCAGCCATGAGCAGGATCATCGGGTACGGGTTGCCGCCGTCTGCCCCAACCGCCTCCATCGAGGCCGCATGCGGACTCTCGTACACCTTCACGCCTGGGCCGTGGCCCACGCCTACCGCCACCGTCACGCCGCCCGCCATCCCAGCCGCGCAGTCGCTCACGATGTCACCGAACAGGTTGCCGGCCACGAGTACATCAAACGCGTGGGGCTTCCGAACGATCTGCATACACAACGCATCGACGATCACGTCGTCGTGGCTCAGGTCCGGGAAATCCGTCGCAACTTCGCGCCCCACCGCGAGGAACATCCCATCGGCTTTCTTGAGGATGTTCGCCTTGTGTACGGTGGTCACGCGCTTGCGCCGGTTGGCCCGTGCCCATTCGAACGCGGTGCGGTGGATTCGCTCGCACGCCGCGCGCGTCGTCACCTTTACGGTTTCGTACACGCCTTCCGCGCTCTGGTGCTCGAACCCCGAGTAGATGTCCTCGCTCGCTTCGCGAAAGATCACCATGTCGATGTTCTGGCCGCGCGCCGGAAGGCCGGGAACGTTCTTCACGCGGCGTACGAGCGTGGAGATGCCGAGGGCCTTGCGGTACGCGACCGTCGGCGGCAGCTTCCCTGCTTCAATCGGCGCGATCCAACGGCCCTTCAACGCCAGACCGGTGCGCCGCACGGACTCGATCGCAGCGCTGATCTCCTCCTGTTCGTCCCACTGCACGTCGGCTCCCAACCTCGCAACCACATCGCGGACGACACCGGCGATCTGGGGGCCAACGCCGCTTCCAGGGATCAACGTAACGAGCATGGCGACTCCTCCCGTTCCTTACAGAGCATCGAGGATAGCGGCGGTGAATTCTTCGGTGCCGGCGCGCCCGCCGACATCGCCCGTGAGGTGTTTGCCATCCGCAAGCACCTCCCACACCGCGCGCTCGATCTTCGCGGCGATCTTCCACTCGCCGACGTGCTCCAGCAGCATGTTGGCGCTGAGTAACAGGGCGAGCGGATTGGCTTTTCCCTGACCTGCGATGTCTGGAGCGGTGCCGTGAACCGCCTCGAACACCGCCGCCTTGGAGCCGATGTTCGCGCCCGGCACCACGCCAAGGCCGCCCGCCAGGCCAGCACACAGGTCGGAGAGGATGTCCCCGTAGAGGTTCTGGAGCAGCAGCACGTCGAACTTGGATGGATCGACGGGCAACATCAGCGCGAGGGTGTCCACGCCCATGTCGAGCTGCTCGATGTAGGGATACTCGGCGCCGATGCCGCGGAAAGCGGCAAGGAACGCGCCATCTGCGCGCGGGTTGATCGCCGCTTTGTGGCAACAGTGGATGCGCCGCCGGCCGCGGTAGCGCATGTACTCCATCGCCCACCGCGCGATGCGCTCGCCGGCCGCCCGCGTGCTGGTCTTCATCGACACCACGGTGCCCGGCGTGACCTCGTGTTCGATGCCCGCGTAGAGATCCTCGGTGTTCTCCCGGAACAACACCAGATCCAGGCCGGGCCAGGCGCCAGGGACGTTGGGCAAGGAACGCACGGGGCGCAGGCCCACATAGAGATCCAGCTCCTGGCGAAGCGCGACGTTCGCCGAGCGGAATCCGGTGCCCTTCGGCGTCATCAGCGGCCCCTTCAGGCCGAGGCGGTTGTTGCGGATGCTCTGGAGGGTGACTTCCGGCATCGGAACGCCGAATTGCTCCATCGCAACGCCGCCTGCGGGTGCGGGCTCCCAGTCGATGGGCGCGCCCGCGGCGGCCAGGATGCGGCAGGTGGCGCCCGTCACCTCGGGGCCGATGCCGTCGCCTTCGATGAGCGTGACTCGGTATCGCATGGGGGCGGCGCCTAACCTGCGGGGCTCGGCCTTGGGGCGCTACCGCACCGCGATGAGCGTGTACCCGTCGCCCTGCACCACGCCGGTGCCGCTCGCAATCCATTCGTTCCGGGTGGTCTCTACGCCGCCCGCATCGCTGGAGATCGTCACCCGAAACGCCCGGAAGTCGCCGGCATCCACGCTTACCTGGGAGGGTGAGTTGACGGTGTAGGTGTCGGTGTAGTCGAAGGGGGTGCGAACCTCGTTCGACTCGGTGGAGCCGACGTAGTGGACGGTCCAGGTGTCGCCGGCCGAGACATCCTTCGGCCACGTGCGGGCTGGCTCCGTGTACGTCGTCGTGCTCGCGCCGTTGTAGCTGGTCCCGGCGTTGATCCCCGCCCATTGGCGTTCGCTTGAGGTCAGAACCAGGCCGTCGTCACAGGAGAAGGTGGTGCGGGTCGTCGCGTCTTCCGTGATCGCGCCGGCTTTGCTGTTGCTCGCCGTTTCGAGCGTCCCGGTTCCGTCGCGGAAGTGCAGCACGGTCGTGGCCCAGTCCCCGGTCACGTTGTTGTCGGCGTCGAAGGCGTAGTCCCAGCGGCGGTCGGCCTGGATCGCGGCCCACGGACCGCAGCCGTTCGGCGGGGAGGCCGCTTCGGCGGCAGAGTCTTCCGGGGTGGGCGCGCAGCTCAGACCGAGGGAGAAGAGAGCAAACACACGAGCCTCTGCACGGAGAGTGAGGGGGGTTCCGGGCCGGGCGCCAGTGTAGCGCCGGTCGGGGCTTCCCGCGCGGGCGCCGCGCGTTCCGGTTAGCTGGGCGGTGGGAGAGAGGCGTCGAGGAAACCGCCGGTGCGAAAGCACGGGAGGAAAGTCGGGGCTCCGTAGAGCACGAGGCCAGGTAACGCCTGGTCAGCGCGAGCTGGAGGACAGTGCAACAGAGAGAAGAACGCCCGCACGCACCTCGGTGCGACGCCGAACTTGCCGCGCTCATCCTTCGGGTCGAGGCGCGGCGAGGCAGGGGGCCGGAAACGGTCAGGTGAGCTTGAAAGGGTGCGGTAAGAGCGCACCAGTGGCCCGGGCAATCGGGTCAGCTTGGCAAACCCCCTCGGGAGCAACGCCGAACAGGACCAGGGCTGCTCGTCCTGAGGTCCGGGTTGGCGGCTTGAGCCGGCCGGTGACGGTCGGCCTAGAGGAATGGTTTCCACCCGGCGAACGGCAACGGACGTCGGGCACAGAACTCCGCTTACCGATGCCTCTCTCCCACCTCAGGCTCGCCCGGCTCGTCGCGCTCGATCCCGAAGAGCTGTCCGACGAACAGCGCGACGTACGGGAACGGCTCGGCCCGAACGGTCTGCTCCGGCGTGGCGGTCAAGGCGAGCTCGTACGCGCGCTCCGACCAGCGGAACACCATCAGCACCTTGTTGGCGCGATCGACGACCCAGTAGTGGCTCACCTTCGCCCGGTGAAAGATGTCTTTCTTCACCCCGAGGTCGCGACCTGCGGTGGACACCGAGAGCACCTCGCACACCCAGTCCGGGGCGTCGGGCACCGGGAAGGCCTGCGACATCACCGGCACGCGGTCACGACGCCAGCCGGAGATGTCGGGGCGGAGGACGTCGCCTCCAAAGGAGACGTCCACTTCGGGGAGGATCCACCAGCCGCCTGGGGGGCCGGAGCCTCCGGGCCGCCGGTCATAGGGGGGCCGCACCTCCGTTACAACGCCGGCTTGGGCAACCGCGTGGCCCACGTCTGGCAATGCCTTCTCGACGAGATCCCCATCGATGATCTCGCAGGCATGCCCCTGATCCTCAGCAGCGAGCAGGTCAGCAATCGTGGCGCGGCGAAGGGCAGGAAAGGCCATCGCCGTAGTGTACCCCAGGACTGCGGAGCACGGACACCGCTCGCCGCGCCCCCGGATACGTTGCCGCCCCTCAGGAGGCCCCGTGGCCGAATTCAACTTCCAGGAGATGTTCCCCCACGCGCACCCGCACGAAACGGCGTGGCGAAAGCTCGACGTTCCGGGCGTTGGGGTTGATCGATTCCGCGGGGAAGACATCCTCACCGTGGAGCCCTCCGCGCTCACCGAGCTCACCCGCACGGCCATCCGCGACATCAGCCACCTGTTCCGGCCGGGCCACCTCCAGCAGCTCGTGAACATCCTCAACGACGCGGAGGCCAGCCCGAACGATCACTTCGTCGCTCGGCAGATGTTGCTCAACGCGAACGTGTCCGCGGGAATGGTGCTGCCAAGCTGCCAGGACACCGGCACCGCCATCGTGATCGGCAAGAAGGGACAGCGGGTGTGGACGGGCGGAGGGGACGAGTCGGCCATCGCCCGGGGCGTGTTCCGCACGTTCACCGAAACGAACCTTCGCTACTCGCAGCTCGCGCCGATCACCACGTTCGACGAGGTGAACACCGGCACCAACCTACCCGCCCAGGTGGAGCTCTACGCCACGGAGGGCAACGCCTACGACTTCTTGTTCATCACCAAGGGCGGCGGCTCGGCCAACAAGACCTTCCTCTACCAGGAAACGAAGGCGCTGCTCAACCCGAAGTCGCTGCTCGCGTTCCTCGACGCGAAAATGCGCTCGCTCGGCACGTCGGCCTGCCCGCCCTACCACCTCGCCATCGTGATCGGCGGAACGTCCGCCGAGCTGTGCCTCAAGACCGTGAAGCTCGCCAGCGCCCGGTACCTCGACGACCTCCCGACCAAGGGCAACAACCTCGGCCACGCCATCCGCGACGTGGAGCTGGAGGCCCAGGTGCTGGAGGTGAGCCGGAAGCTGGGCATCGGCGCGCAGTTTGGCGGCAAGTACTTCTGTCACGACGTTCGCGTCATCCGGCTCCCGCGTCACGGCGCCAGTTGCCCCGTCGGGATCGGCGTTTCGTGCAGCGCCGACCGTCAGGCGCTCGGCCGCATCACCGCGGACGGCGTGTTCCTCGAAGCCCTGGAGCGCGATCCGGCGCACTATCTGCCCGAGCCAACCGAAGCGGATCTCAGCGCCAAGTGCGTCACCCTCGACCTGAACCGCCCGATGGCGGAGCTTCGGGAAACGTTGTCCAAGCTCCCGGTGAAGACCCGGGTGTCGCTCACCGGCCCGATGATCGTGGCGCGAGACATCGCGCACGCCCGCCTCAAAGACCGCATCGATCGCGGCGAAGGTCTCCCCGATTATTTCAAGCAGCACCCGGTGTACTACGCGGGCCCTGCGAAGACGCCGACGGGAATGGCCTCCGGCAGCTTCGGCCCGACCACGGCCGGTCGGATGGACGCGTACGTCGATCTGTTCCAGGCCAACGGCGGCAGCTTCATCATGCTCGCGAAGGGCAACCGCTCCAAGGCGGTTACCGAAGCGTGCAAGAAACATGGCGGCTTCTACCTCGGAAGCATCGGAGGCCCCGCTGCGCTTTTGGCGCGGGACAACATCCGCAAGGTCGAGGTGCTCGACATGCCCGAGCTGGGCATGGAGGCGGTGTGGAAGATCGAGGTGGAGGACTTCCCGGCGTTTGTGGTCGTGGATGACAAGGGGAATGACTTCTTCGCCGAGTTCGCCGCGCCGATTCATGATGGGAAGTAGGTAGGGGGCGCCAGGGGGGGGCGCGCTACCGCGTTCAGCAGCGGTTCTCCGCATTCTCCCGGCGCGCGTCCCCAGAAGCCCCGCTCATTCGTACCGTGGGGAGCCCTTCGTCGGAGCCGCCCCATGCGCCCATTCGCCGCCCTCGTCACCTTGCTCGCCTTCACCGCCTGTCGCGCCGACGGCACCACCAAGTACATCCCGGATCGCGATGAAGACGGGTACAACGAGGAGGAGGACTGCGACGACAACGACCCGCGGGTTGGGGCGCCGGTCACGTACTACTTCGATGGCGACGAGGATGGTCACGGAGACCCGACGGGCGGGGACGCCTCTTGCAGCCGGCCGGAGGGCTACGCCGAAGCGGGCGACGATTGCGATGATGTAGCGGCGACCACCTACCCCGGAGCGCCCGAGCTTTGCGACGGGGTGGACAACGATTGCGATGGCGTGCTCGACAATGGTGTCACGACGGCAACCTGGTACACGGACGCCGACGGTGACGGTTTTGGTGACGCGGCCACGGGGGTTGAAGCGTGTGCGCCTCCCGATGGGATGATCGCGGATGCCGGCGACTGTGACGACGCGAATGCCGCCGTGAATCCCACCGCAGAAGAGGTCTGCGACAACGTCGACAACGATTGCGACGGGGTCGTGGACGACGGGCAGCCGCTGTCCACCTGGTACACGGACACGGACGGCGACGGATACGGGGACGATACGACGGCGACGGTGACCTGCTCGCCCGACCCCGGCGCCGTGGAAACCGGCGGGGACTGCGACGATTCGCGGGCCGACACCTTCCCTGGAGCACCGGAAGAGTGCAGCGATCCCACCGACTACAACTGCGACGGATCGGTGGGGTATGCCGACAACGACGGCGACAGCTTCGCGGCGTGTGAGGAGTGTAATGACGGCGATCCGGCGGTGTTCCCCGGCGCGGATGAGCTCTGCAACGGCACAGACGACGATTGCGACGGTACGGTGGATGAGGACGCGCTGGATCCTGCCGCGTGGTACGCCGATCTCGATGCCGACGGCTTTGGCGACGCCACCAGCGCGGTGAACGCTTGCGATGCGCCCGCGGGGTACGTCGCCGACGCGACGGACTGCGACGACGGGCGCAGCGACCTCAACCCAGCGGCGTCCGAGCTGTGCGACGGGTACGACAACGATTGCGATGCGCTGATCGACGACGAGGACGACTCGCTCGACACCACCTCGGGTTCCGCCTGGTACACCGACGCGGATGGCGATGGGTACGGAGACGACACGACCGCGATCATCGCGTGCATCGATCCGGGCGCGAGTGTCGGGAGCGGCGGCGATTGTGACGACGCCGATCCCGCCTACCACCCGGGCGCAGCCGAGACCGACTGCACCGATCCGAACGACTACAATTGCGATGGATCCGTGGGCAATGTTGATGCCGATGGGGACGGATTCTACGCCTGCGAGGAGTGTGACGACGCCGACGGTGCGATCTTCCCGAGCGCGACCGAGCTTTGCGACGGTGCCGACAACGATTGCGATGGCGCGACCGACGAGGACGACGCAGCGGATGCGACCCCCTGGTACGCCGACAGCGACACGGACGGCTTCGGGGACGCGGCCACGGCCTTCACCGCGTGCTCCGCCCCGGCCGGGTACGTGGCCGACGCCACCGACTGCGACGACGTGGAGAGCGCGGTGAACCCCGCGCAGATCGAGCTTTGTAACGGTATCGACGACGATTGCGACGGGGATGTGGACGCGGGCGCGGTCGACGCCGACGATTGGTACCTCGACCTCGACGCCGACGGGTACGGGGACGCCGCGAGCGGCACCGCGAGCTGCTCCGCGCCGGCAGGGTACATCGCGACCGGTGGGGATTGCGACGATGGGGAATCCGCGATCAACCCGGCGGCGGCGGAGGTGTGCGACGGCGTGGACAATGACTGCGACGGGTCGGCCGACTCGGGCGTGGGGTCCACGTGGTACGCGGATGCGGACGGCGATGGCTACGGGGACGTCGGCGAAAGCGCGCTTGAGTGCTCAGCGCCGGTTGGCTACGTGGCGGACGACACGGACTGTGACGACGCCGACGGCGCGGTGAATCCAGCCGCCGCCGAGGCTTGCGACGGTCTCGACAACGACTGCGACGGCGTCGTGGATGAGGGCGGGACGACGGTGACCTACTACGCCGACGTGGATGGAGACGGCTACGGCGATGCCGGCAGCACCGTGGCATCCTGCGCGCTCCCCGCCGGATACGTGGCGGACAACACCGACTGTGACGACTCCCGCGCCGACATCAGCCCGGGCGCCACCGAGGTGTGCGACGGGCTCGACAACGACTGCGATGCGCAGATCGACGACGACGACGCCTCCCTCGATGCGTCCACCGGGACGACCTGGTACGCGGACGCGGACGGGGACGGGTACGGCGACGACACCTCGACCACCACCGCGTGTGACGCGCCTCTGGGAACCTCAGCGCTCGGCGGGGACTGCGACGATGCGGACGTGGCCTACAACCCCGGGGCCAGCGAAACGGACTGCGCCGATCCGGCCGACTACAACTGCGATGGCTCCGTCGGCACCGTGGATTTGGACGGCGACGGGTACTACGCCTGCGAGGAGTGCAACGACGGAGACGCAGCGATCAACCCCGCAGGCACCGAAGTGTGCGATGGCGCCGACAACGATTGTGATGGAAGCGTCGATGAAGCGGACGCCGCCGACGCATCCCTCTGGTACGCAGATGCAGACGGCGATGGGTTCGGCGATGCCGGCGCGGCTACGGGTGCCTGTACCGTGCCGGTTGGGTACGTCGGCGACGACACGGACTGCGACGATGCACAATCCGGCGTGAATCCCGCAGAAACGGAGGTCTGCGACGGGCTGGACAACGATTGCGATGGCCTCGCCGACGACGGCGTTGCGATGGGCACGTACTACACCGACGCCGACTCCGACGGGTATGGGGATGCTTCCGTCGCCACTAGCGCGTGCTCGGCACCTGCCGGGAGCGTGGAGGATGGCTCCGACTGCGACGACGCGGACTCGGCGGTGAACCCCGGCGCGACCGAGGTGTGCGACAGCGCGGACAACGACTGCGACAGCTTCGTCGATGAGGGCGTGAAGACAAGGTATTATGCGGATAATGACGCCGACGGCTACGGGGACCTCTCCACGACGACCAGCGCGTGCTCTGCGCCCGCCGGGTACGTCACGGACAGCGCCGACTGCGACGATGCGGATGCGACGATCAACCCGGTTGCGCCTGAGGTCTGCGACGGCGCGGACAACGACTGCAACGGCACCGTCGACGACGGCTTCGTGCGCGAGACGTGGTACGACGATGCCGACGGCGACGGCTTCGGAGACGCGGCCACCGCCTACACCACCTGCGACGGCGCGCCGCTGGGCTACGTCGCCGACGACACCGATTGCGACGACCTCGACGCCGCCGTGTCCCCCGTCGCGACCGAGGCCTGCGATGGCATCGACAACAACTGCGACGGTGCCATCGACGAAGGTGGTGTTTGTCCTTGCGACGTCGAGGAGTACGGTGGGCACGCGTACATGGTTTGTACGACAGGTGCGGCCTGGACGACGGCCAGCACGAACTGCAGCACCTATGGCTACGATCTCGTGGCCCTCGACGACGCCGCGGAGAACGCGTGGGTCACCTCCATCGTGGTGTTGTACGGGGGGGGGAACTGGTGGACCGGGCTCAACGATCGGTCGGTCGAAGCTGACTATGTCTGGTCGAGCGGCGCCACGTTCTCCTTCAGCAACTGGGCGCCAGGAGAGCCTGCGGGGCACGGACCCTCGGACTGCGTGAAGCTCAAGGCGTCGACGGGGCAGTGGAGCGACCACAACTGCGCAAGCGGCTTCTCGTACGTGTGCGAGCTTTAGCGAAGCGGCCTACCTCGCCGCGCCGTTTCGTGCGCAGGGTGGGCACGGGGTCGGGATGGGCCGCGGCCCGCTTGGCCTCCCAGCGCAGGTGAGATGCTATACTCCCGGCGCCCTTGGAGCCCGCGATGATCCGCCTCTCTTTGTTGTTACTCGCGCTCGCCGCGTGCGCTCCGGACGACACGGGCGCGAAGACCACGGCCAATGGCGGCGGAGAGGAGGAAGACGCCGACCAAGATGGCTGGACGGTGGCGGACGGCGACTGCGCCGACGAGGACGCCGCTCAAAACCCAGATGCGGTGGAGCTTTGCGACGGGATCGACAACGACTGCAACGGCGCCGTAGACGACGGGGCGGGCACGGTGACCTGGTACGAGGACACCGACGGCGACGGCTTCGGCGACCCCGCCGCGCCCGTGAGCGGCTGCGAGCAACCGGTAGGCAGCTCGGTGAATTCGACGGATTGCGACGACACGAACGCGGCCATCAACCCCGCCGCGGCGGAGGTGGACTGCGACGATCAAACCGACCTGAACTGCGACGGGGTGGTGACGTTCCCCGATGCCGACGCGGATGGCTGGGACCAGTGCGCGGACTGCGCCGATGACGACGCCGCCGTGTTCCCCGGGGCACCTGAGCTGTGCAACGAGCTCGATGACGATTGCGACGGTGTCGTCGATCCCGATAGCGCGTTGGACGCGGCGATCTGGAGCCTGGACGCGGATGGGGACGGGTATGGGGATGCGAGCGCGATCCTCGTGCAGTGTGATCAGCCCGCCGGCTACGTGGAGGATGCGAGCGACTGTGACGATGCCTCGACCGTCGTGAACCCGGCCGCAACCGAGGTTTGCGACGACCTTGACGTGGACGAGAATTGCGACGGCCTCGTGGACGACGACGACCCGGGAGTGGACGCTTCCAGCCTGTATGAGTGGTGGATCGATGCCGACGGCGATGGCTACGGCGACGACGCGACCCTCGTCCAGGCGTGTGCCGCGCCCGCGTCGTACGTCGGCGTGGACGGCGACTGCGACGATGCGGACCTCGACGTGCACCCGGGAGCCCCAGAGGCCGATTGTGCCGATCGGAAGGACTACAACTGCGATGGCAGCGTGAGCTACGCCGACGCCGACGCCGATGGCGCCATCGCCTGCGACGACTGCGATGACGCGGACGCGGCCGTGTTTCCCGGGGCGACAGAGGTGTGCAACGGTCTGGATGACGACTGCGACGGGGTGGTGGATCCCAGCACGGCGAGCGGCGCGTTGGAGTGGTACGCCGACACGGATGCCGACGGGTACGGGGACGCAGCGAGCCCCACCGACGGGTGCTCAGCCCCTGCCGGCTATGTGGGAGACGCCACGGACTGCGATGACGCCTCGCCCAGCGTGTACCCGGGTGCTCCAGAGTATTGCAACGCCATCGACGACGATTGCGACGGCGGGATTGATCCGGTCACCTCCGTCGATGCCTCGACGTGGTACGCAGACGCCGACGGCGACACGTTCGGCGACCTCACGAGCACGACGGCGGCGTGCAGCGAGCCCGCTGGGTTCCTCGCCGATAACGCCGACTGTGACGATGCGGACGCCGACGTGCACCCGGGCGCCACCGAATATTGCAACGGGCTCGACGACGACTGCGACTCGGTGGTGGACCCGGACAGCGCCTTCGACGCGTTGACCTGGTATGCGGACGCGGACGCCGACACGTACGGCGATGTCGCGACCACCACCGCTGCGTGCGCGGAGCCCGCGGGCTTCGTGGCGGACGACACCGACTGCAACGACGCCGATGCCACCATCAATCCGGCGGCCAGTGAGGTGTGCGATGCGGCGGACGTTGACGAGGATTGTGACACCTTCTCCGACGACGCGGATCCCTCCACCGACACGACCTCGATGACCGCCTGGTACGTGGACAACGATGGCGACGGCTACGGCGATCCGGCCACGGCGGTGACGCAGTGCGAGGCTCCGACCGATGCAATTTCGGATGGGACCGACTGCGATGACACTCGCTCTGGTGTTCACCCCGGCGGCACGGAGATTTGCGACGCGCTGCACGCCGACGAGGATTGTGACGGCCTGGCCGACGACGACGACCCGAGCGTGAACCCCACGACACTCGCGACCTGGTACACCGACGCAGACGGCGACGGCTATGGCGACGGCGGCGTGAGCTATGCCTGCGATATCCCCGCGGGATACGCCGCGAGCGACACCGATTGCAACGACGCGGACGCAGCGATCAACCCCGCCGCGAGCGAGGTGTGTGACACCGCGGACACCGACGAAGACTGCGATGGGAACGCCGACGATGACGACTCGAGCGTCGCCAGCTCGGGGTTCTCCACCTGGTATGCCGACGCCGACGGGGACGGCTTCGGCGATGCGACGCTCAGTGACGACGCCTGCGACGAACCCACGGGCTATGTGGCCGACAACACCGACTGTGACGACACGGATGCGCTGCTCACGACGAGTTGCTCGACCACGTTCTCTGGCGCCGTCGGTACCACATGGTACACGATGCGCAACGGCACCGAAGCGCTGTACTCGATGATGACGCACCACACGTCGGATATCCCCTACATTTACAACATGTACGATGCGACGGGACAATATTACGACACGGCGGCGAACACGTGGACCACGCTCACGACGGCCGCGCCCTACTCCTCGCCTTGGACCTCCATGGCCCCGTGGGATGGCTACCTGTGGATGATCCGAAACCAGCGCGTGTACAAGTACGATCCGGCTACAGACGTGTGGACCAGCGTGACCTCGATCAGCGGCGGCGACGATTACAACATGACGGAGTCGGACGAGTACGGCGTGATCTACGGGCACACCAACAACGGTCGCATCGTTGAATACGACACCACCACCGGCACGCTGAGCTACGTAACGACCGGGAAAGGGGGCCAATACGAAACCCGAATGGCCTACGACGCGACCACACGCGCCATCTTCTTCGGTGCCTATTCAGCGCGAAACCTGTACAAGATGGACATCGCCACGGGCACGGTAACCACGATGACGCCCATTCCGGAGTCCCAACTCAACGACATCTTCTGCAGCGACCGCTCTGGGCACATCTACGCCGCGGGCGGCAGCAGCGGCACCACGATGTACCAGTACGACATCGCCACGAACGCGTGGGCGGCGATCGCGGCGCTCCCGAGCGATCACGGGAACAACGGTTCATGCACCGTTTCTTACGAGGGTTGGCTCTACGTCGGGACGGGAAGCAACTACAAGCTGCACCGGATCGAGCTGTACTGACGTCGGCTATTTCCGGTTCGGTTCCCAATTGTAGAACTGGAATGTCACCTTGTACCCGTTCGCGATCGCCGCCTTGAGCGCGGCGGCCTTGGTTGTGTCCGTCACGGATCGGGTGAGGAACGCCTCAATGGTTCCGGTGTTGGCTTTGAAGTCGTCGGCGTACCACTCCATCAGCCGCGTCACCTGGAGCTCCTTCTTCGCGTCGTCGATCTTCAGCCCGGAGCCGTTGAAGAAGCTCGTGGTGGCGGCGGTGAGGGCGCTGTCGAGCGCGGCCGCATCTTCCGGCCACGCGCTGGCGCGGAGCGAAGGACAGGAACGAGCCCCGCAGTTGAACGCGAAGTGCACCCGGGCATCCTTGGTGGAGGTGCGCACCATGCCCTCAAGCTCGTTGAGCGTGAGCTCCTTGCCCGCTACGCGGTGCTTTGTCTTGTCGAAGAAGCCCGCGAGGTCGGTGACCTTTGCGGGGAGGGCGCTGCCGCTGTCGATCAGCGCATCGAGCACGATCGCGTTGTAGGCGTTGATGTAGAAGCCGGTGGGCTGGGTGCCGGACGCCGAGCCGACGCTCGCGAGGTAGGCATCGAGCTCCGGCTCCTTCGCGCGGACGGCTTCGTAGTCTACTTTGCCGCCTGAGACATGCGCTTTGAGCAGCGCGTCGAGCTTGCCATGGTCGAAGGCCAGGGCCGAGCCAAGCGGGAGCAGGCTGCCGAGAACGACAGCGACGAAGCGGGTAAGGCGCATGGGGATCCTCACTCGAAAGGTATGGCGCCGCGATGCGGTGCGCCAAAGCTCGCGAGAGAATGGCGAGCGCCGCTACCGTGGCAGGGGTAGCGCGGGAAGGAGGGCGATGGCCGTCTGGCCCACCGACATCACCCACCCGAGGATCACGACCCAGCCGCTCCGCGACAACAGGATCGCCAGCACGGTGTACGACGCAAGCGACATCGCGGGGATCATCGCTGCGGAGAGCAGGTACCCCGATTGGGCGATGTCGCCGTGTGTCGCGTTTCCCTCAGCGTCGGGGAACAGGCGCGGAGAGGCGTTCCCCCGCAGCTCATGCAAGTTGGTGTAGAGGTGGTAGCCGGCGAGGAAGCCGACGCCCGCCGCGAACGCGGCGGGGTGCGCCCACGCCCCGGCAAGATCGCCGCCCACGCACGCCACCAGCGCGAAGAGCGGGATCGAGTAGGGCGCCAGGCGCATGATGTGCCCGCCGACGAGCGGGATCGGCAACAGGAACAGGGGCAGGGGCGGGGTGAACATCTTCACGAGCCCGCCGCGGTTGGGCGTAACGATGAAGCGGTACGGGATGAGCAAGAACGGCAAGCCCACGACGGCATGGGTGAGCTCGTGCTCGAACGTGCACCACCACGCCGCATGACGGGAAACCCATCGCCCCACGACCACTCCGGGAACGGCGCCGAGCGCCGCGGGCCAGAATTGCGGGGTTCGGAACAGCTCCCGGCCGTGCTCCAGAAAGCCGGCGTAGAGCCCCGGGAGCGCGAGCGCCGCGATCGGGAGGAGCAGGAAACCGGTGAGACGTGGGAGCCAGGGCAACGGTCAGGTCTCCGCCTTGGCTTTGCGCTTCAGCTCCCGCAGATGCCACAGGTAGTAGCTCTCCAGTTTCTCCCGCGCCCACGGGGTGCGGCGCAGGAACTTGAGGCTGGAGGCGACGCTCGGGTTGGCGAAGAAACACTGGATGCGGATCTGTTGGTACAGCTCCTCCCACCCGTAGGTCGCCACGAGTTCCTCAAGGATTGCCGCGAGGGTGAGCCCGTGGAGCGGGTTCTTCGGCTGCTCGGGCTTGGCGGGGTCGTCCACGCCGCTGGGTTATCCCGCGCGCATGTCTGAACCTGCGCTCACCTTCGCCGATCTTCCGCTCAACGCCGCGCTCAAGGCGGCCGTGGGGGCGATGGGGCTGGTGACACCGACGCCGATCCAGGCCCAGTGCATCCCGATCCTGGTGGAAGGCCGTGATCTCCTCGGTCAGTCGCAGACGGGGAGCGGCAAGACGTTCGCGTACGGCCTCCCGTTGCTCCAGAGCTTGAACCCCGATCTTCGGGACAGGAGTTTGCAGGCGCTCGTGCTGTGTCCCACCCGCGAGCTGGCTTCGCAGGTAACGGGCGAGCTTCGCAAGGCGGCCAAGGGGATGGCGGGGGTGCGAATCCTGGAGGTTTGTGGCGGACAGCAGGGGTGGTCGCAGCGGCAGTCACTGGAGCAGGGCGTGCACATCGTCGTCGGCACTCCGGGGCGCTGCCTGGACATGTTCGAGCGCGGCCTGATGCGGCCGGATCAGCTTCGGATGGTGGTGCTCGACGAGGCCGATCGCATGTTGGACCTCGGTTTTCAGGAGCAGGTGGAGTCGATCCTCGAAGGGTTGCCCGACGCGCGGCAAACCGTGTTCTTCTCCGCTACGTTCCCGACTTCGATGGCGGCCATGAGCGCGGAGTGGCAACGCGACCCCGAGCGCGTGATCGTGGAGGGGGAGGCCCTTGAGATCCGGCACGTCGCGCACCTCGCGGAGGCGGCGGTGCGGCTGGAGGCGCTGCTGTCGGTGCTGACGGCCCACCAGCCGGCTTCGGCGATCGTCTTCGGGAACTTCAAGGAGTCGGTAAAGCAGGTGACAGCCTCGCTGACCGCCGCCGGTTTCAGCGCCGGCGAGCTGCACGGAGACCTGGAGCAGATCGACCGCGATCGCGTGATGGCGCGGCTCCGGAACGGTAGCGTGCGAGTATTGGTCGCGACGGATGTCGCCGCGCGCGGCATCGACGTGGCGGGCCTCGATCTGGTGGTGAACTACGAGCTTCCGCAGAAGGCGGATGCGTATGTACATCGCACCGGTCGCACCGGTCGTGCGGGGAAACCCGGGCTCGCGATCTCGTTGGTATCCAGCCGAGAGTTGGAGCGGGTGCAGCGGATCGCGGCCGAGCTTGGGCTCAGGATCGCGACGGCACCATTGCCGCCGCCCCCCGCGCCGACCTGGGAGAAGCCCGAGGTTGCGGCGCCACAGCTGGCGAGCATGAAGACGATCTTCATCGGGGGCGGCCGGAAGGACAAGCTGCGGCCGGGCGACATCCTCGGGGCGCTCACCGGCCCGGTCGCGACGGGTGGTGCGGGGTTGTCGGGTACGGACATCGGGAAGATCGAGATCCACGACCGCTTCGCCTACGTGGCGGTGGCCGATAAGATCGCGAAGGTAGCGCTCGCGGCCCTGCAGACGTGCAAGATCAAGGGGCAACGGTTCAAGGTGGAGCCCGTATGAGCGCCGAGCTCGCGCTGGGGTGCATGAACTTCGGGAAGCGGACGGACCGACCGACGTCCTTGCGGATCATCGCGGCGGCGTTGGAGGCCGGCGTGACCCACCTGGACACGGCAAACATGTACGCGGACGGTGAGTCCGAGCGCATCGTGGGCGAGGCCCTCCGCGGGTGTCGCGACACGGTTACGGTGGCGAGCAAGGTTGGTTTCGGGCGCGTGCGCGGGCGCGCGGAGGGGTTGGCGCGGGAAGCCGTGCTCGCGGCCTGCGACCAAAGTCTCGCCCGGCTCGGAATCGACTCGATCGACCTGTATTATCTCCATGTTCCCGACGCCGCGACGCCCCTGGAATCTACCCTTGATGGCCTGGGGGTCCTGCTCGCTGCGGGCAAGATCAAGGCCTGGGGCGTCTCGAACTTCGCGTCGTGGCAGATCCTGGAGTTGATGGGACTGGCGGATCGGGCGGGCCTTCCCCGGCCGGCGGTGGCGCAGCAGCTCTACAACGTGCTGGTTCGCCAGTTGGACATCGAATACTTCGCCTTTGCGGCCCGGCATCCGATCCGTACGACGGTGTTCAACGCGCTGGCGGGGGGCGTGCTTTCGGGAGCGCACCGGCTCGATGTCTTGCCGAAGTCGGGCACGCGATTTGATCGGAACCCCCTGTACCAGCGCCGCTACTGGCAGGCGCCGCTGTTCGCTGCGGTGGACTCGCTCACGGCCGTGGCGGCCGAGCAGGGGCTGAGCATGATCGAGCTTGCGTACGCGTTCTTGTTTGGCCGCCCGGGGGTGGATTCGGTGCTGGTTGGCCCGGCGACGGAGGCGCACCTCAACGCGGCGTTGGCGGCGCGGAGCGTCGTGTTGTCGGAGGGTACGCTCCGCGCGATCGACGAGGTCGGGCGCTCGCTCGCCGGAACCGACGCACGCTACGCCAGGTGATCGAGGTGGGCGCGGGCCAGCAGCCTTGGCAGCCGACGATGCGGGAGATTTCGGACGCCGAGATCGACGCTGCGATCGAGCAGTTTCGCGCGGAGGGATATTCTCGCTTGGCTGCGGTTGCGACGGAGGAAAGCCTTCAGGGGCTGCGCGAGCGCGCCGAGGCGATCCTCTCGGGGAAGGTGCAGTACCCGGGCCTCTTCTTCCAACCCGACGCCCCCTCCGGCCGCTACAACGACCTCCAGTTCGGGCAAGGCTGGACCGGCCCGGACACCAACTACCGCAAAGTCGAGAAGCTGGAGTTGGACGCGCGCTTCCGCGCGTGGCTCGAGAACGCCGTCTTCGAGCGCATCGTGCGCCGCGTCGTCGTGGGGCCGGTTGTCATCTACCGGGCGGTAATCTTCTCCAAGGCCGCGCGTGTCGGTAGCGATCTCCCCTGGCACCAGGATGGCGGCCGCTTCTGGGGGCTGGATCGCGACGCGGAGCTCCAGCTCTGGACGGGCCTCGACGACGCGCCGCCCGCTGCCGGCGGGATCGAGGTCCTCCCGCGCAGCCATCACAGCGGCCTTGCCACGCCGCTCGGCGGTGTGGTGCCGCGCGTCAACGCGGAGGCCGCGGATGCGGAGGCGCGCGCGCTCCCCGTGCCGACCCGCGCCGGCGACGTGCTGCTCCTCCACAACTACCTCTGGCACCGCTCCGGTCCAAACATCACAGACGCGCCGCGCCGGGGGTTCACCGTCTGCTACATGCCGGCTTCCACGAGGTGTTTGCGGAAGAAGCGGGCGCCGAGGGAATTTGTGGGGGTGTTTGGCGGAGCAAACGGGACACGATAAACGGCGAAAAGCGACCCTTCGTCCGTGGCCGCGACGTCAGCCAGACCGTCGTCGCCCCTGACGGGGCTTGCTCGCGAAACGGTGACTCATGTCCGGCTCTCCGACCTTCCGGTGCTCGCCCCCCACGGCCGGAGGGCTTGCCCGACGACAGCCTCGACGCGAGGCGCCCTCGGCTCATCCTGCTCCTGTAGTGGTTCTGCTCCCTGTTCTTGGACCGTTCGGAGTGGAAGGCTCATCGCGTGTGCTCCGACGCCGGGATAGGACCAGCCATGGATTTCGCCTCTCTCGTCGCCGACATCCGGGGCCTGTACGCCGCTGCGGCCAGCACAACCGCGCACACGGTAGACCGTCTACTGACGCTGCGGAGCTGGCTCACCGGAGCGTGGATCGTCGAGTACGAACAACGGGGCGAGGATCGGGCGGCCTACGGGGAGCGGCTTGTCGACCGACTCGCCGAAGCGCTCACGCTCGCGGGTGTCGAGGGCGCGGGGCGGAGCAACCTGCGCAACTTCCGGCAGCTCGCTCTCGTTTGGCCTGACCTCGACGCCCAGCGGGCGCTCCTTACGATCGCGCCGGCCATTCACCAGACAGCGTCTGGCGAATTGACCCTGGCGATTCGCCAGACAGCGTCTGGCGAATCTGTCCCCGCCCTCGGGCTGTCGCTGGACTTCCCAGGACTCCGGCTGCGGATCGCCTCCGCCGAGCGCCTGCCGTGGCAGGATGCCGCGTGGACCGAGCGGCTGTTCAGGACCGTTAGCTTCTCGCACCTCTTGGAGCTCAGCCGCGTGGGCATCCCCATGAAACGGGCGTTCTACGAGCTTCATGTCGTCAAAGAAGGCTGGGCGGTCCGTGAGCTTCGGCGACAGGTCAACTCGATGCTCTACGAACGGGTCGGGCTTTCGAAGGACAAGGGCGCGGTGATGACGCTTTCTCGGGATGGAGCGCTGAGCGAGTCGCCGGCGACGATCCTTCGCGACCCATACGTTCTCGAATTCCTTGGCCTACCCGAGCCGCCCGCCTTCACGGAGGCTGAACTGGAGGCGGCCCTGCTCGATCACCTCCAGGAGTTCCTGCGCGAGCTCGGTCGCGACTTCTGCTTCGTCGATCGCCAGGTTCGCATCACGGTTGGAGGCGAGCACCACCACCTCGATCTGCTCTTCTTCCACCGAGGGCTCCGGTGCCTGGTCGCCATCGATTTGAAGATTGGGCGCTTCGATCACGCCGACGCGGGCCAGATGCACTTCTACCTGAACTACATCGCGGAGAACCTCTCTCGACCCGACGAGAACGCTCCTGTCGGGCTCCTGCTCTGTGCGGACAAGGACGAGGACAAGGTGCACTACGCCACCGCCGGGCTACCACACGCGGTATTTGTCTCGCGCTACCTGACCGCTCTCCCTTCTGAGGCCCAGCTCGCCCGCTGGCTGCACGACGAGCGGGACAGGCTCGGCCGTGGGCGGTTACCGGACACGTAACGACGGGCGCGCCGTCCCCGCTCCCGCCGGGGTTCGCGTTCGAGCGCTGGCGGGGCGCCGCGGCCTCAACCGGTCGGTACAGAACGCCGCGCCAGACAACGCGCACCCAGCCTCCCCCTCGGCCTCCGCACCCGCTCGCACTTCCACCAGCCACAGTTTCGCGGGCAAGCACCCGACGGCGGAGCAAACGGGTCATTGTAGGCCAAACCGCAGGTTGAACGCTGGCCGCCCAGCGACCGTTTCGCGATCCATCCCACGTTCGCCCGCAGCGTACGCCAACGGGCCTCCTGCCCGGAGTTACCCCGGAAGAATGCTCCTGCTCCTCTCTTGCTCCAGCCCCCCACCGCCTGCAGCCGTAGCCGTGCCAACCCAACCCGAGGTCCACGTCGCGGCGCTGCCAACGCTCCCCGGCCCCGCTCCGCGTGTGGGCTTCGCGGCGCGGGCGACAACTGGCGCCAGGATGGAGACACCGATCGACGCCACGGCGGAGGTGGTTCTCCAGGTAAACCCCGGAGACTGGGCCGATCTCCCGGTCGGCACGGCCGCGCTCGGTCACGGGGAAGGGGGCACGGTCGCGCTCACCTACGTGGGCCTCACGAAGCTGCGACTGGGCTGCGATGGCGGCGCGGAGGGAGACTGGGCGCGGTTCGACGCACCGGCGCCGCTGCCTGAAGGACCGGTGCTCATCGAGGATACGATGGCGGGCCAATATGAGCCGCAAACCGTGCTTCCTGGCACAACGGCCCTCGGTCGGAGCTGGTCGCTCGGGGCGCTGGGCTCCTTCGCGGTAACGACGCCCGAGCCGAACGTCGCGCGTGCCACGATCACGCCAACGCCCGGCGGCGTCGTGACGCAGGACTTTAGAAAGGCCATCATGGAGGGCTACGACGGCACCGCCGCGTTCAACCTGGCGGATCCGAGCGAGATTTTCGTCCCCACCCCGCTCGTCGCGCTCCGGGCCGCCGACGGCACCGGGCGGGTGATCGCCTCGTGGGCGAGCTTTGAGGGCGTGCACTACGACGTGTACGCGCTCGGCGCCGAGTCGATCCGCGAGGGCGAAACCTACGTGTATTGGTGCGCGTTCTGACGGTGACTACGCTTTAGTCGCGGTCACGCTGCGGTAGGGCTGCGCCGCCCTGACCCCCGCCTCCGACCGCCCAACCCCCCTATCGACCCGTCAGCGAGTCCGGCACCTTCACCTCGGTGAGGTGGGCGTTGTCGCCGTTCGGCTTGCTCTCGAGGGCCGACGGGCCTTTTTCTGGGTCGGACAAGCCGGGAGCCGGGGAGGTGGGGTTGTTCTCGATCGAGTTGACCACCAGCGTTTCGGCTGCCTTGCCGACTACTTCCTCGATCGTGTCGTCGTTTCCGATGAACGTTTGGAGGATGCGGTAGACCTGGGCGCGCTGCGCGGGGCTCGTGGCGAACGGCATCAGCTTCGCGAAGTTCCGCTGGAAGTTGTTCCAGGTGTTGCTGCTGGGGCCAACGCTCAGGCCGCTGAAGCTGCCGCTCATCCGCTGGATGACCGCGCCGAGGCCCGTCGAGATCCCGGCCGCGAACACGCCGACCGCGCCGTTCACGAAGAACTCCGTCCAGTTCCAGCTCTCCCCCAGCAGGAACTTGTCGGTGACCTGGTCGAAGAAGGAGCCGATGAACGAGATGCCCGAGCCGATGCCGAACTTGGCGAGAACACCGGTTGCGGGCCCGATGAGCCAGCCTGCGAGGCCGCCGGTGAGCGCACCCAGGAGCGCGGTTTGCAGGTACTCCATCGGCGAGCCGAACTGGTTGGTGCCGGTGAGGAGCGAGAGCGTGCCTTCGTAGGCGAGCTTGCTGCCGAGCGCGCAGCAGAGGCCGAGCAGGGCGCCGACCAGGATGCCGGCAGTGCCAAGGGTGACGACGAACAGCGCCACGATGGCGACGACGGCCACCACGGCGACCACGATCGCGACGAACTTCTTCCAGCCCTCGACGATCTTGCCGGCGGCTTCCTCCGCCTTCTTGGTAATTTCCGCGTCGAGCTTCGCCATCCCCTCGGCGAAGCTCGACTCTACCTTGGCATGAACGTCTTGCAGTTGGGTCACCATCTGCGCTTTCGCCTCGGCGGCGGTCTGCATCGCGCCGTCGACGGCTTGTTTGGCACCGTCGAGCAAGGAGGCGGTGAGCTCCTGAAGGCTCGTGCCGACGGTGGCAGCGACCTCCGACATGGTGGCGGCGAAGGAGCTCGCTGCGTCGCTCAACGCGGTGGCCGCGGCGGCGCCCGCTTCCTCGGCCTTGGCGACAGCCTCGACGGCGGCCTGCTGGAGGCTCGCGATCCCGGCGCTGAGCTCGCCGTCGAGCTGCTGGAGGCCGGCGGACATCACCCCGTCGAGCTGGCCGAGGATCGACTCGCGATCGGCCTCGATCTGCGCTTCCGCGCTGGCCGTCACGGCTTCGAGCTCGTCGGCGTTGGGCAGCTCGTCCCCACCGATGAGGGTTTGAACGCTGGTGAGAAGCGCGTCGAACGTGCCGCCGATCTCGGCTTCAGAGGCGGCGATCTGCGCCTTGAGGGATTCGCCGGCTGAGCGCAGGCCGGCGGTGATCGCCTCGGCCTTGCCGTGAAGGTCCGCGATGCAGGCCTCCTCCTGAGAGGTGAGCTGGTCTGTCGCCATGGTGCGGGAGCTTTCGGCCGCCGCAGTCGCCGCCGCCTGCTGCTCCGCGACCTGGGCCTTTGCCTGGTCGGCGGCGGCGCGAAGCTGGCTCTCGGCGTCCGCGCGCTGCGTCACCAACGCATCCCGCGTGGGATCCAGCAGCGCGCCCACCTGATCGCCAAGCGAGGCCTTGCCGCCCGCGATCTCGTCCGCAACCTTGCTCCCTTGGTCCCGGAACCCTTGCGCGAAGTCGGCGGCGGTTTGCCGCGCTGCCTTCGCGCGGGCCTCGTTGCGCTCCTGCTCGATCCCTTCGCCACCGCGGCCGGCGTACCCGCTCGCGCGGCTCTCGCCAGCCGTGATCGCCGCCCTGGCTTTGGTTTCCCCAAGCGCGCGGATGCCTTCCACTTCCTTGTCGAACGCAGCCTCGAACTCGGCGAGGGTGGTGGTGCGCAGCTCGTCGAGCCGCTGGGTTTCATTGTCGAAGCCAGCCGCCAACGCCGCGAGCTGGGCCGTGATCGCGCCGTCGATGGAGGTGATGGCCGTGTTGGCCTGGGCGCCGATCTCCGCGATCGCCGCTGCGGCGGCCGACTCTACGGTCGTGCGCGCGCTCCCGAAGCCGGCCTGTACTTGCGCCGCAGCCTGCGCTTCCGCGGCTGCAACCTGGGCTACTCGCTCTTCCACCGCCGCGTCCACCTGACCGCCCAGCTCCGCCGCGCGCGAACCGGCCGCCGCGCGCGCCGAGTCGACGCCTGCGCCGAGCGTGGCCAGCGAGATCTGTGCGACCGCGGCGTGCTCCGCGGGATTTCGACCTGTCCAAAGCGCGAACGCTTCGCTCGTGAAGCTGTCGCCAGAGGGGGACGCCACCTTGGCGCTCCCGCCGCCGCCGCCCGCGAGGGTGTGGCCCGGCGCGAGCCCGCCGCCGCCACCCGCGCCCGCTCCGCCGCCGCCGCCGCGCGTCGTGGTCCCGCTCCCAGCGCCAGCCCCAGCCGCGCCCGGCCCTTCCTTTGCGGCCGCGCCTCCGCCGGGACCCTCTTTCTCCGCGTCTGCCGCCGTTGCGTCGACGACCGCAGCGGCCCCTGCCGCTGCCTTCTTGGTTCCGCCCCCGGCGCCCGCCGCCGCACCCGCCGCGCCGCCCGCGGCTGGTGGCGGTGCCGCGGCCACGCCACCGTCTCCCTTCGGATCGACCCGTGCGTCCGGCGCAGCTTTCTCCTCCGCCGGCTTCTTCTCAGCCTCGGCCAGCGCAACTTCGCCGTCCGGATCTCCCTCGCCCCGCGGGCCTCCGTTCCCCGCCGTCCCGCCGGCCCCCGGGGGGCCCGAGGTGGTAACGCCGCTGCCGGATTGTTCAGCGCCGGTGCCGCCCTGCTCGATCGTGGTGTCGGCTTCCCCTTGTTTCGCCCGCAGCATGTCCTGAACCGCGGCGTTGCCCTGTCGCGACTGCGCACCGAGACGACCGGTGGCGGGCTTCTGGGCCTTGACCTCGCTCACCTCCCTCGCAGGCGTGGCGATGTCCAAATCCGTGGCTTTGGCGCGGGCGAGTGCGGGCATGGCGCTCCGAGATTACTACGGGGCGGCGCCGTTGGGTCCCGAACGCGGAGGTTTTTTATGGCGATTCCGAGCTCCCCTCCCGCCGCGCGCCGCATGTTGTTCGCGAAGTACAGCGTGGAGGCGACGCTAGCTTCACTGCTCGGCTACCAGGGCCTGCAGCAACGTCCTACGTGCAACGCCCAGATCGAGCTGCGCGTGGCGCCTGGAGGTTGGGTGGAGCTGCAGTTTCCGACGGACGCACCGACGTACCACTTTCACAACCTTGCCGTGTGGCTCGCGGACACGCCGGATGCCGAGCAGAAGCCATCAGACGTGATTGTGCTCTCGGAAGGGGAGGGGGACTGGGCGTATTGGCTGGTTCCCGGCCCAGAGAGCGACCGGCTCACGGGGGCGACCGCGGAGGGGCGTCCGTTCCAGGTGGACGTGCCGATCGGCCGCACCGTCGACAACGCCAAGGATCGCCGCGCACCGATGGCCACGGCGCTGATGTATCTCACGCGGGGCGTGCCTCCTGGCGTTCAACGCCGCCTCCCTGGCCCCCCGGTTGCCACGTACAACCTCCCGTTGGATGCGGAGAACACCCCCTGGAGGATCCTGCCCGCGGGCGGCGGCTCGGCGCTGGACTGGCTCAAAGGTCTGTTCGGCGGGGGTTAGCAGCGGAAGCGCGATGCGACGCTGTGTGCGCCTGATGAAGGGAACGAGGCCGCTCGCATCGCCCTGACGCAGATCTACCGATTGCGGGGAAAACCAAGGTCGATCACTGAGGTTGACGGGTCGGGCCAACGGCTCGTGACCACCTTGGTGCGGGTGAAGAACCGGATGCCTTCTGGGCCGTACATGTGGTGGTCGCCAAACAGCGACGAGCGCCAACCGCCAAAGGAATAATACGAGACGGGCACCGGAACCGGTACGTTGATCCCCACCATTCCGACATCCACTTCCCGCTGGAACCGGCGAGCGGCGCCGCCATCGCGGGTGAAGATGGCCGTGCCGTTGCCATACTCGTGGGTGTTCACGAGGTTCAAAGCCTCTTCGTAGGTGTCCACGCGGACCACGGAGAGCACGGGGCCGAAGATCTCGTCCTTGTATACGCGGGTGCCGGGCTTTACGTGGTCGACGAGGGAGAGGCCGAGGAAGAAGCCGTCGTTTTCGAACTTGTCCTGGCGGCCGTCGCGAACGACGGTGGCGCCCTCGTTCACGGCGATATCGAGGTAGGAAGCTACGCGATCCCGGTGCTCACGGGTGATGAGCGGCCCCATCTCGTTCGCAGGGTCGGTGCCGGGGCCCACCTTGATGCGCCCGAGTCGCGACGCGATCGCTGCGACCAGGGGATCGGCGACCGCTCCGACGGCCACCACCAGCGCGACCGCCATGCAGCGCTCGCCGGCCGAGCCATACGCGGCGGAAACCGCGGCGTCGGCGGCCATCTCTACGTCTGCGTCCGGCAATACCACCATGTGGTTCTTCGCGCCGCCGAGGGCCTGCACCCGCTTCCCGTGCCGCGTGCCATTCTCGTAGATGTACTTGGCGATCGGCGTGGAGCCCACGAAGGAGAGCGCCGCAACGGCGGGGTGTTCGATCAGGCGATCCACGACGGTCTTGTCGCCGTTGATGACGTTGAGCACGCCATCGGGGAGGCCAGCCTCCTTGAGCAGGTTCGCCAGGAACAACGAAGCCGACGGATCCTTCTCGCTGGGCTTGAGCACGCAGGCGTTGCCGCAAGCGATCGCGTTCGCGAGCATCCAAATTGGGACCATCGCCGGGAAGTTGAACGGCGTGATCGCGGCGACGACGCCGAGGGGCTGGCGGAGAGAGTACACGTCCACCCCGTTGGCGGCCTGCTCGGAATGCTCGCCCTTGAGCAGGTGCGGAACGCCGCAGGCGAACTCCACATTTTCGAGGCCGCGGGAGATCTCGCCCATCGCATCGGAGAACACCTTGCCATGCTCGCTGGTGAGGATCCGCGCGAGCTCCGCCTTGCGACCATCCAGCAGCTCGCGGAAGCGGAACAGGATCTCGGCCCGGCGAGAGAGTGAGGATTGACCCCAGCTTTTCTGGGCGGCGACGGCCGAGGCCACCACCTCGTCTACCTCGCTCACGCTCGCGAAGTCGACCTGCGCCTGCACTCGACCGTCGGCGGGATCGTAGACCGGGCCGTGCCGGTTGGAGGTGCCTGCGACTTCTGCGCCGTCGATCCAGTGTCCGATTCGCTTCATGGAGCCTCCGAAACGCCGGCTTAGCCGATGGCGGCGGGTTCAGACAGGGGAGGGGATCGTGAGATTCTCTACAGGTCGCGCAGGGGCGGCCGATGGAGGGAGGGCACCCTCGGAGACCCCCATGCGCCCTGTCGCTTCGACCGCCGCCCCCCCTGCGCCGGCCCCTTCCCACAAGGGCGGCCCTGCCGTTCGTGGGCAGGCCCGCGCGGCGGAGGTTCACGCGCTCAAAGCTCAGGGACTGTCGCCCTCTCGCAGCCACTGCCGCGAGGCGGCGGCCACGCCTGCGGTGGAGGTGAGCTTCTCGGCAGAAGCCACCGCCGCCCTGGCGGCCGAGGCGGCGGCGCCGGTTGTGGATGCGACCGCGCCCGTGAGCACCGAGCCGGCACCTTCGATCGCCGAAGCGATCCTCGACGCGGCCCCGGCTGGGGCGGCCCCGACGGAGGCGGCCCCGACGGAGGCGACGCCGGTGGTGGATGCGACGGCTGCGCCCTCGATCACGGAGGCGATCCTCGACGCGGTATCGACGGAAGTCAGCGTTTCAGGCTGAGTTCTGCCGGAAATGCTAACACGGGCCACCTGACCCCTACCGCCGCGAGAGCCTCGTTTCGACCGCTCGGGTCTCCTCGCCTGCGGGTGAGATGTTGGTGGCTTCGACCAGCAGCGTCGTCGGGTCCACCAACCGGATCGTCGTACGCCAGCCCCAGCGCTCGCCGGCCGCGGCGTAGCTGCCGAGGAAGCTCAGGGCGCCTTCGGGCGTCGGCGCGCCGGGGGCGTACATCAATCCCGTGCCGAGGTGGAAGCTGTCGGCCCAGGCGAGCGCGAAGTGACCCTCCGCCTCGTCGAACGTGAGCAGGAACATGCCGGCGTGCGGCTTGCCCATCGCGGTTCCGGTGTACGTGGCGCGGGCCATACGCCCCCCCAGGATCGGCTCGATCGTGGCCACCGTCGTGGTTTGCTCGGGTTCGGCACCGGGTTCGATCCAGGTGTTCGTGGTGCCAGACCAGCCGCCCGAGAGCGCCAGGAGCGGGCCCTGGGCCAAGCCGGGTTCGAATGGGGCGGTGGCAGCGTGCGCGAGATCGATGGACATGAACGGCTCCGGTAAGCGGGGAGTGAAGGGGACCACGGCTCAACGGAAACCAACGCGCGTTCCCCTCAGGTCGGGAGCAGCCGGCTACTCGGAACCATCCCAGGGGTTCGCGCAGTCGGCGTCGGCGGGCCAGTCGGTGGCGCCGCTTGCGTCGTTGTCTGCGTAGTCGCTGCAGCGGAAGCCGGAACCGGCGACGTGTATACCGCCGCGGGCATTGAAGAAGGCAAGGTAGCCGCGGCGATATTGGACGATCTCCGCGTCCATGATGGTGCCGCCGGCGGCGCAGGCGGTGCCGTCGCGGTCCATGACGACCCCGTCCACTCCGTCGGCGGCCACCGCCGAGGCCCAGCCCCAGTTCACGCCGTTCGACTGGTCGCCGCCATCGCGATGAAGCTGCCAGAGCTGAACTCCCCAGTCGCCATCCGTGCAGGCGTCGTCGCCGCCGGCGAACATCATCCCGAGCTCCGAGCTGGGGAGCCCGTCGAAGTTGCCATAGAGCACCTCGGGATCGAGGGTGTCGGGGCTACGGGTGTCCGGCGCGGTCACGTCGTCGGGCGGCGGGGTGCCGGCCCAGGCGATCTCGGTGCAGGCGGCAGCGTCAAATTGGGTGCCAGTCCAGCAGTCGATCATGGCGCCGGTGCCGCCGCCGATCCCCCAGGACTGGCCGTTGTCATCGCTCTCGGAGTAGCGGATCGAGGGGCCGCCGGCGTCTTCCGTCACAAACCACATCCGCCAGAGCGCCGTGGCGGGATCGTACCAGAGGGTGGGCACGCTCACGAAGCTGTGCAGGTTCGCGGCGCCGTCTCCACCGTGCTCCGACGTGTTTTGAACACGCACGTCTGTAGGCCCCGGCACCGTCGCGCCGCTGGGGAGGTAGCGCGTCCAGGTGCCGTCGAGGTCGCGGGCGTGCGCGGTGAGCAGCGCGCGGTCGTCGACAGTCGCGGGGTCGGTGTCGCCGTCGGAGATCGCTTCGTACATGAGGAAGAACTGGCACGCGCCGTGCTCGGCGTCGCCGTCGGCCACCGGGTCGGGCGACATCTCGCAGCGGTAGCCGGTGGTTCCGGCGAAGCTGCACGTGGTAAAATCGTAGGCGGCGGTGAATGTGACACACGCGCCGGGGTTGCTGAGGCCGAAGCCGTCTGTGGTGTAGGTTGCGCCATTCTCATAGCCCGGCGTGACAGAACGCCCGGTTACCCGCAGACTGCTACACGCGCCACCATTGCCCGACACACGGAGCGTCGACGGCTGAACGCCGATGTGGCTCGTGCGATACAACGCGCCATCCCAGGTGAGCGGATCGCCGGTGACGTGCTTCGTGGAGCAGCGCGCGAGCTGCGCCGCGTTCAGCCCGTGCGCTTCCACGCTGCCGGCGGAGGTGTTGGGGGCGAGCACCGTGATCGGGGAGCCCTTCATCGCGCCGGTTGGGCCATCGGTGGGATCGTAGCGGTCGAGGGTGAGGGTGCCGGGCGTTGCGGGGTCCACGTACAGGAGCCAGGTGTCGGCGCCGAGCGCGAAGGCGTCGAGGAGCACCAGACTCTCCGCGCCGGAGGGCACGAGCTCGCCGGAGGCGGCCCAGTCGGCGGGGAGGAAATCACGCCCGGGGATGGCGGCGAGGGTGAGGAGGCCGGCGCCTACGGTGGCCGCGAAGCGAAGTCGGGAGGCTGATTTTCTCGGCATACCATCGGAGGGGAGGTTTGCAGCGTACACCCTCGCGCTGCCGCTCGCGGTGCGCGTTTGGTGAAGCCCGAATCGGATACGAGAACGGTGACTATGAGGTACGCCATGCTCAATCACATCCTCCTCGCGATCGACGGCTCCCCTGGCTCCCGAAAGGCGGCGGATCACGCCAAGATGTTGCTCGCATCCCCGGAGTCACAGCTCACCATCCTCGTCGCGATCGAGCCGCCGGCCGCGGTTACCATCCCCCCGTTCGACGGGTTCGTCACGACGTCGCAACACCCCTCCCCGGACGAAGTGATCGCTGCCCAGGCGCTCATCGAGGCGATCAAGGTGGAGATGGGCGAGGCGCGCGTGCACACCCGCGTGGAGTTTGGACCCGCGGCGGAGACGATCTGTCGAATTGCCGACGAGCTGGCCGTGGATCTCATCGTGATCGGCGCCCGAGGCATGAACCCGGCGGCGCGGTGGCTACTCGGCTCCGTGAGCGACCGCGTGGTGCACCACGCCACGCAGCCGGTGACCGTGGTGCGGTGAGGGGGGTGGGCGGCGGCGCCCAGAAGCGCGGCGGCGCCGGGCTCCTGACCGGGCATCCCCACCCAGATGAAACGGATCGAAACGCATCCCCGCCTATTTGAAACGTGGGGGCGGCGGAGGCTCCGCTCAAGGGGCGGGGCCCACGGAAAAACGTCACTTATTCAACCGAGCTTGGCCCCGTGCCGGGGGGCGCGGCCCGGCCTGTTTCATCCAGGGTGGGATGCGAAAACTTTGGTTTCATCCAGCGGGGGATGGTCGGGCGCGGGGGCGACGTACGCCCGGCGCGGGCGGCGAACGCCCCCCGCCGGGAATCGCAACGCGCCGCCGCCCCCTCCTGACGAAGGGAACGTGGCCGCGCGCGTTGCCCCGGAGGTGCCTGTTCTCGGCCTACCAGCTCGCCATCTTCGCCTGCAACCCCTGATCCAGCGCGTCGAGGAACGCCTCGGTCGTGAGCCACGGCTGCGTGGGGCTGATGAGGATCGCGAGGTCCTTTGTCATCTTTCCGGACTCGACCGTCTCGACGCACACCGCCTCAAGCGCGTCTGCGAAGCGCACGACGTCGGGAGTGTTATCGAACTGGCCGCGGTACTTCAGCCCCTGGGTCCAGGCGAAGATGCTGGCGATGGGGTTGGTGGACGTCGGGCGGCCCTTCTGGTGCTCGCGGTAGTGCCGCGTGACCGTGCCGTGCGCCGCCTCCGCCTCGACCGTCTTGCCGTCGGGGGTGAGCAGCACCGAAGTCATGAGGCCCAAGCTGCCGAAGCCCTGGGCCACGCTGTCGGACTGCACGTCCCCGTCGTAGTTCTTGCAGGCCCACACAAAGCCACCTTCCCACTTCATGGCGGAGGCGACCATGTCGTCGATCAAACGGTGCTCGTACACGATGCCCTTGGCCTTGAACGCCGCTTCGAACTCCTCGACGTACACCTTCTCGAACAGGTCCTTGAAGCGCCCGTCGTAGCGCTTGAGGATCGTGTTCTTCGTGGAGAGGTAGAGGGGCCAGCCGCGGTTGAGCGCGTAGGTCATCGACGAGCGCGCGAAGCCGCGGATCGACTCGTCGAGGTTGTACATGCCCATCGCAACGCCGGATTCGGCGAAGTCGTAGACCTTGTGGGTGATGGTGGGGCCGCCGTCCTTCGGCACAAAGGTCATCGTGAGCGTGCCGGCGCCCGGGACGAGGAAGTCGGTGGCGCGGTACTGGTCGCCGAACGCGTGGCGGCCGATGACGATGGGGCGCGTCCAACCTGGCACAAGGCGCGGGACGTTCTTGCAGATGATCGGCTCGCGGAAGATGGTGCCGCCGAGGATGTTGCGGATGGTGCCGTTGGGCGACTTCCACATCTCCTGGAGGTTGAACTCCTTTACGCGGGCTTCGTCGGGCGTGATCGTCGCGCACTTCACGGCCACGCCGTACTTCTTGGTGGCGTTGGCGGAGTCGACGGTCACCTGGTCGCGCGTGGCGTCGCGGTGCTCGACGCCGAGGTCGTAGTAGTCGAGCTCGATGTCGAGGTAGGGGAGGATGAGCTTGTCCTTGATGAACTGCCAGATGATCCGCGTCATCTCGTCGCCATCCATCTCAACCAGCGGGGTCGTGACCTTGATCTTCGCCATCGGGGAACCTCAGTAGGGGGCGCGCCTGCTAACCGACGGCGGAGGGGGTCAGGACGGTGCCATTGCGATTAGTCAATCGCAATGGCAACGCCCTGACCCCGGTGCGCGTTTTCGCACTATGCGTCGTGATCGCCGCCGGCGCGTGGGCGGCGTGGTGTTCGCCGTATGCCGAGCACTGGCGGTGGCGCCGGGCGGTGGAAGCGGAGCATGAGCGGGCGGAAGTTGTGCTCCGGGCGATCGCGCTGCCTGAGGGGAAAGGGGGTGAGCCGGCGGGTGCGCGGATCATCGTCGCGGTCGGGGAGCGCTTGACGGTGGACGAGACGGGTTGGGCGTTGGCGCAGGACTGGACCGGCGGGGCGTTCAATTACGGGCCTTGGTTGCTGGACTTTGCGCTGGACGACGACGTTCTGGGTATGACGTTCGAACCCCTGGAGATGGAGCTGCGGTCGATCGGGGACCTGCGGGGACTGAACGACGCCGAACGCGTCGTGGAGCTGCACGCCGGTCGCGACGTTCCCTTCGGTACGGTGCGGAAGGTGTTGTTCACCCTCTACGATGCGGGTTGGTACGCTTGGCTTCGCGTGGACGGGTCGCGGGGAGTCACCGCGCTTCGGCACTCCTTCCCCGCGGTTCCGGAGATCGACGGTGCAGAACTGCCCGTCCTGGTCGTGCACCTCCGCGCCGACGGGGCGTACGTTCAGCGTCGGGAGCGCCTGGATGACTGGCTCGGCCTGGGTGTGGGAGTGAACCTCCCAAAGATCGGCGACAAGCAAGACTTCCCCGCCATCGAGCAGCTCATGACGACGGATCGTGAGCGTTTCCCCGCCAAAACCATCGCACTCCTCAACACCGACGACGATGTGACTTACGCCGAGATGATCTCGGCGTTCCAGCTCGCCAGCGGAAACAGCTACTTGATCTGGCTGGCCGGCGGACCCGCGAACCCCGGCGCCGACACGCCTCCCTCCGAGCCGCCCGAACTCAACGTCCTCTTGGCCGGCACCATCCCCGGCACCCCCGCCATCATGGGCCACCTTTCCCGCGTCGAGATCGCAGCCGTCGTGAAGCGCAACCTGAATCAGCTTCACTACTGCTACCAGCGCGAGCTGGTCAAGTCCCCCACGTTGACCGGCAAGATCACCGTGAAGTTCGTCATCACGAAGGACGGTTCGGTCTCCACGGCCTCCACGAAGTCGTCCACCATGCACAGCCCCGCCGTAGAGACCTGCATCAACGCCCGCTTCATGCGGTTCACGTTCCCCGAGCCGAAGAGCGGTGGCCTCGTGATCGTGTCCTACCCCTTCACGTTCAGCCCAGGGTAGCCGCCGGCCTGCACGAGCCTGCCGGCAGACTTTGCGCGTTCACGACAATTCCCACCGCGTCAGGGGCTAAATCGTGGTGCGATGGGTCCGCACTTCACCGCCGCCCGCTTCGCCCTCCGCCGGCCCGTGCTGCTCGTCGCCGCCACGGTGCCGTTGCCCTCCGGCTGGGTTCCCGAGGCGATCGACGCGTTCCTGGATCGCAGCCGCGTGAGGTTCACCGAGCCGGCCCCCCTGATGTGGCTTGCGTACGACGACGACGAGCCGACGGTCCTGTTCAGCCTCGTTCCTGGCCCCGCGGTGGACGTGCCGGAGCCCCAGCACTTCCGGCGCACGTCGGCCGCGTAGGGGGGCGTTCTCGCGGGTCCCTGACACGGTCTGGACAACCTGTGCCCGGATCTGTTCTACTGTCGCCGCGTTCCCCCTCCTCTTCGGAGCCTCCGATGGGTCCACACGGCCTCACCGCTACTACGCGTACCCAACGCCTCGCCCGCCCAGCGCTTTGCCTGGTGCCGCAAGCGCCGCCAGTCGCAGCCGGCCTCGTCCCTGAGGCGATCGTGGCGTTTCAGATCGCGAGCCGGCGTGCAGCCGGGCTGGTCGTCGCCGCCGGCGAGGCGAGTGTGCAGGTGGAGCAAGCCCCGCTTTTCGCCGGCGAGGAGCCGACGCTGCGGGAGGAGCGGCCCGCTGGCGCTGCGGCGCTGCCGGAGCCGACTCCGGAGGCGGTGATGGTCGCCGCGCCGCATTCGCACGAGCCGGCGGTGTCGGCGAGGCCCGCGCAAACCGTCGTACCCCGGGTGTCGCTCGACGACCTCGAGGACTGGTTCACCGGGGAAATCTAGCGGCACAACGCGGCCGCCGGCTCAGGGCGAATCGCGGCTCCCGGTCCCCTTCATCGGCCCCCTCGCTGCGATTCGCGTCGCCGTCCAGCGGACAGCTTGACGTGTCAAGTTGTCTCCGTCGCAGGCGGCGAACTGGGCGCGGCGACAAATAATCATAAAAACAAAAACAACACGGAATTGCGACGCTTTGTCGCACGTCTTGTGCGACCTCTTGTCACCGCTCCGTGACCCCGCCCCAGAGCCCTCCGTACTCCTATCGACGCCGCACCGGCCGAGGTCGTAGCGGGTCGTTCCTCCCCCCGAACTCTGGAGTGCTTCATGGCCCACGCTGCTCGTCGTTTCCTGGTTCCTGGTCTGCTCACCGCCGTCGCTCTCGGCGTGCCACTCGCCGCTTACGCCGCGAACCTCTCGGGTGCGATCTTCACCACGAACTCGACGGGTACCGTCGTCAACGAAAACACCCAGTACACCGCGAAGACAGACGTGTACCTCGACGGTGGACCCGGCCCCAACGCGCCAGCGAGCGCGGCGGGGCTCCCGGCAGGCGACTACTACTACCAGGTGACCGACCCGAGCGGCAAGGACCTGCTTTCGACCGACAACATCTCCTGCCGCAAGGTGCACGTGAACAGCGCCGGCGTGATCAGCCAGATCTACTCGGGCCTGAACTACAGCGCGGTGAAAGGCTTGTGGACCGGCACGGCCTGCACCCACACCTCGAACACGGACACCGACCACGCCAGCGCCGGGGCCAAGACCGTGCAGCTCTACCCCTTCGATGACACGCCGAACCTGGGCGGCGTCTACAAGGTGTGGTTGACCCCCACGAGCAGCTACACGGGCAGCACCGCGGGTTGCTCGGGCAAGTCCACGAGCGCGTGCAATAACAGCGGCGAGCTCTACAGCTCGGGGAACTACCACGGCTTTGTGAGCTCCCAATCCAAGACCGACAACTTCAAGGTGGTGTACAAGGGCAAGACGTTCACGGCGCCCTATGTGACCGTGTCGAAGTTCCACGACGCCAACGCGAACGGTGTGCAGGACAGCGGCGAGTCGAGCGTTACGGGCTGGGCGGTGGACGCGACGGACAACCTCGGCGTCACGAACACCCTGTTCACGGCGGCCACGCTCACGGCCTACACGGCGGGCGCGTACAGCTTCACGGAGAGCACCCCTGCGGGCACGGCTCAGACCGTGGCGTACAAGGACGGCGCGGTCCAGAGCAGCTACCCGACCGCGTCGGCGACGGTGAGCGTGACGATCGCGGGCACCTCCGGTGAGACACACAGCGTGGTGTATGGCAACGTCGGTCTCGGCAGCTTCGACGCCTGCAAGGTGTTCGACCGCAACGGGAACGGGGTGCAGGATGCCGACGAAGCCCTCGTCGAAGGCTGGCAGTTCACGCTCTCCGGCACGACCGTGCTCGGCGGGGCCGTGGGCAGCACCCAGCTCACCGACGCGAGCGGCTGTGCCTCCTGGGAGGACCTGCTCCCCGGCACCTACACGGTGACGGAAGGCACGGAGACCTCCGGCGAGTGGACGGCGATCGGCGCGACGAGCTCGACGCAGGTCATCACGTCCACCCTGTCGGGCTCCAGCATGAGCGGCACGGCGGCGGCGGCGGACTACACGAACCAGCGCTGGTTGGTCGCGGACTTCGGCACCAAGGGCTACTGGCACAACCAGAACGGTCTTGCCGAGCTGACCCAGGACAACATCGACGCGGTGAACGTGCTGGATCCGTACTCGTCGTCCTCGGACTACTCAAGCAGCGCGGATGAGCCCTTCGATGGGTACCTGGCGAGCGGGGCGGCGGTATGCACCGAGACCGTGGGCGCCGACTGCGGCACCGGCCAGGCCGAGGTTTCCGAGTTCCTCACCGAGGACAACGGCACCGGCACGCACGAAGAGCAGCTCGCGCAGCAGCTCCTCGCGTTCATCTTCAACGTGCAGCACCGCCTGGATGACGGCGGAGCCTACGTGGTGGTGAACGGCGGGCTGATCTCGGCGGACGACCTGGTGGCCGACGCCATTTACATCTGGAACTACGGTTCGGATGCGGAGGTGGTGGCGATGCAGGAGCTGCTTGAGAGCTTCAACAGCAGCGACGCCGTGTCGTACGTACCGGTCGACCCTGGCACTCCGGCGTTCTAGGCAAAAAACCCATGGGCCCCCACGAACTCATTGCCCTCCGCCGCACGAGCCAGCTCGTTCGGCGCAGCCGTGGGCTCGTGGCGGCGCCCCGGGGTGGGATTTTGGTGCCGCCGGCCCCGCCGGTGGTGTACGGTTTGGTGCCCGAGGCGATCGCGGCGTTTCTGGAGGCGAGCAGGCGGGCTGCGGCCTCCGACGGAGTTGCGATCCCCACCGATTGGGACACTTCTGAGCTGCCGCCGTCGCGACTCCACGCGAAACCTCGCCGGGTTTGGGTGGAGTCTGCGACGGCGGCTTTCGATCTCGCGCCCTTTCCTGCATACGAGGAGGAGCCGACGGTTTGCGAGGAGCGTCCCGCGGCGCAAAGCGCCGAGCGTGGGCCGGGACTGCGCGACATGGCGTCCTTCTTTGCGGACTCCGACCCGCGGCTGGAGTTCTTCGACGTGGTCGATGGGCCCGTTGCGGAGCCGATGTGCGACATTGAGGCGCTGGAGGCCCCCGAACCGGGGCACGCCGCGCCTGCGGGTGCAGGGGCGAGGATGCAGCTCGTACGCGCTCTCCCCGCGCCCCGGAAGGTGGCGGCGATCCCGGGCGCGGACCGCCTCGTCCCGGTGGTGGACCCACGCGCGGGGCTGCCGCCGAGGCGCCACCCGCGCTCCGCGGGGCTCCTGCCGTTCGGCCTGGCGCTTAGCGCGGTGTTGGCGGTCGTGAGTGGCGGACTCCTCCTGCGCGACATGATGCTCTCGGGGCCGGCTGGCCAGGCGATGCATTCCGGCGTCGGCACGCTCCGCGCGCCCCGGGGTGCCGCTGCGCAAGATCGCGGGGCGATGAGCGCGCTGTCCGGTCTGTTCAGGAATTTTCTCAGCGCCCCCCGCGAGCCCGTGGAGCTGCAAGAGGTCGGGACCCCCGCCGGCGAGATGGTCGCGGTTGAGCCGGGCTTCGGCGTTTTGGAAATTGTGGTGGATCGCGACTCGGATGTGTGGATCGATGGCGGACCGCGCGGCGTGGTGCAGGGCTCGGGCCTGTTCACGCTCCCTTCCGGCGATCACGACGTCGAGGTGCGCGCCGGCGGCGAGCTGGAGAGCCGTCAGATCGACGTGGCCGACGGCGAGGCGGTGCGTCTGGACTTGGGAGAGGCGTTCGCGGAAGCGGGGTAGGCGTCGGCTCCGGGGTCGACGAATTCCTTGGCGGCCTCGTGTCGCGACACATTCTCACAACGCCCGGGGCGGCCGCTCGCCACGCTCGTAATGAGAGTCGCCTTCCGCGATCTGAGAGTCCCCCTCTGGGTTATGAGAAAAAACCATCCCCGTCATTCTCGCATCGCCCGAGGCGAGGCCCCCGCCTTCGTCGATGTGAGAAATTCCGGCCGGAAACGTTCTCATTACAGGCGGGGGGACGCGCCGCCCCGGCGGATGTGAGAATCGGGGTTGGGCGCAAACCGTGGGCGCCCGCGCCGCCTCTTTGGGCGGGGAGGCCGCCCCGGCCTCCCGTTTGCGATGGCGCGCACGGATGGGTCAGGCGCAAGCGCCGCTCCCCGCGGGGCGTCGTCCGGGCCTCCGCCCGGCTGTACTCAAAACGGATCAGGTGGTACGCTCCCGTGTCACCATGCCAAGTATCCAAAAATCAACAACGCCGAGCCGGAAAGCTCGCGTTGGAAGGTGACAAGATTTTTGTGGAATAATTTCGAGCGCCTTCGCTTGCGAGCGATGTCGTCGCGAGTAACATCGGGGGAGAAGTACGTAGGGCCCCGTCCTGGAGGCGAGGCCGCTGGTTGATGGTGAACGTGTCGACAACCCATTCTGGGCCTTGTGTCCAAACCAGAGGTTCTATGTCCAAACTTCCCAGTGCTCGCGCCTCCTTCGGGGTCGGTCTCCTCGCCCTCCTGCTCGCCCTCCCGGTGGCCGCCTTTGCTGCGGCCGGCGGCGGCGGCCCGAAGCCGCCCCCCACGTGTACGAACTCCGATGCGGACAAGATCTGCGACGTGGTCGACAATTGTCCGCTGAACGCGAATCCGCAGCAGGAGGACCACGATCTGGACGGCGCGGGGGATGCCTGCGATGCGGACGACGACAACGACGGTGTTCCGGACGCCGGAACGTCGCCCGACAATTGCAAGTTCGTGCCCAACGCCGATCAGACCAATACGGACGGAGACACAGTCGGCGACGCGTGCGACACCGACGACGACAACGACGGGCTCGCCGATGCGGTCGACAACTGCTCCCTCAACGCAAACGCGGATCAATCGGACATCGATGCGGATGGGCTCGGGGACGTGTGTGACGCGGACATGGATGATGACGGCGTCGATAACGACGACGACGTGTGCCCGACGCTGGCCGACGATCAGGCCGACAACGATCACGACCTGATCGGCGACGCGTGCGACTCGGACGATGACGACGACGGCGTGCTCGATGCGGATGACAATTGTCCGTTCGACTACGATCCCACCCAGACCGACCTGGATGCCGACGGCTTCGGCAACGTGTGTGACGACGACGACGACGGCGACGGGTGGGGAGACGACGACGACAACTGCGCGCTCACCTACAGCCTCGACATCACGAACAGCGATGACGATGAAATGGGCGATGCGTGCGACGATGACGACGACAACGACGGAGTCATTGACGACGAAGACAACTGCCCGGTGACCCTGAACGCCGACCAGGCCAACAACGATCTGGACTCGGATGGCGACGAGTGCGACGACGACGACGACAACGACGGCGTGGGGGATGCGGGCGACGCCTTCCCCTTCGACGAGAACGAGTCGGCGGACGCCGATAGCGACGGCGTGGGCGACAACGCGGACGTGTGCGACGGCGACGACGCGGTGGGGGATTTCGACAGCGATGCCACCTGCGATGACCGCGACGCGGACGATGACGACGACGGCGTGGACGACGGCGATGACATCTTCCCGTACGACGCAACCGAGTGGGCCGACACCGACAGTGACGGCGTGGGCGACAACACGGACAACTGCACGGGAGATGCGAACGCGGACCAGGCCGACTACGACGATGACCTTGCCGGTGACGTTTGCGACGTTTGCCCGCTGGACTTCTTCAACGACTCGGATGGGGACGCGCTCTGCGACAGCGACGACTACTGCTACCTCGACCCGAACAACGACGCGGACGCGGACGACATCTGCGGCGACGTAGACTTCTGCCCGAACGACTTCGACAACGACGCGGACGGCGACCAGATCTGCGGTGACGTGGACATCTGCCCGCTCGACGCGGCGAACGACGCCGACAACGACGGAAGCTGCGCCGACTCGGACACCTGCCCCGGCTTCGACGACCGCGCGCACTCCGACACCGATGGCGTGCCCGATGGCTGCGACCGGTGCCCGAACGATGCGCTCAACGACGGCGATGGAGATGGTGTGTGTGGGGACGTCGATCCCTGCCCGATCGACTTCAACGACGACAGCGACAGCGACGGCTCGTGCGATAGCGACGACGACTGCCCGAACGATGCCGACAACGACATCGACTCGGACGCGATTTGTGGCGACGTCGACCCCTGCCCGGTTGACTTTGCCAACGACGCCGACGGGGACGGGATCTGCGAGGTTACCGACAACTGCGACACGACGAGCAACTCGAACCAGGCCAACAAGGATGGCGACGAGTACGGCGACGTGTGCGAGCCGGACAGCGATGGCGACGGCGTGATCAACGACACCGACAACTGCCCGTCCGCGGTCAACGCGAACCAGGCGGACTTCGATGGCGATGGCGCGGGTGATGCGTGCGATGCCGACGACGATGCCGACGGCGTGGCGGACGCTGGCGATACCTGTGCGAACACGCCGAAGGGCGCGATCGTGTCCAACGGGGGCTGCAGCCTCGACCAGACCGCGCCGTGCAGCGCGAGCTGGAAGAACCACGGCGGCTACGTGAGCGCCTACACCCAGGCGGCCACGGTGCTCGTTACGCAGGGCAAGATCAGCTCGACGACCAAGGGAGCGCTCACCGCGGCCGCGGCGAAGACGACCTGCGGCGGGAAGTAGTCAGCCAGACGAGGTTCACGGCGGCCCGGGGGAAACCCCGGGCCGTTTGTGTTTTTGGACCCGGTCGCGCCGCTGCCGACACGGGGGTCGGCCGCTACGCGCTGCCTGTAGGGGCGGACCCCCGTGTCCGCCCTACTTCAGCTCCTTCCACAAGAAGCTGTAGGTCAACCCCCACATGGTCGCCTTCTGGTCGCTCGTGGAGGCGCCGCCGTGGCCGCCTTCCATGTCTTCCCAGAGCAGCACCGGCTTGCCTTCGGAGAGCATCTTCGCTGCCATCTTGCGGGCGTGGCCGGGGTGCACCCGGTCGTCGCGGGTAGACGTGGTGAACAACACAGGCGGCGAAGGGCGATCCGCGCGGTCGAGCTGGTACGGCGAGAAGGTCTGGATGTACTCCCACTGCTTGGGGTCGTCGGGATCGCCGTATTCGTCCATCCACGAAGCGCCGGCGAGCAGGTGCGAGTACCGCTTCATGTCGAGCAGGGGAACCTGACACACGATCGCGCCGAAGAGCTCGGGGTACTGGGTCATCATGTTGCCCATGAGCAAGCCGCCGTTGCTGCCGCCCATCGTGCCGAGGTGCTCGGCGCTGGTGAGCTTCCGCGCCACAAGATCCTTGGCCACCGCCGAGAAGTCCTCGTATACCCGCTGCCGGTTCTCCTTCACCACCGAGGTGTGCCAGGCCGGACCGAACTCACCGCCGCCGCGGATATTGGCCAACACGTACACGCCGCCCTTCGCGAGCCACCCGTTGCCGATGATCCCGTTGTAGTTGGGCAACATCGAGACCTCGAAGCCGCCATAGCCATAGAGCAGCGTCGGGTTCTTGCCGTTGAGCGCCACACCTTTCTTCGCCACCTGGAAGTAGGGGATCTTCGTGCCATCCTTCGATACCGCCTCGTGCTGGGTAATCTCCAGCCCCTTGGCGTTGTACATCGCCGGCAGCGCCTTGAGCAGCGTGGGCGCGGTGCCGGTGGCCGAGCCGAGCAGGAGCTGCGTGGGGGTGACAAAATCGGTCGTGGTGATGAACAGCTCCTCGCTCTCATCCGAGTCCACCGCGCTCACGCCGATGGTGCCGAACTCGGGCAGGCCGGTCATCGGCGCGATCTTCCACGCGCCTGAGGCGTGATCTGCGAGGAACACCCGGCTCTTCACGTTGTCGAGGGTGTTGAGCACCACGTGGGTGGGCGTGAGCGCGATGCCGTTGAGCGCGGTGGTGGCGCTCGGGGTGAACAGCGCCTCGAACTCTCGCTTGCCGGCCATGAAGTCGTCGAACTTCGTGACGAGCAGCGAGCCGCCCGGCCAGGTTTTGCCGCCGGTCGTCCATTCGGTGCGCAGCTCCACGAACAGCCACTCGCGGAACACGGAGGGCTGCGCGTCGTCGGGCACGGCGATGTGGGTGAACAGGCCGCCCTGTGAAACGTAGGTGCGCCCAGTGAAAAACGTCGGGGACCGAGCGGTGAAGTGGCGGGTGTATCCGGGCTCGTGGCTGGTCCACGCGCTCACGGAAACGTCGGTTGTCGGCACCGAGAACACCACCGGGGCGTCGGCCAGCTTCGTTCCGCGATCCCACACGCGAGCCTCGCGGGGGTAACCGGACGTCGTGAGTGACCCCTCGCCCATGTCGGTGGCCACCCACAGCTTATCCGCCGTGATCCAGCCCACCTCGCTCTTGGCCTCGGGCACGGAGAAGCCGTCGGCGACCCAAGCCTTCTTCCCGAGGTCGTACTCGCGCTTCACATCCGCATCCGACCCGCCGCGGGAGAGCGCGATGAGGCAGTGCGCGTATTCGGGCTCCAGGCAGTTGGCGCCGTGCCACACCCAGGAAACGCCCTCGGCTTTGTCGAGCGCGTCGAGATCGATGACCGTTTCCCAGGCCGGCTTGGGCTTACGGTACTCCTCCAGCGTGGTGCGGCGCCACACGCCGCGCTCGTGGTCCTTGTCCTGCCAGAAATTGTAGTAGTACCCACCCATCTTGCTCACGTACGGGATGCGCGCATCGGAATCGAGCACCGCCTTGAACGTGGCGTGCAGCTTCTTGTAGGCACCATCCTGAATCTTGCCGGTGCTCTCCTTGTTGCGCTCGCTCACCCACGCGAGCGACTTCTCGCTCGTTACGTCTTCGAGCCAGGCGTACGGGTCGTCGCTGACGGGGACTGCTGCAGTGTCTTCGGCGAAGGCGGAGAAGGCGAGAAGAAGCCAGGGGAGCATCGAGGTTCCGGGGAGGTCGGCCGCGTTTTAGCGCGGGGGAGGGGTTGGGGCGAGGTGGTGCCAGCCCCTACACCACCCTCGCCACAAAGCCGGCCTCCCGCGCCCGCTCCGCGATCCACGCCAGCCGCTCGCCCGACAACGCCCCCACCCGAGCCTGCGCCGGCCGCCGCGCCACGGTGTAGACCTGCACCTCGGTGATGCCGACACCTTCCCGCGCCGCCCCGATCTCGCGTAGGCGCTCCACCCAGGTGCCGATCTCGTCATCGCTCGGGCCCGCCCCATGGAGTGTCAGAAACATCGCCTGGATGGTGATCGGCCGGATCGCGGCGAGCTCCCTCAGGTTTCGGAGGATGCGCGAGTAGGGGAACGTGGTGCCGTCCACCACGCGAAAGTACGCCTCCGTGCCCGCGTCGAGCTTGCACCACACGTCGTCGAAGTGCCCGAGCGCGGCCCGCACCCGGGCCCGATGCAACATCGTGGAATTGGTGAGCAGGCGCACGGGGACCCCGCGGGCCACCTGGTCCCGGATCTGGGAAACCGCCGCGGCGGCGGCGGGGAATTCTGGCGGTGTGGTGGGCTCGCCGTCGCCGGCGAAGGCGATGTCCACCACGCGCTGGTGCTCGGGCGCGGCGGTGTCGAACGGCGGCGTAGACCACAACGTGCCGGCGGCGACGCGACCGAGGATGTCGGCCATCTCGCCCGTTAGCCTCGCGACGTCGATCCGCGCGTCACCCCCGGGAGCCGATCGGTCCACCTGGCAATAGGGACAGTCGAAGTTGCACACCTTGTCGGGGTTGAGGTTCACGCCGATGCTGAGCCCGCCCGCCCGACGCGAAACCACGGCGTAGACGTAGCGGTTCGTGCCGAGGTCGCGGCGGTGGTCGGCGAAGTCGAGGCGGCGAGGGGTAGACACGGAGCGGTTCTATCGTCCCCGACCGGGTGCCGGGATAGCCGCCCGGGGTGAGCCTCACCCGTCGTCGCCTGCTCTCTGCCGCCGGGGTCGTGGTTACCGCCGCGGTGGTGATGACGGCGGGCGTGGGCGTTGTCGCGGATGCCTGGTGGGACCAGCCCGCCGCGTCCCCCCTGCTCCACCTCAGCACCGACGAGGTGGCGTTCGTGGATGCGCTAGCCGACGCGATCTTCCCCCCCTCCGCCACCTTCGCGATCCGCGGGCGCGAGGCCGGCGCCGCGCTGCACGTCGATGAGGTGCTTCAGGGAATGGAACCTTTCCAGCGCAAGATGCTCCGCCTCTCGCTGCATCTGCTCGACCAGATGCCGCGCTCGGCCTACGGAGCCCCCTTTCGCGAGCTTGGACCTGAAGAGGGCGGAGCTGCGCTGCTGGGTTGGCTCACTCACGATCGCGCCGAGATCCGGGGCCTCATCGCGAGCGTCTACATCTTCGTGTCTATGGCGTACTCGCTGCATCCGGCGGTTTCCCCCACCTTCGCGGCGCAGTTTCGCTGCGGGTACGGGGCGTAGGTGCGCTGGGCTCCTGGCGAAGGGTACTTCTGGCGGCCGGCCCCCCAGGCCGACGGGTTCTCCCTCAAGGATCGCGACGTTACGGTGGACGTGGTGATCATCGGCACCGGCCCGGGCGGCGCGGCGGTTGCGAAGGTGCTGGCCGACTCGGGTGTGTCGGTGCTCCTGCTCGAAGAGGGGCCGCCGGAGGAGCGGTTTCGAAAGAACCAGGGTGCCGTGATGCGGCACCACATGCAGGAGGGCGGCGCGATGGTCGCCACCGGCTCCACGTTCATGCCCATCGCGGCGGGGCGAGGCGTGGGGGGCGGCACGCTGATCAACAGCGCGATTGCGTGGCGCTGCCCGGATGCGGTGCTCGATAGTTGGACCGAGAAGCTCGATGATCGCCGGTACGCGGCCGACAACATGCGCCCGGTGTACGACGAGCTCTGGGAGTACCTGGGGATCTGGGACACGCTGCCCGAGATCGCTGGCGAGAACAGCCACATGCTCGTTCGCGGCGCGAAGGCGCTCGGCTACGACGGCGGCTACCTGGCGCGGTACACGCCGCGGTGCGTGGGGTGCGGCACGTGCTTCTATGGCTGCGCCACCGGCGGAAAGGCTAGCACGAATCACAATTTTCTGGTGGAGGCGGCCACCAACGGCGCGCGGATCCAGGCCGACACCAAGGTCAAAGATTTCTTGATGTCGGGGGCTCGGGTCGTCGGCGTGGTGGGGCAGATGTTCCACCCCGACACGCGCGAGCCGGGGGGCAGGGTGACCGTACGAGCGGGGAAGGTTGTGGTGGCTTGCGGGGGCATCGGCACCCCCCGACTGTTGGCCTCCTCGAGCCTCGACCTCGGTCCGGCGGTAGGCCAGGGCCTTCACGTACACCCGGGCAACGCCGTTTTTGGGTACTGCAAGCAGGAAGTGAACTGGTGGCAGGGGGCCACCCAGGGCGCGTATTTCCACCCGCCGGGGCTCCCGGGCGTGCTGCCACACACCAGCTCACTGCCGCCCGAGGTCGCGCTGTTGTCGATGGCGCCGCTCGGCATCGGCGCGGCGGATGCGCTCGCGATGATTCCGCACCTCGCTGGCTGCCTCGTGATGATCTCGGACCACTCGAACGGATCGGTTGGCGCGTGGCCAGACGGCCGGGCGAACCTCAGCTACACCTTCCTGCCCGAGGACATCGACCGGATCAAGGCCGGCATGGTGCACACGGCGCGCGCCATGCTCCTGGGGGGCGCGGAGTGGCTGTTCTGCGCGGTGTCGGGCGTGGGGAAGGTGTCGACCGCCGAGGAGCTCGAAGCGCGGCTGGCCACGCGCACCATTCAGGACTTCACGCTCTACGCGAGCCACCCGATGTCCTCGTGCCGCATGGGCAAGGATCCCGCCACCAGCGTGATCCGCCCCGATGGCCGCGCCCACGCTGTAGAGGGCGTGTACCTCGTTGACTCCAGCATCTTCCCCACCTCCCTGGGCGTGAATCCCAGCATCACCACCATGGCGATGGCGACGCTGATCGGGCGTGGGATCGCCCAAGTAGGATAGTTACCCATGCCGCCCGCAGGTCGGCTCCTACGGCCATGAAACGATCGAGGCGGCATGGGGAACTGCCCGCCGCCTTCCTGGTGCACCGCACGCTCCAGGCTCTCGTGGGGGTGCTCAAGCTGGCTGACGCCCGCGGCGTTTGCCAGCTTGGGCCGCGGAGACTGGAGCGAAGGAAGGCGGCGGGCGATGGGGGTCCGGGGGGCGCGGAGCCCCCCGTTTCTGGTTAGGCTGCGGGCCGCACCCGGAAGCCCGATGATCATTCGCTCCCTCCTCCTCGCCTTCGCCCTCTTCGCCCCTGCGCTCGCCCTGGCGGAATCGGCTCCGAAGGTGGAGCTTGGCGCCCCTTACCGGGTCGTGGACGCGAAGGACAAGCAGTACTTCAAGGTCGGCGCCGAGATGGTGTCGGTGAAGATCAATGGCGACGAGTTCACGATCCAGCGCTTCGACGTTACCAAGATGACGCAAGTGTCCTCGGCGGTGTGGGAGCTGCCCAAGGGGGCCCAGCTCGAAACGATCGAGACCTTCGACGGCACGCTGATCCTGTTCTACTCGGTGTGGGACAAGCCGGCGCAGAAGGAGCAGTTGTTCTTCGCGACGCTGGACGCGAAGACCGGCTCGTTCCCCGCCGAGGGCAGCCGGATCATGGCGGTGGACGGAAAGGTGACGGGGCGCCTGGTGGCGACCGGCTTCTACCAGTTCCAAACGGTGGACAAGTTCGTGGTTCACCACGCGAGCGACGAGAAGAAGCTCCTGGTGGAGTATCGGAAGAAGCCCGAATCGCGGGACGACTCCGTGAACCACGACGTGATCGGCGTGGGGGTGTTCGGCGCGGGGATGGCCGAGCTGTGGCACAAAGAGTACCGCATGCCCTACACCGAGGAGAAGATGGATCGCCTCGCCACGACGGTGGACCCGGCGGGAACCGCCTACTTGCTGGCGAAGGTGCGTGAGGGAGAGGGCGACCAGGAGCGGGTGAAGGGCGAGCCGAACTACCATGTGGAGGTGCTCCGGATGGAGTCCAAGGGAGACCAGATCGGCGTCACCCCCGTGGAGTTCTCCGGGAAGTTCGTTCAGACCATGGCGATCTTCGACGCGGGGGCGGCGGGGCTGGTCGGTGCGGGCCTTTACAATCAGGGCAGCAAGCGCGGGAGCGCGGATGGCTTCTTCACGGTGAGCCTGGGCAAAGCTGGTGTTCCCGGCACCCCGGTGTTTCACGAGATCCCCACGGACGTGCTGGCTCAGTACGCGAACGTGTGGGAGAAACTCTCGCTCTCGGCCAAGGGGAAGGAGGCGGAGCTGCCGTGGATGGTGTTTTCACGAATGGTCACCGCGAACGACGGCAGCGTTACGCTGATCGCGGAGCAGCAGTGGATTGAAACGCGCACCTACACGTCGCCTCAGGGCGTCACCACCACGACCTACATTTACCACTACGACGATATCCTCGTCGCCCATGTGGATGGCAAGGGAAAGCTCCAGTGGATGAAACGAATCGCGAAGCACCAGTCGGGGGCTCGCCGCCCGGGAGGCCTCTCGTTTGAGCATTTTGCCGCCGGCGGAAAACAATTCATCCTCTATTTCGACAATGTGAAGAACCTCGACATCAAGGATGATGAAACGCCCGCCGGCCACGTGGACGGCGCAGGCGGCTTCCTCACCGCCGTGGAGATCGACGACAGCACCGGCGCCGTCAACAAGCTCTCCATTCTCGACAGCCGCGACGTGGGCGGCATCGAGATCTACCAGGTGGGCGCCGACCGGATCATCCCCATTTCTGCGAACGCCTTCGTCATGGAGGCGTACAAGAAGAAGAAGGAGGATGTGCTGATTCGGGTAACGTTGCCCGAGTAGCGGGCCGTTGGGGCGCCGCGACCGCACCCGCATCGGTTGTTCTACGGATTGGGGCAAGGCGAACCCCGTCATAGGCCGCCCGGCGCCGGAGCCGCCATGCACCCTCGTGAGTATTACCGTTTGCCGTGGACGCTGAACGACAACGTGCTTTCGTGGCTCGAGCCCACGAAGAAGTGTAACATCTACTGCGACGGATGTTACTCGACGAACGAGGCGAATTCGCACAAGTCCCTGGCCGAGATCCGGGCGGATATGGACGTGTTCGTGCGGGAGCGCCGCATGGACTCGATGTCGATCGCGGGTGGCGAGCCGTTGGTGCACCCCGACATCGTGGAGATCGTCCGCATCATCCGGGAAGAGTACAACCTCAAGCCGGTGATCAACACGAACGGGCACGCGATGACCCGGGAGCTGCTGCACGAGCTCAAGGGCGCGGGGCTGCACGGTGTGACCTTCCATGTGGATGCCAGCCAGCGCCGCCCGGGCCATACCCGCAAAACCAACCTTGAGCTCAACGAGATGCGGCTTGGCTTCGCGCAGATGGTCGCCGAGGCCGGCGGGCTGAGCTGCGCCTTCAATTCCACCGTGTTTCGCGACACCATGCACGAGGTGCCCGGCATGATCCGCTGGGCGCAGGAGCACATCGACATCGTGCATTCGATGGTCTTCATCCTGTTCCGCACCGCCCGCAGCCAGGAGTTCGACTACTTCGCCGGCAGTGATCCGGTAGCCATGGACTCGCTGGTGTATTGGGACCAGGAGAAGAACCCTGCACCGCTCACGACGCCCGAGCTGTTCGAGCTGATTCGGAAACACGAACCAGGCTTCGAGGCGTCTGCCTTCCTGGGCGGCACGAAGGATCCTTCCAGCTTCAAGTGGACGCTGGTGGGCCGGGTTGGGGAACCCAACCAGATCTATGGGTACGTGGGGCCCCGGTTCATGGAGCTGGTGCAAACGACACACCACACGGTCGCGGGGAGGTACCTCGCGTATTCCGACCCCCGGCTGCTCGCGCACGGGCGCGCGACGCTCGGGCTGTTTGCGCCCCTCGACGGGGGGATGCGGGATGGGCTCAAAAGCTGGCTCGGCGCCGTAGGCCGCTCGCCGCGCCGCGCGCTCAACCGCCTGCACATGCAAACCTTCGCGTTCATCCAGCCGATCGATCACGGCGCGGATGGCGAGGCCAACATGTGCGACGGCTGCCCGGACATGACCGTACATGAGGGCAAGCTCGTTTGGTCCTGCCGGTTGGACGAGCTCAAGCGGCACGGCACGATGCTGCGGTGTGTGCCGAAGCCGGCGGCGGCGGCGGCGGTCAGTCCCGCCTGAGGGCGGCTTGCTGAGCGCGAATGGCGGCCAGCGCGCGCTGGGTGCCGATGTCGTCGGGGCTGGCTTCGAGGGCGGCATCGAGCTCGGTCGCAGCGAGATCGAGCTGGCCCCCATTGAGGTACAAGCTCGCCAACATCGGGTGCAGGGCCGGTGGGGTCAACAGGCCCCAGCGGTGGATGCGGGTCAGCGTCGTGATCGCTTCGGCGCGCGCCTCAGGGTCCCCGCGGGAGGCCTGGGAGTAGGCGCTCTCGGCGCGCAGCTCCAGGCCCCGAATGGCGGCCGAGTGGGCGACGAGGGCGAGGCCCAGGACGAGCGCAGCGGCGGCGGCGAGGGTTCGGCTGGTCGGGCGCATGCGCGAGGTGAGCGAGGCGCGCATGCGCAGGAAGGCCCGCATCGCCCCGACGCCGAACAACACCGCGATGCCTAGCGCGAGCAGGGAAGGCACGAGCCCGTACAGGCCCCGAAAGATCAGGAACAGCGCGAGGATCATCGCGCCGAGCGCGACCTCCTGGCCCAGGGGGGGCGGCGCCGCCTCGGGCGGGCGTGTGGGCGCCAGGTCGAAGGCGGCGCGCGCGACGCGGAGGCCGCCGGTGGGGCAGACGGCTACGCAGTCGAGGTCGCGCAGGCACATCGGATCGCGAACGGCGCCGCCGGCGCGCAGCTCGGCCAGCACGTCGAGGCCCGAGGGGCACACCACGGTGCAACGATTGCACTGGATGCAGGCCCCGGTGAGCACAATCCGAGTGGGAGCGACGCGATCCGCAGCCCCGAACAGCGCGCCGTAGGGGCACGCGTCGCGACAGAAGCTGCGGAGCCCGAGCGTGCCCACCATCACGGGTCCGCAGACCGCGAAGGTCACGAGCGCGACCCCCGGTCCGGGCAGGTTGCGCCAGGGATCTCGGGTAAACCACGAGCCCCAGCCGCCAGAGTCGTCAAGCACGTGCAGGCCAGGCCAGGCGTCGCCGCTTTGCCAGCGCAGGAGGAGCGGCCATACGAACAGGTAGGCCAGCATCACCCAGGGCACGAGGCGGAGCACGCGCCAACGCGGCGGACCAGGTTGAACACCGAGCTTCGGGAGCAGCGTGGCGGCGAGATCCTGGATCGCCAGCAGGTGGCAGCCCCAGCGGCAGAAGAACCGGCCGAACAGGAGCGTGGCGCCGATCGCGGCCAGCATGAGCAGGAACCCGGCGGTCACGACGCCGAGGTGCACGGTGCGGAGCACCTCGCTCAGCTCCAGGGGGGCGAGCGTGGTGCCGGCGACGCGCCAGTGGAGGTAATGCAGCGCAAAGATCAGATACACCCCGCCGAGTACAAGGGCGCGGCGGCGGCGGAGGCGGGAGAGCAGGTCCATTCGTCAGGGCTGTTCGAGGTGCACGGGCACCCGCGCGACGTTGTTCGTGTCGTTCGATTCGGCCCAGCGATTCCCAGGATCGACCTCCACTTCGAGCGTATAGTCGCCAGCCTTCACCCCGGTGACGTCTACCCACTGGCAATCGTCTGGGTTGCCGTAGATGTCGGCCCAGCCCGGGCTGATCCCCTGATCCGCGCAGTTGAAGGTGGGCATCTTGCCGCTCAGTCCCCCATCCATCGCGTCGCGCAGGCAGTACCCTTCCTTCTTCCCTTTCGCGACGAGCTGGCCACGTTTGTCCAGGAGGCGGAATTCGGTGTGGCCCTCGATCCGGAAGTTCTGGCTGCACTCCGACCACCGAAAGTCCTCCGGGTAGTCGGCGGGGCGGCCGAGCACAAAGGAGCTGTAGCCGACGTTTTTTGTCGAGGTGGTGAAGCGCAGCAGCCGCCGCGGGCCGGGGCCGCCGACACAGCCAAGCTGCACGCCGCAGGCGGCGGGCGTGGCGTCGTACGCTTCCGCGGCCACGGAGGCGGCGAGCAGGCCCTGGTCGACGATCAGGTCGGGGAGCGGGCACGCGCCTGTCGGATCAGGGGCGGTGCAAACCGGCGTTGCGTTTGGCTTGCAGCAGGGGAGGCAACACAGGCTACCGGCGGCGCAGGCTGGAGCGGGGTCGGTGGGGGAACAGGCGGTGCCGAGGGGGAGCGCCGCGGCCTGCGACAAGGGCGGCGGCGCGCGCGGTGGGAGGGGTGTGGGCAGCGGCGAGGGCGTGGAACACGCTGCGAGGGTTGCCGCGAGGCCGAGGAACGCCCACATGTGTTCGGATATCCCCCACTGGGGGCGGTCTGGGCGGGGGCTCGTTGGTTTTGGGGAATGGTGAGGACCACCGCACGCGGATTCTCTACTCATCTGGTCGATCCACGCCGCGTAGCCGAGACTCCGTGGCCCCCCGCGACCTGGCTGCCCGCGATGCCCATCCTTCCCACGTTTCAACGAAGGAGATTGGGCCTGGGGCATCGCCCGGATCGGATCAGCCCCGCAGCCGCCCGTACACCGTACCCAGCGCCTCGGGCAGCGCCCGCGGGTGGGGCACGATGTGCCAGGCCCCCTCGCCGAAGCAGGCGGCGAGCGTGTCCCGGGCGCCGTTGTCGATCGCGAGCACGTGGGTGTGGACGCCTTTTGAGCGCGCCTCCGCGAGGGCGTGGCGAACGTCGGCCATACCGTGTCGTCCCTCGTAGCGGTCGAGGTCGGTGGGGCGGCCGTCGGAGACAAGCAGTAACAATCGGCGATCTGCACCGTGTTTCACGAGCTGCGCGGTGCTGTGGCGCAGCGCCGGGCCGATGCGTGTGTAGCCCTGGGGGCGGAGGCTACCGAGGCGGGCGCGCGCGGCGGACCACGGTTCGTTCCAGTCGCGGAGCGTCCACACACGGCACCGAGTGCGGGTGTGGGAGGCGAAGGCCAGCACCTGGAGATCGTCGCCGAGGCGGTCGGCGACTTCGCCGAGGGCGAGCACCGCGTCGCGAGCGACGTCGAGCACCCGCGCGTCTTCCATCCAGGCGTCGGTGGAGAGGGAGATGTCGAGCAGCACGGTGGTGGCGAAGCTGCGTTCGGGGCGGGCTTTGCGCATATAGACGCGTTCGGCGGGCGCGCGTCCGGCGCGGCGATCCGCGCGCTCGTCGGCGAGGGCGTCGAGGTCGATGTCGTCGCCATCGCGCTCGCGGTTGCGGGGGCGGCGGCGGGCGCGGTGCTGGGAGAGGCGCTCGGCGAGGGTGTCGATGACCCGCCGGTTGCGCGCGAGGGCGGCCGCCAGCCAGGCGGAATCGCCCTCCCGCAGTCGTGAAGGGTACACGGTGCACCACGCTTTTTTGAAAGCACCGGCGCGGGCGTCCCACTCGTCGTACGCCTGCCCCGTCTCGCCCGGGAGCACGTCGGATACGTCGGGAACGCCCGCGTCGATGCCGATCTCGGCGCGCAGCATCGAATGCGCAGGCTCGCCGCCACGGAGCAGCTCGCGGAGATCCACCTCGTCGAGCGCATCGGCGTGGGCGTCCAGTTCGTCGCTGCCGTCCATGCGGCGGAGCTGGCCGCGGTGCTCATCGAGCGTCTCCACCTTCTCAAAACTGTGGATCAGCACCTGCTCGCGCGCTTTTTCCTCGTTCAGGGTGATGCGTTGCGCCTCGTCGATGGCACGCCGGCGCTCGATACCGGTGGAGCGCGAGGGGAGCTGTTCGCCGGCCCCCGCGAGAGCGGCGCCGACCGGGACGAGGATCGTGCCCCAGAGCGGGAGGGCTGGCCGGTCCGCCGTGAGCGGCACCCAGGGAACATCCAGGTTGAGGGCGGCGAGAAGGGGCGCGTCGGCGGGATCGGGTCGCGCGGACCGAACGAGGGCTGCAGCGGCCGAATACACCGCGGCGAAGCCGGGGAGCTCCGCATGGAGGAGGCGGCTCGCTTGGCGGAACGCCTCGACTGTCGCCGGCCCCGAGGTGTCGTCGAGCCCCAATCGCCGTACGGTCGCGCCGGTGACGATGCGGACGATCAGCGCGGCTCGGTTCTCCGCGGCCGTTCCGCCCAGGTCGAACGTAGGCGGCAGCAGCAGCTCGGGGCCCCGAACCCCGCCCACTCCTCCGGCTTCGAGCAGGCGGATTGGTTCCCCGGCCACGACGCTCGCCAGGCAGGCGAGGGCGCCCGCTTCGTCTGTCAATCGCACGGCTTCGGCCCGGCACAGGGCCGGTTTTCCCGGCCGAACCCGCCTCCACAGCCGGGAGAGGAGCACGAACAGCCCTTCCTCCCAGTCCAGTGGCAGCTCGGGGCCGTGGCTCATGGGCGCTCCCCCGCCATCAGAACACCAGCGCGACGAGGTCCGCGAGCCCACGCGCCAGCTCCGCGTCGTCGGTGAGCGCCTCCACGATGGCCGCGCGACAGGCGAGCCGGGGTGGCACGCCGCTGTCGATCAACCGGGCGGCGTCGACAAGCAGTCGGGTGGAGGGGGGTTCTCCCAGCCCAAGCTCGCCGACGCTTCGGAGTTTGTGGGCAAGCTGGGCCAGGCGCTTCGCCACGGCGGCATCGACGCCCGTTTCCGCATGCACGATCTCCGCTTCGATCGCCGGCTCCGGGTAGTCGAAGCGTATCGCGACAAAGCGCTGTCGCGTGGAGGGCTTCAGCTCCTTCAGGCCCCGTTGATACCCGGGGTTGAAGCTGACGACGAGCCCAAAGCCCGGCGCGGCTTCGACCACCTCGTCGCGCCGCTCCACGAACAGCCGCCGGCGGTGGTCGGTGAGGGGGTGCAGCACGACCACGACGTCGGGCCGCGCCTCCGCGATCTCGTCCAGATACAGGATCGCGCCTTCGCGCACTGCCCGGGTAACGGGTCCGTCCTGCCAAACGGTCCGGTCCCCCTGGAGCATGTAGCGCCCGACGAGATCGACCGCCGACGTTTCGTCGTGACAAGCCACCGTTACCAGCGGCCGCCCGAGCCGAGCCGCCATCGCTTCGACCATCCGACTTTTGCCGCTCCCGGTGGGGCCCTTCAGGAGCACTGGGAGGTTCCGGCGCCAGGCGTGCTCAAACAGCACACATTCCTCGCCGAGCGGCCGGTAGTACGGCCCGGCGAGCGGCGCCGCTGCATCCCCGTTCATGCCGAACCGCCGGGCTGGATCGCCTCATCCTTCGGGAGCCCGTATTGGATGAAGTTCCAGATGTAGAGCCCGATCCCGACGGTGAACAGGCATGCGGCCAGGATCAACCCGATGAAGTGTACGCTGATCGCCTCCTGCACCGCCAGGAAGTCCAGCCCCATCTTCCGCTCAAGGTACACCTGTGTGATTCCGGCCACGGCGAACGCGCCGGTCATGCCGACCATCCCGATGTTCGAGGTCCAGAAGGCCCACTCCGGCACCCAACCCGCGTAGAGCTTGCGACCCGTGAGCTCCGGCATCGCGAAGCTGATCATCGCGAGCACGACCATGGCGTAGGCCCCCCAGAAGGCGAGGTGGCCGTGCATGGCGGTAACGAGCGTGCCGTGGGTGTAGATGTTCACCTGCGGCAAGGTGTGGGCGAACCCAAGGAATCCGGCGCCGACGAAAGACATGACGCCGCAGCCGACGGTCCACGCGAGGGCGATGCGGTTCTCCGGACGCTTTCCGCCGCGGCGTGACATCGTTACGCCGTAGAGCGCCATGCCGAGGAATGCGAGGGGTTCGAGGCCGGAGAACACGCCGCCAATCATCTTCCAGTAGCCCGGCGTGCCGATCCAGTAGTAGTGGTGGCCGGTGCCGAGGATGCCGGAGAGGAAGGTGAGGCCGACGATCACGTAGAGCCACTTCTCGATCACTTCCCGGTCTACACCCGTGAGCTTGATGAGCAAGAAGCTGAGGATGGAGCCCATGATCAGCTCCCACACGCCCTCCACCCAGAGGTGGACGACCCACCAGCGGAAGTAGCTGTCGTACACCTGCGAGTCGAAGGTGATCATGCCGGGGAGGTACAGCAGCGCTGCGGACGTGAGCCCCGCAATGAGCACCATGCCGGTGGTGGTGAAGCGGCGCCCCTTCCACGCCGTGAGCCCGATGTTCCCGATGAACAGCAGAACGTTCACGACGACGAGGTAGTCGAGGGGGCGGGGAATCTCCAGGAACTTCCGGCCTTCCCACCAGTTGAAGTGGAAGCCGATAACCGCCGTGACGCTCACGACGACCAGGGAAGCCCACTGAACGATCGCCGCCGGTACGCTCACCAGCTCGCGTTCGGCTTCTTCGGGGATGATGTAGTAGGCCGAGCCCATGAAGCCGCTGAGCAGCCACACGACGAGGAGGTTGGTGTGCGTGGCGCGGGCCGCGTTGAACGGCACGACCTCGTGGAGGTTGTCGTAGCCCACATGGGCGAAACCCATGATGAAGCCGTAGAGGATCTGCAGGGAGAGGAGCAGGATCGAGGTCGCGAAGAAGAGGTAGGCGACCTTCTGGGAGCGGTAACGCATGGAAGCTCCGTTACTTGGTGGAAGCGCCCGCGAGCGGGGCCAGATCGGGCGCTGCGGGGAAGCCGTTGGTGTCGATCTTGCCGATCCAGGTGAGGAACGCGATCACCTCGTCGATCTGCTCTGGAGTGAAATTGTACTGCACCATCTTGCGGCGCCCGGGGTACATGGCCTGCGGATCCCTTAGGAACATCTTGAGGTATCCCTCGCCGCGGCGCTCCACGACCTTGGTGAGCTCGGGGGCGTAGTAGGCGCCTTCACCCAGGAGGGTGTGGCATCCCATACAATTGTTGGTTTCCCAGATCTCCTTACCCGCCACCACCTGGGCGGTCATCTGATCCTCGTGCGAGCGCGCCGGCACCTGCCGGATTGAGTCCACGGTGAGGGCGAGGAAGGTGCCCGAGAACAACACCGTGAAGCCGAGAAAGAAGTTTCGCGCTTGTGATTTTGACAGCATTCGTACTCCGGAACGCGTTGACGAGCGCGTCCGACAAATCCCTACCTCGGTAGCAGGGTGCCAACTTTGCGCCCGCGCAAGCAGCGGAGGGTTTATTTTCTTAGGACCCGTGCCCGGCCAGAACCTGGGCCTTTTCCCTCCAATGGGGTGTGCGTTTTGCACCTATTTGGGGATCTGCCCGCCCTCGGCGATCCATGGAACTGAGGATTCGGCTCGCGAAGTTCATCTGGCACGCGCGTTGCATGACGGCGGTCGCCCCTTCGAGGTTTCACCATGCTCGTGCCCTCCCTGCTTCTCTTCTTCGCTTCCTGCCAGAACGCGGGCGCCCCCACGGCCCCGGCACCGACCGCGGGAACCGGCGGCGGTCTCGCCTCCATCATGGCCGAGCGCGGCCTCTCGGAAGCCGACGTGCTCGCCGCGGCGAAAACCTACACCCCAACCGGAAAGCTCGACGACTACGTCATCTTCGGATCGGGCGGCCACGGTGGCAATATCGTCGTCATCGGCGTCCCCAGCATGCGAATCCTGAAGTACATCAGCGTGTTCGGCCCCGAGCCCTGGCAGGGCTACGGCTACGGCGGCTTGGGCGACGACGTGCTCTATGAGCAGGGCAAGCAAGGTGGCAAGGAGATCACCTGGGGCGACGTGCATCACCCCAACCTCTCCGAGACCGGCGGCGAATACGACGGCAACTTCCTGTTCTTGAACGACAAAGCCAACGCTCGCGTGGCGGTGATCGATCTCAAGGATTTCATGACGAAGCAGATCGTGGCGAATCCCCTGGTGATGTCGGATCACGGCGGCGCGTTCGTTACGCCCAACACCGACTACGTGGTGGAGACCAGCCAGTACGCGGCCCCGCTCGGCGGGAAATTCGCGACGCTGGACAAGTACGAGACCGAATACCGGGGTGCCGCCGTATTCTGGAAGTTCGACAAGGTGAAGGGGCGGATCGACCAGGAGAACAGCTGGGCGATCGAGCTGCCGCCGTACGCACAGGATCTGGCCGACGCGGGCAAGCTCGTGAGCGATGGCTACGTGTTCATCAACTCGTGGAATTCGGAGATGTCTGCGGGCACGGAGGGCAAGGACAAGCCGTTCACGGAGTCGGGGGCCTCGCAGAACGACATGGACTACCTCCACGTGATCGACTGGAAGAAGGCGGAAACGCTGGTGGCGGCTGGAAAAACCACCACCATCAATGGGATTCGCGTGATTTCCCTGGCCGATGCGGCGGCGGAGCATGTGTTGACGTTCGTCGGCGAGCCGAAGAGCCCGCACGGGTGTGACGTGACGCCGGATGGCACCGCGGTGGTCGTCGGTGGCAAGCTCGACACCCACGCGACGATCTACGACATCGCCAAGATGCAGGACCTCATCGCGAAGGGTACGTTTACCGGGAAGGACAAGTTCGGCGTAGACATCATGGACTTCCAGGCGTCAATCCGCGGCCAGAAGGAGCTCGGCCTTGGGCCCCTCCACACGGTGTACGATGAGAAGGGCTTTGCCTACACTTCGGTGTTCCTCGACAGTACGGTCGTGAAGTGGAATTGGAAGAACCTCGAGGAGCCCATCGAGGCCCTGGGTGTGCAGTACAACATCGGCCACATCACCGCGGCTGAAGGCGACACCATCTCCCCGGACGGCAAGTACGTCGTCGCCATGAACAAGATGTCGCAGGACCGGTACGTCAACGTGGGCCCGCTTTTGCCGCAGAGCTTCCAGCTCATCGACATCTCCGGGCCAACGATGAAGGTCATCTACGACATGCCGATTCCCCTCGGCGAGCCGCACTACTCTCAGATGATGAAGGCCGACAAGCTGCACACCATCACGGCCTACACACCGGCGGGCACCAATCCCTACACCGACACCAAGTCGGAGTTCGCGGTCGCCTCCGGAGAGGAGAAGATCGTACGCAATGGCAAAAAGGTGGACGTGTACATGAGCGTGATCCGCTCGCACTTCACGCCCGACAACATCGAGGTGAACGAGGGGGACGAAGTGACCCTGCACCTCACCTCGATGGAGCAGGCGCTGGACCAGACGCACGGGTTCGCGATTGACATGTACAACGTCAACGTGTCGATGGAGCCTGGCAAATACGAAGAGATCACCTTCGTGGCGGATCGGGCCGGTGTGTTCCCGTTCTACTGCACCGAGTTCTGCTCGGCGCTCCACCTGGAAATGATGGGCTACCTCCTGGTAAAGCCCAACGGAGCTTGAACATGTTCATGCTGAACCTCGTGATTCTGTCGTTGCTCGGATGCGGGGACGCGCCGGCACCTGCGCCGGCGCCCACCACCGCTCCGGCTGCCGCCCCGGCCCCGGCCGCCCCTGCGCCAGTCGCGGAGGCGGTCGGCCCGGACGGCCCCGCGAGCATCAAGGTCCCCGAGATCGCCGCCATCCCGACCGATGCTGCCAGCATCGCCGCGGGGGAAAAGGTCTTCGCAGACCGTGGGTGCGGGGGGTGTCACAAATTTGGCGCCAAGCTGGTGGGCCCGGATCTCAGCGGGATCTTCACGCGCCGCACCATCCCCTGGGTGGAGCGGATGATCTCCGAGCCGGGGGTCATGGTGAAACAAGACCCCGAGGCGAAGGCGCTTTTCCGCTCGCTGATGGTGGAGATGCCCAAACAGAACGTGCCCGAGGCCGACCTCGCGCCCCTCTTGGCGTACGTGAAATCACAAGGAGGGTAACGTGAAGCCAACCCCGGTCCAGCTCATGCGGACCTGGGAGGTGAAGCGGAGGCGAGTGGTCGTCGCGCTCAGCGTGATGGCCGCCGCGTGTCTCGGCGGGTCGTGGTTCCTCCCTTGGTGGACCTTCCGCTTGTTCGCACCTCAGTACCCGAAGGGGCTGAGCCTCGTCATTCACCTCACCGGCGTTCAGGGCGATGTCGCGGAGATCGATACGATCAACCACTACATCGGTATGCACTCCCTCGCCGACTCGGCGCTGCTCGAGCGAGCCGCGAGCCACTGGATCGTGGGCCTCACCGCCGCCGCGGTGGTGGTGCTCACCTTCCTGGCGGGGCGCAAACTCGGGTGGCTGGGGATGGTGATCGGGCTCGGATTGCCGCTCGGCTTCGTGATCGATACGACCTATTGGATGTACAAGTCGGGGCATGACCTCGACGACCGCGCGCCGATCACGCTCAAACCGTTCATGCCGACCGTGATCGGAGACGGCAAGGTTGGGCAGTTCCTCACGGAGGCGTGGCCCGCCGTCGGCTTCTGGCTGGCGGTGACGGGCGTGGTCCTGCTCGCGATCGCGACGTGGCAGCGGGCCCGCGTGTGTCGGGTTTGCCCGACCCACGACGAGTGCGGCACCACGTGCCCCCACCGCCTCCTCGGTCACCCGTCGTGATCGTCGGGTTTGCCCTCCTCACCCTCGCCCTGGCCGGGGAGCACGATGCGGCGGCGCCGGCGCCGGTTGCTGTTTCGCTCGGCACGGGGATCCCTGAGGGAACACCTAAGAAGATCGAGGTGGCGGCGGGCGCGGACATCAACGCTGCAATTGCGGGGCTGCCAGCGGGCAGCACGATTCAGTTGTTGCCAGGCGAGCATCGTGGCCCGGTGCTCATCGATCGGCCGCTCACGCTGCTCGGCCCCGCTCGCATCGTGGGGCCGGGGCAAGGGTCCGTGGTCGTGGTGGGCGCGCCAGACGTGACCATCCGGAACCTGGAGATCACGGGGAGCGGCCTTGACGCGACGGCGGGCGACGCGGGTGTCGTTGTGGGCGCGGATCGCGCGCGCATCGAGGAGGTGCGGATCGTCCACACCTTCCTCGGCGTCGACCTCCGGCGTTCGAACCACTCCATCATCCGCGGGTGCACCATAGAGGGGCGCGAGGATGGCCCTATCGGCACCCACGGGGATGGGATTCGGCTCTGGGAGTCCGACCACAACGAGATCGTCGGGAATCATCTGGAGCACGTCCGCGACATGGTCGCCTGGTACAGCGAGCACAATTCCTTCACCGACAACGTGGTTGAGGGCTCGCGTTATGGCGCGCACCTGATGCACGCAGAGGGCACCCACCTCGAGCGCAATCGCTTTATCGATGATGTAGTGGGCATCTTCGTGATGTACAGTCGCGACGTGGTGATCACGAACAACCTCGTGCTCGGCGCCGACGGGGCTGCCGGCATGGGCATCGGCGTGAAGGAGAGCGATGCCCTTACGGTTACCCACAACCGGCTCCTGGCCTCGACCCTGGGCATCTACATCGACAGCGCCCCGAACCGGCCCGACAGCTTCGCGCTGTTTACGGACAACCTCATCGCCTACGACCACATGGGGCTCCGTTTCAATGGCGTTCGAGCGGGGGCGCGATTCGAGGGGAACAACCTTCACGAGAACCACATCCAGGTGGCCGTGAGCGGCGGCGGCCAGGCCGGAGCGGCCACGTTCACCGGCAACCGCTGGAGCGACTACACGGGCTACGATCTCGACGGCAACGGCGTTGGGGATTTGCCGTATGCGCCCCGCTCCCTCGCCCGGAGCGTAGTGGATCGCCGCCCTGCGGCGGCGTTCTTCGACGGCACCCCCGCTGCCATGTTGCTGGATCTGCTCGCAGCGGCCTTCCCGATGTGGTCGCCGCCCCCAATGTTCACCGACGATGCGCCCCGCATGGGCCTTCTGGAGCACGGATGAAGCCCGCCATCGAGGTGCGTGATTTGCGGAAGGCCTGGGACGGGCGGCAGGTGCTGCGCGGAGTGAACCTCACCATCGAGGCGGGCGAGCGCGTGGCCCTCGTGGGGCCGAACGGCTCGGGAAAGACGACGCTCCTGCGGTGTATCCTCGGCTTCGTCCGCGGTGATGGCTGGGTGCGAGTTCGAGGGGAGGATCCCTGGAACCACCACGCGGAAGCCATGCAGGGCGTGGCCTATGTGCCGCAGCGCGCCCCGGCGCTTCCGGCCCCGGTTCGGGAGCTGGCGGCGGCCTGGGCCCAGCTCCGCGCCACCTCCCCGGAAGCGCTCCACGAGTCGGCCCGCAGCTTCGGTCTCGACGTCCCCGCGCTCGCGAACGTCCGCTTCTCCGCGCTCTCTGGCGGGATGCAGCAGAAGCTGCTCGCCGCCATGGCGCTCGCCTCGCCGGTATCGGTCCTGTGCTTCGATGAGCCGACGGCCAACCTGGACCCGACGGCGCGCGCCGTGTTTCTGGCGGCCCTCGCCGCCCGCGAACCCCAGCCGACCATCCTGCTCTCTTCGCACCGTATGGAGGAGCTGCACGACCTGGTGGATCGGGTGATTGTGCTCGCCGACGGCGAGGTTCGCTTCGACGATCGCCTCAGCACCTTCCTCGCCGACCCCGAGCTCGCCAACGCGGCAGGCCTCGTGCGCGGCAACCTCATTCCGCTCCGGAGGCCCTCGCCATGACCCTCCTCCTTGCGCTCGCCTGCGCCAGCGATCCCAACGCGCCGCCGGTGGTTCACTACGACCTCGACGCCTGCGCCGACTGCGGGATGCTGGTGAGCGACCCGGCCTACGCCTCGGCCATCGTCACGAAAGATGGGAAGACCCTTGCGTTCGACGATCCCGGCTGCCTGTTCCACTACATGGTTACCAAGCTGCCCGACGTGCGCGGGATGTGGTTCCACGACGGCGCCGCAGACCATTGGCTGCGGGAGTCGGAGGTTGGGTTCGTGCCCGGCTCCACCTCCCCCATGGGCAGCGGCCTCAAGCCTGCGCCGGTCGCGACGCCGGGCGCGCTAAGCGTGGGCGAGGCGTCGAGCCAGGTGCTGTCAGGCAAGCCGGTGTCCAAGTGATCGGCGCCTTGCTCCGGTTGGAGGGGCACTCCGTCGTGCGGGCGCGCTGGTTTGCGGCTTCCGTCGCGCTGTCGATCGCGCTCGTCGGCTTCTTCCTCGTCGTCGCAACACGGGAGAGCGCGGTGCTCGGGTTCACCGGCTTCGGCAAGGTGATGGCGGGGGTGGTGCAGGTGTCGTTGCTGATGGTGCCGCTCCTGGCGTTGGCGAGCACGGCCCAGGCGGTCACCGCCGCGCGCCAGGCGGGCGTGCTCGAATGGTACATGTCTCAGCCCGTGAGCCGGGATGCCTGCTTTCGGGCCCTGTTCTTGCCCCGCATCGCGGCGCTCGTGTTGCCCATCGTCGGCAGCATCGGGGGGCTGGCCGCCGCCGCTGCGATCATGGGGCAGCCCGTAGAGTTGAGGTTGGTGGGGGTGTTCCTCGCGGTGCTCGTGGGCCAGGCGCTCGCGTTCGGCGCGATTGGCATGTGGGTGAGCTGCATTTCTCGCGCGCCGGAGCAGGCGTTGCTCGCGGCCGTTGCGATCTGGATGGCAACGGCGGTCCTCGTCGATTTTGTGCTGCTCGGCGTGATGTTGCGGTGGGACCTGCCGCCAATGGTGGTGTTCGTCCTCGCCGGCCTCAACCCGATGCAGGATGGGCGCGTGGCCGTACTCGCGGCGGTGGACCCGCAGATGGGCGTGCTCGGGCCGGTGGGGACGTGGGCGGTGGCGACCCTCGGCGCGACGGCGACGCTCGCGATTACCGTAGGTTGGCCGTTGGTGCTCGCCGCCGGCGCGAGCCTGCTGGCGCGTTGGGAGTTCTTGCGGCGGGATGTGCTGTAGAGGGGGAGCGCGAACGGAGGGGCGATGAGCGCGGCCCGGTAGCTGGGCCGCGCATGCGTTGCTGCTCATCGCAACGCGATCGTAGCGTATTTTCTACTTCGCCGGTGGCAACAGCACCTTGTCCACGATGTGCACGACGCCGTTCACCGCCTGAACCGACGCGACCACGTGGGCTTCGTCTACCATCACGGACCCGTCTGCGGCCACGTGGAGCGTCACCTTCGTGCCGTCGGCCATGCCCATCGTCTGACCGTCCTTCATGTCCTTGGTGTTGACGATGGGCACCGCCGCGTGGTGCTGGATGATCTTCTGGAGATCGGCCTTGTTTTCGGGCTTGAGCAGCGTATCGACCGTGCCGGCCGGAAGCGCGTCGAACGCTGCGTTGGTCGGCGCGAACACGGTGTAGATGCCGCCGGGGCTGCCCAGCGCGTCGGCTTTCCCGGCCGCGGTGACCGCAGCAACGAGCGTGGTGTGGTCGGGAGAGCCGACCGCGATATCCAGCACCGTCTTCTCGGAGTCGGCCTTTGGCGCCGCGGGCTTGTCGGCCTTGGCCGCGACGGCCGGCATGTCGAGCGCGCTGGGCGCGGGGGCCGGCGCGGGAGTGGAGCAGGCGGCGAGGCAGGCGGTCAACACGAAGGTGGCACGGGCGTTCATGGTCATCCTCAGGAGAGGCCCCGGGGGTGTGCAAGGAACGGGCCATCTGGCGGCTTTCGCCAAACGGTAGATAGAACGCGGATACTCGTGCTTGTTGCCGGACAAGCTCAGCCCGCCGCCGCGCGAAATCGCACAGGCGGCGGGGGGCCTTTGCGCCCTATTCGTCGCCGCAACCCGGAATATCGGCGACGTCGAGAGAGGCCGGGCGGAGCAGGGGTTCCCAGGTCGCCGGCGCGTCCACGCGCACCAGCTCGTACGAGAGCAGCGGCGGCTTGCCCATGCAATCGTACTCTGGCGCGCCGGGGGCATCCTCGCTGGTGTAGGCGGTGATGACGGTGGCCCGGTAGTTCAGCTCGCCCAGCACGAGGGTGACCGGCTTGCCCGCGAAGGCCTCGACCTCGCCCTCGTCGGTTTGGAACAGCACCGACGTGTAGGTGACGATGTAGTTGCCACGCTGCTCCTCCCCGAGCGCCTCACCGTGGCTGGCGAAGCCCTCCCCGAAGCGGTTCTCGGCGAACACCGAGCCGATGCCGGGCTCGGCGAGCCAGATGGCACCTGCGTCGTCAGACACTTCGATGCCCACGGATCCGGTCCAGTCCTCGCTCCCCTGGTTGGCCTGCACCGTGACGAGCTGGTCGGCCCAGGGGCTCAGGTCGGCGTGAGCCGGGGAGTGGACCGTGAACTCGGCGGGGGCGGTGATCGCGAAGTCTGCGCCTTCGCCCTCCACCGCGAGGAGGCCTTCCGCTCCCTGGCCGGAGTGGTCGACGGTCAGCGCTTCGAGCTGCGCGTCCAAAACCTCCTCGGGGGCGGGGTTTTCGAGGGTCGTGCAGGCGTTGAGGGCGGCGAGGAGAAGCATGGTGTTCCTGGGGTGTGCACCCTTTGAGGCAAGCCGCGTGCCAAATTGGAAAACGATGCTTCGCCGAGGATCGAGCCGCGTGCCTGGGCCGCGAGCGTGATCCGCGCGTCGCGGCTGCCGGGCCCGCCTTCCGGACGAGGCCGCTAGGTCGCCAGCGCAGCCGCCAATTCGTCGTAGAGGTACACGTTCGCGAGGATCGCCTTCTTGAACACGCCGAGGTGCAAGCTCTCGTCGGGGCCGTGCGCCGTCGTCATCGGGTCGATCACGCCGTTGAGGATCAGCGGGAGGTCGCCGAAGCGCCGGCCGAACAGCGCCACGAAGGGGATGCTGCCGCCGACGCCCACCTGCAGCAGCGGGCGCCCCCACGCGCGGACGTAGGCCCGATCCGCCGCGGCGAACGCCGGACCCTTGGGTGTGTACAACCACGCGCCCGAGGCCTGGGTGCTCCACTCCACCGACACGAGCACGCCGCCAGGCGCGTCGCGGAGCAGCTCGGCGTTGAACGATGCCTTCAGCGCCTCGTCCTCCATGCCCGGGGCCACGCGCACCGAAAGGATCGCCTCCGCGCTGCGGCGCAGCGCGTTCTTCTTCATGTCGCGGGTGGGCAGGGTGGTCGCCACCACGGTGACCGCCGGCTGGCGCCAGAGGTGTTCGGCCGGGGGAACACCCCGATCCGGGATCGGCTCCACGCCATGGCAGAGGTGCGCCCCTTCGCGGATCACCTCCGTCGTGAGCGGAACGTCCCATGCTGCGGTGCGCCAGGCTTCCGGCACCTCCGCGCGCAGCCCCTTCACCCGCCCGTCATGGTCGACGAGTCGCGAGACGAGCTCCATGAGCGCAAGCGACACATCCGGCACCATTCCGCCCCACAGGCCGCTGTGAATATCAGCCTCCAACGCGGTGCAGCGCACGGTGCACTCCAACAGCCCGCGCAGCGACACGGTGAGGCCGGGGATCTCGGGGGAGGGGTTCTCGCAGTCGGTGAGCACCATCGCATCAGCGGCGAAGCACTCCGGGAACGCGTCCATGTACCGTTCCAGGTTCGGGCTCCCGATCTCTTCCTCGCCTTCGATGACCAGCCGCACGTTGCAGGGCAGCTCCCCGGCTACCGCGAACCACGCCTTCAACGCCGCGAGGTGGCTCACCCAGCCGCCCATGTCGTCGGCCGCGCCGCGCGCGTACAGCCGACCGCCGCGCTCCGTCGGCTCGTGCGGGGGGCTGGTCCACGTTTCGCCCTTCACCGGTTGCAGGTCGAGGTGGCCGTACACCAGGATTGTCGGCGCCCCGGGCTTCTTCATCCAGCTCGCGGTGACGCAAGGGAGCGCCTCGGGCAGCTCGCGCGACTCGGCGTCCGCGAAGCCGAGCGCGTGGAGATCGGCGGCGACGCGGGCAGCGAGACGGCGCACATCGTCTGCGTGCGCGATGTCGCAGGAAATGGCAGGGAAACGCAGGTACTCGCAGAGCTCCGCGAGCGCCTGAGGAGTGGCGGCTTGGGCGGCGGCTGCGACGGCTTCGGTGCGGGGGTGGGGCATGGCGCGAAGCTAAGAGAGGGGTCAGGACGGTGCCATTGCGATTGACTCAATCGCAATGGCACCGTCCTGACCCCCTGCATCGCAGCATTTTTTCTTGCCGCATCGCAGCATGAGCGTTACGCGGGCGCCGGAGTCGACATGAACGCGCACGCTCAGCCCCAGCCCCGACCCATGCCCGGCGCCTGGACCACGCTCACGTTGCTGAGCCTGGTTTACGCGTTCAACTTCCTCGACCGCACGTTGATCTACATCCTGTTCACGCCGATCAAGGCCGAGCTTGGCCTCGGGGAGTTGGAATTGGCGCTGCTCGGCAGCACCAGCTTCGTCATCTTCTACACGGTGCTGGGCGTGCCGTTCGGGCGCCTCGCCGATCGGGTGAACCGAGTACGGATGATCGCGGTGGGCCTCGTGGTGTGGAGCGTGTTCTCGGGCCTCACTGGCTTGATGCACTCCTTCGAGGCGCTTTTTGCGTGCCGCCTGATGGTTGGTGTGGGCGAGGCGACGCTCGGCCCGGCCGCGATCTCGCTCCTCGCCGACTACTTCCCGGCCGGACGGCGGGCGAACGCCAACGCGCTGTATGCAGCGGGGGTGCCCATCGGCGCGGCCGCGGCGATGTTCGGAGGCGGCGCGATCGCCCAGGCGTGGGGTTGGCGAGGGGCTTTCTTTGCGCTGGGCTTCCCTGGCGTCGTGTTGGCGGCGGTGCTGCTGCTCACGGTGCGGGAGCCGCGGTCGAAGCCGGCGGCCACGGTCCCCGCGCTCGGCGCTCCCGTGGTGCCGCATCGCAGCAACTGGCGCGCCATCGTAAACAACCCCGCGCTGCGGCGCCATACCCTTGGGTACGCGCTGTTCGCGCTCGCGGCGAACGCCGTAAGCATGTGGATCCCCTCGTTATTGGCCGTGAAGTACGATCAGGAGCTCAAGACGGTTGGCATGGCGATGGGCGCATGCACGCTGATCGGAGGGATCTCCGGCTCCCTCCTCGGGGGACGTCTCGCCGACGCCTGGCGCGCCCGTTCCGCTGGCGGGAGGCTGCGATTCTCCGCCACGGCTGCGATGGTGTGCGTTCCGCTCTGGTTCGGCCTGCTCAGCGCACCGAGCTTCACCGTCGCCCTCCTCTTCCTCACGCCGCTGCTCGCCGCCGCGCTCATGTGGCTCGGGCCCGCGTCGGCGGACCTCGCGGAGATCGTGGCGCCCGAAGATCGAGGGCTGGCCGTCGGTCTGTACTTCTTCGGGGTCAACGCCGTGGGCTACGGCCTCGGGCCGCCGGTGCTGGGCTGGCTCGCGGAGCGTGCTGGCTCGGCAACGGATCCCCGGCGGGTGGCAGACGTGCTGGTGCTCTGTCCGGTTGCGTGCTGCGTTGCAGCGTTGTGCCTGCTCGCCGCGGCCCGGATGCGGGAGCGGCGGGTTCGGGTGGTGGAGTCTCTCGCCAGCCCCCATCTGGCCTGATCCGCTACTCGTCGCCTTTCACCTGCACCGCGCACGCGAGCACCCACTGATCCTTCCAGTACCCGAGCACTGGCGACGTGCAGTTCTCGCCCCACGGATGCTCGGCGTACAGGGGGCCGGTTTCGGTGAAGGTGCCATCGGTGGTGAGGATGCCCTGGAGCGGCGCGTCCTTGCCCGCGGGCGTTTGACCGATCACGCGGATGTCGTCGTCGCCGGAGATGCAGAACGGCACGCTGGGACCTTCCCAGGAGAACGACGCCTCCATGTCGAAGTGCTCGCCGCCATCCGGGGAGTGCGCCGCGTACACCCGCTCGGCGAGGTTGGTGTAGAACAACCATTGGGTTTCGCCAAGCTCGCAGATCACCGGATCGACCAGCCACTCGTAGGCGTACTCCGGGTCGGCATCGTCCTGCGCGAACGTGCCGGTTTCCGACCATGTGCCGCGCTGCATGTTGTGGACACCCTCGATGGTGGCGGGGTCCACCCCGGGCTCGGAGTGCGCGAACCACGCCGCACGCAGGAGCCCGTCGCTGCCAAGCTGGAGCGAGGGGTCCACGAGGTTGGTGTCATTCCCGCCGGTGATGGTCCACGTCTTGCTGCCCCAGGTGAGCAGATCGGTCGTAGCGAGCGCAGGAATCGTGTAGCCCTGAACGTCGGGCGGCAGCTCGCGGGCGGCCTCGCCGTCGATCATCCCGGCGATGACCAGCGTGTCTCCCGCGACGAGCAGGTCGAGGCTCGAGATCCCCCACGCGATCACGCGCTCGTCGGGCACCCAGGCTACGCCGTCGGCGCTGGTGGCGACTCGCACCTCCCAGTGCGTGGCGGTGGGTAGCTCAGTCGGCAGGATCAAGCTGGACAAGGGGCCGCTGGCCCAGTAGTCGGCGTTCGCCCACGCGTCGGGGAGGCCATCGCCATCGTTGTCGGCGTAGGGGTTCGTCTCTTCGCCGGTGTCCCCGGAGTCGTTGGTGTCGTTCGTGTCCGCGGAGTCGCCAGAGTCGATGGCGGCCGCGGTATCGCCGGTGTCGGCCGAGTCCGTGCCGTGGAGCTTGCCGGTGCCGTCGCAGGCGGTCGAGAGCGTGAACAACAGGGAGAGCGCGTTCAAACGGGGCGTCCGGGCTGGGCCGGACTATACCCGCCCCGTTGCGCGAGCGCCGCTCGGGTTAGCTCGGTGTGAGCCGGAGCCGTGATGCGCGTACGCTCGCCGTTGCTCATCCCGATTGTCCTCGTTGGGGGCAAGTGGAGCGGCGCGCGGGTGTACCTCGATGCCGTAGAGACGACCGTCGCCCTGGGCGACGAGGTGCACATCGAGGGGTTCGCGCAGGAGTATTACGACGAAACCGAGCTCGTGGTCGACGCGGGGGGCGTCCTCGATGTGACCGGATCGGGCCGGGTGACGGTCGACTCCCTGAGCGCCATCCCCAGCGACTGGGAGCCGTGGGAGGGCGCGGTTGTGGAGCTGGAGGACGTGAGCGCCACGGCGCCGACCGACGACTACGGCCTGACCCTCACCAATTGGAGCCTGTATTTGGACGACTGCATCTTCGACTACACCGCCGAGTACAACGCGGGACGGACCTACGCTTCGATCACCGGGGCGGTGCGTTGGTCCTACGACGAGCAGAAGCTTTGTCCGAGGTTCGCGGCAGACCTGGTGGAGTGAGGGGAGGCGCTCGGCCCCCTGCGCCTTTTCCGCCTACGCCTTGTCCCATTCGGGGTTCGGCCACATCGGCTTGACGTCGCTGCCATCGTCCGCGGTGCACCCGAGGTAACGCTGGGGATCCCCGAGCACGCGCAGAACGGCTTCGATGCCGCCGCGGGTGGCGAGGCCGTGGTCGATCCGTTCATCAAAGCTGAAGCGGAGGTGCATCCGGGGCACGACCTTGAGCTCGCCGTTGACGACCATCGGCCCGAGCTCCGTCTTGCCCACCATGATGAAGAGCGGGCAGGTGCCATACTCGAAGAGGTGATGGTAGCCGGGGGCCATGTTGAGGCTCCCCAGGTTGGCGACGAAGATGCTGGTGTGCATCGGATCGTCCTTGATGAAGAAGCCGGGAAGGATGTTGTAGTGGTTCATCCAGCCGATCGCGCTTGCCGCCAGCATGAGGAGGGGGCGCGGGAGCAGGTTGAACAGGTCGAGCTCCTTGTCGCCCGAGGTCTTGGTACCGCTCCGCTCCTCCTTGATCCCGCCGTTTACGCGCGCCGTCCACTCCTTGAAGGACTCACCATCGATGAATTCCCGCTTCACTGTGCCAATCTTCGCTTCCGCGTTCAGCCGCGTGCGGAGCATCGAAAACGTGAGCCATCGCCCATTTCGCGCATAGAGGCGGCGCCCCATGACGAAGCGGTTCATCGCGGGCGTGGCGGACAGGCCGATGCCGATTGCGGCGACGGTAGCGTGGGTGATGTTCGCCTCGAAGCTACGAACCTTCTCGACCCAGGCATTGAAGTTCGTCGCGTCGAGGTAGGACTCGAAGTACACGACCGACTCGTTGCGCGTCGGCATCAGGTACTGCATGATCCGCCGGTAGGGCGGAATGTTCATCAGCGTGCCGTCGGGTCGCGACGTCTTGAACTCCATCAGGATCCAGAAGACGAAGACCGCGATTCCGATGATCAGGGGGAGGGACATCGGCGCATCCTACGCCGGTGAGCGCTCGGCGGCTACTTGAGGGAGACTTCAAGTCCGGTGTAAACGCCGCTGTCGTCGCGGTTCGCGGCGCCTTCGTCGATCTCGAGGCCGTAGAGCACCGGGAGCGGGAACGAGAAGTCGCCGACGAGGGAGAAGAGCACGTCGAACGGGATCGCCTGCTCCACGAGGTTCGTCATCTCCTCGTCCTTTGCCCCCATGCTCGACTCGCGAACCATCAGCACGACCTCGGGAGCGCCGAGCTCCAGTTTCAGCTCGCCGTCTTCCACGGTAACCTCGACCTTCGCGAAGGCATTCACCGAGGCCAGGAGGTGATCGCCGAGGGCGCCGCCCGGGGTGTTGATGTCCACGAGCAATTCGCCAAGCTGGGCTTGCAGCTCGCCCTCGCGCTCAACGATGACCGGCGGCAGCAGCGGCGTGACCACAATCGTACCTTCGGTTGCTTTCAGTGGCGCGAGCATCAGGGCGCTGAGCGAGCCATCCTCGGTGGAGAGCGTGATGTCGAGCAGACCGCCGGCCCAAGCCTCGTAGAGCATACGGTTCAGCAGGTTGTCGCTGATCGCGCCGGCGATGTCGGCGTGCGTGTCCACATCCGGGGTGCCGAGATCGGCGCCGAGGTAGCCCGGTGCGCTGTGCTCGCCCGTCGGGGGGATCTTGACGTCGAGATCGAGGGTGAGCGCGATGCCGTCGTCGTCGATGTCGACCGCTGAAAAGCCGAAGCCAAGATCGACGGAGAGGCCCATCAGTTCGGTGGAATAGCTTGGATCGAGGCTGGTAAGCAGCTCGTCGAGCAGCGGGGGCACCATGTCATTGATCTGGGTGACCAGCATCTCTTCGACGGTCGCCCGGATTGTGTCCACCAGGATGTAATCCTCGATGGTGCCCGGGAGCAGCGAGGTGTCGTAGGCGAAGTCCTTGAGGTCGACGGTGACCTCGCCGATATCCACGCTCAACCTGCCGTTACTCGCGGACACGTACAGATCGGCGGTGAGCACGGCGGAGGACGCGGACATCGAAACGTCGCTGGAGAAGTCGAACCCGGCCGCCGTGCCGTACGCGAGCGTGTCGACGTAGAGGTTGGGGATGGTGACGGTGAGACCGAGGGCGCCGTCGCGCGGCTCGAAGTCAAAACTCGGCTCGTCGAAGCTCACGCTCTCGATGTCGTCGGCGATCACCACCGTGTCCCAGAGGTAGCTGTCGGAGTACACCGGGTTCACGGCGCCGAGCGAGGCATTGATCGTCTGGGTATCCAGCATCCCGGTAGCGATCTCGCCGATCCGGGTGAGGCCGCCTTCGTTTACGCGCAAGTACACCGCGTCTTCCACATCGCCCTCAGCCGCCTCGTACTCGCCCGACATCACGCCGTTTCGCACGAAGATCGTGTGACCCGTGCCATCCACGCCGCGCGCCTCCACGACGTTCACGCCGCGCTCAAGCGCGACCTTGCCCTCGAACGTGCCCGCGTCCACCGAAGCCTCGACGCCGTTCACGGTCACCGCGTCGACGTTCACGGCTTTGCCGGAGGCGGAGATCTCCCCTTCGCCCTTGAACTCCCCGCCCTCCGGGCTCAGGAGCAGCAGCTTGCCCGACGGCACATCGGCCGCGGGTTCTTCCTTCTCGCAAGCCGCGAGGATGAAGGCGAAGAAGAGCATGGGCTGACCTCGTTCGGGCGGCGTATACACCCTGCGCCGCCCGAATGTCAAGGTATTAGAACCGGATCCCAGCGTCGGCGCTGCCTGCGTACGCGGGGATGACGCCGAAGCCGACGACCGCCGCCGCAGTTACGGAGCCCCCAACATACCAGCGGTCGGCCTCGTAGCGATAGCGGCCGTTTACGGCGAGGGACTCCAGGCCGAGGCGCAGGGTGTGGTGTTCGGCGATGCGGCCGTTCACGCCCAGCTCCGATGCGAAGACCGCCTGGAACAGCGGGGCAACGACCGTGGTTTCGTTCCCCAGGGCACCGGCGGGAACGACGCTGAGGAGCGGCACAGAGGCGTCGAACCAGACGTTTTTGTTTCCGGCCTCCAGCGAAGCGCCGAGCGTTGGGAGCACGGCGCCATCGACTCCCGTGTCGGTCTCGCTGGCCCCGGCGATGGCGACCGTCAAAAAGGGCGCGAACCGCACCACCGGCCTGTCAACCAGCAGGTAGCGCGCGGAGAAGAAGCCGATTCCCAGCCCGCCCGCGTCGAGGTCCTCGTCGGCGCCCACGAACCCGGCGCCGGTCGCGCTCAGCGCGAGTCGGTCGGTGGGGGCCCAGGTCGCGTCGACTCCAAAGAGCGGCACGCCCATGCCGCTGACGGACACGGCCGTTGCGCTCACACCGATCGAGCCGGCGCCTGCTTCGGTCGCCCGAGCGCCGGGGAGCAGGTTGGCGGAGGAGGAGTCGTTTGCGGAAGCGGCGGCGATGAATGCGAAGGCGAAGGGAAGCATGTCGAGGTCTCCGCCAGGGGACGGTGCAAGGCCCGTGCCGTAGCGGGGCCCGCTGGCGTATGCCTGGAAAACGGGCGTTGACTGAGACTCGTCGCGAGCACTTGCGCGTCCGGCGTTGGCGTGGCGCGCTGGGACCAACATCGGGAGCGTCGCCGATCGGCGATGGAGTGGCGCCGATCGTTTACGGGCCAGCGGCTCGCGGGAGGCGCCGCGATGCGCCACAGGTCATGGTTCGACGAAGGCGAGATGTGCCGCGCGCATCGCCCAAAACGCAGATCGCCGCCGGCCTTTCGGCGCGACGGCGATCCCGAAATCCGACGATCAGCCGCTGATCAGCTTGTCCAGCGTCGCGTCGTCGAGCCGGCCCGGGTGGCCGCGCCAGATCACCTTGCCGTCCTTCACCAGCGCCGCCGCCGGGATGCCGGAGACGTTGAAGCCCTTGGACATGGAGCCTTCCTTCTCCTTCGCGACCGGGAACTTCACCTTGTTCTCCTTGAGGAACGCGGCGACAGTCTCGTCGGTTGCCGACTTGGTGACCTTCGTGAAGGCGAGCACCTGCACGCCCTTTTTCTTGAGGTCGGCCTCGCGGGCGGCCAGCTCCGGAATCTCCTTTTTGCAGTGCGGGCACCAGACTTCCCAGAACACCATCAAGGTGACGTTGGAACCGGTGTAATCGCCCTTTCCCTGGAACCAGGAGTCAACCTCGATCGGCGCCGCGTCGGTGCCGATGAGACCCACTTCCTTGTACATCCGCTCGCCGGCCTTCCCAGCCTTCGTATCGGGGAATTCCTTGGTGAGCTTCTCGAGGCCGGTTTTCGCGGCCCCAAAGTCGCTGCCCTTCATCGCCTCGGTGACGCCCTTCATGATGGCGTTTGCCGCTTCCTCCTTGGCGGGATCGGCGGCGGAAGCGGTGGGGCCGGAGCCGCCGCGCTTCTCCAGCGTAGCGATCTTCTCTTCGAGGGCGGTAACGCGCGCGGTAACGGCGTCCATATCCGTCTTCTGGGCGCAGCCGAACAAGGCAAAGGCGAGAACGAGCATCAGGGTCTCCAGTACGAAGTCGGGCGACTAACCCGTTCCGCTCAGGCCGGAAGGGCGCCGCCGGGATAGCCGGGGGGCGACATGGCACACCAGTACATTTATGTAATGAAGCAGCTTCGTAAGGCCTGGCCGGGGGGCCGCGAGGTCCTCAAGGGCATCTGGCTGAGCTTCTACCCGGGCGCGAAAATCGGCGTTCTCGGCAACAATGGTGCCGGGAAGTCCACGCTCCTGCGGATCATGGCGGGGGTCGATACCGACTTCACGGGCGAGGCCTGGGCCCACGAGGGCACCCGGATCGGGTACCTGCCGCAGGAGCCGAAGCTCGATGACAGCAAGACGGTGCGCGAGGAGATCGAGGAGGCCGTAAAGGACGTGAGGCAACTCCTCGTGCGCTACGAGGAAGTGTCGAACGCGATGGGAGACGAGGACGCGGACTTCGACGCGTTGATGGCCGAACAAGCCGACCTGCAGGACAAGATCGATGCGGTGAACGCCTGGGAGCTGGATCGGAAGCTCGAGGTGGCCATGGACGCGCTGCGGGTGCCCCCGGCCGACCAGAAGATCGCGGTGTTGTCGGGCGGCGAGCGCCGCCGCGTCGCGTTGTGCAAGCTGCTGCTCGCCCCGAACGACATGCTGCTCCTGGACGAGCCCACCAACCATCTCGACGCCGAGAGCGTGGCCTGGTTGGAGCGCACGCTCAAGGACTTCAAGGGCACGGTGGTGGCCATCACCCACGACCGGTACTTCCTCGACAATGTCGCGGGTTGGATCCTCGAGCTCGACCAGGGTGCGGGCATCCCGTGGGAGGGAAACTACTCGAGCTGGCTGGAGCAGAAGGCGAAGCGGCTGGAGCAGGAGGAGAAGCAGGCGAGCGCCCGCTCCAAGACGCTGGAGCGCGAATTGGAGTGGGTGCGGATGTCGCCCCGGGCGCGGCAGGCGAAAAGCAAGGCTCGCATCGCGGCCTACGAGGATCTGCTCACCGCCGAGCCGGAAGAGCGGGTCGGAAAGGTGGACATCGTGATTCCGCCCGGTCCGCGGCTGGGAAACATCGTCGTCCGGGCCAAGGGGCTCCGAAAGGTGTACGGGGACCGCGTGCTGTTCGACGATGTGAACTTCGACCTGCCGCGCGGCGGCATCGTCGGCGTGATCGGGCCGAACGGCGCGGGGAAGACCACGTTGTTCCGGATGATCACCGGACAAGAGCAGGCCGACGGCGGCGAGCTGGTGGTCGGCGAGACGGTGAAGCTCTCCTACGTGGACCAGGTTCGCAACTTCGACCCGAACAAGAGCGTGTTCGAGACCATCGGCGGCGGTCGCGACGTGATCAAGGTCGGCGCCCGCGAGATCAACGCCCGGGCCTACTGCGGCGCCTTCAACTTCAAGGGCACGGATCAACAACAGAAGGTTGGAACGCTGTCCGGTGGGGAACGCAATCGCCTGCAGCTCGCGACCATGCTCCAGAGCGGCGGCAACGTGGTGATGCTCGACGAGCCCACGAACGACCTCGATGTGGACACGCTCCGCTCCCTGGAAGATGCGATGCTCGGCTTTGCCGGCTGCGTGCTGGTCACCTCCCACGATCGCTGGTTCCTTGACCGTATCGCCACGCACATCCTGGCGTTTGAGGGGAATAGTCGCGTGGTGTGGTTCGAAGGGAACTACGAGGACTACGACAAGGATCGGCACAAGCGCCTCGGCGCCGAGGCCGACCAGCCGCATCGGATCAAGTACAAGCCCATCGTGCGGTGAGCACGCCCAGGATCAGCGGGCCAACGCCGCGATCATCCCGCGCAGGCTGCGAAGTTCGGCGCGGGTGAAGCCGGGGCGGAGCATCGCCGCGCGGAGGTTGCGAAGGGCGACGACGCGTCGTCGGGGGTCGCTGAGGTAGCCGACGTTCAGCAGCGCGGCGGCCACCGCGTCGACCAGGGCCGACTGCTCCGCGAGCGGCGCGGGGCGCAGGGCCCTCCCCGGCGGCGCGGCCGAGGGGTTCAGGGCCGCAGAGCGCCATTCCCAGAGCAGGATCCCAGCCGCCTGGGCGAGGTTGAGCGCGCGGGCGCCGGGCTCGGTGGGGATGTGCACGAGGCCGGTGCAGCGGTCGAGCTCTTCGTAGCGGAGCCCGTTCTGCTCCGGACCGAGCACCAGGGCGGTGGTGTCGTAGCCAAGGCGAGGCCCCAACTCACGGGGAGATAGCTGCTCTTTCTGTAGCTCCTTGGGCAGCGCGGAGGCGGCCCATGCGCCGGTGCAGCCAACCAGCGCGGCGTCGAGCGTGGGGAAGATCACGGACCGGGCCAGCACGTCGCCGCCGGACGTTGCGACGGCCATCGCGCGCGGATCGGCAGGGTCGCAGCGGGGCGCCACGAGGCGCAGGTCGCGCACCCCGAGGTTGGCCATGACGCGCGCCACGGCGCCGACGTTCTCGGGGAGGCTCGGCGCCACCAGCACCACGACGGGGGGGCTCATGCGGCCTCGTTATCGCGATACAGGGCGCTGCCCATGCGCCGTGTCTTCCCGTTCCTGCGCTTGCTCTTTGTGCCAGCGCTGGGGGTCACCGGGGGCCTTGTTGGCTGGGTGGCGGAGGAGAGCGCAATCGCGACTGCACTCTTGCTTATCGAGCCGATCCTGTGGGTTTTCGCGGCGTGGTTGGCGTATGCCGCCTGGTCGCGCAAGGATGTCGGGCTCACGGTTGGCGTCGTGTGCGGCGGGCTGGCCGCGGCCATGTGCGTGCGCATCCCGACGGCGCCCCCGGAAACGCCAGGCCTCGATCCGGCGCCCTTCCTCGCCCGAACGAGCGACTGCGCTCGGGAATTGGAGCTCCCCGCGCAGTCGGTGCGCCTCGTGCAATGGACGGTTTCCAACGATGCGCCGGGCATCGTGCCGGTGATCACCGACGCCCAGGCGGATCTGGTCGTGGTGCGCGGCCCGCTCTCCCCGGAGGTGGCGGCGGCGGTGGAGGCCGGAGTGGGCGGCGAGTCGATGGCATTGACTGGGGCCAATGGCCCGATTCACGTGTTCACTCGCGGCGTATTCTCCCGGTGCGGCGAGGGAGATCAGTGGATGGACCAGCCCGCGCAGGGCGCCGATATCGGCCTGCTGTTTGTCACCGTGAGCCCCGGCACGTCGTTCCCGCTGCTTGTCGCCGGCTTCCCCGAGGTGGCTTCGGTGCCGCAGTGGGCGACCGCGTCTCGGGACGCCCGATCGGCCCTGCACACCGCCGCCGAGAGGCTTCAGTCCTCGATCCTGGTGGTGGCCGTCGATGCGGCGCTCCCGCTGGGCGGGCCCCGGCTTACGCGCATGTTGAAGGTGGTCGGCCTCGCCCCGGCAGCGCGGCCCCTCAATTGGCCGCCGCGCTGGCCTTTCTCGCTGCATGCCTTCGATCAGGTGTGGGCGGCCGAGGCGTGGGTGAGCGCCCCCGCGGAGCGCCTCCGCGCGCCGGGAACCGGCCGGGATGGCGTGCGGGTGGATCTCGCCCCGCGCTGGCCCGTAGCGCTACCAGTGCCCGCTGACGACGATGCCGTTCGGTAGCAGCATCACCGGCGCGTCGATCACCTGGAGCACCACCCCTGAGGCGAGCAAGGCCGCGCCGCCGCCAACCATCGCGATCGTGCTGTAGCGGCCCACGTCGAAGCGGCCCTCCCACGCGGTCGCGGAGTCGGACGACATCGTGCCGGGATGCTCGTTCGCCTCGGTGATCGCCGCGTACGCCGGCTCCACCACCGTGTAGTTCATGGCCAGCCCGCCGGCGATCAGGCCGCCGCCCGCGCTCATGAGCAGGATCGCGGGGATGTCGGCGCCCGACTTCTTGGTGATGGTCGCCTTGCTGCCCGTGCCGCCCTTCTCGGCAGCGGCCTTCGCCTCGGCCGCAGCCTTCGCATCTGCCGTTGCCTTGGCGGCGGCTTTGGCCTCGGCCGTCGCTTTTTCTGCTGCCGCCTTGTCCGCGGCGGCCTTCGCCTCCGCGGCCGCCTTGTCCCCGGCGCTGGCCGCCTTGTCAGCTGCCGCCTTGTCAGCTGCCGCCTTATCGGCTGCGGCCTTGGCATCGGCCGTGGCCCTCTCGCTGGCGGCCTTGTCCGCCGCGACCTTCTCGGCGGCGGCCTTGTCCGCCGCGGCCTTCGCGTCCGCCGCAGCTTTGTCCCCCGCGCCCGCCGCCTTGTCTGACGCGGCCTTCGCATCCGCGGCCGCCTTCGCGTCGGCCGTGGCTTTTGCGGCCGCGGCTTTTTCCGCTACCGCCTTCGCTTCGGCCGCGGCTTTCGCGTCGGCCGTCGCCTTCTCGGCTGCGGCCTTGTCGGCCACGACCTTGTCCGCCGCCGCCTTCTTGTCGGCCTCCGCCTTCGCCTTCTCGGCCGCCTTGGCGTCTGCCAGCGCCTTTTCCGCCGCCGCTTTGTCGGCCACCGCCTTGTCCGCCGCGGCCTTCTTGTCCGCCTCGGCCTTTGCCTTCTCAGCCGCCTTCGCGTCGGCCACGGCCTTTTTCTCGGCCGCCAGCTTCTCGGCTGCCGCCTTCGCTTCCGCGGCCTTGGCGGCCTTCGGGTCTGCCTTCGCAACGGCCTTGCCGCTGTAGGAGCCTCCCGAGCACAACACCAGGTAGTCCGCCGGCGCTTGCCCGTAGTCGTGCCACGAGCCCGTGAAGTTCCCATCGCCACAGCGGATCTGCACGAGGTGGCGACCCTTCACCAGCATGTCTTCGGAGGAGAGCCGCTTCCCGTCGATGAAGATCAGCGCATCGCCGCTGTCGTCTGGCAGGCCCGTGGCGAACTGCTCGTAGTTCCGAACCTCGCCGCGTAGCGCGTACAGCACATCCTGCGCGTCGGTTTCGGGGAGCAGCTCGGCGTCGGGCTCGAACTGGGGCGCGATGACGAGCACCTTGCGCCAATTCTCCATGCCTCCCTTGTCCTGGTTGCCCGTGCGCCACTCGATGATCCCTCGGTAGAACCAAAGCTTCGCGAGATCGGCTTCTGCAACCGGCGAGCTGGAGGAGGGCGCGACAGACTCAGCCGCCGTGATGAGCGTCTTCGCGGTTTTGTAGTCCTTGGCCACCAGCGCTTCGCGGGCCTGGGCCATGATCGCGACGTACCCGAAGTCTTGGGCGTGGGCGGCGCCGAGGAGGGCCAGGACTAGCGACATTCACCCTTCTCCCAGGAGGCGTCCCGGAGCGTGAAGAGGCAGGTTTTTCCAACTTCGACCGTGAAATCGGTGACCTTGGAGCCCGAGGCGAGCTTCACCTTGGCGCGAACGCTGCCGGGCTCGAGGTCCTTGATCCGCAGGTTGAGGGAGCCATCCCATTCCTGCCGGTTGCCGGTTGAGGTGACGATCACCTCCGAAGCACCGCTCGGAACGCGCAGGATCGCGCCGCCTTTTCCGGGGGCGTTCGGCGTCCAGTCCATCTCGGGGCTGCCTGGAGGGAGGTGGGCGCTCGGCCCCGTGATGGGCGGGGTGGTGGGCCCGCCAGTGGTGGGCACGTTGATGACGAGAAACCAGATCGCGGCCGCGGCGACGGTGCCAAGGAAACCCAGGATCACCAGCCCCGCGACGTACTTGCCGATCCCGCCCGAGCTGGGGGCTTCTTCTGCGACCGGGCGGGAGGCGGAGGCTAGCGTGGGGGACGTGGTGGTGGAGGGGGCCGGCTTCACCTTTGGGCTCGACCGGGAGCCGGTGACGGTTCCCGAAGGCGGCGGCCAGGTCGCGTTGTTGCGCGCCGCTGTGCCTTCAGCGCTCCCCGCCATGGAAGGGAGAATGCTGGAAACCCGCGGCGGTGCCGGCGGTGACGCGTAGGCCGCGGGCGCCTCGGCGGCGGCGGCGGGGCTGCCGCTCGGGAGATCGACCGGGAGCTCGGCCAACTCCGGAGGCACCGTGAACTCGCCATCGGATTCGCCGGCGTTCACGCCGACTTCGGCACCTTTCACCTCGCCCATGCCCGTGACGTCTTCAAACATCATCGTGCCAGCGTAGGGGTCGTTGGGATCCTGCTCCGGAATCCAGGACTCATAGACCTTCTTCACGGATTCCCGCGCGAAGCGCTTGAGGCCCGCATCGCTCGCGAGGTCGGCGAGCGCCTCCATCTCTTCGATTACCTGCGCCGCCGTGGGTCGGGCATCCGGCTCGTAGAGGAGCATGCGGCGAAGCGCGAGCACGGTGCCCTCGCGCAGCTCTGGGGTGAGCTCGGAGAGATCGATCGCGTCGATCCTGGCTGCAATGGTGGGCTCGTAGCGCTCCTGCCGCAGCGGGATCTTCCCGAAGCCATCGAGCGTGAGGCACTCGTAGAGCGTGATGCCGAGGCTGAACACATCGCCCGAGGGGGAGTCGGGCTCGCCGAGCATGCGCTCCGGCGCCATGTAGGCCTGGCTCCCGAAGGCGAGCACCTGCGTCTTGGCCTCTCGCTCCTCGAAGGTGGCGCGCGCGGTGCCGAAGTCGAGCACCTTTACGTCGCCTTCGATGGTGATCATCGCGTTGCTGGGCTTGATGTCCCGGTGGATGACCTGCAGCGGCTCACCGCCCTGGAGGGGGCGGTGCGTGTAGGCCGCATCCAGCCCCGAGGCGATGGCGCCGATGGCCTCGAACGCCGACTTACGCGGGAAGATCTTGCCGGTTTCCTTGAGCGAGGTGGTGACCGTTTTGAGGTCGACCCCCTGCAGGTACTCCATGACGATGGCGCACTGGCCGTTGATCGAGGTGAGGTCTTCCACACGCACGATGTTCCGATGCCGGAGCCGCCCGAGCAGCCGGGCCTCGTCGCGCGAGCGCATCACGATCTCGTCGTTTCCGAGCCACCGACCATGCAAAAGCTTGATGGCGACGATCGAGGAGAAGTTCTCTCCGGTGATCATCTCGGCCAGGTACACCTTTCCGAACCCGCCTTGTGCGAGCTCTTTAAGGAACTTGAATCGACGGCGTGGCTCCATCCCGAGGCGGCGCCGCGACTATAGCGCGCTAGCGGTCATTGTGTGCGGCACAGGCCACCGTCCCCGGTGACATTCTCCAGCACGAGATGCATCGTCGCCACATAGGCCTCCAGCTTCGCCTGCACCCCGGGCCACTTCTTCTTGACCGCGGCCCAGGACCAGTTGTTGAACATCGTCGGTCCCCACGGCGATTGCCGGTCGAGAACCATCGGGATTTGTCGAGCGAACACCGCCGCCAAGCCCATCTTGGTTGCGTCGGGTTCGCGGTTCTCGATCTGGTCGATCGCGCTCGCCACGCGCATCGGCCGGTCCGTGTCGTACCAACCCATGCTCTCAAAGCGCGGGAGCGCGTCGAGATCGCGAACGCGGAGCTCGCCGTTCTGATCCTCCACGAGGAGCTGCAGCGCCGTGTACCGAGCCGGCGAAACCCGCCCACAAAGTGAGTTCTCCAGGAGCGCGAGGTCGTCCGTCTGGTCGAGGAGCAGGGCCACGGTGTCCCGGACGGGGTCCCCAATGTTCCACTTCTTTTCGTAGCCCTCCATCCGGGTGAGGATGCCCGCGGCCTCTCCTTCATCGAAGCCGAGCTTCGTAAGGTTGTCTTTGCGTTGGATCCGCACATACTGCAGCCCGCTCAGCATGTCGGTGGGCCCCGCGGCCGCCTCCTCGGTGCCCGTCTTGCCGACGACCTGCTCGGTGATCAACAGCCCAGCGGTGACCGGGACCAGCACCAGGAACGCGACAATCGCCGCAATCAACCTGCCGTTCATTTGGAACCACTGTTCGCGAGCACCTGGTCAGGGCTCGGCACCTTGATCTTCGTGCAGTACGTGGAGCTGTACTTGGCGTATTCCTTGAATTCCGGCATGTCGCTGTAGTGGGTGCCGTAGTAGCACACCGCGAGCAGGTGTTGCGCGATCACGTAGGGAACGTAGGTCTGGGTGACGCTGGGCAGGTAGCCGCCGCAGCGGTTGTTGATGTTCTGGATGTCGTCTTTGATCATCTGCGATGGGTTCGTACATTGCAGGTTCACCCCGATGAAGTCGGGTGCGCGGGTCTTGTGCGTTTCCTCAAGGTACTTCGGGTAGGCTCGGCCGATGTTGGTGCCGCTCACCTTGTGGTTTGATCGGTACTTCGAGTCGTCATACCCGGCGTTGTGGGTGGCGATCGTCATCTGCACGATGGCCCCGGACGCGCGGAATTTCTCGTCCCGCCACGGATCGAGGAAGTTCTTGACGGCCGCGTCGGTGGCCTTCTCCGGATCGTCGCGATCGTCTACGTCGCACTCGCTGATGGTGCAGCGGCGATCCAGCACGTACTCCGCGTTGTCGATGGCGCGAACGGGAAGCGCCTTCTCGGTCGGCTCCCACAGGAGGCTCCCGGTCTTGGAGTTGTGGCAGCCGCGAACCTGCAGTCCGTTTCGGAAGGCAATTTCTGGTTGAAACTGCCACATTCCGTATGCGCACAGCAGGAAGTCCTTGGCCTTCGTGTTGTAGCGCGACTCCTGGAAGGGCACCGCGGCGAGCACATCCGGCAGCTTCGCCATGCGGAGTTTTCGCAGCACCATCGCGTAGGTTTCGCGGGCATCGTCCAGCTTGCGCCAGAACGTCCAGCCGCGAAGGTGCATCTGCTCGGCCCGAGTCACCCACTCCACAAGCTTGGGGTCCGACTTGAGCGGATCCGCCAACGTCTTGTCGCCGGCGATATCGGCGTTGATGGAGGTGACGAAGTCTTTGTAGCCATCGCCCGTGTTCGAAGCGCGAAGGCCGGCGTCTGCCGTGGCGATCTGGAAGAGATCCCCCGGCTCGTAGTAGTCTGGGCCGCGCTCCTCGGGGCCGAGGGGCTCAACCTGGTTTTCGACGACGATGAGCACGATGAGGCTCAAGGCACCCATGGTTCCGAACACCATCAGCGCGAGTCCGGGTACAAACCACCACGGGATGCGCCGACCGATGTCGAGTTGTTTTACCTTCGAGGCTTCGTTCTCGGTGGGCGTTCCGACGTCGGCGGCCTCGGAGGCGAGCGACTGGTGTTGCCACACGCCGAGCCGGCGACACTCGACAAAGGTGAAGGTCGCGCCGCGGCCGGGTGGCCCGAGGTGCACCGCGCAGCCATCGGACAGGAATACGGGGCCGCGGATCGGCTGAACTGTGCTCCAGTCCACGTTCTCGTGCGGCGCGCAGCGCACCTGGTTGGGGCCCACGGGCGCGATCTGCACGGTGCCGCCCTGGTAGGCGGAGATGACCGCATGCCGATCGTCCAGCGCCCGATACCCATCGAGCTTTTGCCCGCCCGGACCAGGGTTGCTGCCGAGCCGCACGACGGGACCACGCACGACCATGTCGCCCTGGTACAGCAGCGGGCCGTTCAGGAAGCGGATGACGACGTCCCACCGCTCCTGGCTCATCCAGGCCCTCGCCGCAGCGTGAGCACGCTCGCCGCCGTGGTTGAGTGGTCCGCCAGGATGTGGAAATCGTCCAAGGCGATGCCATCCAGCTCCAGGAGCCAGTTGGTATCGGGGAGATCGAGTTGCAACGCCAATGCGTCGACCAGCGACGCGACCGGAACGGCGAGCCCCACCGCCAGCTGGAGCGCGCGACCTTCGGCGAGCACCTTGAACCAGGCAACGCGGTTCTCGATGAAGTGAAGGGGGTAGTTCACCTCGTCGTCGAGCGAGGCGACGTCGTGATCAACGGGGAGCGGGCCCTCGTCGGTGCCGATGCGATACCAGCCGAGCAAACGGCCATCTGCGGAGACGCGCAGCGGCACGAGCTGGCCAACAAGCTGCTGTGCGGCCTCGGCGAGCGTCGTATCTCCCGGGAGGCGGCGGCGGTGGCCCCGAAGGCCCGGGGCGCGGGAGAACCGCACGGCGACGGCTTCCCCGCGGCCAGGAGCACGGAGCGCGATGGGCGCGCGAAGGCCTGCGGACGGGGGGGGCGGCGGCGCGGGGGCCGCCGCGACCACGACCGGAGGCGGGGCGGGACGAGGCGCGGGCGGTGCGGCGGCCGGATGCGCGACCGCGACCGGAGGCGGTGCAGGTCGGGGCGGTGCGGCGACCGGAACCGCGACCGCGACCGGAGGTGGCGGGGGCGGCGCGGGTGGCGCGGGTGGCGTCGCGACGGGAGCGGCGGGTGTCACGACGGGCACCGTCGGGGCCGCGACGGGAGCCGGGGGTTTCACCACGGGTACGGGCGTCGGGCCCGCGCTTGGCCCCGTGGGAGGGTCGTCGTCGTCTTCGATGGTGATCGCTGCGTTGGAGGGAACCGGCGGAGGCGGCGGTAACGGAGCTCGCACGGGCACCGGCGGCTGCGAGAA
>BJHF01000008.1 GCA_014191855.1 Deltaproteobacteria bacterium
GGGGGCCGGGCGCGTTGCGGCCGAGGCGCTCGCGCCCGCGATCGATGCGGGCACGACGCGCCCGCCGCCGGGCCCTCTCCCACCGGGATGGGCCGCGTTCTTGACCGGCTCGGCCGCGTGCGGCGCCGAACCGGAAGCCATCGCCGCAATGATGGCCGCCCACCGAGCGGCGCTCCCCGTCGCGCTCGGCGCCGCGCTGGTGCGTGTCGAACTTCTGACCGTGGCCGTCGCCAGCATCGGCGTGCTCGGCGTCGCGTTGAGTTTCTGGTTGCCGTACCTCGCGGCCCTCGGGAATATCGGGGCGAACCCGTGAGCCCGCGAGAAGGAGCCGAGCTCCGCAGCGGCGTGTTTCGCCGGGTGTTCGTACCGTTCGACGAGGTCGTTGACGCAGATGGGTTCGGACCGGCACGACTGCGCGATGGCAGATGCATGCGGGTGCCGACGGAGGTACGCGTCGCGTTGCAGCAGGCGCTCTCGCCCCCAGCCGCCTCGGGTAACGCCGCCGCCGACCTGCTTCGTCTGAGCGCCTACGTCTCCGAAGCGTGGTCTCCCACCCGCGCGGTCGGGTCGCTGCTGGCGATCGCTACCGCAGCCGGCGCGTCAGACATCCACCTCGAGTCCAGCGTCGAGGGCACGACGGTGCGGCTCCGGTTGGACGGCGAGCTTTGCGCACGGGGTACGCTTCCGCCCGCCGGGGGCGAGCGCCTGCTGGCTGCAGCCCGATTACTGGGGGGTTGCCTGCCCTATCGCCGAGACATTCCGCAGGAAGGTCGCATCTTCCGCGAGGGCGTGGCGGCCGACGTGCGGGTGGCGTTCCTCCCCACGGCGCTCGGCGAACGAGGTGTGTTTCGCCTGTTCGGGCGGCTCCTGGGACTCGCGGATCTTGGCTTCGACGCCAACAGCGAGCAAGCGCTGCGAGTCATGCTGGCGCGACCGTCTGGGCTGATGCTGGTGGCGGGGCCTTCGGGAGCCGGCAAGACGACGACGCTGTACGCGTGCCTCGGTCACCTTGCCGCCTCGCGCGGCGGCGCTCATCTGAGCATCGAGCACCCGGTGGAGCAGCGCCTCCGGCTGGCTGGAATTCCGGTGGATCAAGTAGAGCTGTGCCCCGAGCGGGGATTCACCGCGGAGGCGGCCCTGGTGGCGGCGCTCAGGCAGGACGTGGACGTGTTGGCCGTCGGTGAGGTCCGCACCGCGGGAGACGCGGCGCTGGCCGTTCAGGCCGCCCACACCGGTCGCCTCGTGCTCGCCGGCCTCCACGCCGGGGGGGCCGCGGAGGCCCTCCAGCGGCTGCTCGACCTCGGGGTCGCGGCGAGCGTGCTGCGCGATACGCCGGTGGCCGTGCTTCATCAACGGCTAATCTCCGGGCCCTGCGGGGACTGCTCCGGTTCAGGCTGCGCTGCGTGCGGCGGCAGCGGGCGGCGACGGCGCCCGGTTGTCACGACGTGGGTTGGCTCGTGAGCGGGGGCGTTGTGGCGCCGCGGAGGCAGGGGTCTAGCCTCGTGGAGCTGATGGTCGCCGTCGCGATCGTGGGGATCGTAGCCGGCCTCTCTGGAGTTTCGGTCGAGGGTTTCGGGGGGTACGCCTTGCGCCGGGAGCGGGCGCTCCTCCTCGCCGAGTACCATGCCACTCGCCTCGTGCAGGGCGAGGCGCTGGATGCGGCCGTCGAGGCGCGCCTTCGCGCCGAGCTGCCGAGCGCAGCGGTGGTCGTCACGGAGGACGCTCAGGGGGTGGCGCGTGTCGTCGTGGAGTGGGAAGGCGCCTTCGGGCGCCGAGAGTCTCGCTCGATCACGGTCTTTGCGCCCCGGGGAGGCGCTCCATGAGCCCGGCGGGCCGAAAGGGCTTCACGCTGGTGGAGCTCGCCGTCGTGATCACCGTGCTGCTGGTGTTCGTCCCTGCCGTGTACGGGATGATCGGGCTGCGCGCGGAGGCGGCTGCGCGCCAGCGTTGGCAGATGGAGGTGGCCGAGGGCGCTCGCACCACCGCCGAGTGGATGGCGCTCGATGCCGCCGCGAGCGCCGCTGGGCCGCTGGGGGCCTGTCTCCCGCGGTACGCCGTGGATGGCGAGGGCCAGGAGCGCGTGCTGCTCCGCGAGCTTCCGCCCGGGTGCGGGGTCAGCCAGGCCGTTGCGCGGCAGGTGGAGGCCATCTCACCCGCTGCCGGCGGCGTCGAGGTCACGTTCGCGAAGGCGTTCCGGCCGGGGCGCACCGAACGGGTGACCGTTTTCTTCCCTTGGCCACTCCCGAACGGGGAGGGACGGTGATGCGCCGCGGGCACTCGATCCTGCTCGTGCTCCTCGCGCTCACCGCTGGGGTGGTGGGCTCGGCGTTGGTGCATCAGCGGGCGAGCTTCTCCATTCTTTCGACGCAAGCGGACGAGGTTCGGTCCACGGCGCTCTGGCTCGGCCGCTCGGCGCTCGTGAACGCGCCCGCGGGCGCCACCCGGGTGCCAACCGACGTTGGCGAAGCGGTGGTCGTGCGGTCGGGCGGCCGGGTGACCGTGGAATTGGCCGGCCACAGGGCGGAGCTCGATGGGGCGCCCTATCGCGAGCGGTATCGCTGAGCCGACACTAGCCCGTAGCCCCGCGCCGCGAACCGCCCCGGCCCAGCCGCGAAAGTGCTCACAACCGCCGGGGGGAGCTCGCCCCTCGGGCTTTGTGAGCGTTGATCGGCGATGTCGCGACACAGAGGCGCGCGCGAGCTGTCAGGCGCCGTCTCCCCCGCGCCGTCAGGCGCCCTCCCGTAGCCCGGGCCGTCAGGCCCGTTAGCCCGTACCCCGTAGCCGCCCCCGCCCCGCGACCACCTCCCCAACCAGCGCCGCGATGCTCGGAGACGCCCCCTTGAAGCGGGGCGCGGGGGCCTACAGCATCGCCCAGCTACACCCGAATCAATCTCAAAGGGACAACGGCACCGGCCGATAATCAAACGCTCCCGCCGGCACCGGCGCCCCGAACGTGCGAAGCTGCCCGGCCCGCGTGATCACTGCCGCGCCTTCCAGCAGGTTCAACGCGATCTGTCCGACCGTGCGCGCCTCGGGCGGCTCCAGGAAGCTGCCCTTCACCCAGTCGTTGAACGCGCCCATCGCGGGGCCGCACCAGAGCTGGAAGTCCATGACGCGGCTCGGATCGCCGTCGATCGCCCAGCGGCTCGCTTTCCCGAGGTACCATCGGAACACCAGGGCCATCCGGTGCTTGGGGTCCGTCTCGGCCTTGGCGAGCTGATGCGGGTCTCGGGCGGCGAAGAAGGCAGCGGTCTGCGCCCAGATCTCGTCGAGGGAGCCGTGAAACACCTCGCGCTCCAGCTTCACACGGTCCTCGGCGGGCAACGCCTCCAGCGAGGCGCAGCGGAGGTAGAGCTCGCGCAGCTTCAGCGCGCGGGCGGCGAACATCGTTCCCCGGCGAAGTACCTGAACTTCAACCCCCATCTCGAACATGTCGGCCGCGGGCGCCATCGCGACATCGGCGATCGCCGCCCGAGCCAGCATTGCTTTCGCCGCCGGGGCCACGCCCGCCTCGATGGCAGACTGGTTCACCGAGCCGGTGAGCACATAGGCGGCGCCCATCCCGAACGCTGCGGCCACGCTCATCGGCGTGCCGATGCCGCCCGCCGCGCCGACGCGAGGCACCCGCGCGTAGCCCTGCTCCCGCGCGATCGTACGTGCAAGCTCCACGATCACCGGGAACATCGCCACCAGCGGCTGGTTGTCCGTGTGACCGCCGCTGTCGGCTTCCACCGTTACATCGTCGGCGACGGGGATGTGGCGCGCGAGATCGGCCTCCATCGGGCTTAGTTTCCCTTCGCGCACGAGCGCATCGAGCATCGCGGCGGGCGCCGGCATCAGGTAGTGGCGCGCGACCTCCGGACGCGACACCTTTGCGACGATCCGGTTTCGCCGCACGATCTCTCCGTTGGCGCCGCGGTGGAGCCCGGCGGCTGCGTAGCGCACGACGGGCTGGGTGATGCGCACAAAAGCGCTCGCCTCCACCGTGCGAACCCCCTTCGCGACCAGCAGATCGGCGACCGCCGCCTCCACGGCTGGCTCCTGCGGCGAGTGGATGAGGTTCACGCCGAAGGGCGCTTCGCCAAGTTCGGCCACCAGCCGGTCCACCGCCGTCGCGACACGATCGGGCAGCAGCCCCGCTGCCCCGAAGAAGCCAAGGCAGCCCGCACGCGAAGCCGCGATCACCACCTCCACGGTGGCGATGCCATTCGCCATCGCGCCGGTGCAATAGGCGAACCGCGTGCCGTGGTCCTCGCAAAACGAACGATCGCCGAGCCATTCGGGGTAGAGCGGCGGCAGCGTGCCAAGCCAGGCGCCCTGGGACGGGTCGGGGCTCGCGAAGCTCACGCCGATCCGCCCGGTCGCGGCCTGTTCGCCGGGATATAGCTCCCGAAGGACGTGCATCGGTTCGCGGATGCGGCCGCACGCGGCCGCGAGGGCTTCGGGGGAGAAGGTGGGGTCGGGCATGGGGTTCACGCGGCGCGTCTAGCCCGGTGAACCGGGCGAGGTGTCACGGCAAGGTCACGGTTGCGCGTGGCGGCGGCGTGCTACCTTGGGGCCGTGCTGCTGTTCTTGAGCCTTGCCCTCGCTGCTCCGGTCGCCGAGTGCACCCGGCCGTTCACTTCCTCGGAGCTGGGGGACGCCGCAGATCGCGCCGAAGCGGCCTTCGCGGAACAGGAGATGGACGGGTTCGTGGCCGCCACCGCAGACGTGCGCACGCGCTTGGAGTGCCTCTCCGATCCGCTCTCCCCGCTGGACGTGGTGCGGGTGCACCGCGTGATGGCGCTTGGGGCGTTCATCGCGCAGGACGAGGCGAAGATGCGCGCGTCGGTGGGCGCGATGGTGTTGGTGGACATCCAGGCGCGATTCCCCGAGAATGTGGTTCCGCCGGGCCACAAGCTGGACAAGCTGCTCGACGAGCTGGCGGGCGGGGCCCACACCACGGGCCTGCCGATCCGCCAGTTCAGCGACGGTTGGGTGGAGGTGAACGGCGCCTACGCCCCGACCGTCGATGTGGACCTCGCCGCCACGCTGCAGCGCCTCGACAACCAGGGAAAGGTGGTGGAAACCCGCTTCTGGTCGCCGGGCGCTTCGCTGGGCGACTGGGAGGGAACGGACGGCACGGTGGTTGCACCTCCGCCCAAGGCGCGCACGCGGCCGGGCCAGAAGGGCGTGGCACCGTTGCCGGTCGGCGCGAAGAAGCCGAACACGACGACCAGCCAGATCGCGAGGGAGGATGCCGCGGCTCGGCACGTTGCCTTCGGGATCAGCACCGGCGCAGCGCTGATCGCGAGCGGGGTGGTGTATGGCCTCGCGGCGGATGCGAAGACCCGCGCCCTGGACCCCGACGAGGCAGAAACCCAGGCCGAAGCCTATCGGGATCAGGCGAACGGGCTGACCTGGGGGTGGATCGGCGGCTCCGTGCTCAGCGCCGGGCTCGCGGCCACCCTGGTGGTGACCTGGTGAGCTGACCGGCCTCGCAGCCTCCGCGCCGGCCCCGTTGCGGCCCTCCTCTGCACCACATCTGCACAGGACGGACATCGTTTGACAGGCTATAACGAAGCCTGCCCACACGTCCGATCTGTCCCCGAAGACCGAGGCCTCCATGACGCTCCCCGTTCGCCTGTACGCTCCCGGTATCCTCCTTTTGCTCGCGGCTTGCGGCGAGTATCCCTATGGGGTTGATTCGGAAGAGGGGCCCGTGGCGGCGGATCCGGGCACCGCGGCCAAGGTGATCGTGGCCTCGGCGGATGGCGATGGCGACGGGTACGACGCCAGCGCGGACTGCGACGACACGGATGCATTGGTGCACCCGGGCGCCACCGAGTCCGACAACCTGACGGACGACGACTGCGACTACTACGTGGACGAGGACTTCGTCTCGGCCGGAGATCTCATCGTCACCGAGATCAACCGGTACTCGTTCATCGGCGGCGCGGGCGTGCAGAACAACGCCTCCTGGGTGGAGGTGTACAACGACAGCGACCGCACGGTGGACATGTCGTATTGGACCATCGCCCGCGGCGTGAGCTCGGGTGAGCAGGTGGCGATCGATCCTGCGTCGGCGCCCATCCTCGCCCCGGGGGACTACGCCACCTTCTGCGATACCAACGACTATGAGGGTAGCTCCGTCGCGTATCCGCTGGCGTGTGACTACTATTGGGGCGACGAAACCCAGGTCGCAACGTACGCGGGCACATACCACAACAACGTGTGGTACATGCACCGCGATAGCGATGCCTTTGCCATGTACATCAATGGCAACCGCACCACGGGCACCCTGGTCGACAAGGTTTCGTACTACTACAACGCCGTGAACGGCTACTGGCCGAAGCAGGTGCGCTTCTCCATCAGCCTCGATCCGATGTACTACGATGCCACGCTGAATGACAATCTGCAGGCGTGGTGCTCAACCAACGAGAACAGCGCCAATGTGGGCGTCGCCAGCTCCACTTGGCGGTGGTACGACGTTTCGGGTTCCGTGAAAGACGAATATGGCACGCCTGGGTCGGTGAATTCCGACTGTCAGAACGATCCGGATCTCGACGCGGACGGCTACACCGGCGCCACCGACTGCGACGACGGGGATGCCACCGTGAACCCGGGTGCCACCGAAGTTTGCGGGGATGGGATCGACAATGATTGTGATGGAAGTGTGGACAACTCGGGCGGCTTCGCCGATGCCGACGGGGATGGGTATGGCGATCCCAACAGCCCCGGCGGTTGTTCAGGCTCCGGCACGTATGTCACGAACTCGGACGACTGCGATGACACCTCGGCAGCGGTGAGTCCGGCGGACAGCGAGGCCGACAACCAGGCGGATGATGATTGCGACGGCTGGGTAGATGAAGACTTCGTGGCTGTCGGCGATGTGGTGATCAACGAAGTGAATCGTCGATCCACCGTGGGCGGCACGTCCGTGGTGAACAACGCGAGCTGGGTGGAGCTGTACAACAACAGCACCCGCACGGTGGACTTGTCGAATTGGGGCATTGCCCGTGGCACGTCGGCCTCCGGAAATTTGATCTACATCGATCCGGCCTCGGCGCTCTCCGTCGCGCCGGGTGGGTACGTCGTGCTGTGTGACAGCAACGATTACGAGGGCTCCTCCGCCACCTATCCGCTGTCCTGCGACTACTACTGGGGCGATGAGTCGCAGAGCGCTGGCTATGTCGGCACCTACCACGACAACACCTTCGCCATCGCGCGGGACAGTGACACGTTCGACCTCATCCTGGGCGGCGATCGCACCACGGGCACCGAGATCGACGAGCTGGTGTACGTCGCGGGCTGGCCGAACAAGGCGCGCTTTTCGATGGGGCTGGACCCTGGCCACCTCAGCTCGACGGACAACGACAGCGCTGCGGCTTGGTGTGTCACGAACGGCACCTCCGCGGGCGCCGGCACGGCGAGCAACACCTGGCGTTGGTATGACACCAGCGGCACCACGCAGGACGAATACGGCACCCCCGGCGCGGCGAACTTCAACTGCGCGAGCGATGTGGACGCAGACGGAGTGACGGACACCACCGACTGCGACGACAACGATGCGACGGTGTACCCCGGCGCAACCGAAACCTGCGACGGGCTGGACAACGATTGCGATGGCTCGATCGACGAAGGCCTCGGTGGAACCACCTACTACGCCGATTCGGACCTGGACACCTACGGCGACCCCAGCGCGACCGCCAGCGCCTGCGGCGGCGTTCCGGCCGGCTACGTGGCCGACAACACCGACTGCGATGACACCAGCGACACCGTGAACCCGGGCGAAGCTGAAGTTTGCGGCGATGGAATCGACAACGACTGCGTAGATAACGACGTCGTGTGTGAGTTCTCGGGCAGCCAGGAGATCAAGGCCAGCTACGACTTCCGCGCCTACGGTACGGCCGCCAGCATGGCCGTGGGCACTGCGGTGTGCAACAACGGCGACTACAACGGAGACGGCTACGACGACGTCGTGGTCGGCCAGGGCTTCTACGACGGCGCGGCTACCGACATGGGTCGCACCAACCTGTGGTACGGGCCGGTGGACACCTCCGACAGCCTGACGACCGCCGACTACACGATCGACGGGGATAGCTCCCGGAACAGCGACCAGTTCGGCTCCACCACCCGCTTCGCGGGAGACGTGGATGCGGATGGCAGCGACGACCTGCTCTCGGCGGCCTGGCGCTCCCACACCGATGATCGGGGTACGGCGTACCTCTTCCTCGGTGGCAACAGCTCCAGTTCCGTGTCGGGTGCAGACGCGAGCTTCACCACGACTGGCGCCACCAGCTACGTCGGCTTCTCGCTGGATGGCGCAGAGGCGGATGGGGACACGCAGTCCGACATCCTCATCAGCGCCTACGGCTACTCCAGCGGCGTAGGCCTCGTGGCTTACTACGATGGCTCGACCGTGAGCGGCGCGGAGGACCTCGCGACCAGCGCGACCGCGTTGATCACCAGCTCGACGGCCGGTGGAAACCTCGGGTACTCCGTGGCGATGGGCGATCTCGACAGCGACGGCATGGCCGACTTCATCCTCGGCGCGCCCTCGGCGTCGAGCGCCACCGCCACCGGCGCGGTGTACGTGTTCCTCGGCGGCGGCTCGCTCAGCGGCTCGGTCGCGGCGACGGCGGCCGACTACACGCTCACCGGCTCCACGGCGGCCGACCGCCTCGGCCTCTCGGTTGCGTACCTCGGCGACACCGACCTCGACGGCGTGGGCGACTTCGCGGTTGCGGCTGACAAGAGCGACCTCGCCGCGACGGACGCGGGTGCGGTCTATGTCATCACCACCACCCCGAGCTCCTCGACCACCGCCTCGGCGGCGGCGGAATCCATCATCACCGGCCAGGTTGCCTCGGACTTCTTCGGTCGGTCGTTGGCCGGTGTGGGAGACGAGAACCTGGATGGCACCAGCGAGATGATGGTCGGCGCCACGGCGTACGATGTCGGCGCCCTCAGCGGCGCAGGCGCGGTGTACTTCTTCTACGGCCCCTACACGAGCGGCACGAGCAGCGCGGGCAGCTACGACGCCCGCTTCACCGGGGCGAACACCTCGGATGCGGTTGGCTTCGCGCTCAGCGGCGGCGGAGACGTAAACGGCGACGGTCGCGGCGACTGGATGTCGGGCGCGACGAGCTGGGACGGCTTCGGCTACCTCAACAGCGGCGGTTCGTGGCTGTACTACGGGCAAGCCCAGTAGGGACATTCGGGAGGGCGATGCGAGCGGCCCGGTAGCGCCGGGCCGTCGGCCCGGGTGACCCTGCGCTCCCTCGCATCGCGGCGCCCGCCGCGCGCTTCACCTCGGCAGGCGCACGTCCATGATGTCGGTGGCGCCGGTGAGCGCCATCACCAGCCGGTCCACGCCCAGGGCGATGCCGGCGGATCGGGGGAAGCGGTCGGATGCCGCGATCACGCCCTCGTCCGTCGGGTGCGGGGCCCGCCCGCGTGCGATCCGCGCCGCCGCGCTGGCCGCGAAGCGCTCGCGCAATTCGGCGCCGTCGGCCAGCTCGGAGAAGCCGTTCGCGAGCTCCAGCCCGCCCAGGTACAGCTCCAGCCGCTCCGCGATGTCGCCACGCACACAGGCGAGCGCGGCGTGGCGGGCCGGGAAGTCGAGCACCCATGTGGGGGCGGTGAGCGTAGGATCAACCTCGGTTACCCAGCGGCGGTAGAAGGTATCGTCGTCCGGCGGGACGGCGCCGCCGAAGAGCGCGGAGACGGTGGTGCGCAGGAACAGCGGGCGGGGCGCGCCCACCGCGTCGGCGGCGGCGTTCACCAACGACTCCACGACGGGGATCAGGTCGAGGTAGTTCGCGTTGTGGAGGTAGAACTCCAGCATCGTGAACTCGGTGCCGTGGTGCCGGCCGCGCTCCTCACCGCGAAAACACGGGGTGATCGCGTAGATTCGGGGCAGGCCGGCCGCGAGCGCGCGCTTGAGCGCGAACTCCGGAGACGTGTGGAGGAACCCGTCCGCGCACGCGAGCGCCTCCAGGTTCTCCTCCAGCGCCGGGCCGTTCACGAGCACCGGCACGTGCAGCTCGAGGAAGCCCAGATCGGCCAACGTGGCGTGCAGCGCCCGGACGATCGCCGCCCGCGCGCGTAGCCGCTCCGGATTCACGCGAGGCCGCTCAGAGGCGCGACACGTACGAGCCGCCATCGCGGGTATCGATCTTCAAAAGCTCGCCTTCTTTTACGAAAATCGGCACCTGGATCTCGGCGCCGCACTCCAGGCGCGCGTTCTTGGTGATGTTGTTGGAGGTGTTGCCCTTCACCGCGGGCTCCGTCCACGCCACCTTGCTCTCGATGAAGTTCGGCAGGGTAACGTTCACCGCGCGGCCCTTGTAGAAGAGCACATCCACCTGCAGGTTCTCCATGAGGAACTTCGCATCGTCGGCGATGACGGCCCCCTGGATCTCCACCTGCTCGTAGGTTTCGGTGTTCATGAAGGTGTAGATGCCCTGCTGCTCGTAGAGGAACTGCATCGGCTGCTCCTCGATGTCGGCCTCCTCCAGCGTTTCACCGGAGCGGTACGTACGCTCGATCACTGCACCCGTAAGCAGGTTCTTCAGCTTCGTGCGCGTGAACGCAGTTCCTTTGCCGGGCTTCACGAATTGGAAGTACACGATGGTATAGGGGTGGCCCTCGGTCTCCACCTTGAGGCCGTTACGGAAGTCTGAGGTTTGGTAGGACATGAGTACACCGGGGAGGTCGCGCGGCTATCACGCTGGCGCGGTGATGGGTAGACACGAGGCGGAAGAACGCTTCCCATGGCTCACGAATGTGCCGTGGCGCGCCATCGCCGCGCAGTTTCCGGTGCGGCTGCCGCGGGGCTACCTCGGCGACGCGCGTGAGGCTTCGGACCCCCGTCTGCGCACCGCGCTGCCGGACCCAGCCGAGCTGGAACCGCATGCTGGGGATGTGCCGGATCCGGTGGGCGAGCAGGCCCGCTCGCCGATCCCGTGGGTCGTTCAGAAGCACGCCGACCGCGTGCTGCTCTTGCTCACCAAGCGCTGCCATGTGTACTGCCGGTACTGTTTCCGTCGCGACCACGACCCGGGCTCCAGCTCCAGCGAAGACCCCACGCCGGAAGAGTGGGCGGCGATGTTTGCGTTTGCTCGGGCCTCGGGGGCACGGGAAGCAATCTTGTCCGGCGGCGACCCGCTCGCGGTCTCCGACGCGCGCCTGCTCAACGCGATCGATGCGCTCCGGCCCGAAGTACCGGTCATTCGCATCCACACCCGCGCCCCGATCACGTTCCCGCAGCGCATCACGCCGCACCTCGTGTCGAGCCTCCGGGCGCGCGCGCCGGTCTGGGTCATCGTCCACGCCAACCACCCTGTCGAGCTGAGCGCGCCCGTGCGCGAATCGCTCGCCCGCCTCGTGGACGCCGGCCTTCCGGTGCTGAACCAGGCCGTGCTGCTCCGAGGCGTGAACGACCACCCCGACATCCTTGCCGAGCTGTGTGAAACGCTTGTTTCGCTGAGAGTGTTTCCGTACTACCTGCACCACCCCGATGCCGCGCCCGGCAACGCCGCGTTTCGAGTGTCCCTCGACGAGGGCCGCGCCATTCACGAAGCGCTCCGCCAGCGGTTGTCGGGGATCGCGCTGCCGACCTACGTGATCGATCCGCCCGATGGCAGTGGGAAGCGGGCGATCCTGCCGGAGCTCGTGTAGGCGGCGCGGGCGTACGTCGCCGGAATGACCACCTTGGCGGACATGGGTGACGACCTCGTGTTGACGGCGACGCGCCTCGAGTCGGCCCGTCGTCGCGGCTCGCCGCTGGCTATGGCGGTCACATGCACTTGGTGCTCGCTTCGATTGCGCTCGCAACGCCGGAAGGCTCGGCGTACCGCGCGGCGTTGACGCCGGTGTGTACTTCCGAGAGCACGGTCGTGTTCCTGCTCCAGGAGTCGGACCACGATGGCACGTACTACGGGGCAAAGACCGCGTTCCGATGGGCCAGCTACGACGTGACGGCGCGGCGCTGGAGCCTCGTGCCGGCGCTCGACGTGCACGAGTACGCCCCGCTCGACCCCGGCGGGGACGCTCGGGCCCCGGAGAAGTTGGCGGGTAAAGGCAACCTGGCCCAGTTCCTCGGCCCTCGTGCATCCTGCTCGTTGCCTGACCCCGTGGAGAACGACGATTTCACCTATGGAATCGGTCCGGATGGGCTCCTGGTGTGGTGGGGGAGCGCGTCGAGGCCAGTCGCAACGGGGGACGCATGGGTGTTCACCTCGCTCGGCGAGCAGCCGCTGGTTTCGCCGCCCGTCGAGACGGAGTGCCGACTTCGGGACGTACGGGCGTTCGATGCGCCCAACGATCACACGCTGCTCATCGCGCGGGGAAGCAACTGCGACACCGACAGCCATCCGCTGCGGGTGTTCACGGTCGCCAAGCTGGCACTCACCCACACCCGATCCGTCACGCTGAACCAGGCCGGCCTCGACGCGCTCCGAAGCGGAAACGCGGGCGAGGCGATCGTGAGGTTCACCGGCGCGCTCCTTCAGGACCGGACCAACACCACCGCGACCTACGATCTCGCCTGCGCGTATGCGCGCGCCGGCGACGCACGCAGCGCCGTCGGTGTTTTGTCCCAGCTCCCCCGAGAGGGCCTCGCTGCGAAGCTGGCCGCGGACTCCGACTTCGAGGGCGTGCGCGGTGCCGCGATCTTCGTCGAGTTCGTGGGGGGGCGGTGAGGGGGGCTGCCGGTGGGGGCCGCCAGTGAGGGCCGCCGCGCCGCGTTGTGCCACGAGCCGCGCCTGACCACGGGACCGGGAACCGCACAACGCCCACACCTCCGCTCGGCGTGGCCCATCCGTGCGCCAGTTCCGATAGACTGCGCCCATGGCCGTTCGCTCCGCCTCCCGCACCTACCCCACCATTCGATCGTTCCTTGAGGACTGGGCCGGCACCCTTCGCCTCGGCGCGCTCACGTTGCCGCCGGGCAGCATCGAGGGGGTGCCCTCCTCGGAGATGAAGATCGACCTGGTGCTGCCGCTCGTCGGACGGGTTGGGCCGACGGAGGGGCAGCTCATCCAGCAGCTCCCGGACGGTACGGTGGCGTTGCGGGTGGGCGAGTGGCCGGAGAACGTACGCACCGCGATGCAAACGGTCTTCGACGCAGCCGAGGACATCAAGCAGTTCTACCTCACGACCGGCCAGGTGCAGCTCCCGAGTGAGAACCGCGCCACGGACACCGAGGTTGCTGTTCTGAGGAAGAGAATCGCGGATCTTGAGTCGCGACCGGCCACGGTGGTTCGGGTGGCGGCGGCGCCCTCGGCCGGCGGCGGCGGTGGCCAGGCCACGCGCGGAACCGTGGACGAGGACGGCAACGTGGTGGTGGAGCGCGGGCTCCCGCTCCCGGACCTCACGGGTATCGAGCCCACGCTCACCGGCGTGCTCGGCGATCGTTCGCTGCGCGATGCGCTGATGGAGCTCGCAATCGAGCGGGTGACGGGCTTGTTGACGATCGAGTATCCCGATGGGAAGACGCGCTGGGGCTACTTCCACAAGGGCGGTCCGGTGGCGTGGCGGTCGGAGCCGATCGTGGAGGACGAGGTGCTCGGCATCCTCATGTTCCGCGCCGGCCAGCTCACGCGGGAGCAGCTGGAACAGTCGCTCAACCTGATGGAGCAGAACGGCTGCCGGCAGGGCGAGGCGCTCGTGGAGATGGGCGTGATCGCGTTCGCACAGCTCGTGATGCTGCTTCAGAAGCAGTGCGAATTCGTGTTTCAACGCGTCGTTCGCGACAACCAAGGTGCCTGGACCTTCCACGTGCTCGATGAGCTGCCCGAGCGCTTCGTCTCGCCGGCGCTGCGGGTGCCTTCGCTCCTTTTCCGGGCATTGCGGAACTACGTGAAGGACATGCCGGCGGAGGAGCTGGCCGGCACGCTGCGTCCGTGGCTCGACAAGTACGTGTATTGGGTGGATGGCTCCCAGCGCGTGCTCGACGAGATGAAGACAAACGCCGAAGAGACGGGTTTTTTCAAGATCATCGCCACCACCAGCTACCGGCTCCGGGAGCTGTTCGCCTACTCGAACATGTCGCGCTCGGCCACCGCCGGAATGGTGTGGTCCCTCGCCGACCTCCACCTCCTCGACTTCCGCGACGAAGAGGCCGACGCTCGAAACGTCGAGCGACTGGCGCGGGTGTTGGCGGATCGGCGCATGGCCGTGGTGAAGGGCACGCTGTTCGAGGCGCTCGACCTCCACTGGATCTGCACCTCCGTGGAGGTGGAAACCGCATGGCGCCGGCTGTCGGGCGAGTACGGTCCGGGGAGCCACGCGAAGTGGGGCGCCGCGAACGTAAAGGCGGTCGAGGGCTTCTACCAGAGCCTGCTCACCGCCTATGAGCGCCTGCGGGTGGACTCGAAGCGGCGGGAGTACCGCGCGGAGATCATGGAGAAGATGCAGATCGAGCAATCGGCGGAGATGTTGTTCAAGAAGGGCGACATGGCGATCATGAAGGAGAGCCCCCGCGAGGCGCTGGACTGCTTCTCGAAGGCGTGCGAGCTCGTGCCCAACAGCGCCGAGTACCAGTCTGGGCTCACGCGGGCCCGTTCCATGCGAGGCGGGGCCTGAGCGAGGCGGCCCGGCGCGGCGTCAGCTCGCTTTGAACAAGCGCCCGAGCCCGCTGCCGTAGAGCAGGTTGATGAGCCGACGCAGGAGCGGCAGGTTCTTGGCTTCGTACGGGAACCACCACAGCTCGCGGGAGAGCCAGGGCACTGCATCGTAGTTGATGTGGCGCGCTTCGCAGAGGCCTCGAAGCCCCTCGTCGCTGTGCGTGATGCCCAAGCCGGACTGCTTGAGGCCGCCCCAGGGGGTCTCCGCCGCTGCCGCGGTAGCGAGTACGTCGTTTACCATCACGGTGCCGGCGCGGATCTGCTCGGCGATCCGGCGGCCCCGACTGCCGCTGCGCGTGAACACGTAGGCGAGCAGGCCGAGGTGGCTCCGGTTGGCCTCAAGGATCGCTTCCGCTTCGCTCGATACCTTCATCACCGGCACGACCGGGCCGAAGGTTTCCCGGTTCACGATGTCCATGTCCGTCGTTACGTTCGTGAGCACGGTGGGCGCGTAGAAGAAGCCTGGCCCCTCGATGCGGTGGCCGCCGCACGCGACGGTTGCGCCCTTGGCGACGGCATCTTCCACGAGCGCCGCCACGATGTCGAGCTGGCGCCGGTTCACGAGCGGGCCGAGATCGATGTCGCTGGAAGCCGAGGCATCGCCGACCCGGAGCGCCTTTACGCGCTCGACCAGCTTGGGCACGAACGCGTCGTACACCTTCTCGTGAACGAGGAGGCGCTCGATCGAGGCGCACACCTGGCCGGCGTTCGCGAAGCCGCCCCAGAGCACGGCGCCCAGCGCCCGGTCGAGGTTCGCGTCATCCATCACGAGCGCCGGCGCCTTGCCGCCAAGCTCCATGACGCAGGGGATGAGCCGCTCGCCGCACATGGCCGCGACCTTCTTGCCGGTGGCCACGGAGCCGGTGAACTCGACGAAGTCCACGCCGCTGTCGATGAGGGCGGCGCCGACATCGCCGTAGCCATTCACCACCTGCAAGCACGCTTCGGGCACGCCGGCCTCGATGTAGAGGCGGCGGAGGAGCTGCGCCGAGAGCGGCGTGAACTCGCTCGGCTTGAGCACGACCGCGTTCCCGGCGAACAGCGCCATGGCCACTCCGCCGAAGCCCAGGTGGTTCGGGAAGTTCCAAGGGGCGATGATCGCCACCACGCCGCGCGGCTGGTATTGGATGTAGCTCGTGCGCTGCTTGAGGAGCCGCATCGGGATGGATTGGGGGGCGAGGATGCGCTCGCTCTCGGCGGCGAAGTAGGTGAGCAGCTCAAGCTGCGTCATCACCTCGTGGAGGAGCCCCTCATGGCGGGGCTTACCGTTCTCCTTTGCCGCGTTCTCAACGATGAGATCGGTGTTCTCAAGCAGCTTCTGGCGCACCCGGAGCATCACCTCGCAGCGCTCCCGGATCGAGCGGGCGCCCCACTCCGGCTGGCCGTTGCGGGCTTTGCCGACGGCGGCGCGAACCGACTCGACCGTGTCGATCTCCACCTCGCCAACGAATTCGCCGTTGGCCGGCGAGCAGATGCGGAGGGTGGCGGCTTCGCTGGCGAGGGCGACGGACATGGAAACACCGGGATGGCTCCCGGTTATCATGCGGTTGCGGCGTGTGCCCCCCGCCGCCCTTCGGGCACATCCCCCCAAGCGGGGGGAGGAGGGCAGGTTGTCCTCCCCCCGCGAGGCGGGGGGAGGTGGCTGCGAACCAGCCGGAGGGGGCCCGCGAAGCTCAGTCGGCCGAAGAGAACGAAGCCTCATCGGCGTAGCTCGCCCCGATATACGCACAATCGCTCTCGACGCCCACGTCGTCGTACAGGTCGAAGTTGTCGACCCAGTAGCTGGTGTGGAAGTCCGTTCCCCAGCACTCGCTCGCGGTCACCGACTCGACGCTGAGATCGCCATCGAGCACCGTTGCGTCACCACGACCCTGGCCATCCGCATCCCAGCGGGACTTGTGGGTGACGATCTCCTCCACACCCGACGCGTTGAGGTCGCTCGCGTAGGCGAAGTCCATCTCGCCGCCGCCCTCGTAGGCCTCGTCATAGTCGTAGGCGGCGTTCCAGTGGGGGAAGTCCTCGAAGCCGTAGTTCTCGGTCGTCACCAGCGCGCTCACGCCCTCGGCGTCGTAGGCGTACTCGGTGTTGAAGGTGCCGACGAGGTTCTGCGCCGGGTCGAGCGCGTTCGCGGCGGTGAAGTCGATGGTGAACGCACCCGAGGCGGCCTCGCGGGTGGCGCCGGCATCTACGTTGCCCACCACGATGTTCACCGCATCCTCCTCAACGGTGCCGCCGTTCGGGACCTGGAATACGCTCCAGGTGTACGTGCCGTCATCGTTCTTCTGGGCGTATACCCCGGTGGAGACCGGGTCGAGTGCGCTCTCGCCTTCGTACGGCCCCCACATCGCCTTGTGGGCCTCTTCGTCGGCCCAGGTGGGCTCCTGGGTGCTCACGACGAGCCAGGTGGTGCCGAGCACGAACTTGATCACGCCGTTCACGCTGGTGGTGATCTCGCGGGTCTGCTCGTAGTAGATCGCCCAGGCTTCCGGATCTTCCGGCGACTTCGCGGCGTCGGAGGCCTCGGGGAGGTTCACCAGAAGCTGGTCTTCCTGGGGGATGGCGTCCTCGCCGAATTCAGAGCCGGCATCGCGGAGGCCACAGGCGAAGAGAGACAGGAGAAGAAGGGACATCGGAAGCTCCATCGTTCGGGGTTGCGCTGATGAGAACCGTATCCGGCGGCGCGTCGAAAGACTTTTTTGAGGTAGCGCGATCGCGCGCCGCGTGCGACTCGGGCGGCGCGCCGCTACGATGCGCGCGCTGGAGCGTACGTATGGCCCGTTCTCTCGTGTTTCCGCTGCTGCTGATCCTCGGATGTCCTACTGTGGAGAAGGATACCGGGGGAGATACGGGGCCGAAGGGCCCCCCCGACGTGGACGGGGACGGGTTCGACGCCGAAGCGGACTGCAACGACACGAACAAGGCGATTCGTCCCGACGCCGACGAGCTGTGCGACGGCGTGGACAACGACTGCGACGATGTGATCGACGACGAGCCCGTGGACATCATCACCTGGTACGCCGATGGTGACGGTGACGGGTATGGCGACGCCACGGCGAAGCGCACCTCTTGCGACCAGCCTCTCGGGTACGTGGCCGACGCGACCGACTGCAACGACGCGAGCACGGACTACCACCCGGGCGCGCCGGAGACCGGCTGCACCGGGCCGGACTACAACTGCAACGGGGCGTTCGACGAAGGCGATGGGGACGGGGACGGCTACCTCGCCTGCGACGACTGTGACGACGCGAACACCAGCGTGTACCCGAGCGCGCCGGAAGCTTGCGACGGCCTGGACAACGACTGCAACGGCACGATCGACGACGGCGCGGGTGACTCCGTGACGTTCTACGCGGACGCGGATGGCGACCTCTACGGCGACGTGAACAGCCCCATCGAAGCCTGCTCCCTCCCGCCCGGGTACTCGGAGACGAAGAACGACTGCGACGACAGCGCCGCGAGCATCCACCCGGGCGCCGACGAGTACTGCAACGGGGAAGACGACGACTGCGATGGCGACGAGGATGAGGCCGACGCCGTGGACGAGAGCACGTTCTACCTGGATCGGGATGGAGACGGGTACGGCAACGCTGCGTCAACGACGACCGCCTGCGACCTTCCCTCCGGCTACTCGGAAGACAACAGCGACTGCAACGACAACGACGGCGCCGTTCACCCCGGCGCCACCGAGTACTGCGGCGGCACGGACTACGATTGCGACGGCGCCACCGACGAGCTGAGCAGCGCCGACGTGGCCCCGTACTACGACGACGACGATGGCGACGGGTACTACGGCACCCTCGTCGCCTCCGCCTGCTCCGCACCCGCGGGCACCAGCTTCTCCTCCACCGACTGCAATGATCGGGACCCGGCGATCAACCCGGCCGCGGAAGATGTGTGCGATGTGGTGGACAACGACTGCGATGGGGATGTGGACGACGGTTTGCGTGTGCCGACCGACTACGCAACGATTCAGCGGGGCATCAACGCCGCGGGCAGCGGCGAGCACGTGTGTGTAGATGCGGGGACCTACTATGAAGACATCGACTTCACCTACAAATCGATCACACTCGAGGGCGTAGATGGCTCGGGTTCAACGGTGATCTACGGCACCGGCGGGGACACCGTCGTGGACCTTGGCTACGGCTCGGCAGGCACGGTGCTGCGCGGCTTCACCATCGAAGGCGGCGAGTCGGACTACGGCGCCGGCGTGTACAGCCAGGCCACCGACGCCACGCTCGACGACCTGGTGATTGCCTACAACTACTGCTCCACCTCCTACTACTGCCAGGGAACGGGGCTTTACACGACCTACGATCACACCATCACCGATGTGACCGTGGAGTACAATCAGGCCTACCCCACCGCATCCTCCTATTTGTACGCCAACGGCGTCGGCGCGTACATCTCCAACGGCGCGTACGACATCGATAATCTGGTGCTGTACAACAACGTGGGGTACCTGAGCGACACGTCGTCGTCCTCCGGCTCCGCGTATGGCTACGGGGCGGGCCTTTACCTCTCCAGCGTTTCGGGCACCGCCACCGATATTTCGGCGGAATACAACTACTTTTACCGGGCGTCGGGCAGCCTCGGCTACGCGTACGTGTACGGTGGCGGCGTGCAGATCTCCTACTCATCCCTCGCGATCGATGGGATGGAGGTGCTCAACAACGGCGCGTACCTGTACGGCACCTACGATACGGTTTGGGGCGGCGGGATGCAGAACGTGTATGACACCACGACGATCGACCATCTGTTGTTGTCGGCCAATTTTGCCGACGCCTACTCCATTTACGGCGCGGGTTGGTCGATCTACAATTACTCGACCCCGACGGTGACCAACGCGATCATCTCTGGCAACAAAGGTGGGTACACGACGAGCGGGTATAATTACGGGTACGGGGCGGGCGTATCGATCTACTATTATTCCGTGCCAGTGTTCGAGAACGTGGACATCTACGCGAACAAGCTCACGGCGGATTCGGCCTACGGCGGCGGGATCGACCTCAATTACTACGCCGGGATCGACGCGAACAATGTTTCCGTGTGTAGCAATTCGCTGAGCTACAGCAGCTCCTACGGGGGCGGCGGCGGCGCCGTGAACCTGTACAGCTCCTCCTACAGCAGCGGCTACTCGTTCACCTACTCCAACTTCTACGGCAACACGACGTCGGAGTTCTACAACCTCAGCACGGTGGTCGGCAGCAGCGGGAACATCGCGGTGAACCCCGGCTTCACGAGCACGTCGAGCTCCGATCCCACGGCGTGGAACCTGGCGCTCACGTCGTCGTCGGGGATGCGGAACGTGGGCGATCCAACGCTCTACGACACCGATGGGTCGCGGAGCGATATTGGGGGGTATGGCGGCGCCGGGGGTGCTTGGTAGACCGCGGGCGGCGTTGCCTTTTCCTCACCCTCCGCTGGCGGTGTCAAGGCTCAGCCGCTCGGGCGCCCCCGCCGCCGGTCCTCGGCGCTGCGCGCGTGGGCTTCCAAGCCCTCCAACCGGGCGAGGCGGGCGGCGTCTTCGATCACCGCCCCCAGGGCGCCCCCGGACTCCATCTTGAGCCAGGTCCGCACCCGGAGAAAGTGGAGTACGTTCAGGCCCCCGGTGAAGCGGGCGGCCGTACCGGTCGGGAGCACGTGGTTGGGCCCGACGCCGTAGTCGCCGAACACCTCGGCCGACGCCGCCCCGATGAACAGGCCGCCGTAGTGTCGGAGCGCGAGCGCGTGTTGATCGGCGTCCACCGTTAGCAACTCAAGGTGCTCGGGTGCGAGCCGGTCGCAAACGGTCAGTGCCTCCGCTGCATCCGCGCAGACGACGACAAACCCGTTCGCGACCGCCGCCTGGGCGATTTCCCGCGTGGGGAGGGTCACAAGCTGGTCCGAGAGCGCCCGGTCCACCCGCTCCGGGAGCGTCGGATCCCAGGTGACGAGGATCGGCCTCGCATCTGGGTCATGCTCGGCTTGCCCGAGCAGGTCCGCGGCGATGCGGGCGGGGTCTGCGCTCGCGTCGGCGAGCACCACGAGCTCGCTCGGCCCCGCCAGCATGTCGATGCCGACCTGCCCGGCGACGAGCTGCTTCGCGGCGGTCACCCAGCGGTTGCCGGGCCCGACGATGACGTCCATGCGCGGGACGTCGCCGGCGCCATACGCCAGCGCCGCGACCGCGTGGGCGCCCCCGACGGCCAGGACGGCGTCAGCGTTCGCCACCCAGGCCGCGGCGAGGGTCACGACCGCAGGCCGGGGGCTCGCGACCCAGACCTCCCGAACGCCCGCGGCGCGGGCCGTGACCGCGGTCATGAGCACGCTCGACGGCAGAGGGTAGCGGCCTCCGGGCGCGTAGCAGCCGGCGCGGTCTACCGGCGACAGCGTGTGCCCCGCCCGGCCCCCCGGCACGGGGATGTCGATGTCGGCGAACGCGGCGCGCTGCGCGTCGGCGAACGCGCGGATCCGCTTGGCGGTGCGCTGGAGTAGATCCAGGTCGGCGGCGGGTAAGGTGCGGGCCGCGGCGGCCAGCTCAGCGCGGTCGATCACGAGGGGGGCGCCAGGGGCCAGGTCGCCGAGCCGCGTGGCGTGGGCGCGGAGCGAAGCCTCGCCACCGAACCGTACGTCGTCCACGATGGCGCGCGCGGCGACGAGCGTCGGAGCGTCAACGGGGGATAGGTTGGCGGCCTCGACGGCTGCGGGCGAAACCCGGCGGAGCATGGGGGACCTCAGGGGGTGGGTTTCGCGTCGCCCGGGCGCCGGGTCAGTTTTCGCGCGCGTCGGTCGAGCAGGGCTTCAACGTCGGCGAGCGTCCGCCCGGCCCGAGTGAGCGCGACCAGGGAGAAGTACAGCGCGTCGGCGGCCTCGGCGACGACGTGGTCGGGATCGGTCGCGTCGGCCAGCTCGCCGGCTTCTTCGAGGAGCTTCGCGCGCAGAAGCGCCGGATCCTCGAGCAGGCGGCGCGAGTAACTGCCATCGGGCGCTGCCTTCACGCGCGCTGCGAGCGTGTGCACCAGCGCGTCGAGACCGCGCGCGGGGCCCCAGCAGGTCGTGCAGCCGAGGTGGCAGAACCCCGGCCCGTGCTGGCGCACGGTGAACCGCAGCGCATCGCGATCGCAGTCGGTGTCAACCCGCAAAAGCTCCTGGGTATGGCCGCTCTCGAGCCCCTTTTCCCAGAGGCCGCGGCGCCGCGACCAATAAACTCCGCGCCCCGTGTCCAGCGCACGCGCGAGGCTCTCGCGGTTGGACCAACACAAACCCAGCGCAGCGCCGCGCTCGTCGACAACCACGGTCGCCCAAAGGCCATCCGCTCGATCGGAAATCAGCGGGGCCGCAAATGCGTCCACCAACGCGAGGCGCCCCGTGTAGAGCGCCATCCCCACCTGGGCGTCGGCGCCGAGCCGGTCGAGCTCGGCCACCTCCCCGGCCGTCGTCACGCCGCCGGCGAACGTGATGCGTGAGCTGCCGGCGGCATCGATCAACGGCTGCACGCGGTCCATGGCCGTGCCGCCGAGCCGACCTTCTTTCTCGACGAAGGTGATCAAGAACGCGGCGACGAACGGGGAGAGCTCGCGGATCCGGTCCTCGATTCGGGCGCCCGTCCGCGTGGTCCATCCGTGGGTAACCACCTCGCCATCGCGGGCGTCCAACGCAGCGACGAGCCGCTCGCGGGGCAGGCGGCCGAGCAGTTCGGGGGTTGCGGCGGTGCCCAGGATGATGCGTGCGGCGCCCGCGTCGAGCCAACGGCGAGCAGTCGATTCGTCGCGAATGCCGCCGCCAACGCGGCAGTCATGTCGGCTACACAGGTCTGCGATGAGGGGCGCGTTGCTGCCGCGCCCCAGCGCGGCGTCGAGGTCGATGACCGCGATCTCGCCCACCCGGCCGAAGCGCGCGGCGATCGGGCGCGGATCCCCAGCCTCGATGGCCAGGGTTTCGCCGCCGATGAGCTGCACGGTCTGGCCGCCCTGGAGATCAATGGAAGGGACGATCACGTGCGCACCGGGATCCCGGCCCTGCCAAGGGCCCGCTTGAGGGAGAGCGGCGTTGTCTCGCCGTCGTGGAAGATGCTCGCGGCGAGGAGCGCGTCGGCGCCGGCCCGCACCGCGTCCACCATGTGTTCGGCGTGCGCCGCGCCACCGGACGCGATGATCGGAACGGAAACGGCCGCTCGCACCGCGGCGATCAGCTCAAGGTCATAGCCCGCGCGCGTTCCGTCGCGGTCCCAGCTGGTCAGCAGGATCTCGCCCGCCCCCCGACTCGCGGCCTCGACCGCCCACCGGATGGCGTCCATCCCCGTGCGCTCCTTGCCCGAGCGAACGACCACCTCCCAGCCCGCGCCGTCCAGCCGGCGGGCGGCATCCAGCGCGAGGACCGTGCACTGGGCGCCGTAGCGCGTGGCGATCGCCGTCAAAAGCGTCGGGTCCTGGACCGCCGCGGTGTTCACGCCGACCTTGTCCGCCCCGGCGTCGAGGAGGCGGCCGGCGTCGGATGCGGCCCGCACGCCGCCGCCAACCGTCAGCGGAATCCCGAGCGCCCGCCGTACCGCACGCGTCGTCTCCACGGCGTTCCCGCGCCCTTCGGGGGTGGCAGAGACATCGAGGATCACGAGCTCGTCTCCGCCGCCGGCTTCGTAGGCGGCGGCGCGCTCCACCGGGTCCCCCGCGTCGCGAAGCCCCTGGAACTTCACGCCTTTCACGACGCGCCCGTCGCGCACGTCGAGGCATGGCACGATTCGGACGGTCAGCATCGACCCCCCACCCAGCGCCGCAGCAGCTCAGCGCCCCACGCGCCGGAGAGCTCGGGGTGGAATTGGCAGGCGAGCACCTCACCGCGCTCGATCGCCGCGACGAACGAGCCGCCGTGATCGGCCATGGCGCCCGTCCACCCGGCCGGGATGCGGTCGAGCTTGAAGGTGTTCGCAAACCACGCAAACCCCGGTCGAACCCACCGGGCGCCGGGCTCGGGTTGCACGTCGTTCCACCCCATCTGGGGCACCCGGACCTCGCCTTGGAACCGGGTAACGGCGGCGTCCACCACGCCAAGACCAGCTTCCCCGGGGCTCTCCTCGCTCGACGCGGCGAGGAGCTGGAGGCCGAGGCATACGGTCAACGTGGGACGCGCCGCGCGGATGCGCTGTTGGAGCGCCTCCACGATCCCCAGCCGGCGGAGCTCGCCCATCGCCGCGCCGAACGCGCCGACGCCGGGGAGGACGAGGCGGTCCGCCGCGCCGATCTCGTCGGCGTCGGAGGCGAGGACCGGCTCAGCGCCCGCGCGCTCCAGCGCCGCCAGCACCGACGCGAGGTTGGCCACGCCCGTTCGCACGACGTGGATCTTCACGCCAGAACGCCCTTTGTGCTCGGCACATCGCCGTGGCCATCGAGGGCCACCGCCTGGCGAAGCGCCAGCGCGACCGCCTTGAAGGCGGCCTCGGCGCGGTGGTGGTCGTTCTCGCCCTTGAGGACATCGACGTGCAACGTCAGTCGTGCCGCCATCGCGAGTGATCGCAGCGCGTGACCGAGGTTTTCGCAAGCGACGGTGCCGATCTGCTCGCGCCGGAGCCCGAGGTCAACCTCGGCCCAGGGGCGCCCGGAGAGGTCGATCACGGCGCGGGCGAGGGCCTCGTCAAGGGGGGCGTACGCCGCGCCGAAGCGACGAACCCCGCGGCGGTCGCCAAGGACCGCCGCCAGCGCCTCCCCAAGGGTCAGCGCGACGTCCTCGACGGTGTGGTGGTCGTCGACGTGCAGATCGCCGACGCAGGAGATGTCCAGGTCGAAGCGCGCGTGTTTGGCCAGCGCCGCGAGCATGTGGTCGTAGAACGGGAGGCCGGTCTGGATGGTGGACTGGCCGGTGCCGTCGAGCGTGAGCGTGAGGGTTACGTTGGTTTCGCCGGTTTCGCGGCGGGTCGTGGTGGTGCGGGGCGTCATGGCAGCAGCGACTCCAAACTCGTGGGGGAGGGGAGGACCCGGGCGGCACCGGCGCGGAGCAAAAGCGTTGTGGTGTTCGCGAGCGCCTCGGCCGAATCGCCCTCCGCGGGAGGGGCATAGATGCCGATGGGCACGACGCCGGCCGCGCGCGCCGCGCGCACGTCGTCCACGGTGTCGCCGAGCATCCAGGCGTGCTGAACGCCGAGTCGCTTGAGCGCGAGCTGCACCGGAGCCGGGTCTGGCTTGGACGCCGCGTCGCCCATCACGATGGTGACGTCGAACAGGTCCCGCCAGCCCTCCCGCTCGAGCAGCTCCTCCGCGTCGCGCCGCGGGCGGCCCGTCACCATCGCGATCCGGTACTTGCCCCGGAGCCGCTCGATCAGGGCCCGGTCCACGCGGGCCCGTTCGGCGAGCTTGAGGCCGGGCGTCGCGCCGTTCCCCTGGTACAGGCGTTCGAACGCCTCGGTAACCGCTTCGAGGCTGGCCTCCACGCCGTGTGCCAGCAGCCGCGCTTGGCTGAGAACCCAGTCGTTGTTTGCGTGCCCGAGCGCCTTGGCCGCGGCGATCTCCTCTGAGGTGACGAGGACGCCAAAGCCGAGCGCCGTGGCTCGAATCGCTTCCCGGTAGCTGCCGGAGACATCGACCAGGACGCCGTCCGCGTCGAACAGGATGGCCTCTGGGGCGAGCACGGAGCGAAAGGCGGCGCGAACCCGCTCGCGCTCGGGGGGGGAGGCGGGGACGTTCACGCGGATGGCGTCGGCGAGCGTGGGGTGACCGGGCCAGCCGCGGACGGCGATGCCGAGTCCCGCCATCCCATCGCGCACCCACGCGGCGCGCGGTGAGCGTGCGAACACGAAATTCGCCTGCGACCGCTGAGCATCGAGGCCGAGATTCCGTAGGTTGACCGCGAGCTCATCGCGGTCGGCGCGCACCTGTTCGATGTACGCTGCGGACGCATCCGCGTCCCCGGTGATCCGCGTCTCGGCGAGGAACAGGCTCGGGCCGGACACGGAGTAGGGATTGCCGGCGACCTTCAACGCCGAGATCGCCTCGGCAGGCCCGAGGGCGTACCCGACGCGGAGCCCGGCCAGCCCCCAGGCCTTGGACAGCGTCCGGAACGCGACCGCGTTTGGCAGCTCCGCGACGAGGGCGGTGAGGTCCTCGTCGGCGAACTCGACGTAGGCGAGGTCTACCAGCAGGAGCACGCCGGGCAGCGCGGCAGAGAGGCGCCGGAGCGCGTCGCCTTCGATGACTTGTCCGGTGGGGTTGTTGGGGCTCACGACGGCGACGAGGGTCGTGTCGGGGGTGACCGCCGCTAACACGGCCTCGATCGGCCACTCGCCGCCGGGCCAGGGCACGTCGTGGATGGTCGCACCCGCCCAACTCGCGTATCGCCCGATCATCTCGAACGTGGGGGACGGCAGCACGATGGACCGGCCTGGGGCCAGGTAGGCGCGACAGGCGCGGTCGAGCGCGTCGTCTCCCCCTGCGGTCACCAGCACCCGGTCGGCGGGAACCCCGTGCCGGGCAGCGAGCGCGGCTTGGAGCGAGCGCGCGTCTGGGTAGCTGCGGACCAACGCGTCCGGGTCTGCGCCGCGTAGGCGTTCGAACAGGTCTGGCGGCGCCGGCAAACCGCCAATCCCGTCGAGCAGAAGGTCCAGGGGCGCGGGGTGCCGGGGCACGTGGTACGCGACCATGCCTGCGATCGCGGGTGCGGTGGCGGGGAGCTGGCTGACCACGGGCATTTCAGGCGATGATCTGGCTGGGCTCGGTGACGAGGATGTCGGAGCCGCCGTTGCGTTGGATCACCGGGATCAGCTCCGGTACCAGTTTCCGCGGCACGGCCACCTTCACGGCAAAACCGTTTCCGCCGTGGAGCGGCGACACCGTCGGAACCTTCATGCACGGCAGGATGGCGACGAGGCGGTCGAGGTTGGCGGCGTCCACATTGAGCTCGAGGATGACGCGCGAGCGGGCATCGAGGACGGAGCGCAGGAGCATGGCGAGGTGTTCGATGCGCTCGCGCCGGGCGGGGTCGGCCCACGCGGCCGGGTGCGCCCACAGGCGGGTGCTGCTGTGCAACAAGGTATCGAAGATCTCAAGCCCGTTGGCCACCAGCGTGGACCCGGTGGCCGTGTTGTCCACGATGAAGTCAGCGTCCTCCGGGGGAAAAACCTCGGTGGCCCCGTAGCTGCGTACGACCTCTGCGGTGAGCCCCATCCGCGCAATCCAAGCGCGCGTCAAGGCCTCGTACTCGCTGGCAACCACCCAGGTGCGGTTGGCCGGAACGCGACCATCCACCAGCAGCTCTCGCGGCGCGGCGGCGACCAGGCGCACCGGGTCGAGCCCGAGGTCGAGCACCTCAACGAGGTCCGCGCCTTTCTCGGAGACCCAGTCGGCACCGGCGAACCCGACGTCCCGCGTGCCGTGGTGGAGCATCTCCACGATCGTCTGAGGCTTGAGGATCTTGGTCTCGAAGCCAGCCAGGGCGAGCACGGGACGATAGGCGCGAGCGCCCACTTTGAGGGGCATCCCCGCATCGGCGAGCAGGCGCACGACGGAGTCGTACATCCTGCCCTTGGGGAGCGCGAGGTGCAGCGGCGCGAGCAGGGGGGACTCCACGGGGCGGCGGACGTAACCCGCCACCCTGGGGTCCACGGCGGCCCGAGGCGTGGCCTGCCGTATCGCTCTCGCTACTTCGCCGAAACCGTCCCATCCTCGTACTCGATCTCCACGGGCACCGAAGCCTGGTCCTTCTTCACGAAGCGCTTGAGGATCGGGTAGAGGATCGGCCCCGTCATGATGGCGCCGAAGGAAAGGTACAACGCGCCGATCCCTTCCTCTTGCCACGTGCTGTACACCGCGAGCGCCAGGACGCCCATCGGCAGCGCCGTCGCGAGGATGATCCCCGGCCAGCCGCCAGGCACACGCACCGGGCGCTTCATGTTGGGCTCGTTGATCCGCAGCGCGATCAACGCCGCAAACTCCAGGATGAGCGCCGCCGAGTACACGATGACGTCCACGACCACGAGGCTCGCGAACGCCGAGAGGGTGAAGAAGCTGTAGATCGACGCGCACAGCGCGATCGCGATGTACGGCGTGTTGTATGTGGCGTGGCGTTTGGTGATGAACTTCGGAAAGTAGCCGTCTTCCGCTAGGAAGTAGGGAAGCCGGCTGATCGACATCATCAACGCGTTGAACAGCGCCGCGGCGGAGACGAGGCCACCGATCGCCATCCAGGCGCCCAGCCATTTTCCGCCCACCATCGCCGCGACTTCGGGGAAGAAGCCGGCCGTCCAGCCCGACCAGTCCGGCGCCGCTTGCAGGCCGGCGCCGACCGGGAGCAGGTACGCCAAGGCGACCAGGGGAATACACACGGCCAGCGCACGCGGGAACGTACGCTTGGGATGATGGATGTCCTCCGTAACGGTGGAGAGGCCGTCCCAACCCAGGTAGTTCCACATCACCACGAACAGGCCGGTGCCGAACGCGCCGAGCATCGTGCTGTCTTCGGGGATGAACGGCTGCCAGAAGGCCACCGGATTTCCGATCATCTGGAAGAGGCCGATGACCGACATCACGCCGAAGGGCACGAGCACAAAAATACCAAAGTACTTGGAGGCATCGCCCACGCCCTTCGTGCCGCGGATGTTGACGAGCACAAACGTCCAGATGATCACCAACGTGACCGCCCAGTGGGCCAGCTCGTTCTCTTCAAGCAGGTGATAGTCGAATTGCTGAACGAGCAGCGCGTTGAGGTAGTCGGCGAACAACACAGGATAGATCGCCATGTCCACGAAGGAGGTTACCCAGCTCCACCAGCCTTCCTGAAATCCCCAGAACGGGCCGAGCGCCCGCTTCACCCAGGCGTAGTAGCCGCCGGGCGCCGGCATCGCGGTGGAGAGCTCCGCGACCATCAGCGCGGTGGGCAGGCTCCAGATCACCGGCGTGATGATGATCAGGATCAACGCCATGCCCGGGCCGCTCGACCCCACGAGGTCTTCCAGCCCATACGCACCGCCCGAAACGGTGAAGAACATCACCATCACCAGCGGGAGCAGCGTGAGCTTCCGGCCGGGCGAGGCGGGGAGGGCGTTGGCTTCGTCGGTGGCCTGGCTCATGGGGTGCCTCCGCGGGCGGCGAGTACGGCGGTCCAGGCTTCAGCCATGCGGGCGTCGCCAACCGAGCCGAGGTTCTTGACGGGGCTCGCCTTTGCGAGCGCGTCGGTGGGGGGATGAACGGTGGAATCCGCCATGTAGCTGGCGTACAAGGCTGGATCGGTGGTGCGGAGGTGCTCAAGCGCCGCCTCGTTGGGCGTGGAGAAAGGGAACGCCCGAATCACCTCGGCGCCGCTCTCCGCGCTGAGCAGGTGGTTGATCAACGCCACCGCATTTCCGGGGTTCTTCGCGCCAACGGGGATGGCGAGATTGTCGAACCAGATGCCGCCGCCCTCTTCGGGCAGCGCGAACGCGATGTTCGGGTTGGCTTTCTTCGCGAGCGCCGCGTTGCCGTTGAACACGATCCCGATCACCGCGCGGCCGTCGGCAAGGTAGGTTTCAGGCGCATTTGCGTCGAGCGCCACCGAGGCCTTCGCCAGGGTGATCGCGCGCTCCTTGGCGGCGGCGAGCTTGGCGGGGTTGGTGTCGTTCTTGCTGTTGCCGTCGGCCTGCAAGGCGGCCCCCAGCAGCTCACGTGCGTCGTCAGGTGCAACCACGCGGCCGGTCCAAGCCGGGTTCCAGACGTCCGCCCACCTGGTAGGAGCGGGCACAACCACCGTTGTGTCGTAGGCGATGCCGGTCGTGCCCCAGAGCCAGGGGAGGCTGAACTTCTCGTTCCGCGTGCGGCCGCGGCCGGCGGTTGCGATGCCGCCGGGATCGAACCATGGCGACAAGAACCTCGGCGCGATGTTGGCGTAGTTGGGCATTTCCCCGAGATCGAGGGGACGAAGGGCATCGCGATGCATCAGCGCATCCACCGCGTAGTCGCTCGGCATCACGAGGTCGTAGTCCGTGGGATGTGCGGCGAGCGAAGCCAGCATCTCCTCGTTGGTACCATACATGGTTACGTGAACGTTCACCCCGGTTTGGGTGTGGAATGCGTCGAAGAGCGCCGGCGGCACCGACTCCTCGAACACGTACACATTTACGTCGCCGGTGAGCGCGGAGGGACCGGCGCTGCAGCCGAAGAGCAGCACCGAAGAGCAGCGGAGGAGGAACCGTGGAATTTCGGACTCCGGGAGAAGCCGGAGGGTAGAACGGGCTTGCCCGCGAGGTCAAGCCGCGCGCGGAAAGATCACCGTTCCAGCCGCGGCGGCTCCCACAGCTCGACGCGGTTTGCTTCCGGGTCCATCACCCACGCAAAGCGCCCGTAGCCTTCATCCTGACCCACTTCAACGTCGTCACCAGCAGCCCGAAGCGCCGCGATCAGGGAGGTGAGGTCGGCCACACGAAGGTTCACGCGCGCCGTGCGGGGCGCGGGGAGGGGGGTCGCGCTTTGGAACAGGGCAAACGTGGTGGTGGCGGTTCGGCCCGAGGGCTGCACGTCGAGGGAGGGCAGCTCGACGCCGCGGGACTCCCCCCAATTCTGGAAGGCCAGGCCGAAGCGGCTGGCGTACCAAGCGGCGAGAGCTTCTGCATCGGCAGAATACAAAAATACACCGCCGACGCCCTGAATCGTGGGAAGCGGCGGCTCGGCCTCGGTGAGGCCGAGGGCCTGCAGCAGGGCAGCGGGAGCATCCACGATGCGACGATTCACGACGTCGAAGAACGTGCCGACGAGCTCCGCGGACGCGCGCAGCTTCCCGGCCTGGTCGACCATTTTCTGGCGGGCGATGAAGCGCCGGGGACCGGTGCGGCTGAATGTGGACTCGACGATCAGGGATTCGCCATCGCGCACCTCGCGGCGGAACTTGAGGTTGATCTCGAGGATCACGGGGCTCACGCCGAGCGACACCAACGTGTCCCACGCGACGCCCGTTTCTCGGAGCACATCCCAGCGCGCGGCCTCGAAAATGGCGAGGTAGGCGGCATTGTTCAGGTGGCCGAGGACGTCGATCTGGGTAGGGGAAATCGTCGTGGGGTAGCGGTAGGGGGGCATGGCCGGCTGGGTATCACCCAGGCTCGTTCCGCGGGATAGCCCCCGCCGATGTCACGCATCGCCGTCCTCGACTTCGAGACGACCGGCCTCTCGCCGGACGATGGCGATCGCGCCACGGAGGTGGCGATCGTGCTCACCGAGAACGGCGCGGTGGTGGACCGCTACCAGAGCCTGATGTACGCCGGGGTGCGAATCCCCTCGTTCATCACCGACCTTACCGGGATTACGGACGCGATGGTGCGGGCGGCACCGCCGGCGAACGTCGTCATGGCGGAGGCCGCGCGGTTCGTCGGTGCCACCCCCATTGTGGCGCACAACGCCTCCTTCGATCAACGGTTCTGGCTCTCGGAGCTTCGGCGTGCGCGGGTCCCGGCCGCTCACTCGTTCGCGTGCACCCTGTTGGCGTCCCGGCGGCTGTACCCCGAGGCCCCCAACCATCGCTTGGGCACGCTGGTCGAGTATCACGGCCTTCCACGCACCGGCACCGCCCACCGTGCGCTCGCCGACGCCGAGATGGCGGCCGCCTTGCTTGATCGGATCCTCAACGATCTTCGCGGGCAACACGGGGTGCGGCACGCCGACCACGGGCTGTTGATGCGGCTACAGGCGGTTTCGCGCGCGGCAGTGCCGGCGTTTTTGGCGAAGGAGGCGGGGGAGGGCCCCTGAGTTCGTGCGGCCGGCGGGCCTCACTGACTCCGCAGGGCCTCTACAGGATCCAGCCGCGACGCGCGCCACGCAGGATACATCCCGAAGATCACGCCGATCATCGACGAGAAGCCGAGCCCAAGGAACACCGACCAGGGCTCGATCTGGAAGGGCCACACCGTTACCCACTTCGTCATCGCCCACGCCGCAATCCCGAGGATCCCGACCGCGCCGACGAGCCCGATGACCGCGCCCGTGAGCGTGATGGTGAGCGTCTCGGCCAAGAATTGACGCAGGATCTCGGCCTGCGTCGCCCCGAGCGCCCGTCGTAAGCCGATCTCCCGGGTGCGCTCCACGACGGTAACCAGCATGATGTTCATGATGTTGATGCCGCCGACAATCATGGAAAACAGCGTGGTCATGTAGAGCAGCGCCTGGATGGTGTTCATGATCAGCGCTTCGGTGCTCGCGTCGTCGCTCACCCCGTCGATCTCCCAGCTCTTCACGGAGCGCTTCCGTTGGAGGATGCCATCCACGAGGGTGCGTGTGGCAATCACGTAGTCCTTCACGAGGCCGGGGTAGGTCGGCGGTACAGCCACCTTTACGACGATGTTCGTGGGGCGTCGGGAAGGATCGAAATCGAGCTGATAGGTGCGCTGCGGGAACAGGAGGCGCCGGTTCCAGCTCCACGCTCCCCCTGGACCCATCTCCGCTTTCTTCGCCAGAATCCCGACGACCGTGTAGGGTGCGCCTTGTACCCGCACCACGTCGCCGGGCTGGAGCCCCCCGTCGAGCGCGTCGCAACCGGCGAGGATGACCCGCCGGGCGCCTTCGTAGTCGGCCGTGCCAAACTCCCGCCCCTTCTCGACGCTCAGTCGGTACACGCCGAATGCTTCGGGATCGACGCCCAGCGTGAGCGGCCGATAATCCTTTTCATTGAACCGAACCGGACGATCCTCCATGCCATAGGTGCCGGTGACCTGGTTCTCGGGGGACAACAATGCGGAGGAGGAGATGTCCACCTGATCCGCGTGATCCAGGCGTTTGGCGTCGGGATGGTCGTTGAGTTGGTGCCAATCGTTGGACACCGTAAGGATGTCATCCCCCGAAGCCTCGGCGCTGCTGTCGCGCAGCACCGCCTGACCCACTTCCAGGACGCTCGCCATCACCACAAGGCTGGCAACGCCGACGACGATCCCCGAAACCGTCAGCATGAACCGAACCTTCTGGTCCCGGAACATCTCCAGCGCGTCGCGAATGGCGCTCATACCCGCCTCAAACATTCGACAACGTCCAACCGCGACGCCCGCCAGGCTGGCAGCGCGCCGAAGCACAATCCGATCCCGCACGTGACCACGAGCGAGGCCACGACGCCGACCACGCTGTAGGTGCTCACCCAGGTTTCGAGGAAGTGGGTGATGAGCAGGTTTGCGCCCATGGTCGTGAGCAGCCCAAGGCCAGCCCCGACCACACCGCCGGAGACGGTGAGTGTGCAGGCTTCGATCAGGAACTGCCAGAGGATGTCGCCCTGGGAGGCCCCCAGCGCCTTGCGGATGCCAATCTCACGCACCCGCTCCGTTACCGACACCAGCATGATGTTCATCACCCCGATCCCCCCGGCGAAGAGGCTCACGCCGGCGATCAGCGCCACGATGAGATCGAGCACCTGGAAGAACGTGTAGAATTGCTCCAGGAAGCCGGAGAAGTCCAGTGACTGAAAATCCTCGACGCCATTGTGGTTCGACAACAGCACGGCGTTCGCCATCGCGACCACCGAGTCGTTGTGTTCGGCGTCCTCAGTGAGCCCCACGAAGAACCGGGCCTGCTCGGGCCGACCATCGCGCCTCTCCGCCGTCAACTGCGGGACAAATACGCTGTTCTCCCACGAGAACCCGAAGTTGATCCCCATCATGTCGCGGCGTTCCAGCACGCCCGCCACGATGTACGGCCGCTTGCCGATGAAGATCGTTTGGCCGACGACCTCAGGGATCGACCGGTCCGGAAACAGGGTGTCGGCCAGCGGCGCGGTGATCACCGTCACCCGCAGCCGCCCGAGCCCATCTTCAGTCGTGAGCGCCCTCCCGGCCTGAACGTGCCAGTTCAGGATCTCCAGCACAGCTTCACCGACGCCCACGATGTCGGCGGTGCCCCGAATATCGGCCGTCGCCCACACCGTTTCGCTGCCGTAAGTAGACTCACTCGCAACGGAGGCGAGGTACGGCACCTCCTGCAGTCCTGCGAGATCGATGTCGGTGAAGCCACGGTCATACCGGGCCTTGTCGCGGGCGCTGGCGGCTTCGCTCTCCGAGGGGATCCACAAGACCTCCGCATGCCGCCGATTGTCTCAATCGCGCGCGCGAGGGTGCGCTGGCCCGACTGCGCCAGCGAGAGCATCACGACGATGGAAAACGTGCCGATCGTGACGGACAAGCTCGTGAGCAGCGTGCGGAAGAGGTTCCCCCACAACGAGCGCAGCGCGAGTCGGGCCGTTTCGAAGAACACCGATCCTCCTCAGTCGATCTTGGCGCTCATGTCTTTGATCGCGGCCTGGGCGTAGAAGGAGTCACCCTCCTTGAGCCCGCTCGTCACCTCCACCTCCCGATCGCTGCGATGCCCGAGCTGCAGCTCCACCTTTTCCTTGGTTTTCTTTCCGTCGGCCTCCCGAATGATGTAGGCGTAGGACTTCCCTTCTTCCTCGAACACGCTCTCGGCGGGCAGCTTGACGACGTCGGGCCAGCTCCCGATGCCGATGCGCACCTCCGCGGTCATACCCGGCTTGATTTCGACGCTGGCTTTCGAGGGGTCCACCTCGACTTTCACGGTGAACACGTCAATGCCGCGGGTCGGGTCGGTGTGGCCGGCCGCTGCGATCTGGCTCACAAAGCCGGGCACCTCGACGCCAGGGTAGGCGTCGAGGAGGATCCGCGCGGTCTGGTCGCGCTTCACCTTCGCCACGTCTACCTGGTTGAGGTCGATCTCCAGCAACAACCGGTCCATCTGCGCGATGGTGAGCTGCGGGTCGCCGTTCACCGTGGCGGTGATGCCCGCGGTCACGACCTCGCCCGCCTCGACGTTTCGCACGATCACCACCCCATCGATGGGCGCGGTGATTCGGGTGTACGCTAGCTGATCTTCCGCTGATTGGAGCTGCACCTTCGCGCTCTCGATGGTGAGCCTGGCCATCTCGGCTTCACGCTTGGAAACGTCGTATTCGGCGGCGGAAATACCTCGGGTGGCCAGCGCCTGCTCCTTGCGCCCGCGCTCCACCTCGGCCCGCTCCGCATCCAGCTTCGCCTGCTTCAACTGCACGCGCTGCAGCGCGACCTGCCGCTCGTACTCGGTGTCCACCACTTCGTACAGCAGATCTCCCTGGTGCACAACCTGCCCTTCTTCCACGTACACCGCCTTGATCTCGCCGGACACTTTGGTCTTGATGTCTACGTCGTAGCGCGGGGTGATCTTGCCGGCCTCGCTCACCTCGTCGACGAGTTCGCCCTTTGTCGCTTTTCGAATCAGGTTTTCGTCTAACTTCTCCTCGTCCCCGCCGCCCATCGAGCAGGCCAGGGTTGGGAGGAGCAGGGCAAAAGCGAGGCCAAACCGGCGTGTGTGCATCATGGGGTGCTCCCGGGAGCGAGGAGGTCGGCGCCGGCGACCCAGCGGAGGTCGAGCTCCGCGGTTGCGAGCGCCACGCGGAGGCTGGCGCCTTGGATGCGGGCCTGGCGAAACGCGGCCTGGGCGTCGAAGAGATCGAGGATCGACGCTGAGCCCTGGGCGTACAGCTCCGAGACGATGCGGAGGTTGTCGCGGGCCAGCGATTCCTGGGCATCGACCAGCGGAACGCGCGCACGGAGCTGCGTTACCGCCGAGCGGGCCTGTCGAAGCTCTTGCTCGATGCTGTCGATCTCGGCCTCCCGGGCGAGGGTGACCTGCTTGCGGGCCAGGTTCGCCTGCTCCACCGCGTCCCGCGTTTGGAACAGGTCGAAGGGGTTCCAGGTGACCGAGATCCCGGCGCTTGCGTCGAGCCCTGTGCCCAGGTTCGCGGGGTCGAACGCGCTGGCCGCCGGGTCGGCGATGGCGGTGGTGTTCCCTACCCCGGCCGTCGCGGACAGCGTGACGGTGGGGAGCGCGCCGGCCTGGGCAGCGCGAATGCCGGCCTCGGCGGCGGCAGCTTCCTGAATGGTACGGGCGAGCTCGGGGCGGCTGGCGCCCCCCGACGCTGGGAAGTCGGCGGGTCCGATTGCGGGGGCGGCAGGCTCGTCAACGAGCACGACGTCGTCCCCAGAGAGGTGCAACAGTCGGATCAGCTCCTGCTCCGCTTCGTAGAGCTGGGCGCGGTCGGAAAGGAGGCGTTCTTCCTGCGCGTACACGTCTACGGTGCTGCGGTTCACGTCGATGCCGGCGGCGAGCCCGGCGTCGGCCTTCGCCTGGATGATCGCCAGGGACTCGCGGGTGAGCGCGAGGCCCTCTTCGCCCGCGGCGATCTGCAGCTCGTAGCCCTTGATCGACCAGTAGGCGGTGTAGGCGGCGCGCAGCAGGGTGCGCTCGGCGAGGGCCCGGTCGAGCCCGGCGAGCGTCGAGGCGGCATCTGCCAGTTCGATGGACGCGCGAATACGACCGCCGGCGTAGAGCGGGACCGCGAGGTCGGCGCGGGCGTCCCAGCTCGCGCCGCTGGTATCGTGAGCCGGTTGTTCCCAGGGTTTCACGAAGCCCGCCTGGCCACCCGCCGTCCCGCCGATGCTGGCGCTGAACCGATCCAGGCGGGCCCGGCGCGCGTCGATAGCGGCGATCGACTCGCCCAAAGCGGCGCTTTGGAGCTCAGGGTTGCGCTCGACCGCCAGCTCCAACGCGCGGCGAAGGGACAGCGTTGTGGTGTCCCCGGCCAGCGCCATCGAAATCAGCATCAGGATCATGACCGTTCCTCGTGCACAGGGGGCGAGGACGCGCGACCGGTGAGCACCTCTGCGGGAGGTCCATCCGAGACGATGCACCCATCCCGCACCAGCACCACCCGCCGGGCGCGCGCCGCCACGTCTGCCTCGTGGGTTACGACGACGATGGTGATCCCAGCGGCGTGAAGATCATCCAGCAACACGAGGATCTGCTTCGTGGTTTCGCTGTCGAGGGCACCGGTGGGCTCGTCTGCCAGCAGCAGGCGCGGCTTGGTTACGAGCGCCCGTGCGATCGCGACGCGCTGCTGCTGCCCCCCGGAGAGCTGCGTGGGCCGGTGGTGGAGCCGCTCGCCGAGGCCGACCTGTCGAAGCGCCTCGATTGCGCGCTCCTTCCGCTCGCGGGCACCTACCTTCGCGTACACGAGGGGCACCTCCACGTTCTCCACCGCGTCGAGCCGAGGGAGCAGGTTGAAGCTCTGAAAGATGAACCCGATCTTGCGGTTGCGCAGCGAGGAGAGATGGCGGTCGGTCATCGTGGACACGCGCTCGCCATCGAGCCAGTACTCGCCCTTCGTGGGGCGGTCGAGCGCGCCGAGGATGTTCATCAGCGTGGACTTCCCCGATCCGGAAGCGCCCATGATCGCCGCGTATTCGCCGGCCTCGACGTGCAGCGACAGATCGTCGAGCGCGTTGAGCTCAACGTCGCCGGCGGTGTAGGTCTTGGTGAGGTGCTCCGCTGCGATCAACGGTCGGCGCGGCTCGGACATCGCTCGCTGGGGAGGGCGGCGGCCCTAACCGACACCGGGAGGGGAGGGGGCGATCCGCGGGGCGCTCGTTGCCTTGACCGCCGAAGGGCGTCGCTGCGGATCGCGGAGAGGGGGGTCACGGCCAGGAGCCGGCGGGCCCGCCATACGCCCCGACGTCACTCCGGCTCCCGTCCGCATCCAGCACCGCGGGATCGCCCGCATCGAGAGCGGGACTGCCGACCGCGAGGTGCAGGTCGTCGTCTCCAGCGGCGCCGTTTGCCGTAAAGGCCGCGAAAACCGGATCCTGGCTCACATTGCCTGCGGTGCCGATAATGTTGGACTCATCCGGGTACCAGTCCCGCCCGGAGTGCCCAAAGAACCAGGAGTAGCGGACCTCCGCCAGAGGTTCGCCATACAGGACCAGACCGAATTCACCGCCGCCGAGGATGGAATTCACGAGCGTGAGGCTCCCGGGCGCCTCCGCACTGCTCTCGACAGCCAGCGCGTAGTCGTGATCGACGATGGTGACATTCACAAATTGCGTCGACGAGCTGACGAGGTAGAACCCATCGATCCCCTCGGTGCCGCGATTTGCGCCGGCGATGACGTTCGTGAGCTCGAGCGTGCCGCCCGCGGAGTACCCGGCGACGCCGTAGCCGCCGGTATTGTCGAGGAGGCGGACCTGGCTGCCCCGAACGGCGCCGCCCTCCTGCAGGAACCCGCCGCCGGCGTACGCGTCGTTTCCCGCGATGACGACCTGCTCGAGTTGAAGGTCGGGCGAGGTCGTGTAGATCCCACCGCCATTGATCGCGACGTTGCCGGTGATGACGACGTCGTGCATTGACAATTTGGCCGGATTGATGACGAGAACGCCGCCGCCGTATGCGTAGTCCCCTCCTTGGGAGCCGCTCCCGCCCGTGAGGGTGAGGCCGGCGAGCGTCGCGTTTTCGCCGCCGTTCACGCTCACAACCGGCCCGCCGGAGAGCGCGTCGAGCGTGGTGACCGCTGAGCCCTCAATCCCCTCGATATCCAGGTTGTGCCCCCCTAGATCGACCGCGCCGGTATACACGCCCGGCCGAATTCGCACGCACAAGAACGCATCGAGCACCGCGTCGCTCATCGCCGCATAGGGCATATCGAAGCTGCCGGGCCCGCTCGGCAAGCCGTCGGTGGCGACCCAAACGGGCTCGCTGGCGTCGGTGTCGAGGCAGTCCCAAGCGTTCTCAACGTAGCCTTCGGGCGCTACGGTCGCCAACAGGCTCGCGCCGGGATCGCCCGAGCCATCCGCATCCGCGTCTCGATAGAAGGTGCGCTCGGCACCGGTATCCTCGGGTTCGCCGCTATCGCCGTGGCCTCCGGAATCGTCCGCCCCGCCCGAGTCAGGGCCGGAGTCGGCGGCCACCGCTCCATGGGCCAGGCGATCGGCAAGCTGCGCCTCGGTGAGGAGGAAGCAGCCGGGGAGGAAGAGGGGAAACATGCGCCCGTCAGCCTATCCGTGAAGAGCGCGCCGCGCGGTCGGCCGATGAGGTATCCGCTCGGATTTGCGACAAAGTCGGAGGTATCACGGCGAAAATGCGACGGCTCGCGCGCGATTCGGCCCGCATTCGCGAGCGAGCAGCGCAAAATCGGCGTTCCCCCATGGGGTAGGTGCGGCCCGGGCCCGGGCGCGCGCGGGAACGTCGCAAAATACGGGGGATACCTCGCGAACTGTCGCAAATTGGGGGGGATGCCTGGCCCGCCCGACGGGCTTTGCGGTGCAGCGCCACTACGCCTCAACGTGGCGCCGCCCCGGCCCCGCCACCGACGCCGCACCCGCGCCGCGAACCGCCGCCACCTCCGCCTGGAAAACGGGACCGGGCCGCGCGGTTCGCCCAGGCGGCCTGGCCGCAGCGCCTACGCCTCCACCACCTCGGTCACCGCGCCCAACTCATGCAGCAGGGAGCGGTACCAAGCCATCGCGCGCCGGGTGCGGTCCTCTTCACCGATAACGCCCCAAACGAGGGAGAGGGTGCGTCGGGTTTCGGGGCTGGTTTTGGTGCGCTGAGCGTCCTTGACCGCGTTTGCGCACGGGCCCTCACCGTCGAAGAGGCAGAGGAGCCCGCCCACGTCGATCGTCTGGCCGCCGGCGTTGAAGACATACGCCGTTTCAGGCGGGGCGATCTCGATGGAGAACGGAGGAAAGGCCCGATCGACATCCACCACCGAGATCGGCAGCCCCGAGTGTAGCGAAACCACGTTGCAGGCATCCACGAGCGGGTTGATGCTGCCCAAGGTGCCCTCGGTCGCGGCGCGGATCAGGTATTCGCTGGCCGGCTTGCTTCGGCCGGTGGGCTTGAAGCCGCCCCAGCGCAGGAGATCGCGCACCTTCGCCCGGAGCGCGTCATCGGAGGCGAGTGGAGCTGCAGCGTCCAGCCGCAAGCCAGCGCTCAGCCACTCCGGGGAGGGGCCAAGCGCTGCGGGAAGCTCGGTGAGGAACGCGCCAAGGTGCAGGAGCGGATGCGGGGCGATCGTGAGCATCCGCTCCTGCTAACGTTGGGCGATCGGGTCGTCAGGCGAGGCCCTCGGGGTGGGCGGCGGAGCCCAGCTCCCGGCCGCCCGTGCGCGGCGAGCAGGACACCACCGGCGTGGTCGTGCGCGCCGACTTGCTGCCCATGTACGTGGCGATCGAGCGACGCATGGGGTCTGCCAGGGCGCGGCGAACCTCGGCCTCGGCCTCGGGAACCGCGCCGGCGCGAAACAGGGCGCCAACGCTCAGGCGCCAGCTAAGATCGTCCTCAAACGTGCCATCCAACACCTCGCGAGCGCGCTGGACAGCGCCGGGCTCGGCGAGCATCGCCGCGAACAGCGCGCGGTAGGCGCGAAACAACGGTGGACCTTCGCCCGTCATCTCGATGAGCCGATCCGCGGCTTCGCGGCCCACACCCACGAGGGTGACATCCTGGGTGGCCAGCGCACAGAGGAGCTGCCCGACGTCGTCGACGCGGAGGGCATCGCCCGAGGCCAGGGCCGAGTCCCATACGCTCCGGGCGGCGGCGAGGGCGGGGCGCTTTTCTTTCACGAGGGCGCGCAGGGTGTCGATCTCGAGCTCCGCGCGGGCGAGCGGATGCGACGCCGGGACCGTGGCCCAATCGGAGTCGGCCGCGAGGAAGTATTCGCGAACGCCGGCATGGTCGAAGCGGGCCAGGGCTGAGCCCGCGGGACCTTCCGTCAGCTCGTCCATCTGCGCGCGGCGGTGGAGTCGCTCTTCGCTCACCCAACCGTTGTGACGGGTCGGGAGCAGCGCGAGCGCGTCCTGCACGGCGAGCCCGCGGCCGCGACGGGAGGGCCTGCCGGCGTCCACGCGCTGGGCCACGGCCACCGCATCGGGGAGCGAGAGAAAACGCTGCCAGTGGAGGGCTTCGCCGTGATCGGGGCAGGCGGTGAGGGCGCGGCCAACCGCGCGAACGGCAGCGTCGAGCGACCCCGCGACGAGGTGGAGGGCCGCCGCATCGCACCAGCCGTCGGCGCGCAGACCGGGTGAACGAAGCCCGGCGGCTCGCAGCTCGGCCCGGTTGGCGCCGTCGGACTGCACGAAGAGGCCCAGGGCCTCCACCTCCGCGCCGCCGAGGGCCCGGGCGCGCTCCCAGAAGCGCATCGCGTCGGCCGGGCGGCCCAGCACCATCCACCCGCGCGCGGCGATGGCGAGGGCGTTCCCGCGCTCCTCGTGGGGGAGGATGTCGATGCGGGGCAGGGTGCCTTCGAAACAATCGGCGCAGAACGTGGCGCCGAAGTACAGGTCGAACCAGGGGTTGAAGGTATAGACGTCGGGGAGGCAGAAGGTCGTTTGATCTTGCACGGGATACTCCAGGGTGTGCAGCACCCTCTCGTTGCCAGCCGCGTGCCAACGGCCAAACGCCGATTGTTCGCGAAACAGGTGACGGACGTCCGTCAGTTGGTGACGGACGTCCGTCACCTGTCCGTCAGTCCGGAGGTCCGATGATCCCCGCCCTCGTCGCCATCCTCACGTCGTCGCAAGCGATTGCCGCGTGCCAGCTCACCCAGACGCCGACAGTCGAAGGCACCGAGCTCCGATTGTTGGCGGTTGCGGAGCCGTTGAGCTGCCGCCGCATCACGCTGCGAACCCACGGCCCCACGCCAAGCGTAGTGGTGCGGATCGGCAAGCGGAAGGTGCCGAACGATCACGTGGCGGTCGTCGATCGCGAGGTGTCGATCGGCCTCCCCGAGCTGGAGCCCGGGCAGGAAGCGACCGTGACCGTGGCGGTGCCCGGCACCGATCTGGAGGTGTACTTGGGGGAGCCGCCGCCGAGCGAGTCGCCGCCCAAGGAAACCCACCTCGTGTGGACGGTGGCGCTGGATCCGAAACATCCAGGCTGGGGCTTTGCCGACCCGAAGCTCGCCTCCACCCGGTACGACGTCGCGACACTTTCGCCGGATGGCCACCGGACGATGGATCGCGCGGGCGCCGCGGCGCAGGGGGTCCTCTACCTCGATCCCGGCTCGTTCACCCTGCACATTCCCGGGGCTCACGTCGTGGGATGGGCGGGGCCCGGTGTCACGCTCAGCCGGGTGGTGGACGGCGTACGGTTCGATGCGCCCGGCGGCGGAGAGGCGCGTTGGAGGGTGGCGAGCGTCGTTGGTGCGATCGTGATCCCCGACGGCAAGACCTATGTCGAAGGACTAGATTGGCGATTCACCCAGGTGAGCTTGCCTGAGCCGGCCGTACCTTCTCGGTACGCGACGGTTGATGACCCCGAGGCGGCCTCCCGAGCGCTGTTTGACGAGGTGCACCGGTTGGTGGAGGGCTGGCTGCCCTCGCGGGATGCGCTGCACCCGCGGCAGCTCAATCGAGCGTGGCGCTCGGGCTGGGGCACCTCCGTGGAGCGGGCGTTGATCCTCGACCGGATGCTGAAGCAGAAGGGGATCCTTTCGGCCTGGATGCTGAGCGGCGCCGCGCCAGAGCCGTTTACGCTCACCGGGTACGACCACATGCTGGTGGCGGTGAACCTCGGCGAGCGGGAGGTGCTGCTCGATCCGAGCTGCGCGGTGTGCGGGTTCGACGAAGTATCCACCTCGGTTGCGGGGAAGCCCGCGCTTGGAGCGGCGCCCCTGGTTCCGCTCTCACCGGGCCGGCTGGAGCGCACCCTCACGCTGAGCGGCGCGGAATTCGTGGCGAAGGTTCATGCAACGGGCGCGGCGGCACTTTGGCTGCGGGAGCGGACGTATGGCACCAGCGAAGCTCGCCAGAGCGCGGTTTTGGCGGAGGCGCTCGGCTGCGAAGGGGCAACGGTGGAGGCCTTGACGGGCCTCGACGAAATCGGCGGTCCCATCGACGTGGAGCTGCGCTCCAAGCGGGCACCGAAGCCGGTTTTTGAGGGGGACGCGCCGTGGGATGGCGGCTGGGGGGATCTGTAGGCCCCACCTTCGGGCTCAGTCCGGAAGCGCCGCGCGCCACGTCCCCACCAGCTCGCTGAACTCCGCATGCCGGAGCTGCGCGAGGTCGTGGTGGATGGCGTCGAGCACCGTGGCGTCGTGCTCGTGGTAGGCCTGCCACGCGGTGGCGAGGAGAGCACCGCAGCGCCACCGGTCGAGCTCGCAAACCTCCAACGCACGGGCCGTCGCGACCGGGCGCTCCGCCTCTGGGACGACGAGCGCGCCGAGCAGCGTGGCACGCGCTCGGGCGCGCCCCGAGAGGTCCGTCGCGGCGTCGAGGTGGCGGCGAACGTGCTCGGCTTCGCCGCGCCGCCACCGCACCTCGGCGAGATCCACCTCCAGGCGGGACAAGCGCGATTCCAGGCCGGCATCGCGGAGGATCGCCCGCGCCGCGACCAGATGACCCAGGGCGCGACCGGACTGCGGCGTGCGGGACTCGGCCCGCCCCAGCCGGCGCAGCGTGCCCGCGAGCCCCTCCGGCTTGCCCTGAACCTCCCGCATCGAGAGCGCGGTGCGGTGGGAGAGGATCGCGCGGTCCACCTCGCCGACGATGGCCAACGCGCTCCCCAACAGGTCGAGCGCGTCGGCCCGGCCGATCGGCTCCCCGGCGCGTTGTGCAGCGCGAACGGCCTCTTCGAGCACATCGATCCCCTCGGTGAAGCGATCATGCCGGGTGAGATCCGCGCCATAGAAGCGCAGCGCCCGCGCGCGGTCCTCGGGGGTTCCGGCGGCGGCGAGCGCCTGGGAGTGGGCCTCGCCGGCGGATTTGTCGCCGAGCAGCGAGAGCGCCCGCGCGCGCACCGCGGCCGCCATCGCGCCGGGCTGGTTGGTTACGGCGGTGAGCGCCTCGCGCGCGAACCCGGCGCCGACCAACGCGGCTGCGACCTCGACGCCGAGCGCCGCATCCCCCGTGTTGCGGAACGCTTCGAGCGCAAGATCGGCTCGTCCGAGCGCCAACATCGCGTCCCCCAGCGCGCGCTGCACTTGGGGCAGCGAGTCGGGGTGGTGTTGACGCGCGATGCGCACCGCCTGCTCTGCGTGGGCGAGGGCGAGTCGGGGGCGGCCGTGGGCCAGCGCGCGCCGGGAGGCCTCCACGAGCGGGCCAAGCGCTTCGACCGGGGCGTCGCTCCGGGAGAGGTGCCAGGCCAGGACTTCGGGCGCGACCGGCGCTCCTGCGGCTGACCGGGCCTGGAGCACCCGCCCGACGCGGGTGTGCAACTGGCGCCGCCGGGGCGATGTCATCCGCATGTAGGCGATCTCGCGCGTGGCCTCGCGATCGAACGCGATGCGGGCGCCGAGGTCGTCGGCGACGAGCAGGCGTTGATCGAACAAGGTGCGGAGCCCTTCTTCGGCGCGGGGAACGTCGGCGCTCAGACGCCGGAGGAGGCCCTGGTCCAGCGTTCGGCCGAGGATGGCGGCGCGCTCCAGTACCTCGCGCGCGGCGAGGTCGAGGGTATCGATCCGTGCGGCGTACCAGGCCTCCATCGACTCCGGAAGATCCACCTCGCCACGGCGCGCGGCATCCGCGAGCGCCACGAGCTCACGGGGAATGCCGTTTCCGCGCTGGAGGATCCGCGTAATCAGCGCCTCGTCGGTGCCCCGTTCGCCGAGAAGTTCTCGCACCATTTCGTGCGAGGAGTCGGCGGCCAACGGGCCGAGGTCGACGGCGTTGAGCCCAGCGGGGAGCTTCGTGCGCGGCCGGGCGGTCACGAGTACCCGCAGGCCCGAGCGGGGGGACTCGTGGATCAGGCGCTGCAACAGCCCCAGCGCGTCGTCGTCGGCCCATTGGAGATCCTCGAAGACCAGGGCGGTTGGCGAAGAGCCCGCGAGACCCGTAAGCAATTGGCGGAGCGCGGAGCTGACGGCGCCAAGCTGCGGTGCGCCCGAGGCGACGAACGCATCGAGCACCGACGTCGCGCGGTCGTCCATGTCCGGCAGGCCGCGCAGCGCCGCCTGCAGCGCCGTGCGGGTGGGGGCCTCGCCGCCGAGCCGGCGGATCGCGCCGATGAACGGCGCCATCGGACGCACCGCGCCATGGTCGCGACATGTCGCTCGCAGAACGCGCCACGTCGGGTTTCGGGCGGACCACTCCTGCCAGAGGTAGCGTTTCCCCTGGCCCGCCGCCCCGATCACCGCCACGGGCTGGTTCGCGTCGAGGCAGGCGTCGAGCTGCGCCAACTCGCGGCGGCGAGGGTAGGTGAGGTCGGGGGTGACCCGCCGGATCGTACGCATCCCCATCACTCGCCGCACCGCGATGGGTCGCGACTTCCCACGCACGCTCACCGCGAGGGTCGGGCCGGCGATGGCTTCCCGAACGGCCTCGACGAGCGACGAAGTAGCCACGATTTCCGTGCCGTTTGCCTCGGCGAGCAGCCGGTAGGCGACGTTCACGCAGTCTCCGATCACATCCCAGGCGAGGCGTGTGCCATCCCCGAGTACGAACGCGAGCACCGGCCCCTCGGCCATCGACAGGCGCACGCGCACGCCGCTTGTGTCGACCAGGCGGTCGCGGGACGCGAGCGCAAATGCGAGGGCGCGGCCACCGTCGTCCTCCCCGGCGCTCGGGACGCCCGCCAGGGCGAGCGCAACGAGCTGATCCCGCTCCGCCCGCACCTTCAGCAGCACCAGATGGTGGGCCTCGGCTTCCTCGGCGAGCGCGCGGTACACCGCCGGCGCGACGTTCAGCGGGGCGGCCACAAACACGGCAACGACACGACGGTGCACGGGGGCAGGGTTCGCAAGCCCGCGGAGCGCGGGGGGCACGAAGCGCAGAAGCTCCGCTTCCGGGGGGCTGAGGAGCGGCCCTTCCGTGACGCCGGGCTCGTCGAAGTCCAGGGCGATCGCGGCGGAGTCGGACTCCAGTTGTTCGAGCGCCAAGAGGGCTGGGCCGTGGAGCAGCTCGTGGCGCTGCTCGCCACCGCCGAGCTGCAACGCCCGGATCTGGCCGCTCGCGATCGCGACGTGCAGCGTGGGCCGTACCGCGATCACGTCCTCCATCGCTCGCCGCGCGCGCTCTCCGTGGTGGGGGCCGCGAAACAGCGCGAGCACCGCATCGCCCTCAAGGCTTGCGAGGCTGCCGCCGTGGCGATCGACCGAGTAGAAGATGGGGCGGAACGCCTCTTCTACGGCCGAGGCGAGATCCTCCGCAGCGGCCCGCTCGCGGCGACGTTTCCCGTCTGCGTTCACCTGATCCGGGCGCGAGGTGAAGTCGGGGATGTCGAAGCGCAACAACGTGCCGGTGATGCGCTCTTCAAGCCCGACTTCGGGGAGCGGCGTGCGCCGCTCGACCAGGTGACGGGGCAACCACGGCGCGATGAGCTGGAGCGGGGTGCTCATCGGTGGCCTGAGGCCGCAAAACTCGTTAGTCGCGCGCGCGTCACGGCGCAAGGGTGTCATCCCGGCAACCGGCGCGCAACCCCGCGGAGATTCCTTGACGCTGCTCGACCTGCTGCTCTCCCGGAACGTCGCCGAGTTCAACAAGCGCCGCGGGGCTCGCGTCACGCTCGACCTGTTCGCCGCCGATCTGGCGAACCTCGCGCTCCCCGGGATCGACCTCTCGGGTGCGAACCTCGAAAAGGCGGACTTCTCGTCGGCCGACCTCACGGGCGCGAATCTGAGCAAGGCCACCCTGGTCGGGGCCGACTTCACTGGCGCGAAGCTGCTGCGCGTCATCGCGATCAAGGCGCGTTTGCGCGAGGCGTACCTCGGCGGCGCCGACCTGTGCGAGGCGGAGCTGTCCGGCGCGGACCTGTCCGAGGCCGACCTCTCCGCGGCCAACCTGTCGCGGGCGCGGCTCGGCGGCGCGCGCCTGCGCGAGGTCACGGCCCGACACACGTCCTTCGATGCGGCCGAACTCTCCGAGGCGAAGCTCACGGCGGCTGATCTGCGGGAAGCTGAGTTTGTCGGAGCTATCCTCAAGGAGGCGGACCTTTCGCGGGCCACGCTCGACGGGGCGACGTTTGAAGACGCTGACCTCTCCCGGGCGCGGCTCACGGGCGCCTCCCTCAAGGGCGCGCGGCTGTTCGGCGCCAAGTTTACCGGGGCCGACCTCTCCACGGCCGACCTCACTGGGGCGCTGGTGGACGAAGAAACGGACTTCACTGGGGCGGATCTGACGGAGACCGTTCTCGATGCAGCGCTGGCGGCGCGGCTGCGGGGGGCGGCGCCCAAGGTTGTTGTGGACACCCGCCCCGTCGAGCTGCACATCGACGAACCCTGGGTGGCGCAGGCTCACAAGCACGTCGCGGTGATGTGGTTCAACGCCGAGGAAGGCGAGGAAGAAGTGGTGCGCGTGGCGGTGCGCCCGCTCGGCGCCGGCGGCGGCGACGGGCCGGCCGCGGAGCTTCCAGTCCCCGCGGCACAGGTCGTAGCGCGCGTTTTGGTGCCGAGCCCCACCGGCTTCCGCGCCGTGCTCCTGGTCGACAAGCCGGGCGGCATGGACGTTGCGGTGTTCGAGGTTGGCCTCGACGGGGAGCCGGGCCCGAGCAACACCTCCCGGCTGGGCTACACCCCGACCACCCTACCCGTGGTGGTGCCAGACGGGGATGGCTTCCTGTTGTTCGGCATTGGTCGGGGCATGCTCAGCGTGCACCGATGGAGCGTCGAGGGGCTCGCCGAGCGCCTTCGCGCGCCGGCCAGCACCTACCGCGGCTTCTGCGATCGGCTCAACCCGGTGATCCTCGGGAAGGGTGGCACGGTAACGGCCGTGGAGTCGGACGGGATCGGTCGCCTGTTGACAGCGCCGCCGACGTTTCCTGGCCGGATGCAGGCGGCCTGCGCCGCGCGAGAGGATCTCATCGCGCTGGCCTGGGTCACGCGGGAGGAGAAGGGGCTGCGGATTCAGCGCCTGGGCGGCGACGCGGAGGCGGTGCGGCTCGACGCAAAGCTGCCCGTCGGCTCGGTGGACCTGCGCGCAACCGAGGGCGGATGGTGGCTCGCCTGGATGCGCGAGGCGGTGGCGGACCGGGACGTGCCGGTGCCGATGGCGATGTTCGTTCCTGAGTCGGGGCCGCTCGGCACGCCGTTCCCGCTCCTCGGCGCCGCGGATGTCGAGGATCTGGAAGATCTTCGCTTCGTTGTCGGCGAAGGTCCCCCGCTTCTGGCGGCGGTAACCCTGGAAGAAACGCTGGTGCTCATCGAGATCGGCAAAGACTCCGGGCGGGTCATCGCGCGCGTGAGCTGATGGGTGCCGCGCCGAGGATCGCCGTCTGTTTTCACGGCTTCATGCGCACCGGTGCGGCCATGTGGTGGGTGGCCCGTAGGCTGAAACAGGCCGGCTGGGTGGACGTTGTGATGCCCACGTTCGGGTACCACTTGCGGCCCATCGAGAAAAATGCGGAGACGGCGGCAGCCGCGGTTCGGGCGTTGGTGGCGAAGCATCCGGGCGCAAGCCTCGACCTCGTGACCCACAGCTACGGGGGAATCCTCGCGCGCGTGGCGTGGGCCCAGCACGAGCTGCCCGCCCTCAACCGCGGCGTGCTGATCTCGCCGCCGAATCAGGGCGCGGTGATGGCCGAGCTGGCGCGCACCATGTTGCCGGTGCACAGGGCGGGCTGGGACCCGCTGGGGCCGATGCGCCCCGGCGTGCCCGCTCATTGGCCGCTACCACCAGGCGAGATCGGTATTCTCACGGGGGGAACGGGCACCGCGCGCGGTATGAACCCGCTCCTGGGTGACGACAACGACGGCACCGTGCGGGTAGACGAGGCCAGGCACGACGGAGCCACGGACTTCCTCGTGATGAACGTGCAGCACACCATGATGATCCTGGCCCCGAAGGTGCTGGATCGGGTGGTGGGGTTCTTGGAGGTGGGGAGGTTTTAGGGGGGCTTCGGGCTTCGGGCTACGGGCCGACGGGCCGGACGGCCCGGGCTGCGGGGGGCGCGCCTGACGGCGCGGGGAGGGCGCCTTGGGCCTGCGGCCCTCGGCGGGGGAGAGCGACTGCGGCGCGGGCGGCGCCTGCCGTGTCGCGAAACGTTCTCACTTCGTGGAGAGGGGCCGCCCGCCCTGCCGTTTGGGAGAATCGCCCAGGCGCCCTGCTGCCGCCGCTCCCCGGTCGCGACATCCTCCCCAGCGGCGCGACATCCTCCTCGGCGACGCCGCGATGGTGGGCAACGACCGCCCGGCCGCGACGCCTGGCCTGCACCATCGCCCCGGCCGACCCCTACTCCCGCCCGCGCCCCCCGCGTGGCCCCTTCTTGGGCGGGCGGGCGTCAAGCGGCCGCTCGTCGCCGCTCGGGCCGGCGAGGATCTTGAACATCACCCGGCGGTTCACGTCGCGAGCGTCGGCGCTCGTGCCGGGCTGGAGCGGCTGCGTTTCGCCGTAGCCACGCGCAACCAACCGGTCGGGCTCAACCCCCTGCGCGATCAAGTACTTACGCACCGCTTCCGCGCGGCGCTGCGAGAGGTCCTGGTTGTAGTCCTCGGCGCCCTGATCGTCGGTGTGGCCCTGCACCTCGACGAGGCGAAGCTCGGCGTGATTCTCCAGGGTGGCGGCTACGTCATCGAGGATCGGGTAGCTGACTGCGGTGATCACCGCGCTGTCGAGGTCGAAGAACACCTTGTCGCGAATGTCCACGCGGTCGGCGAGGACGACGACGCGGCTCGGCTCGAGGATGACGTTCACGGAGGCCTTCTGGTCCTTCGCCACGTCCACGGAAACACGCTTCGGTCGGTAGTTCTCGGCCCACACGGAGAGCTCCACCTGGCCCGCGGGTACCGGCTCTGCGCCGGTTCCATCGGCCCCGGTCGTGAACTTCCGGCCTTCCCCGAGGATCGTCACCAGCGCAGCGATCGGCTGGCCCACCTCGTTCTGCACGCTCACGATCACCATCCCACCAACGGGCGCCGCGTCGAGCTGGATGACCTTCTCGTGGCGCGGGGCATCCGGGATCACGAAGCTGCTGTTCTGCGGCAGATAATGCGGCGCGCGCGCCTTCACCTGGTACTCGCCTGGGGCGAAGGAGCGCGTGAAGTCGCCGTCGGGAACGGCCCAGCGCCCCGTTTCAGGCCCGCTCGTGAGCTCGATCGACGCGCCGGCGAGCTTCTTGCCCTCCGTGTCGGTGACGACGAGGTGGGTCGGGACGAGGCCGGCGTCGGGGCAGCCATCGTCGTCAGCCACGCCGTTTTTGTCCTCGGGCTGATCGGGGCAGAGATCCTGGGCATCGCCGATCCCGTCGCCGTCGCGATCGGGGCCGTGGGAAAGGCGAGCTTCTTTGCGCGCGGGCGACCAGCCGAGGCCCGCGGTGACGCGGTATTCGGGCGCGCCAATGCCGAGCGTGAGGCCGGTGCCGAACCCGGCGGAGGCCACGAGGTTGCGCGTGAGGTGCGCCTTGGCGCCGGCGCGCCACTCGATGGGCGAGCTCCCGACCGTGTCTGTCGTCGCGATTGCGGACTCCCCCTCCAGCTCCGCGATGAGCGCGAGCATGGGTCCGACCGGCACGTCCACGCCCGCGCCCCATTGCACGCGACTGCCCCAGCTCAGGTCGTCGAGCTCCGCTGGGGACGCCACCTGGAGGCCGATATTACCAGCCAGGACCACGGCTTTGCCCCAGGAAAAGGCCACGCCCGCACCCAGCTCGGGAGAGCCGGAGCCTACCCAGGCTTCGCCGTTCCCGGTGGGCAGGGCCACGTCGCCGTACACGCCGAGTCCGAGTCCGCCGCGGGTGCGGTCGGCGATCTCGCCGAGGGCCGACACGCGTAGGTCGCCCGGGGCGAATTGGCTGTCGATCTGCGCGCCATCCACGACGTGGAGCGGCATGTCGAGGGTGAGCGCGAAGTGAGGGGCGGCCCACGAAACGCCGAGGTCGAAGCTCGCCGCGGAGCTGAGGAGCTGCAGCGGCATCCGGTCGTCGTCGTACCGGTATTCCAGGGGCGCAGCGGCATAGTTGAACACCAGGCCGCCGCCGAGGCCCGGCGGGCGCGCGTGGGTGTCGTGTACGGAGAGGAAGGTATCGTTCTCGAACGCCGGATGGAAACGCTGGGCGTTCACCGCGGCGTCTTCCGCACGGGCATCCCCTGGCAGCAGCGACAGCGCCCCGACGACGACGCCGGCGCTTGCGGCGAACCGCCCCCCCCTTCGACGCCTCCGGGTAACAAGCGCGCCGGCGACGAGCGCGCCGAGGATCGAGGCGGTGCCGCCGCCTGTTGAGCAGGATCCCCCCGTGTAGTGGCCGCCGCACAGCGGGCCCGTGCACACGCCCGAAGGCGCTCCAGCGGTGTCGACGGGGTCGTTGCAACCCTCGGCATCGGTGTTGGCGTCGAGCCGGTCGGGAAGCCCGTCGCAGTCCACGTCGTCTTCGCAGCTCTCCTCGGCATCGCCGATTCCGTCGCCATCCGTGTCCGGATTCTCAGGATTGCTGCCGCAGATATCCTCGTCTGCGTTGGTCACCCCGTCACCGTCGGGGTCCGCACACTCGCCGTCGGCGTCGTCCAGATCGTTGCGGTCGAGGATTCCGTCGCAGTCGCTGTCGCTGTCGCCGGTCGGCTCGTCGCCGTCGTCGACGCCGTTGCCGTCGGAGTCGGGGTCCTGGTAGTCCGGGATCCCGTCCGCATCGCTGTCGGTGCCGGAGGTGCCGTCTTCGCCGAGCTCCTCGTCGGTGGTCACCCCATCGTCGTCGTCGTCCTCCTCGCAGAAGTCCGGCGTTCCATCTCCATCCGTGTCGGCGAAGCCCTCTTCGCTGTCGGGAATGCCGTCGCCATCGCGGTCGGTGGGGTCGGTACCGCCGCAGAGATCCTCCAGCGCGTCGGCGATGCCGTCGCCGTCGGTGTCGAGGTCGTCGCTGCCGTCGTTCGGGTTGGTCTCCCAGGTGTCCCAAACGCCGTCCTGATCCCGATCCTCCAGGCCGTCGGACACGGTGCCGGAGTCGGTGTCGACTTCGGTTGGAAGCGTCGTCGTATCACCAGAATCCCCGTCGGCCTCGAAGCAGCCGGCCGAGGTGTCCGTGTCGTCCAACGGCTCGATCACGCCGAGCTCCTGCCCGTCGGTGAGGCCGTCGCCATCGGTGTCGCAGAGGATTGGGGAGCTGCCGGCGATGCGGACCTCGTCGGTGTCGCTCACGCCATCGTCGTCGGAGTCCGCGTCGGTTTTGTCGCTCCCGATCGCGTCTTCTTCGAGGTCGGTGAGCCCATCGTCGTCCTGGTCTACGCCGATCGCATCCGACCAGGCAGCCGGGAGGGCGCCGAGCGCCGTGGAGTCGTCGGTGCCGCAGAGATCGGCGTCCGCGCCGATGGGGGTGCTGGTGTTGCCGGAGACGAACGCCACGCGGAAGGTATCGCCGTAGAACTCGATCGCGGGGAGCTCGGCCAACTCGATGCGCACGTCCACGAACCAGTCGTCGATCGTGTGGATGTTGCTGGTTGAACCGCCCTCGCTGCCGGTCAGCGCGGCGCGGATGTACGTTTCGTCCCAGAAGTTGATCAAGCTGTCGGGGGTGGCCGCCACGCCGTCGTCGCCGCTGCCATCTCCATCCCCGGTATCGTTGGTGTAGGCGTACAACGTCGGGGAAACCCCGGTTGCCGCCACCACGTACTCCCAGTCGTCTACGTTCCCGTCGGTCTCGAACAGAAACGACCAGTCGTCCGGCAGGAGCGCCGTCTCGTCCACCAGCCAGGGCGTTTCGTCGACACGAACGCGCAAGAACAGCTCCGTGCCGTCGGTCCACCAGTACAGCGCGGGCCAGGCGTTCGTCGTATCGCCAACACAATCGATCCCGTCGGGAGCGCCCACGCCAGCTCGATCATGGTCGTTGTACACGTCAACGATGTCGGCGCCCGACTGGGTGAGGGGAACCCAGGCGGCATCGTCGGTGGGCCATGCGAGGGCGCGGGTGGCGAGCAGCAGTGCGATCATGGACGTAACCCTTGACCTGTCAAGTATACCGCTTGGGGCGGCGCTTGTCGAGCGTTAGGCGGGCGCACCATGCCCGACGTCGCTCCGCTTCGCCCCGCCGCCACGATCATCCTGCTGCGCGATGGAGAGCAGGGGCCGGAGGTATGGCTGATGGAGCGGTCGCGCTCCGTGGCATTCATGGCGTCGGCATGGGTGTTTCCGGGGGGGAGGGTCGACGAGGCCGACGCGGAGGCGCTGGCCATCGGAGGCGACTTCGACCGGGTGCCCAAGCCCTTCTGGACGGCCGCGGTGCGGGAGCTCTCCGAGGAGGCGGGCGTCGCCCTGCGAAGCGGAGAGGCGTGGGATCTGCGCGGGCTCTCGGTGTGGGCGCATTGGGTGACGCCCGAGGTGGAGCCGCGCCGGTACGACACGTGGTTTTTCGTGGCGCGTATGCCGGATGGCGCGGAGGCGGTGGTGGACGGCGAGGAAGCCTCGGCGGGAGGGTGGTATCGCCCGGTGGAGGCGCTGGCCGCCAGCGAGCGCGGCGAGCTGCCAGTGGCGCCGCCGACACTGCGCACCCTCATGGAGATTGCGCCGTTCGACTCGGTGGAGGCGATCCTCACGCGTACGCGCCATACTCCCGCCATCATGCCGCGTTTTCACCAGACGTCCGAGGCGCTGTTCGTGCTGCTCCCCGGCGACCCTGATCACCCTTCGACCGAAGCCGTGGATCCGCCCTGGCGCTACGCGTTTTCGGCGGGCCGCTGGTGGGCTCGCCCGTGATGTACGACTTGCTTGCCGCCGGTCCCGGTCGCGACGCGGAGCGCGTGTGCATCGTGGCCGACGTGGCGCCCGCAGGGGCCTCCCCGAGATTTCCGGGCCAGCCCGGTGCACTCGCCCACCACTGGATTCTCCGCGGGCCCGATGCGCCCGCCCGCGCCCGCAGCCTGCTGGCGGCCCACCGCGCACAGTCCGCCTGGTTGGCGCCGATGCCGGCCCCCCCGCCGAGCGACGATATACCCCCCGAAACGCCGGTCTTCGGCCAGGCCTGGCGCGAGGTGTTCCCCGCCGGGGTGGGCATCACCGCCGCGGCGGATTTCCCGGGTGGCGGGGGCGAGAACGTCACCATCGTAGACATCGAATACGCCTGGGATCCGACGCACGAGGATCTCCTCCGGAGCGCGAGCGACCTTGGCGGGGTGCCCGATCCCACCTGGGCTTTTCACGGCACTGGGGTGGTGGGCATCCTCGCGGCGGGTGACAACGGCTTCGGGGTTATCGGCGCCGCCCCCCTCGCAACCGTGCTGGTTCAGGCACCATTCTTCGAGGCGGATGCGGGCTTCGACTACGACGTCGCCCGTGCCATTGTGGAGGCTTCAGCCGTGCTCTCGGCGGGGGATGTGATCCTCGTGGAGCAGCAATTCTACGGCTTAGACGGGGAGTTCGTGCCCGCGAGCTTCGACGCGGGCGTGCGGGAGGCGATTCGGGCTGCCTCTGCCGCGGGGATCGTGGTCGTGGAACCCGCGGGAAATGACGACGTGAACCTCGACGATCCGGCCTACGAAGGCGCGTTTACGGACGATACCGGAGTGCTGCGGGTGGGGGGAGGGGCCTCCAGCTTCGCCGCGATCCCACGGGCCCGCGTGGCCTCCAACTACGGGAGCCTCGTGTGGGTGCAGGGTTGGGCGGGTGACATCGTGACGACCGCCGGCCCTCCCTACACGGACTTGTTCTACCCGCGGGATGATCCGCGCCACATAGGTCCGCCGCCCTTCGTGATCGCCCGTACCGCAAAACACCAAGCATACACCGCATCCTTCGCCGGAACGAGCGGCGCGGCGGCGATGATCGCGGGGCTGGTGGGCGTGATCGAGTCGGTGGCCATCGCAACGCGTGGGGCGCCGCTCACGCCGCTCGAGGTGCGCTCCGTGCTCGCGGAGGCGGGCGTGGCCGCGCCGGACGGTGAGGTGAGCGTCGGCGCGTTGCCGGACTTGCGCCGGGTGCTGCGAAGCTGGTTGGTGCCGTAGGGGCCCTGAGGTGAGGGGCAGACCCGCCGGGCGGCGTGGGAGCGCGCCGCTACGCTGGAAAGCGCAACCCCGCAGCCCGTACCCCGGCCGCCCGAAGCCCGCTAGCGGGTCGGCGTGCCCCGGTTGGCCCGACCGCCGGTGGAGGGTGTAGGCGCATGGCGGCGGAGCTCCGCGAGATGGGAAGAGTCCAGCTCCAAGCGGTAGGTGACGGCCAGCGGAAGGATCCGGATCGGCGTGGCGGGCGTTTGCACGGCCAAGGTGCCGTACCGCAGCACAAAGTGGATCGGCGGCGTGGTGGGCAGGGGCCGCCCGTCGCCAAGGAGGGTGATCACGTTGGACGTGAGCTGCATGTGCACGTCGGAATGAAAGGTCTCTTCAGACCTCCACTTGATCTCCACGTAGCAGCGCCCCGCGACGTTGCTCGCCATCCAGCTGGGATCCCCACCTGGGGGCCCGACCGCGCTGGGAGCCTGGCTGAGGCTGGTTGGCTGCGGAGCCCGCGGTGGGGGGCGGGGCGGGCTAACGACCTCGGGAGGCGGAGTGGGCTTCGGGGGGGCGTACGTGCGCGCCCACTCGGCGGAGGCCGAACCGCTGGAGGACTTCGCTGCGGGGTTTGGACGCCCGGGTGGCGAATCCACGGGCCCCGGGGCGGGCATCGTTGGCGCGGCACCCGGCGCTCCAGACCGATCCTCTGGAGCTCGAGTCATCGCGGATTTCAAGGCATCGCGCATCACCGCGCGCGCCCCGGCCGCCGCCGCCGCATTGCCGGCGGAGGGGAGGCTCGACACGCTTCGTGCGCCAGGAACCGAGTCGAACAGGCCGCGACTGCCGCTGTTGCCCATGCTCCCCATGGAGCCCTGGCTTTTGTTCGACGGGGTGGGCGAATCCTCGATGACCGCTCGGTCGCTCACTGCGGTGGTGCCGCTCCTGGCGGCGAGGAACTGGGCCCATCGCGCCGAGTCCGCCGCCGACACGGAGAGCAGCTTGATCAGGTAGGCGTTCGGCTGACCCGGAGCCGAGGAGATCGGTCGGGCCACTTCCCCGTCCATCAGCACGGTGCCGGGAGCGGGGCTGAGATCCACGCGTAGCGTGGCGCGATCTCCGCTCCTCATGGCGGAATCGACCTCGACGAACATCATCGACCCCTCGATCCACACCAACTTGCCGAAGTTCAAAACACCATTCGCCTGCACCGCCGCCGAAGCGCGCGTGAGCACGCGGAGGGGGAGGACGTCGGGGGCCTAGGCAGCACGTAGACGCTCTTGGGAACGAGGCGCCAGCGAGCATAGCACGCGTATTGCCAACTCTCCGTCGCTAACGACCAGGCCCCTTGGAGTGGAAGTCGCTCATGGTCGACTTGGGCCGCGCGCTGCGACGGAGCTCCGCGAGGTGGGAAGGGTCCAATTCAAGCCGGTACGTTACCGCCAGCGGCTGCACGCGCATGGGCGTTGCCGCACACTGCACGGCGAGCGTGCCGTGCCGAAGGACGAGGTGCACGGGGGGCGCGGCGGGGAGCGCGCGGCCATCGCTCACGAGGGTGAGGACGTTTGCCATGAGCTGGGTGTGCACGTCATGGCTGAACGTGTCGGCCGAGGACCACTTCACCTCCACATAGAAACGGCCCGCGATGTTCGTGGCCAGCCACGTGGGATCCTCGACCATGGGCGAGGGGTGTGCAGGGGGCGGCACGGACAGCCCGGTTGGCAGGGGCCGACGAGGTGGGAGGGCTTGCGGCGTGACGACGGCGGGGGGTGGCGTTGGCGGCGCGGGAGCGTACGTGCGCGCCCAGTCGGCAGAGGCGGAGTGCGGGCGACCCGAGGTGCTCGGCGAGCCGGCACCCGACCCGCTGGCGGCCACGGCGGCCGCCGCGCTGAGCGGCGGCAGCGACGCCGGGGCTACGCCGCCATGCGGCGCGCCCGAGAGCGGGGCCGGCGCCTCAGAAGGTCGGTTCATCGCGGCCTTCAGCGCATCCCGCATCGCGGAGCGGCCCGTGCCCGCGGGGTTGGCCGAGCTGTGGGTGCCCGCGGCAGAAAACGTGCTCGCCCGCCCCGAGAAGGGCGGAGGCGGCTGTGTGGAGCCCCCGATTCCGCCTCGCGACCCGTAGCTCGGCTGCAGGGCCTGGCCCGAGTCGCGCACGTCGGAGAGGTTGCTCAGGGTACCGCCGCTCTGCTTGGCCTGGAGGAACCGCTGCCACGGCCCGGCATCCGCCGGGGAAACCGAGCGCAAGCGCACCAGATATGCCTGCGCCTCCCCAGCCGCGGCCGGCAACGCGCGCATCACCTCGCCTTCAAGGAGCGCGGTTCCGGGGGCCGGGCTGAGATCCACGCGCAACATCAGGGCATCGCCCATCCTCAGCTCGGAATCGACCTGCAGATACAGCCGCGGCCCATCCACCCATACCAGCTTGCCGAAGTTCAGCGCCCCGTTTCCCTGCACACCAGTCGAGGCTTTCACCGTGATTCGACCCTCCGCGGGGCCCGAGGGGCTTGGCGGCTGGGAATGCATGGGTCGCGACTCGGGGAAAGAATTGGACGCGCATCAGCCCATATCTTCGAACTCTGGCAGCGGCGAGGGGGTGGGCGGCCCCTGGTCGGAAAAACGCGCGGGCAACAAGCACGACAGCGGCCCATCGGCGACCGAGAGCGCTTCGGCGATCCGACGAGTCGGCCCCGCCGCGGCGAGGGCCTGCACGGGCAGCTCGGGGGTGTCGAGCCACAGCCGCAGCACGTCGGGGTGCTCGGCGGTGCCGTTGAGATGGGCACTCAGCTCACCGAACGCAGGTAGCAACAAGAACCCCTCTCGTTCGTGGAACCAGAGCGCTGGGCGGCCCGCCGCCATGGTGTCGCCGAGTCGCAGATCCACGCGGATGGGCTCCACGCCTTTGGCGCCGCGCCAGGCTTCTGCCCGGGTAGGCGCAGCGCCGTCGGGGCCCCGGTCTGCGAACAGCAGCCCGTCCATGAACGCGGAGAGCGCCGCCTCCATCGTCGTCGCGTCCGAAAATTCCACCAGATCGCGGCCGAAATGCGCGATGAAGACCCGGCGTTGGTCGCGTTGGCGGGCGAACGCGAAGCGCCGCTCACGCAGACCCGCCAGCACCGCGGGCTCGGGCGAGTCCCGCCAGGCCTCCAGCAACTGCAATCGGGCGATCACCCCTTGCTCCCCGTAGAGGCCCGGCTCCCCGAAAAACGCGGTTCCACCCTGCCACGGTACGGTGCGTGCGCGGAGAACGGTCCTCCGCGTGAGGTCGCCCCGGGCCGACGACGGTGCCCGCACGGCTACCTCTCGGTCGTCGACGAGGTCGCGCAGGAGCACCTGCTCCCCATCCCACCCGTCCACCACCCACAGCGACGTGTGGGCTTCCAGCGGCCAACGTGCAAGATCCTCCAGCCCGGGCTCGCCACCGAGCGACTCCGCCAGCGTGCGCCCCTCTACGTTGAGCCACTCCACCGCGACGAGATCGAGCACGTCCGCCCACTCATCCTCGTCCGGGGGACGCCCGTACAAGGCCGCCGCCGCACGCGCCACCTCCTCCGGCTGCGCCTGCGCGAGCGCCCAGAGCCGCGTGCGGAGCCGGGAAAGGTCGATCGACAGTTGCTGCTCCTTGGGCCCCTCGTATATACAACGGCCCAGGCCATGCCACCCACCCCGCTGCGTACGTCGCTCTCCCTGCTGCTCCTCGCGGGCTGCGATCCCGACCAGGCCCTCAACACCGCAGAGCCCAGCGTGGTCGTCGAGCCGGCCACCGTGGATTTTGGCGAGGTTGTCCTCGGAATGTACGGCGAGATCGGCGCGGTGGTGCGCAACGACGGATTGGGTACGCTCACGATCAGCGGCGCCGAGCTCGAGTCTGGTTCTTCCTCCGATTTCACCCTGATCAGTTGGCCCGAGTCGCTCAAGGCCCACGAGGAGGGGCTCCTCGTCATGCAGTATACGCCCGACATCGAGGGCGAGGACTGGGGCACCGTGAACTTATCGACGAATGAGCCGGACAAGCCGCTCTTTCCGGTGGGCGTGACTGGCCTCGGCGTGAAGCCGTGCATCGACATCGACCCAGAGTTGCTCTGGTTCGGCACCGTGGCGCCCGGGGAGTCGGTGACCAAGACGTTTGACGTTCGCGCCGGCTGCACGGGCACGCTCAGCATCGGCAGCGCGGTGTACCCGGGGAACGAGATTGAGGCCTATACCGCGACGTTCCCGGAGGACTGGGCGGAGCCGTACACGGTGCGCACCGGCTTCGCGTTCGAGGTCAGCGTAACGTTTGCGCCGCCGGACACCAACGAGTGGTCGGGAGAGCTGTGGTTCAACAGCAACGACCCGGACGATCCGGTCTCGGCGGTAACCCTCCGCGGCAACACGGTGGACGACCCGACGGAGAACGTCGCGCCGATCGTGGAGATCCTCGATCCCAACGTGGGCGAGTACTTCCTCGACAACCAACTGGTGACCCTCACAGCGGCGGTGTTCGACGAGGACGAGGCGGTCACCAACCTCGTGTGTTCGTGGTCGGCCAACGGGAGCAAGCTCAGCTCGGCGGACGCGACGCCCAGCGCCGAAGGCACCATCGCCGGGGCGAGCCAGCTCCCGTTTGGCGACGTGGACATCAGCCTGCGCTGCTTCGACAGCGAGGGCGTCATGGGCGAGGACTCGGTGCGCGTGCAGGTGTGGAAGGCGGACGAGCCCCTGGAGTACGTGATCTCCGGCGGGGATACCGAGTTTGATTACTTCATGGTGGACGATGACGTCAACATGGCGGTCAACGGCGTCACATTCTTCGACGACAACAACGACACCAGCGACAACCACGGGCCGGTCCACTTCAACGCGAAGGCTGGAGAAGTCCTCCACATCGTGGCGGTGGACCAGAACCCCACGGAGGGCCTGGTAGAACCGATGGTGCTTCATTGGGGTACGGGCAAGAGTCAAGCGCTGAACGAAGAGATCTGCCTGTCATCTGATCCTGCGAATGACTGCTTCGACGGCACCTACGCAGGGCCGTGGCCGAACGTGCTGATGGATGAGGAGTATGTGATTTCGATTCCTTGAAGGGGGGGGATCGGGCTGCGGGGGGCGGGCTACGGGGTTCCGCGCCCCCCCGCGCCGTCAGGCGCTCCCGCGACGCCAGGCGCCCTCTCCCCGCAGCCCGTAGCCCCGGGTCGCAGGCCCGCTAGCCCGTAGCCCCCATCGCCCGCAATCCCTCTCGTTCTTCCTCCGTATACCCCAGCTCTCCCAACACCTCCTCCGTATGCTCCCCTAACCCCGGCGGCGGTCGATGCGAGACCAAACCGAGCGGCGGCATCGGCTGCGTCCACGTGCCGAGCGTGAACTGATGCGCGTGGGGATGTGCGAGCGACTGCGGCACGGTGAGCGCGGCGCCGACGGGGACGCCCGCCGCCCCGAGGCTCGCTTCCCACGTCGCGACGTCGCCGTCGGCCAGACGCACGTTGATTGCTTCGTCCAGGGCGGCGCGGTGCTGGATCCGGGAGGCGAGCGTCCGCCAGGCCGGATCGTCCGGTAGGGCGAGGGCGCGCTGGAGGCGCAGCCAGAGCGCTTCGTTGGCGCAGCAGATGGAGAGCCAACCATCCCGGCAGCGGTAGAGGTTGTAGGGGGCGATCGAGGGGTGGGCGTTGCTCGGGGGAGGGGGCTCCGCGCCGGCGTTGAGCGAGGCACTCGCGTAGTAGGCCAGCAGGCTGTGCTGCACGTCGAGCATGCTGATGTCGACGCGGCGCCCCTTTCCCGTGCGCGCCCGGTCCAACAGACCGAACAACACCCCCTGGACGGCGATTTGCGCGCTCGCGAGGTCTGCGATGCTCGGACCCGCCTTCTGGGGCGGGTCGCCCGTCAGCGTCGTAATCGCGCCGATCGATTGGAGCACCAGGTCGTAGCCGGCGCCATCGATGTCGGCCCCGAACGCGCTGATGCTCACCCAGATGTGCTCGGGCCGGCCAACCGCCGCGTAGCCCAGCCCCAGGCGATCCATCACCCCGGGGCGAAAATTCTCAAGCACCACGTCGGCATCGCCGATCAGCCGGAGCGCCACCTCCCGCCCCCCCGGGTGCTTCAGGTTCAGCGCGAGGCTACGTTTGTTTCGGTTCGTACAGGCAAAATACACGCTTACGCCCTCGCGAAGGGGGGCGAAGCGCCGCGTCTCGTCCCCATCGAGCGACTCGACCTTGATCACGTCGAAGCCCTGGTCTCCGAGGGTCTGGGCCGCCCACGGCCCGGCGAGCACGCGGGTGAAGTCGGCGACGCGGATGGGGCGCATCGGCGCCGACTATCGCGCTACGTTGCCACGATGATGGCCCGCGAGCCGCTCGTGCTGGGTACCTACGAGCTGCAGGAGCGCGTGGCGTCCGGCGGCGTCGGGGATGTCTGGCGGGCGACGCACCTGCAAACCCGGGCGGTGGCGGCGGTGAAGCTGCTGCATGCGGGGGGGGCGCGCGATCCGGCGGCATTGCAAACCCTGCGCGCGGAGCTTCGGGCCGTGGCCGGGTTGGACCACCCGAACATCGTCTACGTGTTTGGCACGGGGGAGGTGTGCGAGCAAACCGCCGCGCAAGCTAAGGGGAGGCTGGTGCTCGGCGCCACCTGGATCGCGATGGAGTTCGCGGAAGGTGGGACGCTCCGCGACAGCGCGGGCGCCATGGCTTGGACGGCGGTTCGCGAGGCGATGCTCGACGTGCTCGCCGGCCTCGCCCACGCGCACGCACGAGGAGTGTTGCATGGCGACGTGAAGCCGGCGAACCTGCTGGTGGGCGGCATGCGCCCGGGCGTGAAGATCGCCGACTTTGGACTTGCACATTTGCTTGGCGCCGCGGCGCGGGAGCGCGGCTCGCGCCGCCGCTGGGGCACGCCGAGCTATATGGCGCCGGAGCAGATCAACGGCGTCGATGGCCTTCTCGGCCCGTGGACGGACCTGTACAGCGCGGGGTGTACCGCATGGGCCCTGCTCACCGGCGCGGCGCCGTTCGTCGGCGAGCCCGAGGCGGTGCTCGACGAACATGTCTCATCGCCGCTGCCAGCGTTTGTCCCCAACTGCGCGGTGCCGGATGGGGCCGAGGCGTGGTTGCGTCGGTGCCTCGTGAAAGATCCGTCGCTGCGTTTGCGCCACGCAGCGGACGCCGGGCGGATGTTGAGGGAGCTGCCTGCTACGCTTTCGGGGCCGGCTCCTCGCGCCGCGACTCGCCGAGCCGCGCCGGCGGAGGTCACCGTGCCGCTCGCGGGGCTGGTCCATGCCGTGCGCGTGCTCGCCAACACCGACCTTCGCCCCCTCTCCACGACGGTGCCTGCAACGTTTCCGACCCGACCGCTGGGGGAGCGGCCGCTCCCGCGGGGCGTTGCCGGGGCGGGTCTGGAGCTGCTCGGTCTCCGCTCGCTCCCGGTCGTGGGGCGCGAGGCGGAGCAGGACTTCTTGTGGAGTCGCCTGCGCCAGGTCTTCGACACCGAAACGTCGCGAGCGGTTATCGTCCGAGGCGCCAGCGGCGTGGGAACCTCGCGGCTCGTGCGTTGGCTGTCGGAGTCGGCGGCCGAGCTGGGCGTGGCCCGACCGGTCGTCGCCTGGTACGGCACGGGCTCGGGGCCAGCTCGCGGCCTGCGGCCTGCGTTTTCGCGCGCGATGGGGCTGCCGCGGTTGGACCGTGCCTCGTTGCCTGCGGCGCTGCTCCGGGTTGCCCCGGCGCTGGACGACAGCGATCGATCCGCGTTGATCGCGTGGTTGGGCAGCGGCGGTCGGCAGGGCGCCGCAGGGTTGCCGCGGGCCGAGCGGCTCGCGTTGTGGCGGCGGGTGCTGCTCGCCATGGCGTCGGCGCCTCCGCCCACCGGAGAGGGGCGACCGATCGTGTTCTGGGTGGACGATGCCCACACCGGCGCGGCCGACGCGCTCGCCCTCATTCGCAGCGTGATCGGCCTGAAGATGCCGGTGCTGTTCGTGCTCACGGTCACCGACGAGCTGCTTCCGGCGCGTTCGGTCGAAGCCTCGATGCTGGCGGATCTGCGCGCGCAGGTGTCTGTGGAGGAGCTACGGCTCACCCCACTCGCGGAAGCGGCGAGCCGGGAGCTGTTGGAGCAGCGGTTAGGGCTCGACCGGGCATTTGCGGATTCGGTTACGTCGCGAACCTCTGGAAACCCGTTGTTTGCGCTGCAGTTGTTGGGAGACTCCATCCAGCGCGGACTGCTTGAGTTCGGGCCTGAGGGCGTACACCTGCGCGCCGGGGCCGCCGTGGAGTTGCCTCTGGATCTCGAGCGGGTGTGGGCGCTGCGGGTTGAGTCGGCCGCAGCCGGATTGCCCGCCTCCGCGCTGGAGTCCGTGGAGCTCCTGGCCGTGCTGGGTGATCCGGTGGACGAGGCGGAATGGGTGGCGGCGTGCGCGGAGCTCGGCGTACCGCCGGGCCGGGAGCTGGTGGAGCGCTTGGAGGCGAGGGGGCTGCTCCCCCGGGCGCAGGGCGGGGGAGCGTGGCGGTTCGTTCACGCAATGTTCCGCGAGGCGCTCGAGCGGCGCGCGGGGCGGGCGGGGCGCCTTGACGCCTGTCATCGCGCCTGCGCCGCAATGTTGAGGTTGGGAGCGGAGCGCGAATCGGCGGAGCGCATCGGCCGGCACCTCCGCGCGGCGGGAGATCTGGGCGGGAGCCTGCAGCCGCTGGCTACTGCGATTGAGTCGAGAATCCTGAGCCGGGAAGCACGACCTGCCGCGGTGCTGCTGCAGATGCGCGACGAGGCGCTGAGCCGGATTGGCGTGCGCCCCGATGACGCGCGTCACGCCGAGCAGCGTTTTCTGGAGGCCCTGCTGGCGCAGCTCGACAACGACCTTGGTCGGGCCGAGGCGAAGGTGGTGGAGCTCCTGGCGGACGCCCACGTGCACGAATGGCCCGGCATCGAGGCGCGGGCGCTCTGGCTCAGGGGCCGGATCGCGCGGCGTCGCGGGAACGCAGTGCTATCCAGGGATTGCCTGGGGAACGCGGCGCTCGCCGCCTCTGCGGGCCGCGACCGGCGTACCGTGGCGCGGGCCCGGGCAGACCTCGGCGACGTGCTCACCGACCTGGGCGACTGGGCCGGCGCGAGCGAGAGCTTTGAGGGGGCGTTGCCCCTTTTTCGCGAGCTGGACGACGCGCTGGGGCTCGGAGAGGTGCACCTCGGCCTCGCGCAGCTCGACCTGAAACGTGAGCGCCGGGATCACGCCGAGGCCGGCCTGCAGTATGCGCTCGCGGAGTTCGCACGCGTCGGCAATCGGGTGGGTCTGGCGCGGGTGTACAACCTGCTGGGAGACCTCGCCAGGTTCGGGGGAAACACCGCGGTGGCGGCGGATCACTACCGAGCGGCGGTGGCATTGTTGGAGGCGGTGAGCTCGTGGATGGCGGTGGTGCCGCAGGTAAACCTGGGCTTGTTGCTGGTGGGAGACGGCCTGTGGGCAGCAGCTCGGTCGCATCTGGAGCCTTGCCTCGCCGAGGTGCAGCGCCACCCCGCCCCCGACGTGGAGGTGTGCGCACGGTTGGCGCTGTTGGTGTGCGCCGTAGCCGTGGGCGATGCGGCGTTGGAGGCGGCGATCGCGCCGTCGGAGGCCCAGATGACCGAGGTGCGGCGCCGGGATCCGGAGCTTCGCGCGCTGATCGGCCTCGTGCGGGAGCAGGCCCTGCTGGCCGGTCGGGCGGACCGGGTGCTTTGGGCGGACACGGCGCTGGCTGTGTGAGGGCGGGGGACGCTCCGGCCGCGCCGCGAATCGCCGCGATGTTCGCCTGAAGAAGGCCACCGGGCCGCGCGATTCGCCCAATTTCCTGCCCCCTACGGCGTTGAGGCCGCCACGACCGTTGCGCAGGTCGTCCCCGCCGCCACGCGCTCCAGCCGAAACCGGCTGTTCTCCGAGTCGAATTGCAGCTCTGGATTCTGGATGAACAGCCGGTTGGAGGCGCCCAGGGTGCGTTGCTGCAGGTCGGCTACGGAGATGGACCCCTCCAGCAGATCGGGGCTGGAAACCCTCCCATCGAGGATCGTTCGGCTCGTCTGGGCGCGGTAGACATCGATCGCCCCGAAAAGTGGGACGTGCAGCCGCACGGTCGCCGCCGGGAGCCCGTCTCGATCCCAGTCCGTAACGGCGGGGGCGGTCAGGGATGTGGGAAACGCGCCGGCTTGTGGGTCGTACCCGACGGGCACGGGCAAGAGGTCCATGTGGGCATCCCATCCTGAACCGGTGGACTTCAGCTCGATCGGGTAGTCCTTCGCCGGGATGGCGTCGATGAACGCGGCGGGGAACTCGGTTGTGGCGATGGAGGGTTGGGTATCGGCCTCGAACGCGCAGGTGTCGTGGTGGGCGCGGAATCCTTCCGGGTGCCGCGATACGGCCACCAACATTACCTGGCGCGTGTGGATCTTCGTGGTTCCAAGTACCGGGATCTTCGCCATTGTGGCCACATCCAACACGAGGCGCCATGCGCCCGTGAGGTCTGGCGGTTCGGCTGCAGCGGCGAGCGCGACGAGCAGGAGCACAACCGAGCGTACCGCGGGGGCGTTCCGCCGTCGCGGATTCGGGATAGGCGCGCGCGGTCGAGGATGAGCATGGAAGACCACGAGAAGGGCCGCGAGGCCTTTGCGAACGAAGAAAGCTACCGCCTGCACGCGCTGCGGCACAGCACCGCACACATCATGGCGGAGGCGATCGCCACGGTATTCCCCGGCGCCAAGTTTGCGTTTGGCCCCCCCGTGGAGGACGGATTCTACTACGACGTAGATGTGTCCCGCACCATCACCGAGGCCGACTTCCCCGCGATCGAGGAGGCGATGAAGGCCGTCGTGAAGCGGAACAGTCAGTTCGTGCGTCGCAACGTCGACCACGCGGAGGCGGCCACCCTGTTCGAGGGCCAGCCCTACAAACTTGAGCACATCGGCAACCTTGAGGGGCCGCTGGGCACCTTCGACCAGGGTGGTTTCGTAGACCTCTGCAACGGTCCGCACGCGCTGCGCACCGGCCAATGCAAACACTTCAAGCTGATGAAGGTTTCGGGGGCGTACTGGAAGGGCGATGCCTCTCGGCCCATGCTTCAGCGGGTGTACGGCACCGTTTGGCCCACCCGCGAAGCGCTGGATCAATACCTGTTCCGGCTCGAAGAGGCCAAGAAGCGGGACCATCGCCGGGTTGGCCAACAGATGGGGTTGTTCTACACCCACGAGTGGGCGCCGGGCGCGATCTTCTGGCTTCCAAAGGGCGAAGTTCTCTACCACACCCTGAGCGAGGCGATGCGCACCTTGCTTCTGGGCGAGGGCTACGTAGCGGTTCGCACCCCGATGCTGTTCGAGAAGGACCTGTGGGAGCTCAGCGGCCACTGGGCGCACTACCGCGAGAACATGTTCACCATCCTCAAGCAGGAGGAGGGCGAAACGGAGGGGCGCGCCTACAGCCTCAAGCCGATGAACTGCCCGAGCCACATGTTGCTGTTTCGCAGCACCAAGCGCAGCTATCGTGAGCTGCCCCTGCGGATCCACGACCAGGGCGTATTGCATCGAGACGAGGTGAAGGGCGCGCTGGGCGGCCTCACTCGCGTTCGCCAGTTCAGCCAGGACGACGCGCACTTGTTCTGCATGGAAGAGCAGGTGGAGCAGGAGGTGACCGACCTCATCGCCCTGGTGAACCGCGTGTACGGGGCGATGGGCCTCGGCTACAAGGCCAAGCTGTCCACCCGACCGGTGGAAAAGCTGGGTGGTGAGGAGCTGTGGGACCGGGCGGAGCGGGCGCTGGAGAACGCGTTGAAGGCCAACAACCTCGAGTGGACGGTGAACGCCGGCGATGGCGCCTTCTACGGTCCGAAGATCGACTTCGATGTGATCGACGCGCTGGGCCGCGCCTGGCAATGCGCCACGATCCAGCTTGACTACCAGGTGCCCATCCGCTTCGAGCTCTCGTACGTGGGGGCCGACAACGCCCCGCACGTTCCCGTCGTGATCCACCGCGCCATCTTCGGCAGCTTCGAGCGGTTCATCGGCATTCTCATCGAGCACTACGCGGGCGCGTTCCCGGCGTGGATGGCGCCCGAGCAGGTGCGCGTGATGACGGTGTCGGAGAAGTCCGTCGCTTGGGGGGCGGAGGTCGTGGCCGCGCTCAAGTCGGCCGGCATCCGGGTGTTCTTCGACGATCGGGACGACAAGATCGGCGCGAAGATCCGCGAAGCGCATGCCCACAAACCCGCGTGGCAGGTGGTGGTCGGCGAGCGGGATGCGGAGAACCGGACCGTGAGCGTGAAGTCGCGAGACGCCGACCTGGGCGCGTTGACGACCGAGGAGTTCGTGGCGGTGGTGGCGGCGGAGTCGAAGGTTCCGTTCGCGGTGCGGTAGGGCGGCCGGGGCTACGGGCCGCGGGGGCGCCTGCGGCGCGGGGGAGACGGGCTGCGATGGGGCGATGGTGCAGGCCACGTTTCGGGGCCGCGCCGACGGTGCCCACCATCGCGGCGCCGCTGGAGCGGACGTCGCGCCACCGGAGCGGACGTCGTGCCGGGGGACCGCCGGCAGCGCGGAGGGCGATTCTCACAACGGGCAGGGCGGGCGGCCCGGCTCGAAGATTTGAGAACGTTTTGAGGGCGTTTTTCTCACATCAGGCGGGGGGAGCGCCCCGCCGGGGCGGTTGTGAGAATTTCAGGTCGGATTTTTCTCATAATGTCGGGGGCGACTCCCATAACGGCGGGCGCGACTCTCAGAACGCGCGGGGGGGCCAGCCCCCCTCGACGTTGTGAGATCATGTCGCGACACGGGGCGCTTCCCCGTAGCCCGCCGCCCGCGCCGTCGGGCGCCTAGCCCGTAGCCCGCCCGAAGCGCATCCTCTGCTTCCAAAACGCCAAAAACGGCGCCGTAAACCGCTCCACCTGCTCAGGCGCCAGCATCGCCGGATACGACGCCATCGCGATCCACGCGAAGCCGCCGACGTTCATGAGCGCGTGGATCCCCAGGTGCAGGGCTACCCCCGCGGCGAGCAGCGGGACCCGGGGCCGGCCGAACCAGATCAGGAACGGAAACGAGCACTCAAACAGCATCGTGAACCACCCGAAGACCGTGAGCACGAGCGTGTGGGTCGACAACCACTGGTCCAACGGCGTGTTCGCGAAGTTGGGGGTGAGCAGGTGCCAGCCGAGCGCTTCGCCGGTGAGCCACTCGGACTCGGTGAGCAGCTTGTTGAAGCCCGTTGCGCCGTAGATCCCGCAAAAGAGGATGCGGAGCGCGGTTTGGGCGTGATGCGTCGTCGGCAAATCGCCGCGCCCGCCCCCCGGAGCGAACAGCAGGATCCCGAGCTCCCAGAACAACAAGCGGTCGTGCGCCTTCGTGTTGATCCACTCGTGCAGGAGCAGTGCGGACGATGCGATGAGGATGGCGACGAGCGCGGTGCGATTCGCGCGTCCCGTGATGAGGAGCAGCGCGCCGGCCAGCGTGACGCCGAAGAGCACCCAGGCTTCGGTGGGTGAGAAGGGGTGCCACCGCGGAATGGGGAGGGGTCCGGACCCAAAGAGCGCGCCCGCGGTGGAGTACCGCTCCGGCACCGTGGGCCCTCGGGGAAGCCACTCGGCCAGCACGGCGAACCCCAGGAGCACCCGAGTGAGGCCCCATCCGGGGTGGGCGCGCTCGATGGTCATCGGGGGCACTCGATCGCCTCACGGTACTCGATAATCGGTGTTTGTGAAAGGGTATCTTCGCCAAGCACCTTGGTCCGCCTCTCACGAACCAGCCGCGCGAAACGCGCCCGCGTCCAGACGCAGGCCTCGACCAACCACGCTTTCGCGAACTCGGGATACTTCCACAACGAGGGGCGCTCCCACCGGTAGCCACTCTCCCATCGCGCCGGTAGATCCTTCTCCATCGGGTAGGGGATCCAATTCTTGGCGTCGATCGAAACCTCAAAGCGGGCGCGGCTCACGCGGTGCTCGACCACGGTGAACATGTGCCAGCGGGCGGGCCAGAACCAGTCGCCGAGGCGGGCGCCCAGCACGCCGGGCTCCTGCCCGATCGAGTCTACCGCGCAGGCGAGGTGGAACACCGCGAATAGCGCGAGCGCGGCATTTTTGAGGGGGGCCACGCCCGGGGGATAACGGAGGGGTCAGGACGGTGCCATTGCGATTGAGTCAATCGCAATGGCACCGTCCTGACCCCTCGCATAGGCTCGCGCGATGAACGTCGTCCAGGTGTCCGCCGAGATCGCGCCCTGGTCGAAGACGGGCGGGTTGGGTGATGTTTGCGGCGCGCTGCCGGCGGCGCTGGTCGGGCGCGGCCACCGCGTGGTCACCGTTTCCCCTAGGTACAAGGCCTACGATGGCGCGTGGGACACGACGGTCCGCGCCCGCATCCACCTGTTCGGCCATACCCACGAGGTCGGCTACTACCACCTCAATCGCGACGGCGTGGATCACCTGTTCGTCGATCACCCGAGCTACCGGCGCCCGGGGATCTACGGCGATGACTCCGGGACGTACGGCGACAACCTGTTCAGGTTCGCCCTGCTCTCTCGGGCGGCGCTGGAGGTCCCGTTACGGGTGCCGCTCGGTGGGGAGGTCGTGGGCGAGGAGGTGTTGTTCCACTGCAACGATTGGCACACGGCGCTCCTGCCGGTGTTCCTGGAGGGCATCTACCGCTCGGCCGGGCGTTTTCCGCGCTCCCCGGCCGTGCTCGCGATCCACAACGCAGGCCACCACGGTACCTTCGAGGCACACGAATTCGCCGGATTGGACGTTTCCACCCGCTGGTGGCCCGCGTGCGACATGAGCGGCCGCCTCAACTGCCTCAAGGCAGGTGTGGCGCTCGCGGCGAAGCTCGTCACCGTTTCGCCGACGTATGCCCGCCAGCTCTGCATCGATCACAGTCATGGCCTCGAAGGTTTGTTCTCCCATCGCGCGCGGGACCTGTGGGGCATCCTCAACGGCATCGGCGAGGAGTGGAACCCCGCGACCGACAAGCACCTCGAAGCCAACTTCTCAGCGGACGATCTGACGGGGAAGGTTGCCAGCAAGGCTGCATTACAGCGGGAGCTGGGGCTGCCCGTGCGGCCAGAGGTGCCGATGTTCGGCGTCGTCGCCCGGCTCGACCACCAGAAGGGCATCGAGCTCTTGATGGGGGCCGCGCCGTGGCTTTTGCGCCAGGACGTGCAACTCGTGATCCTCGGGAGTGGCGGGGCAGCCTACGAAGATTTTGTCCGCCGTCTGGCTCGGGAAGCGCCGCAGCGCGCCCGTGGGATCGTCGGCTTCTCGGAGCCGTTGGCGCACCGCATCGAGGCGGGGGTGGACGTGTTCCTGATGCCCTCCCGCTTCGAACCCTGCGGCCTCAACCAGATGTACTCGATGCGCTACGGCACCGTGCCCATCGTCCATGCGACCGGCGGCCTGGCGGACACGGTGCAGACCTGGGAGCCAGCAAGCGGCGCGGGCACCGGGTGGGCCTTCCGTGAGTTCTCGACCGACGCGCTGATGCAGGCCATCGGTTTTGCGCTGCGCACCTGGTGGGATCACCCGGACGCCTGGCGCAAACTCCAACAGAACGGCATGCGGCGCGACTTCGGTTGGGATCGTGCCGCTCAGCTCTACGAAGCGCTCTACCTCGCGGCGTACGGACGGTGATCCGATGTATGGTGTGCCCGTGAACCCTCGCATCCTCCCCCTCCTCTGGCTGTCGGCCTTGGCCTGCGAACAGGACTACCAGGTCGTCGCCACGCCCCCGGACGTCGATCCGGCAGATGTCACCGAATGCGGCTTCACCCGCGTGGAGAACACGGCGTTCTACCGGTACGACTGCAACCCGGTCTTCACCAGCACCGAGGAGGATTGGCTCGATGTGATCGGGTCCACTGCCTTCAACGTCACCGAGGTGGCGGGCCACCCCATGTACCAGGTGTGGTACAGCGGCCTCATCGACGATGGCTCGCAATTTCCCCCCTACTCGATGGGCTACGCCGTTTCGGCGGACGGCACGGACTTTACCCCGTACGCCAAGAACCCGGTGATGGACCAGGGCGGCGAGAGCTCGTTCGACGCCGACTACATGTCGGGAAACCAGGTTGTTTGGGATCCGGAGTCCGAGCAGTACGTGATGATCTGGCAGGGCATCGACGACGAGGTGAACCCCAACCAGATCGTGAACGGCCTCGGCGTCGGCACCTCCTCCGACGGCACGAAGTGGACGCGCTTCGCCAAGAACCCGGTCTTCGACTTCGGCTCGGGGGCCAGCGCGATCAGCTACTGCTGGCCGCTGGATCTCACGCTTGGCGATGTGAGCGGGTACACCGGGTATGTGGCCGGTGGCACTGGCCGGGACTCGGAGTGCGGCATCTACCGGCTCAACGCCTCCTCGCTCGGGGAGTGGAAGGCCGCCGAGGAGCCGGTCCTCGATGTTGGCGAGCGCGGCGCCTGGGACGCGCAGGGGATGACTGCAATGTCGATAGCCCAGCTCGCCGGCCAGAAGTACATGTTCTACGTGGGCTTCGGCTCATGGACGCAGGCGGGCAACTACATCCTCGCCACCAACCCGCTCCTCGGCATGGCCACCTACGACGCCCATTCCGACACCTGGGAGCGCAGCGACGACGATCCCGTGCCGGTGAACAACACGGCCACGGGGGATGTGGGCGGCGTAGAGGCGTTGACCGTCGGCACCCGTATCCACCTGTGGATCACGGATCAGTACGGCGAGGGGGACGATGCGGTCACGGGCATCGGCTACTTCCTGTTCGACCCGATCGCAGCCGAGGCTGAGGATGCCGGGGGCGAATGAGCTTGGCGTTGCGGGGGCGTGCGTCGTCCTCGTGGCCTGCGGCAGCTCCGGGCTAGACACCCGTCCCGATCTTTCAGGCGGCGATACGGCGAACGCCGCCGTCGCGATCGACGGCATCGATCCGGACTGGAGCCTGCCCGACGAGGAGACGGTCGTAACCCTCACGGGGCATGGCTTTTCTGGCGATGTAACGGTGGATTTTGGTCGCTCGACGGTCAGCGCCACGCGCCTGGACGACGCGACGATCGTCGTGACCGCGCCCGCGGCCGGCGTGGAGACGACGGTGGACGTGGTGGTGCACAGCGATGCCGGAGAGGCCACCCGTGAGGATGGCTTCACGTGGGCGGAGGAGGAGCCGATCGACACCGGCGGCGCGGATACGGGTGACACCGGCGACACATCGGGGCTCGGGAAGGTGGGCGGACTGATCCAGTTTCAACTTGTTCAGATCGCGTGTCCCGACTGCCTGGGCTATACCAGCAACCTCCAGGTCGTCGCGACGGCCGGCTACCACGCACCCACTGCCAAAAGCTGGACCGACTGGCTCCCCAGCAAAGGCACCTGCGAGATGAACCCGAGCCCGAGCGCCGCCGCGACCACCTTCCTCGACGCGGGGCGGTCGATGTGGCTGGAGTACGGTCCGGACGATCACCCGACGGTCAGCGTGGAGTTGAGCGAAACCGACGGCATCTTCGTGGCCGACGGTCTCGTCGCCGACGATTTTGTCCGCACGGCGGGCTACCGCGTAGAGGTGGAAGGCGGCTCCGACGTGCCCGAGTTCAGCGTTTCCGAGGCGTTCTACACCCCCGACTCGATCTCCTCGCTCACGCCCACCGAGATGCTCTACACGACGACGCGTACGGCGTGGGCGGCACAGATCAAGAAGTCCAAGGCCGACTTCACCTGGTCGTCCAATGGCAGCAACGACGGCTTCGCCATCGTGATCGACGCGTACAACCCCTCGAATCTCAACCCGCTGGGCGAGCTCTTCTGCTACGACGGGGACTCGGGGAGCCTGCGCGTACCATCGGGCTACCTGTCCGGTTGGCCGACGGGATCGCTGTTGGTCATCGGGATGTACCGTTACTCGGTCGGCAGCTTCGAGCGGCCGGACAACGCGAGCACCGTGGAGTCCGTCGTTACCTTCGGCGTGCTCGGAACCGGTGTGCTGGCGAACTAGGAGCGTGGGATGAAGTTACTGGTTTTGCTTACTTTCTTGCTCCTCGCATGCGATACCTCGGCCGCAGACGATGAGACCTGCGCCGCGATGTGCCAGGAGCTGGTGGAGACCTGCGAATTCGCGGCGTATCCCTCGTATGAGTCCTGCATGCAGGGCTGCGCCTATTCCCGAAAGGAAGGTGGGGACATGGAGCGCGAGAGCGCGTGTATCCTCAAGGCCGAGTGCGACGAATTCGCGGTGATCGACTGCGAGCACGCCTTCGGCCCGGGCGGCACGGAGCTCGCGGGCAAGAAGTAACGCCGGGAATCCCGCGGAGGCATGCCGCGACGGCGGGGCCGGTGCCGGGGGGAGGGGCGGGAGAACGACCCGGATCAGTCGCCGTTCGTACCAGCCCCGCGAACCTCCGCGATCGCGTCCAGCACCGCCTTGAGCAGCACCTCGGCCGGCGCGGGCTTCCGCACGCGGGCGTGCACCACCTCGCGGGCGAGGTCCATCACCACCACATCGCGACACGCGGTGTGCAATAGGGTGAGCGGCGGGGAGGGGACGCGCACCAGCTCGTCCAGCAGCACGAGTCCGCCCAAGTGATCAACGTTCTCGGCGTACTTCCTGGCCCGCGGCCCGAGCGTGGTGCGCGGCGCGTCGCCAAGCGGGATGAACAGGTCCATCACCAGCACGTCGATGTGCACGGCGTGGAGCGTTCGCACCGCCTCCTCCACGGTGTGCACGATCACCACGTCGGCGGCATTGGCGAGGGATAGGGCCTCGGTGCAGGTCTGCACGTTCTCCGGGTCGTCGTCGACGAAGAGGACGCGCACGACGCCTACTTCGCCGCGGCGACCTTGCGCCGGCCGGAGAAGAAGCGCACGCCGAGGGCCTCAGCGGCCCGAAACCACACCCAGGGGGGCACGAGCAGCGCGCGCCCAGGCAGCAAGGGCTCAAAGGCCTTCGAGGGCTTGGCCGCCATTTCAGGCAGCACCTCGGCAACCCAGCGGGGGCCGTCGAGATCGAGGACCAACTGCGTCCACGGGTCGCACATCGCGGGAAGGAATCGGGAGATCCATTGAATGGCCTCCTTGGGCGCGGGCTCCGCGGTGAGGGCCGGCGTGGCCAGCCGAAGGGCGGAGCCCCCCGCGTCCAACTCCAGCACGCGGAAGCCCAGGCCGGGCGGCCCAGCGACGAGCGTTTGCTCCACGCGGGTTTTCACCTTTGAGCGCGGGGCGTAAAATGTGCCCGGCACCTGCGCCCGCACCACTTCTTCGCGATCCACGCGGAGCTCTTCCACGCGCCCGGCCACCCAGCTTGCCCAGCGCGCGTCTACCGCCAGTGCGTCTTCCAGGTAGGCGCGCTCGGCGAACGAACACGCCTCGAACGCGCAGCCGCACTGCGCGCGCATTCCAGCCGCCAACGTGGAGCGTTGGAGATCCGTGAGCGGGCGCGCCGAACGGAAGTACTCCTCGCCAAGCTGCACCCAGCGCTCGTTTTCGCGCAGGTGCCCGCTTTTGGCCAGGAGCGCCTCCACCGCGCGCACATCGAGGTCCTCGTCGCGCGCGAGCGCAACCATGGTGCCCACCGCGAGGTGTTGGCCCTCGCCGCGAAACGCGATGCCGAGCGCCTGGTTCACCTGGTCCGCGTCTTTCTCGCAGTACACCACCCGTTCGGGGTCTGCTTCGGCGTGCGCGCCTCGGGCCAACGCCCAGATCCGGTCCGACACGAAGATTCCGTGCTCGTTCATCGCCTCGTTGAGCTCGTGGAGATCGGCGCGCTCGCGGTTGAGCCCGCCAAACAGGCGCCGAAATAGGCCTTGATCCTGGATGAGCTCCTCGGCCCACCGTTCGCCGGTTTCGGTCCAATCCCGACAACCGTCGCGCTCCTGGTTGCTCCAGGTGTTCGCCATGAACGCCAGAAGATGGCTCACCTGGCAGCGGAAGTACGGGCCTGGGGGGAACTTCAACCGTTGGTCGAGCCACTCCCGCGCGTGGGGCGACAGCGGGCGGGCCCGATCGCGGATCATGTTGCCCTCGCCAGCGCCCAGCTTGCCGTCCGCCCAGGCGACAACAAGCATCGGGAGAAAGCGCAGAAGCGCGGGTTCAGGGTCGTTCAGACCCAGGTCGCGCCACAAGCGGCGGTCGATGGAGGCGAGGAGTTCAGATTGTCGATGCGACACGTTGGCCCGCCACGGGTTTGCTCAAGTCGGTCGAGAGGTGTAGAACGCGGTGCGCCACCCTCGGCAGGCCCGGAGAGGCGGGGAGATAGCATGTCGCGGAGCGCGGGTCGAATCGGATGGGTGCTCGTGTGGGCGGTGGTGTTTTGCGACATCGGCACCAGCGTGTACTACGTGCCGGGCCTCCTCTACAAAACCACGGGTGATCGGGCGGGGTTCTTCGTTCTCTCGACGATGATCGCGTTCATCTTCTTGTGCATCAAGGAGGTGGAAACGACGCGTCGCTTCCCCGCCGGCGGCGGCGTGGTCTCGCTGGCCGACAAGGCCTTCGGGCCCTGGTTCGGCTGCCTCGGTGGCCAGATGATCATGGTCGACTTCTTCCTGACCGTGTCCATCAGCGCGATCTCCGGTGTGTATTACGTCGACAGTGTGCTTCAGTTAGGCGACGGCGTGGTGGTGCCCGCGACGTTGGCGTGCCTCGCCGTGCTCTGCGGGCTGAACATCGTGGGGGTGAAGGAGAGCGCTTCGGCGAGCCTGGCCCTGGCCGTGCTCGCGATCACGGTGGACTTTGTGGTCATCGGTACCGCGCTGTTTACCGCGCCGCCCGAAGTGCTCGGCAAGATCCCGGAGGAGTTCGCCTCGATTGCGCAGCTCGATACCTGGCATCTTCTCGTCGGGTACTCGGGCGCATGGCTCGCGTTCTCGGGGCTGGAGTCGATGTCGCAGCTCGCGCCGGCGATGCGCGATCTCGGGCCGACACCGCGAAAAGCGATGATCGCCGTCGTGATCTCGGTGCTGCTCACGGCGCCGGTGCTCACGTTCCTGTCCACCGCGTCGCTGTCACCGGAAATCAAGGTCGCGGAGTCCGAGCGCTTCATGAGCGAGCTCGCCGGCCTTTGGGGCGGTGCGGGCCTGAAACTCGCGGTTGTGCTCTCCGCGTCCTCGCTGCTGCTGTTTGCGGCAAACACGGCGATCATCGGGAACTATCACGTGATGATGGCACTGGTTCGCCGGCGCTTCCTTCCAGAGGCGCTCGGCGCCTTGTCCCACCGGTTTCAAACGCCCTACCGGGCCATCATCCTGTGCACGGCGATCCCGGCGATCATCCTGCTGGCCGTCGCCGGCAACATGGAGCTGCTCGGGGAGCTGTACGCCTTCGGCCTGCTCGGTGCGTTCACCCTGGCGAGCGTGGGGATCGACGCGCTGCGCTGGCGCGATGGGGAGCGCGGCGCCGGCTTCTGGCTCGGCGTCGTTACGTCCGTAGCGGTGGGCATCGCGTTCGCGGTGAACCTGGTGGCGAAGGAGATGGCGACCGTGTTCGGCGCGAGCGTTGGTGGGGTCGGGATGATCGTGGCGTACCTCACGCACTCGGGGCGGCTCGATGCGCTGCTCGCCAAGGTGCCGCGCCTCCGCCCGCCCGTGGAGTTTGAGTACACGGAGGCCTCGTTTCTCACGGTGGAGAAGGCCGCGAGCCTCGTGGTTGGTGTCGGGCCGAACGTGCTGGTGGCGAGCCGAGGGGCAACGCGCAAGATCTTCAAGGAAGCGGTCGATCGCGCGAGGGCCCGCGGGCTGGATCACGTGTACGCGATCTACGTCGATGAGGTGCCGGGGCTGTTCTACCCCCAGTTGGCGCAGCCAACCCCGGAGGGGCTCACGGTGCTGGAAGCCGCGAGCGCCTCGATCGAAGCCATGGGGCTGCGCTGCGTTCCGGTGTGGGCGCTCTCGCACTCGGCCGCCGGGTCGGTGGCCGACGCCGCGGAGAGTTTGCAGTGCGACACCGTCGTAATTGGCGCGACGCAGCGGACTTTTCTGTGGTCTGCGCTGCGCGGGAAGTTCATCGGCGATCTGTTGCGACAACTTCCGCAGCAGATCCGCCTGATCGTCGTGGGGTAGTCCGGTTACCCTGCGGCTCGATGAGCGCCGTTGTTCCGCATCGCCTGCTGTTTGTCTGCACCGCCAACATCTGTCGGTCGCCGATGGCGGAGGAACTGGCGAGGATCTATGCTGAGGAGCGGGGTTGGTTGGTCGAGGTGAAGTCGGCGGGCACGCACGCTCGAGAGGGCGACGAGGCCGCGCCCAACTCCAAGAAGGCGATGGCGGAGCTGGGGGGCGACCTCTCGGCGCACCGCTCGCAGGCCGTGAGCTCGGAGCTCGTCGCTTGGGCCGACCGGATCCTGGTGATGGAGATCCGGCATGCGCAATCAATTCGGGACGAGTTCCCGGAGGCCGATCAGAAGATCCAGATGCTCGGCCCCTTCGGGGGGATCATGGAGATCGGGGATCCTTACGGGAGCTGGATCTTCAAGTACCGCGCCAGCCGAAACGAGATCCAGCGGTGCGTGGAGGGCCTGATCGATCGGCTGCCGCCGCGGTTGCGCTAGGCGCGCGGAATCAGGGCGCGCAGGCCTCGGTTTCCCCTGCGTCGGTAACCACGGAAGCGCAGGCATCGCAGCCCTCGGCCCCATCGAAACGCGCGGTTGCAGCGTCGCCCATCGTCGCCTCTCCGGCGGGCTCCACCGGGCAGGCGCTGCTAGCGGTGAGCGCCGCGCCGAGCAGCGGAAATGCGCCGCTCCCCCCGATGTCCGCGTGCGCGTCTACGCGCAGGTCGCTGCCTTCGACCTCCAGACTCCCAGAGGCCCCCCAGGTGGCCCATGCTTGGATTCGCGGGTCGTCGGGAAGCTGCCGGGCCTCGAAGTAGCCCAGCAGCTCGGCCGCCACGTTGACGTCCACGTGGGTGACATCGCCCAACTGTGCCCGCTCAAGCGAGCCTTCAAGCGAGAGGTGATCAAAACGCGGCTCGGCAACGTCGGCGTCCACCTGCACGCTGAAGTCGTACCGAGCGTGCGCCACGCCCTCAGCCTCCCACTCATCCACGCTCACGTCGCCCGTCCACTCATAGCCCCACTTCGAACGGCAGTTTGAGCGGTACATCCGGCCGCCCCCATCGAGCACTTCGTTGGGGCACACGCCCTCCTCGGCCACCAGATCGTGGAGGGCGATCGCCCAGATCGCGAGGGGAACATCGTAAGCTGGAAACGAATCGTCCCAGCCGGGCATGAGCTGCGGGAACGCCGCTCCGAGGCGGCTCCCGTCGGCCGGATCGAAGGATTGGCCGTCCACATGAGGTTCGCCCACGTCGGTCGGTTCGAGCGCCCAGTCTACCGCGGAGGCGTCTCCCAGGTCGCAAGCGAAGAACACGAGGAGCGCCATGGGCCCCAGGCTAGCGCACCGCGCCGCCTCCGGGGAGGGCGCTGACAGGATCCTTGCGGGAGCGCACCGGTTACGCGGCCAGATGAACCCGAACGAACCGATCGACACCCCCGCCCCCGCTGTTCAGATCCCGGGCGCGGGGCCGCTGCGCGTGGTGATCCACACCACGCTCGGCGAGGTGGAGTGTGAGCTGTTCGAGGCGGAGGCGCCGCGTACGGTGGCCAATTTCGTGGGGCTCGCGCTCGGCAGCTTCGCGTGGACCGATCCGAAGGGCCGCCACGAGCAGAAGGCGCTGTACCCGGGTACGCTCTTTCACCGGGTGATCCCCGACTTCATGATCCAGGGCGGCTGCCCCGAAGGCACGGGTCGCGGCACGGCCGGCTACCGCTGGAAGGATGAGCCGGGCGCCCTACGCCTGCGGCACGATCAGCCGGGAACGCTGAGCATGGCGAACAGCGGCGCCCCGCACAGCCAGGGGTGCCAGTTCTTCATCACCGACGTGCCCACGCCGCACCTCGACGGCAAGCATGGGGTGTTTGGGCGCGTTGTGCGGGGGATGGACGTGGTCTCGCGGATCGCGCGAGTGCCCGCGAGCCAAAACCGGCCGCTGACGCCGGTGAAGATCGTCCAGATGTCGGTGTTTCGGGGCTAGTTGCAGCCCTCGTCCACCGGGTACTCCACCTCGATGATCGAACCGCCTTCGGGGAACGCGGTGCCGTGGAAGCTGATCGTGTTCTCGGCGGCTTCGTAGGTGTAGCCATCGAGGCCGTCCGACTGAACGGTTCGCCCATCGACGAACACCTCGATCCGCGAGACGTCGCTCGGCGTCTCCGTCAGCTCGAAGGTCGACTTCATGCCCGCGCTGGAGCGCGCCATGTTCGCGACGATGGTGCTGAAATCCGGCGTGCAGATGCTGGCGAAGAAGCCGCCGGTGTACGTCGCCGCGTCGATGTACACGTCCCCCCCCATGGCCTCGATGAAGTCTCCCGACCAGATGTCCCCGTCGGTGCAGCCCAGCCCGGAGTCCCCGACGATGGCGTTGAACGAGGTCATGTCCGGGTCGGCGCGCAGGCCTTCAAGCCACGTGGAGAAGCTCTTCGCGGTACGCGAGGAGCTGTCGTTCTCGTCGCTCAACACGATGATGGAGATGGTGGAATCCGTCCGCAGGAAGCCGGCGTTTGTGCCGGAGGCCAACGGGTCGGTGAGCGCCGCCTCAGCCGCTGCGAGCCCCTTCTCGTCGCCCGAGCCGCCGCTGCCGACCGACGCGCGCTGTTGGAACAGCGCTACCGCGTTCGCCGTGCTGTTGGTGAGGTAGGTCGGGGTGCCCTGGAGCTTGCCAGACTGGCTCGCGTTGTCCATATCAGTGGTCACGACGCCGATGTGGTAGTCGAGGCCCAACGTGAGGAACGCGTTGATGAAGATGTCGAGCTGATCGTTGAGGCGCTTGAGGGACTCGTCCATGGAGCCGGAGTTGTCGAGCACCCACAAAACGTCGATCGGGTCTTCATTGTAGGTTTGCTCGAAGCTCTCCTCGTAGATGCCGCCGGAGGTGCCGGTGCCGACGACTGGCACGGTCGTCGTCTCCTCGTCGGCGTCGTTGCTCTGGATGTCGAGCGAAACGTCGTAGCTCACGTAGGCGGTCGGGCTGAACTTCACCTTGAACGTGTATTCTTCGTTGAGCGCCAGCTCCACGGGATCGCCGGTCTCCTCGAACTTCGAGGCTGCATCCCCGCTCAGCGCGATGTCGCGAACCTTGAGCTTGCCCTTGCCCTTGTTGGTGATGGTCACGTCTACCGGCTGCCCATCGCAGTCCTTGAGCACGTTTCCGAAGTCCACCGCGGAAGGGGTGACCTGGATCTCAGGATCGTCACCCGGGGGGGCGGCCGTGTCTTCCTCCTCGGGGTCGGGGTCCTGGGCTTCAACCTCGCTCGGGCGAGTGAGGTTGTAGTCGGTGCACGCCAACAGGAACAAGGGCAGGAGCACGGGAACGCGCATGATGGGCCTCAAGCGCGGCGAGTGTATCACTAGTAATGGGGCGGCACTTCCCACTTTTGACCGCTGCTCAGCTCGTCGCTGGCGGCTTCCTGCGTCTGCCGAACCCGCTCCAGCTCGGCCCGCATCGTCCGAAGCTCGTCCCCGAGGCCGCGAACCACCGCATCCAGCTCGGTAAGGCTCTTCTCGAGCCACGCAACCCGGGCCTCGATCGCCTCGATACGCTCGTCGGGCGCGCTCATCGGCAGGTCTGCGTGGTGCTGCTCGTCGTCGCCGAGCAGTTGAGGGTGGAGACGTTGAACGCGCAGGCGCTGATGTAGCTGCCGGAGTCTCCGCAGGCCTCCACCGAGCCTGACCAGCCCTTGCTTACCGCGCACAAGGAGTAGATCGAGCACACGCCGGTGGAGGAGTAGCGGGTGTCCTCCACGCCATCGCAGTTGTAGTCGAAGCTGCCATCCCCCCGGTCGGTGGCGCGGTAGCTGGTGGCGCCCGGGCTGGCCTGCGTGTTGAGGTCGTAGCAGTCGGTGGACACCGAAGCGGTGTAGTAGCCCGAGGGGCTGCACAGGCACTGCGATACGGTGGAACCGTAGAGATCGCCGTCATAATCGTAGTAGTAGTCGTCGCAGCCTGTGGCGTTCGCTTCGTCCACGGAGCCGTCGCAATCGTTGTCCACGCTGTCGCACTCCTCGGTTGCGGTCGGATTCACGGTGTCGTCCGCGTCTTCGCAGTCGCTCCCGGCCTCTACGTCGGTAGCCGGCGTGTCGTCGCCCCAGCCGTCGCCATCGGCGTCGGTGCGGCAAAGGGTTGGGTCTCCCTCGTTCGTCGCGATCCCCGGCCAGGTGTCATCGTCGGTGTCGTCGCAGTCGTCGCCGCCGGTGGCGATGGAGATGAAGCCGTCGCCGTCCGCGTCCAACTCCACGATCCCGTTGCAGTCCTGGTCCACGCCGTCGGAGGTGTCTTCGGGGGCGCCGGGCCACGTGTCGCTGTCGGTGTCGTCGCAGTCGCCCGCGTTCTCCGAGTAGCCGTCACCGTCGTCATCGTAGGCGTTCGTACCCTCGTCTACGATCGTGTCGCAGTCGTTGTCAACGCCGTCTTCCAGCTCGCTCGCGTAGGGGTACGCCGAGGGGTCCCCGTCGTCGCAATCGCCGATAGACTCCGACCAGCCATCGCCATCGTCGTCGTACACGTCGGTGTCGTTCTCCAGCACACCATCGCAATCGTTATCGGCACCATCGATGACTTCGGTGCCTTCGGGGTAGCTGGTCGCGTCCGCGTCGTCGCAATCGCCGTCCGTCTCCGAGAAGCCGTCCCCGTCGTCGTCGAAGTTGTCGGTGCCGTTGTCGGCCGTCCCGTCGCAGTCCTCGTCCGTGCTGTCGAACGTCTCTGTTCCACCCGGGAACGCGAGCGGTCGGGCATCGTCGCAGTCGCCCTGGTTTTCCGTCCAGCCATCGCCGTCGTCGTCAATGTCGAGGTGGCTGTCCACCTCGAGGCCGGCCTCCGCCGTCGCGCTCAAGCCGCCGGGGTCGGTGACCGTGAACGTGAGGTGGTGGGTCGTGGCGTAGAGCGTGCCCTCGCAGGTCGCGAGCCCGGCAGAGTCCGCCATCATTGTGCACACTTCGCCGCTCTCCGCGCTGGAGACGGTGACGGCAAGCGTTTCAAGTGCATCCTGATTGTCGCCAACCGTGGCGGTGAACGTGAAGGGGGCGTCGTCCCGCGCAGGGTCGCCCACGGCGGGGTGCACGATGCTGATCCACGGCGCGTCCGGCACGTCCTCGATGGTGATCGTCACGTTGGCGACGGCTTTCTGCCCGGCGCTGTCGATGGCGATGAGCGAGAGGGTGTGAGGGCCAACGCTCAGCCCGGCGACGGGGAACTCCACCACGCCGCCGCCCGTGGGCTCGGCGGCATCCGTGAGTACGCCATCGACGTTGCTCGCCCAGCTCACCTTCAGCTCTTCCAACGCCGTTTCCCGGTCGTGGACCTCGCCAACGAGCGTGAGCGCGGCATCGTCGGGCCAGGTGGACCCATCGAGCGGCGACGTGATGCTGACCGTGGGCTCGGAGTCGTACACGCCGAGCTGCTGCTCGCTCGGGCACCCGAGCGCGTAGAGAAGGATGAGGGACATGCCCGCCCCCTAATCCGAAGTTACGGGCGGCGATGCCCTTGCGCGATCGGCTCCGCGGTGTGCAGACGCTCGACTGGCTCGTGTTGCTGTTGTTCGTGGTCCTGGTTGGGTACGCTTGGCGCTTCATCAGGTTGTATGAGACGATCGATGACAAGCGCGCGGCGGTGAGCGACCGGGCGGAGTGGCTGGGCGAGCTCACCGCGCTCGGCCGGGATGTCGAGGAGGGGGAGGGCTCCGGCGCAGAAGGCGCCTTCGGCGAAATCGCAGAGACGATCCGATCGGCGCGCGGCGCCGCCGTCGAGGCAACGGTCGCGGCGGACCTGGAGCGCGCCGCGGAAGACATTCGAGCCGGAAACCGCACCGAGGCCCTGCGGCATCTCCATGCCGCCTTGATCGGGCTCCGGGCGGCCACGGGCACCCTGACCGCGGAGCTCGGCGTATTGGTGGACGACACCCGCACGGCGGTGGTTGGCGGCCTCGTGTTCGGGATTGCGAGCGTCATCGCGCTCGCCAGTACCTTGCGCGCGCTGGCGGCGATGGCGCGCTGGCGGCGGCGGTGGACGCTGCTCACCCAGGCGACGGCCGACGGCGTGTTCGAGTGGGATATCCAGACGGGGCGCGTGGAGTATTCCGGAGCCTGGCGGCTGATGACGGGCGCGGGAGAGGGGGACACGCTTCAGCTCTGGTGGGACAGTGTTCACCCTGAGGATCTTGGCGAACTTCGGGCCGCAGTGGATGCCCATGTGGCGGGGTCTACCCGGGCTTTTGAGGCGGAGTATCGTTTGTCGGACGGGCGCGGCGGGTGGCGGTGGGTGCTCGGGCGGGGCCTGGCCGAGCGGGATGGGCGCGGCGCGGCACAGGGCATGGCGTTCTGGCAAACCGACATCACGGACCGGCGCGCCCAGGCCGATGCCGTTGAGCGCGCAGCCCTGCTCAGCCACGTTACCGATGCGCTCGGAGCGGGCGTCATCGCGATCGACGAGGACGAGCGGGTGTCCATGACCAACGCCGCGATCCGCGACATGGCGGCGCCCTGGGGCTCATTGGATGCGTTCTGGTCGCTCCTCAACGGCACGATGGACCACCCCACGCTCACCGGGTGCCCGGTGTGTGGGCAGGCGCAGCGGATCGGCGGGCGTGTGGTGGATCTCCGTGAGCCGGGCGACAAACGCCGGGTGTTGGAGGTGGCGTGGACAGGCCACGGTCACCGCCTCGTGCCCGGCCGCGTCGTCACCGTGGTCATGGTGCAGGACATCACCCGGCGCGCGCTGGCCGACGAGGCCGCGGAGTCGGCCCACGCGGACGTGGTGGTGTCCAAGGCGGAGCTTGGGCGCTTGATGGATGCGATCCCGGAAGTGCTCCTCGTGCTGGCGCAGGACCAGATCCTCTATGCAAACGCCGCGGCTCGAACGGCCTTCGGCCCCAGCGCCGCGGAGGCGCTCTCTGCGCTCCGTGGGGTCGGCGGCACCGGCGCTGCCGCGCTGCTGCGGCGCCTCGATGGAACGGACGCCACGTTTGAAGTGAGCGTTCCCGTAGCCATCCGGTTCAACGATGCCAACGCGGAGCTGGTCGTCGCTCACGACGTTTCGCAGCGCGTCCGCATGGAGTCGCAGCTCCGCAGCGCCGAGCGAATGGTGGCGTTGGGGGGCCTCGCCGCGGGTCTCGCCCATGAGATCAACAATCCGCTCACCTACGTGATCGGGAACCTCGAGCTCGCTCAGGAGGGAATCGGTGACGTACCGGGGCGGATCGCGCGGGCCCTGGGCGGCGCGGTGCGAGTTCGTCAGGTTGTCGCCCAGCTCAGGGCGCTCGCGAACCCCGGTTCGTCGGAGCTGGTGTCGGTACCCGTCGGGCCGACCTTCGAGAGCGCACTCACGCTGGCCGCGGGGGTTGGCCTTCCGCCCGCGCAGGTGACCCGGGACTTCTCCCCCGGGATCGAGGGCCTCGGAAATGCGGTTTGGTTGGGCCAGATCGCGCTCAATCTCGTGTCCAACGCGCTGTTGTCGATGAGCTCCCTGCCTCCGTCGGCGCGCCGCCTCACGCTGCGATCGCGCGAGGAGGGCGAGGATGCAGTGGTGATCGAGGTCATCGACTCCGGGACCGGCATTCCGGAGGCCATGCGGGACCGGATCTTCGAACCGTTCGTGTCGACGCGTATCAAGGAGGAGGGCTCGGGTCTGGGCCTCTACATCTGCCGCGAGCTGGCCGGCCGGATGGGCGCGGAGCTAAGCTTGGAAACCAGCGGGCCGCAGGGCACGACGTTCGTGCTGCGCTTGCGTCGAGCGACGTCGCCCGCGTCTGCCCAACCGGCCTCGGCCTCACCGGCCCCCCGCCCGGTCGCTTCGCGCGGGCGTGTGCTCATCGTAGACGACGAGGCCGTGCTCGGCGAAGTATTACAAACCTATCTTGGACGCCACGAAGTGCGATGGGAGGGCACGGCCGCGGGCGCCCGGGTAGCGCTGTCGGAGGGTGGGTGGGACGTCGTGATCCTCGACATCGTCTTGCCGGGGGCCTCGGGGATCGACCTCTGGCAGGAGCTGCGCCAAAAAAACCCGGCCCTCGCCGAGCGGGTTGTTTTTGTGACAGGAGGTTCGATGACGCCGGACGTGGCTCGGTTCATGCTGGAGTCGAACAACCCGAGCCTCGTGAAGCCCTTCGATTTTCGTGAGCTGGTGGAGTTGGTCGATGCCCGCGTGTCCGCGGCTCGGGAGGAAAAACGTGCGTAGTTCGATGCTTCTCGCGCTTCCCTTTGCGTTGGCCTGTGATCCTCCACCCGATGCCTCCGAACCGTTCTCGGATGCGGCGATCGCCGCGCTCGGCGCGTTCAACGACGAGGATCCGGCAACGCTCGTCCGCGCGTTCGAGCAGCTTGAGGTGGAGATCGGGGAGAGCCTCGATCTGAGCGGGGACGTGACGTTGCGCTCGCTCACCCCGGCCGATCTCACGGAGGCCGACGTGGCGGACATGACGCACCCGGACCGCGACCCGGGGGCCACGCTTCCGGTGGCGCTGGCATGGTCGTCGCCGTTCGCGCCGACGGAGCACGACCGCATCTCGCTGATCTCGGATCAGGTGCCGGAGGGGGAGGATGCCATCGAGCCCTTCGCGATCGAGTACACCCGCACCTTCACCGCCGGTGAGGACTGCTTTCCCGCTGAGTGTGAGTTCCTCCGCAGTCGGAACGACATGACCAAGGAGAACCCCTCGATGACCGTTCCGCTGGTCCTGATGAAGGACTGGCGGGCGTTCGAGTTGAGCGACGGCCGCGCCGCCCGGGCCTCACGCGGCTGGATGGAGGAGGGGGCGACGGAGCTCGAAGGGAGCGATCGCATCGAACAATCCTACGCGATCGAGCTGTGGACCGAGCAAGGCGATGGGACAACGCTTCGGCTGCTCGTGCTCTGGGCCGAAACGACGTTCGAGGAGGAGACCGCGGATGATCTGGTGGTGTTCACCACGCGGATCGGCATGGACACGCTGTTTCGGAACCATGATGGGTGGATCGAGGCGCACTGAGGGGGGAGGTACTACCCCCCAGTCGCCAGCATCACCGCCCGCTCCTCGATCCGGTAGAACACCGTTTCCGCAGGGAGGTCCACCAGCTCCACGATCTCGTGCAGCGTGCCCGCTGTGTAGTCGAAGTCCTGGCTGAAGCGGAAGTGCGAGTAGGGCATGAATCCCGGCACGTTGGCGTCGAGCTCGAAGTCGAGGTGGGCGAAGCCCTCCGTCGCAGTGCCACGGCCCGCTCCGAGCGCGGAGTCCACCGAGAACTCGAGCTTGCCGTTGGCATCGGAGACTCGCTGAACCACGTGGAAGTAGAGGGAAGTGTGGCGCTTCCCGCGGTGGTTCGGGTGCCGGTAGTCCATCTCCTTGGTCACGTCCCAGAACCCATTGTAGCGGCGCTGCACCACGACGTAGTCGTAGTCTCCCGCAGGGTCCCGCACCCAGGCGCCATCGCGCTGCACCGAGGCCTCCCCGCGGCCCACCCAAGCGTAGATCGCCTCCGGCGTCGGCCATGCCTCGGACGAAAGCGGCTGCGGGTACCGGGCGGCGCAGGCGAGCAGGGAGAGCAGCATCTCCCCAAGTAAACCGCGCGCCCTACTCCTGCGGCGGCCCGCCCATGCTCTTCAACAGCGCGTCCAGGTCCATGCCCGGCGGCATCCCACCTTCGCCGCCCATGTCCTCCGCGGGTTCCTCCTTATGGGGCGCCTTGCCCGCCGCCGCGTCCGTCAAGAGCGCCACCGAAGCCGCCGGAATCACGAACGCCGGCCCGCCGCCGTCGTCCTTCGCCACGCGACCGCCGCCCGGCACCTCGTCGCCGATCTGCACGACGATCGACTTGCCCTTGCCGATCCCCAGGGAAACGCGCCCGTAGGTTCCCGCCATCGAGACCGTAGCGACCCGATCCACGGGGAGATCGAGCAGCACATCCACGATGTCGCTGGCGTTCTCCAGCGCACTGCCATCGGCCTTGAGCCAGCTCCCATCCTTGCGGTTGGCTTCGAGCTTCGCGGCGCCCAACGAGGCGGTCAGCGCGTCGACCTTCCAGTTTTGAACCTGGAACAAGCGGTCGGAGGCCCACCCATCGGCCGGCAGCATCGTCGCCCGGTCGGCGGCGCTCACGCGAACGGGCACGTCCCCGCTGGCCGCGTTGGCGCCGTCTGCATCTGCCGCGCTGAGCCGCACGGTGTGCGTGCCATTGTCATCTTCGATCGCCACCATTCCGACGGGAGACTCCAGCCCGAGCGCCGCCACCGTCTGCCCGTCGAGGAAGCGCTCCACCTTCACGAGCGAGAGCGCCGAGAGGTAGGCGCCCACCTTGTCGTCGTCGGCGCGTGGCCCGGTGTCCCCGATCCACCACCCGGTATCATCCTTGCGAAGCACCGTTTCGACGCCGGCATCAACCAGGCGAACGCGGCGCACGCTCGAAGGTGAGAACGAGAATACGTCGCGACCGCGGAATTCGTCCGCGGACTTGGACACCAGCTTGCCCACCTGGCCGTCGAACACGTGCGCCGCGTCGTCTCCCGGGATCATCCCAAAGCTTTTGTACCCGACCTTGGTGTCGTGCCCGACGTACGCGGTGAACGCCGTGCCGTCGATCTTCTCAAGTCGCACCTCGATCCGTGAAGCCTCGTCCAGCCCGTAGTCGGCTTTCGAGCCAGGAAGCTCACGATCCTCGATGCGGAGGGACTCAAATCGAGTCAGGATCGCGTCTACGCTTCCGGTCTCTGCCAGCGTCACCACCGGGCTGGTGAGCTGCCACGCGCCCTCTTTCTGCTCGAAGGTCAACGTGTCGGAGGGGCGCTTCAGCGTCACCTTCACGATCTCGGCGGTCTGGTAGTCGAAGACATCGTGCGTTTCAGGCGCGTTGTCGTCGGTTGGTTTGTCCTTGTCGGCGCGGTCCCAGTCGAGCACGACGAACGCGACCATGACGAGGAGCACGAGGGACAGGAGGGTGAGCTGGCGGTTTTGACGGTCCACGGTTTGCCTTGACGAGAGCGGCCGGGTGCGTATCCTCCCGGCCCCGGCATAGGCAGGACAGATGAGCAGCGATGCAGACGGCGTGACGAAATCCGACACCGAAACCGATTCCTCCCCCGAGGCGAAGCTGGCCGCGCAGGTCGCGGATCTGGAGGCGCGCCTGCGCTCGGTAAGCGCGGCGTACCGCCAGCAATCCGACGAGATCAAGGCGACCACGGAGCGCATCGAACGAAACGCGCGGCTCCGCGAGGAGGTTCGCCGCGGCGAGATCGTGGCCGCCATCTTCGAGCCGGTCGAGAATCTTCATCGGGCAATCCAGCCGCTCGGGCCGGTCGCTCCGGAGGCGGCGCATGGCCTCGCGATGGTGCACCAGCAGTTCATGACGGCGCTTCGTGGCCTCGGCCTCGAAGAGGTGGGCACGGAGGGTGAGCGCTTCGATCCGAACGTGCACGAAGCGATCCACAGCCAGCCGGTGCTGCACGCCGGGCAGGACAACACGATCCTCAGCGTCTTCTCCGTCGGCTACCGGAATGGGAAGCAGTTGATCCGCGCCGCGCGGGTGGTCATCGGCGTGTACAGCGAGGAGAGAGGAGAGGGGTAGAGCGGTCGGCGCGATCCCGTAGGCCAGGTCTCGGGGCCAAGGGGCGTGGCCCGGGATCGCGGCGCCGCAGGAGGCTTGATCGGTGGAGCTCGGCACCCACCCTCAACATTCAGCGTAGCAGCTCGATCTCGTCGGCCTGGTACGACGAGGTCGAGGCCGCGATCGACATCGTCAACCTCGGCAGCTTCGGCACCTGGGTGAATGTGGTTGACAACGACGATGCGACGGTCGCCGACAAGAACACCGAGAACGAGCTGATGTTCACGGCTTCGAGCACGCTGTTGTGCGGTACCGGTGCCGACGGGTGCGCGTGGTGGTGGGCGTATTCGTCGGATGCCACGAAGCGGTACGAGTCGGATGTCTACCTCGACTCGACGGTCTCCTGGGACACCGACCGGGTGACGACGGATATCGGCGCGTATGGCGGCTCGCAACGTCCGCTCGCGACGACCACCATCCACGAGATCGGTCACTTCCTTGGGCTCAATCACGAGTGGCGCTACTACAATGTGATGGGTCTCGACTTCGAGTACATGACCTCGAACGGCACGGACTACTTTCCGACGCTGGGCGAGGACGCGACGACGGGGCTGGCGAGTCTGTATGGCTACGCCACGGGCTACGAGGATCTGTCCGTTTCGCACTGGCAATATCAACAGTGCCAGATGGATACGGCCGTGGTCTACGGGATGTCGATCCGGTACTGCAATGGCTACAGCGACCACAACCGCGTTCGCGTCCTCGACTCCACTGGCGCGGAGCTCCCGATCTCGTGGTCGAGCTCCGAACCGACCTATACGGCCAGCAAGGGATCGTGGCTGAAGGCCGAGGTCACCCTGGAGAACAACGGCGCCGTATCGCAACGCAACACCGTGCAGATGTACCTCTCCAGCTTGCGCCAGATCTCACCGTCTTCCGCCACGAGCATCGGATCCTCGACCGTGACGGCGACGCCGAACATCCCCGACCTCCTCACCATCTGGATTGCGCTTCCCTCCACGCTGAAGTCCGGTTCAACCTACTATATCGGCGCAGGCGTGGACGCTACGGGCACGCTGACCGAGGTGAACGAGGACAACAACTACACCTACCTGGCGGCGGTGAAGATCAAGTAGGCGGCGGGGGGGCGGGCGCGGGGGTACCGCATCGCGTCGAGGACGAGGGCCGCTGCGGTCAGGGGCCCGGATGCCGTCCAAGAGGCCGTGAGATACGTGATTCGGGTGTCGCGTCGCGCCGCCGGCTGGTTCTCTGCGCTTTTCCTCCTCACCGTGTTGTCTCCGATCCGGTTGAACTTCGTGGCGGAGCCGCCCGACAGCTTCCCGCTCAGCCGCTACCCGATGTTCTCCCGGCCGCGCCCGCAGTGGGAGGCGCGGCAATGGTTGGTCGCGGTGCGGGCCGATGGGAGCGAGGCCATCATCCCCTACACCTATTGGTCGTCGTCGGGGCACAACCAGGGGCACCGTGCGCTGGCAGCCGCTGCGGAACGGGGCGACGAAGCGTTGCTCGAGCTCTGCGAACGCGTCGCGCGGAAGGCGGGGAAACGGCTGCAGGCCCGCTGGGTCTCGGTACGTACCGGCCGTTTCGACCTGGAGGTGGTGTTCGGCGAGGGCGACCGAAAGGCCAACCGGGAGCGCGAGCTGGCGGGGTGTCCAGCGGGGGAGGGGACATGAACGCCTGGTTCGCGCCGGCGGCCCCGTGGCGGCTAGCGGTGCTGCGATGGGGGGTGGGGGGCTTCTATTGCTGGCAGCTCCTCGGTGAGCTGGAGCAGTGGCGGAAGATCGGTCGCTTCCCACGGGCCGACTTCGAAGGCGTCGGTCCGGCGTCGCTGTTTCCCTCGACCGTGGACCCCGTGGCGTACGACGTCTGGCTCTACGCGACGATCGCGCTCGCGATCTGCTTCACGATCGGCGTATGCAGCCGGATCACGGTGCCCGCGTTCGCGCTCTCCAGCTTGTTCCTTCACGCTTACCGGTCCTCGTTCCAGTTCTTGTCGCATGCCGACAACCTCGCGGCGCTCCACGCGCTGGTGCTCGCAGCCGCGCCCTGCGCCGCCGTGTGGTCGGTAGACGCCTGGGCCGGCGGGCGGTGGACTTGGGTGATGGACAGGACCGCGGGACCGGAGCCCTCGGAACGGTTCGGGTGGCCGATTCGGCTGATGTGTGCGGTGACCGCCGCCACCTACTTCCTCGCCGGGTTCTCGAAGCTGAGCGGGCCGCTGGGCCTCGCGTGGGCCAGCGGGGAGAATCTTCGCGACCAGATCGGAAAAGACCAGCTAAATCGTATGCTATACGCACCCGACACGCTCTCCGTGCTCACCGAGCGGATCTACCAATCGCACGCCTGGCTGGGGGCTGCGGCCTCCGTCACGCTGCTCTTGGAGATCGGGGCCCCCTTGTTGTTGCTGAGCCGGTGGACCGGGCGCATCGGCAGCCTCGGGCTGTTCGGCATGCACTGGGGAATCCGCACGCTCATGGGCATCGCGTTCGTATACCCACTCACGGGCATCGCGTTCTGGTCCTTCTTCCTGCTTCCCCCTCGCGAGGAAACGCCCGCTCCATGAGGCCGCTGTCGCGCAGACCGTCGTGCCCGCGCCGAGCGTTGTCGGCGCGAGTTGACGCACCGGGCGAGCCGGACGTCGTGAGCTCGAGTTCCCGGAGGTCGAATGGTCACGTCCACTAGCCTGCCTGTTGGCGGGAAGCACATCCTCGTCGCGGGCGCGGGTATCGGCGGGCTCACGCTCGCGGCGGCGCTGCGTCGCGCCGGAATCGCGGTCACGGTGTTCGAGCGGCAGCGCACGCCGGGTGCGGCCGGGGCGGGCATCACTGTTCAGACCAACGCGATGCGCGCGCTCGCGCGCGTCGGGCTCGATGGCGATGTGCTCGCCGCTGGCACCACCCCGCGAACGATGCGCATCGCCACGGCCGCGGGGGTGATGCTCCAGGATGTCGATGCGGTCGCGGCCGCAGCGCGGTTCGGGCAGCCCCTCGTCACGATGCATCGGAAGCGCCTGCACCTCGCGCTGCTGGCACACGCCGGCGCAGTCGAGACGGGCCTCGCGGTAGTCGGGTACCGCGAGGAGGCCGACCGCGTCGTCGCGAAGCTCTCCAACGACACGGAGGTGGCCGGAGATCTGCTGGTGGGGGCGGATGGACTGCACTCCGCCGTGCGGGCGCAGCTCCTCGGCAAGACCCCCCTTCGTTACTCCGGCTACACGAGCTGGCGCGGGGTTTGTCGGAACGACGGCCTCGTTCCCGAAGACGTGTGTGTCGAAGCGTGGGGACGCGGCGTTCGCTTCGGCATTGTCCCGATCGGGTTTGGCGAGGTGTACTGGTTCGCCACGGAGGATGCCCCTGAAGGTGCCCACGCGGCGAACGAACACGCGCACCTCCTGTCCCTGTTTGGCCACTGGAAATGGCCTGCTGCCGCACTCGTAAGCGCAACCGAGCACATCATCCGTACCGACATTCACGACCGCACCCCGGTCACCCGCTGGACGTCGGGAAGGGTGGCCCTGCTCGGCGACGCGGCCCATCCGATGACGCCCAACCTCGGCCAGGGCGGCTGTCAGGCCATCCTCGATGCCGTCGCATTGACCGAGGCGCTCTCCGGCGAGCCCGATCTCGCCGCCGCGCTCGCCCGATACGAGGCCCGCCGCGTGGCCGCCGCCAACGGCGTGGTCACGATGTCCCAGCGCTTCGGCGTGCTGGCGCAGGCGCGATCGCCGCTTTTCGCATGGGCGCGCGACACGCTCGTGCGCCTCTCCCCTTCGGCGCTGTCGGAGCGCACGATGGCAGAGCTCGCCGATCCTGGGCTGTAGCCAAGCTATGCCCGCGCCGATGTCCTTCCCCCTCTCGATCCTTGACCTGGCCTTCGTGGCCCCCGGCGAAACGGTGCAAGACGCCTTCCGCGGCAGCGTCGCGCTCGCCCAGATCGCCGAGGCCGCGGGCTACCGGAGGGTTTGGTACGCCGAACATCACAACATGCCGAGCATCGCTTCTTCGGCCCCGGCAGTGCTCATCGCGCATATCGCGGCCAAGACGCACAGCATCCGACTTGGCGCGGGCGGCGTGATGCTGCCAAACCACTCACCGCTTACGATCGCCGAGCAATTCGGCACGCTCGCGGCGCTGTACCCGGGCCGGATCGACCTCGGCCTGGGCCGGGCGCCGGGAGGAGATTCGATCACCTTCGGTGCCATGCGTCGCAGCCCCAGCGCCGCGGAGACCTTCCCGGCCGATGTTCGTGAGCTCCAGGGCTACCTTTCCGGCCAGAGCCTTGTGACCGGCGTTAGCGCCACGCCGGGCGCGGGCACGAACATTCCGCTCTACATTCTCGGCTCGTCGCTGTTCGGTGCCCAGCTCGCTGCCGCGATGGGCCTGCCCTTCGGCTTCGCCTCCCACTTCGCGCCCGCGTCGCTTCAACAGGCCGTCGCGCTGTATCGAAGCCAGTTCCGGCCCTCGGCGCAGCTCGAGCGCGCCTACGTGATCGCCGGGATCAACGTGGTGGCGGCCGACACCGAGGCCGACGCGCGCGGCCACCTCCTGCAGGCCCAGCGTTTGCGCGTCAGCATCCTGCTCGGTGGCGGCCGTTCCGTGGCCGATGCGGAGGCCGACGCCATCCTCACCTCTCCCCGGGGCCGCTTTCTCCGGGACATGATGGAGTACACCGCAGTGGGCACTCCCGACAAAGTGAAGGCAGACCTCGAACAGTTCGCGGTCCACGCCGATGCGGACGAGCTGATGCTGGCCTTCGGCAATCCAACGCTGCATGCCCGCCTCCGCGCGGTGCAGAGGGTGGCACTGGGTTAGCGTCCCATTGCTTGCGACGAACCCGCAGCGGCCCTGCGCCCGCGGCCGGACGACCACCCGCGCCTCGTGCGCGAGATCAGTCATCCCCGAGACGCAGCTAGGAACCTTCAAGGCGAACGCCGAGACCCCTCTCGAGCTCGCCGCGAACCACGTACCGCGGGCCCTCTTGTGGAGAGCCGGCGTCGGAGCGTGGCGTGTCCCAGGTGGTCCGGGCGGGCAAGCGTCCTGATATCTCGGCGAGGACAAGGTGTTGCCGCGCAGCCCGCCCCCTGCCCCGCTTACTCTGGCGCGCAGACCCCCCGGAGTCGACGCCTCTACCCTCGATAATTGCACGATCGCTCGACGCGGCGGTGGCCTCGGCTGCTCGGCGACGCGTCCCCACCAGGGACGAACGCCGCATTTGGCGGCGCGAGCGCGATGCGCCGCGAGAATGTTCACCTCCTACCTGGCCTTGCGCATCGCCCCCCTCATTCCACCGCCACGCTCCACCCCCCCGCCGGCAGCACCACCCGCACCCACGGTTCATCCAGGATGAAACAAGACTCGCAGCCCTCGACGCCCTGCGCCAGGCCGGTTCCGTCCACGCTCACGCCCGCCGCCCCGGGCGCGTAGATCTCCACGTCCCACCCGGAGTACGCGCTGCCCGCCTCGAGGAGCACCGCCGCCGCCGACTCTGCGCCGATCGAAGCCCCATCGGCCACCGTTGCGATGGCACCGGCCCCGGGCACAATCCTGGCGTTCAACGCACCCGGATCCTCGACCCAGGACTCCACGCCCTCGGAGGTCGCCGGCGAGAGCGTCTGGATCGTGCGTCGCAACAGCGGCACGACGCTACCTGCGCGCTGGAACAGGGGACCCGCGCCCAGCGGCGCGTCGATCGTCAGGCTTTGTCCGCCATCAAACCGCTCGCCCGACCACCAGTGCACCCACTCGCCCGTCGGGAGGGTGCCCGTCCAGGTGTCCTCGCCCTCGTCGACCACCGGCCCCACGAACAGCGCCTCCCCGACGAAGAAATTGGCTTCGTCGTGCACGTCGCCCTCCGGATCGCCGAGACCTTGCGGAAGCACCACCGGGATTCCCTTGGTCATCATCCGCGAAACCGCGGCCTGGTAGTACGGCCACAGGCGAGTGTGGAGGACTGCGTAGGTCCGGAACGCGTCGAGGGTGGCCTGGTCGAACTGGCTCTCGCCGTACGCCGTGAAGTCCCAGGCGTTGTGGTTCTCCCCCGCTCCGCCGTATTGCCAGATCGGTAGGGTGGCGGCGTACTCCATCCAGCGGATGAAGCTCTCCTTGGTTGGCCTCCCGCCCCGGTACCCGCCCGTGTCGCTCGCATAGAACGGGTAGCCGCTCACCGACAGGCCTGTCCCGCCGTGGATCGCAGAGGTCAGTCCGCCCACCAGGATGCCGTCCTCCCCGTCCACATCGTTCCAGCGCTCGAAGCCATTGTCGAGGTCGCCCGGCCAGATCACGTCGGTGATCGTTTGCCCGCCGAGGCAGCCGCCGCGCCCGAGCAGCATGCCGTCTTCCCGATAGGGCGTAACGTAGGGCGTGTGGTAGAACGCGGCATACTGGTGGTGCATCGTGCGTTCGTCGCTGCCATCGTCGAACGCCCAGGTGGGCTGGATGCGGGAGCCGAAGAGTCCAAGCTGCACGTCCTCGCCATAGTCCAGCTTCCACCCCTCGATCCCGAGGTCCTTCGCGGCGGCCACGCGGCCGGCCCAGGCGGCGGTCGCATCGGGGTTGGTGAAGTCCACGATGTCGCCGAAGTTGTTGAACAGGAGCGGCCCTTGGATGAGCCAACTGTTCGCTTCGTAGGTCGCGTGTTCGGGGTCGGTGTCCTCCACGTAGGGCGTGGTCCACGCCAACATGCGGAAGCCGAGAGCGTGCAGCTCGTCCATCATCCCGGGCCAGTCTGGGAACTGCTCCGGGTCGGGCACCATGGAGTTGTAGGAGGACTGCCAGGGATTGTCGACCCAGAGCACGCCGGTTGGAAGGGCCAATTCGCGGATCGTGCGGGCGTCGTCGAGCACCACATCGGCGCTCGCCACCTCGTTTCGCCACTGAAGGGGCGCGAACGCCCAATCGGGTGGCACCTCGGGCGCGCCGGTGCGCTCCCAGTAGCGGCCGGTCACCTCCGGAGCGGTGGGCGGGGCGTAGAGATCCACGCTGAAACCACCTTCTTGCTGGAACATCGCGGTCACGGCGTCCGGCCGCGTGGCGGCTACGTCGAACACGCCGGGCCGAAAGCTGTCGACCAGCATCCCCCAATTCGCGCTGCTCACGAGCAGCGGCACGGGCACGTGCACCTCGTTGTAGGCGCTCTCCCGGTCGATCTCCACCTCGATCTGCATGGGGCGCACCCGACCGCGGTGGAGGATGCTGTCGAACGTCTCGCCGAGGCCGTAGAACGCCTCGGTTTCGGTGGTGCCGACCGTGACGCCCAGATAGGGGAGGGGCCCTGCTTCCTCCTCGGGAATCACCGTAAGGCGCAGCCCCGGACCGGTCACATCCACGTCCAGGCGGGCGGAGCGATTGCCCTCGAAGGCAACGTCGAAGTGATCGTTGTTCCAGGTCACGACGGTTGATGGGCGGAAGCTGAGGTTTCCATTGCAGGCTTCGCCGAGATCGGCGTTCACGTCCGCGCTGGCGAGGGTGCCGGCGGCTTCCCGCTCGTTGTACAGCCAGTAGGGGTCGTAGCTGCACCCGTCGGGATCGTAAGCTCCAGCTTCGACGACAAAAAAGCTGAGCGGGTGGCTCGTGCGATCGGCCTGGGTCCACACCAAGGTGTCGCCATCGGTGAGCATGAGCGTCGCGCCATCGGCATCGGTAAACGTTGGCGCGCTGGCGTCGGGCGTTTCGGTCGTGCACGCCGCGGCGAGGAGGAGGAGGAGCATCGGCGGAGTATATGCGGTATGTTCGGCGCGATGCTGCTCATCCTCCTCGCAGCCTGCGGTCAGCTGGCGCTCTTCAACGTCCCCCCGGAAACGGCGATCCACAGCCCCTCGTCGGGCGCGCTGGTCAGCCTTTCGCAGCCGGTCACCTTCGTCGCCGAGATCTCCGACGACTACGATCGGCTCGACGAGCTGCTCATCCGGTGGACGCTCGCCGATGGCACCCCGCTCACGGGCACGACGGTGCTCGACGCCGAGAATGACACGGTCACGTTCACCACGCAGGGTCAGCTCCCGAAGGGGGAGCCGACGATCACGCTCCGGGTGGCCGACTCGATGGGGGAAACGGGCCGCAGCACGATTACGCTCCTGGTGTTCGACGATCTCCCGCCCACGATCGCCTGGCTTTCCCCGGTTGAAGGCGGGCGATATCCGGGCGGGTGGTCGGTGGCCGTGTCGCTTGAGATCTCCGATCCCGATCCGGTGGACGAAACGCCGATCGCGCTCGTCTGGTCGCAAACGGCGATCGATCTGGCCGGGGCCCTGCCCGGTGAAGTGCCGCAGTCTGGCTCGATCTCATTGGAGTTGGAGGCCGTCGCGCTGAGCCACTGGACCCTGGGCGTGACGGCAACCGACTCGCTCGGCGCCTCCGCCACGAGCACCGTGGGCTTCGATGTCGTGAATGGGGACTACGACAACGACAGTTACATCGACGAAGCGCTGGGGGGAGACGATTGCGACGATACGAACGGCGGTGTGCACCCGGGCGTTCCCGAGAGCTGCAACAGCCGCGACGACGATTGTGACGGGTTGCTGGACGAAGAAGCGAGCGACGCGCTGCCCTGGTACGCCGACGGTGACGAGGACGGGTATGGGGACGTGAACGACGTCTTCAAGAACTGCACTTCGGTCGCCGGGCGCGTTGCGGACAGTTGGGATTGCGACGATGGGAACGCCGCTATCAACCCTGGGATGCCCGAGGTGTGCAACGACTTCGACGACAACTGCGACGACGTCATCGATGACGACGCGGTAGACAAGCTGGATGCCTACACGGACTGGGACGAGGACGGCTATGGCGCCGGCCCGGTGCACAGCGTGTGCGATCTGGCCGACGACGACGTGTTCAACGACGACGATTGCGACGATGGGGATGACGCCGTGCACCCCGGCGCGATCGAAGTGTGCGATGCCTTCAACGAGGACGACGACTGCAACTCCCTCGCTGAAGACGCCGACCCCGCTGCGACGGGAAAGAGCACCTACTACGCCGATCTGGACGGGGATGGTCGCGGCGACTCGGCCACGTCCGCGGACTATTGCGACGCCCCCTCGGGGTGGGCCGCGAACACCGACGACTGCGACGACACCGAGTCGCTGGCGTGGTCTGGGAACACCGAAACGTGCGAGGATGGGGCGGACAACGACTGCACCGATGGGGATGCAACCTGCCGTCTCGCGGGCGACATCGTCGTAACCGCCGCCGATGTTGCGCTGGAAGGCCCAGCCTACTCGTTCAGCGGCACCGTGATCGCCCCCATGGGGGACGTCGACGGGGATTCGCTCGGTGACGTGGCGGTGGCCGCATGGGGAACCGGGGAGGTGTACCTCGTGCCGGCGTCGGGCCTTACCAGCGGGCTGTTGTCCCGGTACGGAGTGCTGACGGATACCACCTCGGGTTCGGGGTTCGGCTGGAGCGCGCGCGGCGTGGGCGACGTGGACGGCAGCGGCACGCCCGATCTGCTCGTCGGCGCGGTGTTCGACGGCGGGGACGCGGGGGCGGTGTACCTCTTCGAGGGCGGGATCGCGGGCGGCTCCACGGCGATGGCCACGGTGGCCCACACGGGCAATTCGGGAGACGGGCTGGGCGTGGCGGTCGGCGGCGGCGAGGACTTCGATGGAGACGGAGACCTCGACGTGCTGATCGGCGGCAACGGCGCCGCCTATCTCGTGGATGGACCCTCCTTCTCCAACCTCGCCAGTTGGGCGGGGGAGGCGAAGGGCGCCGGGAGCGCGCTCGGAATGGGGGACGTGAACGGGGACGGCCTTGCGGACGTCGTGGTCGGCGACCATGAATCGAGCGCGGCGTACCTGGTGCTCGGCACGGGGGCGCCGGCCGACCTCGACCTCGCGGATGCCGACGCCCTTTTTCTGGGCGAAAGCGTCGATGATCAAGCGGGCTATTCGCTCGACGCGAGCGCCGATATCGACGCCGACGGCTACCACGACGTGCTGCTCGGCGCCCCCGGAAACGGCGCGGCATCCATGCAGGCCGGTGCCGCCTACCTCGTGCGGGGGGCCGCCGCGCCGGTGGACCTCTCCCTCAACGCGGCCGACAGCACCTGGCGCGGAGAAACCAAGGCCGATCGCGCGGGGTACACCGTAGCTTCGGCGGGCGACGTGGACGCGGACGGCTTTGACGACCTGCTTGTCGGCGCCTACGGGAGCGACGTACATGCGTACAACGGCGGCACGGCCTACCTGATCTACGGGACGAGCGTGCCCATCGGGATCGCGTCCTTGTCGAGTCGGGACGCGCAGCTTTCGGGCGCCTCCACGAACGGCTCCGCAGGCGAGGGGCTGGCGGGCGTCGGCGACGTGAGTGGGGATGGGATCGAGGATGTCGCCATCGGCGCGCCGAGCGAATCGGCATCGTCCGGCATGGCCTATTTCTTCTGGGGAGGCGCGCTCTGATGGCTGAGAACGAGAGTTTTGCGTTGGAAGTTCGGCAGGCGGCGGTGACCGCCTGGAGCGACACGGATGCGGCGCTGGCGGCTGCGCTCAAGCAGCACCTCGTGGTCGCGTTCCTCGGCTCCGCGTCGTCGGGCAAAGACAGCGGGATCCGCGCGTTGTTCGGCCTCGACTTTGGTGAGGTCAGCCCCATCCCCGGCTCTACGGCTACGCTCCGGGTGGCCAGGCTGGACGCCGAGGGGCGCGTGCTGCTCGTCAACGCCCCTGGCTTCGGCGACGTGCGGGCCCATGTCGACGAGCGCGCGCGTTCGGTGCTGGAGTCGCTCGACATCGTGGTGTACGTCGTGAACTGCGAGGGGGGTGTTACCCTCGATGAACGCCGAGATCTGGACGCGATCCGCGCGCTTGGCCGGCCGGTGCTCGTGTGCCTCAACAAGATCGACCTCATCCGCACCAAGGAACGCGAAGGTTTCGTTGCGGCGAGCCTCGCGCAGCTCAACGTCGATGCGAAGGATGCCGTCATCACCGCGTTCGACCCGCTGCCGCAGCTCGCGCCGGAGCCCATCGGGGTGGAGTTCGTGATCAAGTGGATCGGCGATCACCTTGCCGAGAGCGGCAAAACGCTCATGTTCGCGAAGCAGCTACGCAACAAGGCGGCGGCGTGCGAGCCGCTGATTCAGCAGGCCTCCCGCGCGGCGAGCCTCGCTGGCGCTTTGCCGATCCCCGGTGCCGACCTCGCCGCCGTTACCGCCATCCAGGTGAAGCTGATCCGCGACATCGCCGAGGTGCACGGGCAGCCGCTCGACCGGGACATGGTGGCGTTCATCCTCGCCGAGCTGCTCGCGGGGGGGATGCGAGGCTTCGTGAAGTGGGGGATGGAGGCGCTCAAGGTGGCCGGGTGGATCCCGGGGGGCCAGATCGCGGAGGGGCTGATCCTCGCTGCGTCGGCCACGGTTGCGGGAGCCACGACGTACGGGGTCGGCAAAGCAACGGTTGCGTGGATCCAGAGCGGGCGGAGCCTCGAAGGGGATGCGTTGCGCGGCGTGTTCGACCTCGCTGCGTTCGCCTGGCGCGACCAGAAGGCGCTCGCGGCGACGAAGTAGGGCGTGGCCGACCCCCAAGCGGATCGCGGCAGCGGCATTGAGCTTGAGCGGGTCACCGATCCGCTGGAGCTGCTCTTCGTTCGGTGCCACCGCGACGAGCTGCAACCCCTGGCGCAATTGCTCGGGGTGGAGGCGGCGGACGGCGGCCTGGGCACGCTGGCGCGGAACCTGGGCCGGGTGGCCCGCCGGCTCGCCCGGCATGATGTGGTCAACGCTTTTCTGGGCCGTGGGGAGGGGCCGGCGTGGGTGACCGTCCTGGCCACCTTGAGTGGCGAGTCGCACGTCGGCTACGACGAGATTCCCGAGGTGGAAGTCCGCATCGTGAGCAAGGCTACCGCGCGGCATTGGGCGGGCTTCGCGGATGCGGAGCGGCGCGATCTCTGGCGTTCGTTGGGCTTGGACGGGGAGCCGCCCGCGGTCGGAGAGGCCGCGATGGCGGAGGCCCAGGCCCGGCTCGGGCGCGGCTTTGGGTACTCCCTCACCCAGTCACCGCAGCGGTGGCTCAACCGCGCAAAGATGCCCTGGCTCCTGGCCCTGGCGATCAGCCCCATCGGCTGCTTGCTGCGCCCCTGCCTGGCGATCGCGGCGTTGCTCTGGTTTTTCTGGTCCACGCGCGCCGACCGCGACCGGCTCACGCTCGTCGTCATGCACGTGGCCCGCCTCCGACAAATCGTGCTTCGGCGGATCACGGTAGGCCTGGTCGGCAGCCCCTCCACGGGGAAGGACGCGGCGATTCGCGCGCTCTTCGGCATCGACTCGGGGAACATCTCCCCGGTGGCGGGCAGCACGAAGACCGTGAACATTCAGCGGGTTCCCGGCGCAACCGCGCTCTACGTCGTCAACACGCCCGGGCTCGGGGATGTGGTGCAGTCGGTAACCGACGAGGCGAAGCAGGTGCTCGCGCACATCGACGTGTACCTTTACGTCGTGAACGCGGAAGGGGGCGTTCAAGCAAGGGAGCTGGCGGACTATCGGGCGTGCCGGGCGAGTGGGAAGCCGGTGCTGGCCCTCGTGAACAAGATCGACCTGCTCCGTCCGGCTGACAAGGAACGATACCTAGCGGACGCGCGCGCCAAGCTCAGCGCGCCGGAAGCCGATTTTCTGCCGGTGGCGTTCGATCCGATGCCCGAGCTGGCCCCCGGGCCGATCGGCCTCGCCGAAGTGCGGTCGTGGCTCGTGCGCGTGCTGGACGGACTCGGAAAAGACACGTCGGAGCTGCCGGAGCTGCCGGGCCCGGCGGCGCCGCCCGCCCCGCCGTTACCGACTCCCTGACCGGTGGGCGGCAGCCCGCCCCCAGTCCAGCACCGTGTCCGCCCCGCCGTAGGCCGCGTTCAGCAACCCCGCGCGGCGGTTCAGCGCCG